>NZ_JAVJSK010000029.1:0-13749 GCF_040219495.1 Phaeodactylibacter sp. | reverse complement strand
ACTTTTTTGCTTATACTTCGTCCCGGAAACCCTTCCCGCAAACTGCGGGACAGGCTATTTAGCTAAGGCTAAACTCCGGTTTTCGTGCCTCGTCTAACCAAAAAATTGTTAGTTTTCGACTAGAAGACAAAAGTCCCAACACGCTCTAATTATAAAACGCAGCGAATATGCATGCTCTATATCTAAAATTAGAGGGCTTTAGTCCAAAAGAAATGCCTCTCTGCCATAAAATGAAAAACTTACCGGCTGCTTGAAAGGCTGGTCAGACAGCTCTTAACGCAACCCGACTGCATATGATACAACTTAAAAATATCCGCAAATCCTACCAAACCGGGTACAACCGGATGGAAGTCCTCAAAGGCATTGACCTGCACCTCAAGGAAGGTGCTTTCGCCTCTATCATGGGCTCATCCGGGTCTGGCAAATCGACGCTCCTCAACATTCTGGGGATTTTAGACGAGTACGACGAAGGCGAATACCGGCTGGATGGCACCCTTATACAGGGGCTTTCACAAACCGAAGCCGCGCAATACCGCAATAAATTTATCGGGTTCGTTTTTCAGTCGTTCAACCTGCTGCCTTTCAAAACGGCTGCGGAGAACGTTGCCCTACCGCTTTATTACCAAAAAGTAGAACGCCACGAACGCCATAAACGCGCAGTGGAATACCTGGACATGGTAGGCCTGGCCGACTGGTCTGACCACTTGCCCACTCAGTTGTCCGGCGGGCAGCAGCAACGGGTCGCTATTGCCCGGGCGCTGATCACACAGCCCAAAGTTATTCTGGCTGACGAGCCTACCGGCGCACTCGATTCCAAGACTTCCTATGAGGTCATGGAACTGTTTAAAAAGGTAAATAGGGAAGGGATGACCGTGCTCATTGTCACCCACGAGAATGACATCGCCGCTATGACTAAACAAATTATCCGGTTGCGCGACGGTCTTATTGAGTCCAACGGAAGCCCTGTTTCTGCTTCTCCAAAAACAGCTGGCCATGATTGATTTCGATAAGTGGAGAGAAATTTTCAATTCTATTCAGCGCCACCCCTTGCGGACGATCCTTACTGCCCTGGGCGTCTTTTGGGGCATTTTCATGCTCATCATTCTGCTCGGTGCAGGGGACGGCCTTAAAAACGGTGTGGAGTATGAATTCCGGGACGATGCCATCAACAGCATGTGGATCCGCAACGGCACCACTTCCATGCCTTACCGCGGGCTGCCCAAGGGCCGTCAAATTGAATTCACCAATGAGGACTACGACATGCTGCGTGAGCAGTTTGATGACATCGAATACCTTACCGGGCGCTACTACTTGTCAGGCAACCAAATGACGATCTACAAAGACAAGCGCCTTTCCTTCAGTACCCGCGCGGTCCACCCGGACCACCGCTACCTGGAAAATACCCTCATTGATGCAGGCCGCTACATCAGCGAGCGCGACTTGAAAGAGATCCGCAAAGTTGCGGTGATCGGTAAGATTGTAAAGCAGGATCTTTTTGGAGAAGAGGATGCCATTGGCAAGGAGATTGAAATCGGAGGGATCGTGTACACCGTAGTTGGTACTTACAGCGACACCGGCGGCGAGAACGAAATGCGGATCATCTACCTTCCGGTCACGACCGCACAAAAGGTCTATGCAGGCACCAACCGCCTTCATCAGCTTATGCTGACCACCAAGGACCTGAACCTGGAGCAGACCAAGCAACTCGAAAATAAAGTACATGCCGCTTTTGCTGTCAGCCACGACTTCAGTATGGAAGACCGGCAAGCGGTATCGGTCTTTAGCGCAGCGGAGGAGTACCAGAAGTTTACCAACCTGTTTGCTGCCATTAAGGTCTTCGTTTGGTTTGTGGGGCTGGGCAGTATTATTGCCGGCGTCATTGGCATTAGCAACATCATGCTGATTGTCGTCAAAGACCGGACCCGGGAAATCGGGGTGCGCAAGGCGCTGGGGGCCACACCCTACTCCATTGTATCAATGATCCTGCAGGAGGCTATTCTCATCACGGCAGTTGCCGGGTACCTCGGCCTGCTGGCAGGGGTGGGCGTGATCAGCCTGATGGAGTCCCTGGAGGTCAATTACTTCCGTAGCCCGCAGGTCGATTTGAGTATGGGCTTTGCAGCTACGCTGGTGCTGGTCATTGCCGGTGCCCTTGCCGGGTGGATGCCCGCCCGTCAGGCTGCCCGTATTAATCCTGTTGAAGCCATGAGAAGTTAACGATTATGCTACTAGACCGCGACAGTTGGCAGGAAATCCTTGCCACCCTAAAAAAACACAAGCTCCGCACCGGCCTTACCGCGCTGGGCGTATTCTGGGGTATCTTCATGCTGGTCTTTGTCCTTGGCATGGGCAAAGGCCTGGAAAATGGCGTATTCCGGGGCTTTGGAGAACGGGCCAAAAACATCATGTACGTCTGGCCGGAGTCTTCCACAATGCCTTACCAGGGCTTTCAGCCGGGCCGGTACCCTACTTTTCGGCTGGAAGATATTGAAGCCATTCAGAACAACCTGAAGGATGTACAGTACATCGCCCCCCGCCTGTCTATAAACAGCGTTCCGGTGTACTACAATGAGATTGGCGAAAACCGGGAAATCCGGGGCGAGTTGAATAATATGATCAAAATAGAGGCGCTGAAGTTACATTCCGGCCGCTACATCAACGACAGAGATATTGAAGAGGCGCGCAAAGTTGCCGTGGTCGGGCAGCGCACCGCCGAGCTGCTCTTTGGGCCGGAAGAACCCATTGGGAAATATATCCGGGTGCGGGGGGTTGAGTTTCAGGTAGTCGGCACTTTTGGCCCTCAGCAGGTAAAGCCCTGGACGGAAAGCGATATGGAGTCCATCGTCATTCCGCTGACGGCCATGTACCGCACTTTTGGTACGGGCGAGCGCATTGACTACTTCGTTTGTTCGGCACAGCCCAATGTGCTGGTTAGCCAGGTAGAGCCGCAGGTAAAGGCACTGCTGAAGCAGCGGCACCACATACACCCGGACGACCCCCGGGGCGTTGGCTCCTTCAACCTGGAAAATGAATTTTTGAGCATCTCCAACCTGTTTGGGGGCATAAACGCCTTCTTGTGGTTCGTGGGGATCGGCACGCTCCTGGCGGGTATCGTAGGCGTGGGCAACATCATGCTCATTACCGTAAAAGAGCGGACCAAGGAAATCGGGGTACGTAAAGCTCTTGGGGCTCCCCCATCAAGTATCATTCGTATGGTACTGGCAGAGTCCGTCCTCATCACCGCTACTTCGGGCTACCTGGGGCTGATCATCGGCACCTTCCTTATTTGGGGCATCAGTTCATTCATGCGCGCCAATGGTGTAGAGCTCGACAATTTTCACAATCCGGAAATCAGCCTTGCGGTTGGCGTTGGGGCAGTCATCCTGCTGACGCTTTCCGGGGTTATTGCCGGGGCCATCCCCGCCCGGCACGCGGCACGGGTCAACCCGGTTGTCGCACTAAAAGATGAATAACGAAGTCACCCATAAAAAACAGTCATTATCATGAATAGAGGTTGTCTAATTGGTTTCGGTGCCTTTTTGGTGGTTGCCACCATTGGTCTGGGCATCTACTTCTACCAGCGCAATACCAAAGAAGCAGAGAATTACGAGGTGGTCCATCCTGAAAAAACGGACATTATTAAGAAAACGGTGGCGACCGGCGCGATCCGGCCCCGCAAGGAGGTCATGGTCAAGCCGCAGGTCTCCGGTGTGGTCGATGAAATCTACGTCGAAGAAGGCCAACTCGTGACCAAAGGGCAGAAACTGGCCCGCATCAAACTGGTGCCCAGCGAGGTCAACATCAACACCGCCAAATCTAATGTAGACCTGGCCCGGCTGCGCCTGCAGGAAGCAGAGCGCGAACTGGCGCGGCAGCGCAATCTGAACAAACAGCAACTGGATATTGAAGAAGCCCGGGCCAGCTTTGAAAATGCCAAACAAGAGGAAGCCCGGCAGGGTGGC
The DNA here is from genome assembly GCF_040219495.1 of Phaeodactylibacter sp. Lineage (GTDB taxonomy): Bacteria > Bacteroidota > Bacteroidia > Chitinophagales > Saprospiraceae > Phaeodactylibacter. The sequence continues at coordinate 9,787 of NZ_JAVJSK010000029.1, read as the reverse complement.
TTGTTTGAAGAAGGGGTGATCTCAGAGCAAGACTACAACCGCTTCAGGCTCGACCTCGAGCTAGCCCGTGCGGCTTTTGAAAATGCCAAAGTGGTAGCCCAAAACAGTGTGAAGCAGTTCGAGACTGAAGTGGACATCCGCGAGCAGGAACTGCAAGCGGCCATCAACAACCTCCAACTGTTGCGCGAAGGGGCCAGCTCCAATTCCCGGCAGGTAGCCAACATCGTCACCTCTACCCTCGATGGCATGGTGCTGGACATCCCGGTGGAGGAAGGCACTTCCGTCATTGAGCGCAACAACTTCAATGAAGGCACGAGCATCGCCATCGTCGCCGACATGAATGCCCTGATCTTCGAAGGCAAGGTAGACGAGTCTGACGTAGGCAAGCTGAAAGAGGGCATGCCGCTGCTGCTTACCGTTGGCGCCATTAGCAATCATTCTTTTGAGGCAACGCTGGAGTTTATTTCGCCCAAAGGCGAGGACGAGGAGGGCACCGTGAAATTCGAGGTCCGTGCCGCGGTCAAACCCACAGACGATATCTTCCTCCGCGCAGGCTACAGCGCCAATGCTGATATTATACTCGACCGCCGCAAGCAAGTGCTGGCCATACAGGAGCGCGATATCCTTTACGAAAGCGATACCACTTACGTGGAAATCAAGACTGGCGACCGCTCCTTTGAGAAGCGCGAGGTCAAGCTTGGCCTTTCTGATGGTATCAAAGTGGAGGTCCTGAGCGGTATCGATGACTCCAATGAGGTGAAGGTGCAGACGAAGGGGTAGAATTGGGGCGAGGCAGGTTTTTTGGTATTCTGGTTTTCCGCCTTCGCGTGAAGCTACGGCGGGCGGAGGGTGCTCTGGTTTTTTGGTGCTTTGGTATTCTGGTTTTCTGGTGTTGTGGCTATAGGGGACGGATCCGACTTCGCGTGAAGCTACGTCGGACGGAGGACCGACTTCGCTAAAGCTACGTCGGACGGTGGGTGTTATGTTGGCTTTGGCAGGGGAGATAACTTTTTTCTGCTGGAGCATAGTGGCTTTGGCATGCTGGAGCAGCAACGAAAAACAAGCCCCGTCAGATCGTCCAATGACCTCTGACGGGGCTTAAATATTTACCAGGGTTGAGCCTGGCGGGCGGTTAATTTACTGCCGCACCACCTTCAGCACCTCCCGGTAGCCCTGCGCGTCGCGTACTTCGAGGAAGTACAGCCCGCGGGGCAGGTTGGAGCCGTCAAAGTTGTGGTTGACCGCACCGGCAGGGAGCTGCAGCTGCTGCAGGGCCTGTCCGAGCTCATTGCGCAGTACAGCCGTTGCTGCGATCTCCAGGGGCCGCTCGAAGTCGAGGGTAAAGGCGCCGGAGGTCGGGTTGGGCGATACCCGTGCCTGCTGGAAATTAGACAGAGCGGCAGGGCTGCTGTTGCCGCCGGGGCCGGGGGTTATGAGGTTGGACATAGAATTGACATTTGTAAAGGTAGCCGTTGCCGTACCAGAGGGGTCGGTGGAGAAGACCGCCAGCCCCATTTCCACGCACCCGTTCATGGGCAGGTACACCTGATGGAACTGTATCCATTGGCTGCTGTTTTTGTAGAATCCGCGGATCCAGTCGCCCTGCCGTACCAGGCGCAGCATAGTGGGGAAGGCAGTATTGATCAAGCCGGAGCTACGGGTCCCATTCGTCGTGTAGCGGGTCTCGCGGCGCAGCAGGTTGGTCAGGTTGCTATAGATGGCGGTCATCTTAGCGCCCGGTGCGCTGCTTTCGCGGATCATCAGGCCGGCGTAGCCGCCCTCCACGTCTTCGATGCGGGCTTGTATGCCGCCATTGCCGCAGAGGGGCAGGGCAGCGAAAGCCAAGTTATCGGAGGTATTGGGGAGGAGGTGGTAGCCATCGGTGCTAATGTCGTAGTCGGTAGGGCCCGGTACACAGGGGTCGAAGCTGTAGTCGCTGTTTTGGGTGCCAATATCGGAGGCCGTCCAGCCGTTAGGCAGGCCGTCGGGCAGGACTACGGTGACGGTGGCCGTGCAGTTGTCGCTGTTGCCATTGCCGTCATCTACCGTGAGCGTAACCACATTGTCACCCAAATTGGTGCAGTCGAAAGTAGAAGGGCTTACGCTGATATTGGTAAAGCCGGAGGAGCCACCATCTACATCGCTGGCAGTGATACTGGCGGTACCGCCGGACTGTAAGCTTACGCTAGTATTTTCGCATTCGGCTTCTATCGCCGGAGGAGGAGGAGCGCAGGCCGATAATGGCATACTACCTGGGCCACAGATCGCAAAGGCAAAATTTAATCTATTTTTCTGCGTAGTTACCGGACCATCAGGGACCTGTTTTGTACTAAATCCATTATTATTTCCAACTATAGTTTGAGGACACCAGAGGGTTGTCTGGGAAAAAAGATCAGCAGTTGGAGCAGTGGCATTGACTTCTAACCAATACGTTCCGGGAGTAAGATCAAGTGGATCAATCGGGATGTGAACAATCTTTATAAAAATTCCTGACCACTGCTCGGCAACTCCCTCCCAAGTCATGGGGGCACCTCCTACTGGTACCGACTGGGTGGCTATTACTGCTCCGGGGGCTCCGTTGTTATCAGCCAGAACGGAAACCTGATAGGCTGGCGAAGTGCAGTTAAAGGTGTAGTCCAAAACATTAATAAGTACTGTTCCGATAGTAGCATTTGATGTAAGGGTAAAATCATCGTATCCTTTGTATATATCCCCATTTGGATATTTCGAAATATTTTCTGTAACAAAACCACCAAAAACACCATCTAGTCCAACATTCTGGTTGAATATATAGTCTGTACAGCCTGAGCTGCTTCGAGTAGGAAAATCTTCCTCTGCGGTTTTCTTTACTTTTGATTTTTTGAATTCGACGTATGCACCGCTAGTATGAATGCTTTGTCCAAAAGCATTGAGCACGAAAAATAGCAAAAATGCTGTAATAGTAATTGTGTTCCTCATTATAGTGAAAGTCTTGATGTTATTTCCCTGGTGTTTAGAACCGGGAAAGGTAATAGTTAGTGAAAAAAATAAATTATGATAGGGGGGGACATTCGTTGAAGATAGCACTAAGGCGACCTATTGGACTAAAAAAACATCCATAATGTTCTGAATGGTAGCCCTGGTGTTCTGAATGGTAGCAATGGGGGTGTCAGGGGCGGGATGTCGTGGTTTTTTGGTGTTTTGGTTATAGCGGACTGATCCGACTTCGCTAAAGCTACGTCGGACGGAGGGTATTATGGTCTTCCTGGCTTTGGCATGCCGGAGCAGCAACGAAAAACAAGCCCCGTCAGATCGTCCAATGACCTCTGACGGGGCTTAAATATTTACCAGGGTTTAGCCTGGCGGGCAGTCATTTACTGCCGCACCACCTTCAGCACCTCCCGGTAGCCCTGCGCGTCGCGCACTTCGAGAAAGTACAGCCCGCGGGGCAGGTTGGAGCCGTCGAAGTTGTGGTTGACCGCGCCGGCAGGGAGCTGCAGCTGCTGCAGGGCCTGTCCGAGCTCATTGCGCAGTACAGCCGTTGCTGCGATCTCCAGGGGCCGCTCGAAGTCGAGGGTGAAAGCGCCGGAGGTCGGGTTAGGCGCTATGCGTGCGCGTTGTACATCGGCAAGGGCGTCCGCAATCGGGCCGGTGTTTGGAGCCGACAGGTTCATGCCAGACATGAAGTTGACCTTGTCAAAGGTCGCCGTTGCTGTACCGAAGGGATCGGTGGAGAAGACGGCCAGCCCCATTTCCACGCACTCGTCCATGGGCAGGTAGACCTGATGGAAAAGCACCCATTGGCTGCTGTTCTTGTAGAATCCGCGGATCCAGTCGCCCTGACGGACCAGGCGCAGCATAGTGGGGAAGGCAGCATTGATCAAGCCGGAGCTGCGGGCTCCATTCGTCGTATAGCGGGTCTCCCGGCGCAGTAGGTTGGTCAGGTTGCTGTAAATGGCGGTCATCTTGGCGCCCGGTGCGCTGCTTTCGCGGATCATCAGGCCGGCGTAGCCGCCCTCCACGTCTTCGATGCGGGCTTGTATGCCGCCGTTGCCGCAGAGGGGCAGGGAAGCAAAGGCCATGTTATCCGAGGTGTTGGGGAGGAGATGGTAGCCATCGGTGCTGATGTTGTAGTCGGTTGGCCCTGCCACACAGGGGTCGAAGCTGTAGTCGCTGTTTTGGGTGCCGATATCGGAGGCGGTCCAGCCGTTGGGCAGGCCGTCGGGCAGCACCACCATAAAGCTGCAGTGTTCGGAGTCCGTATTGCCATTGCCATCATCTGCAGTGAGGGTGACGGTCTGCGGGCCGAGGTCATCGCAGTCGAAGGACAGCATCGGGCTGCTTTCAGTTGGCGTGCCGCAGTTGTCCGTAGACAAGCCCTGGCCGATGTTGGCCGGGAGGGTGGCGGTGCGGTTTTCCGTAATCATTACATCGGAAATGGTTGGGCAGATGGCGGTAGGGGCTTCGTTATCGGTAACGGTGACGGTAAAAGAGCAGGCAGCGACGTTACCCGCCACATCCGTTGCGGTAAAGCTGTTCGTAGTAACGCCAACGGGAAAAACTTCGCCGGAGCTTAATCCGGAATTTTGTTCGAAGCCGGACCCGGTTGCTGCTAAATTAACCGCATTCAAAAAGAGCAACTGGGCATTTGGGTCAGACAAAACTGCGCCACCGGCAGTGTAGTGAGCGGAATGCCCAAAATGCACTGCTTTGCCGCCACCTGGGAATTCCCGATAAGCAGCCGTAACACCTAGGCTAGCGTTCTCCATCAGAGCAATTGCCGGATTACTGTTAAAGGTTCTGAGTTGCGCCGTGTAGTGGTAACTGCTCGGTAAGGTAAAGCTGCCTGGCACGTTAGCAAGGACAGGGTGATTCTCTTGACCAGCAACTGTTGAGTATTCGACTGCGCTACTGCCGCAACCGTTGTCGCAACTCACTTCTAAGAGTATCAAATCCTTCATCTCAAGGTAGGAATTAACAAAATCAACGTTAAACCCAATAAACTCGGTCCCGATATATACGCCGCCTTGGTTGACCGCAAAATCCGCCAGAGCAGTACGGCCCGCTACCGGCATATTTCCATACGGGAGCCCTTCCAGATGGATTACGGCATCGAAAGAAGCTAAAGAAGGGTTAGTCCCGTTGAAACCTCCAGCAAAAGCCAAGGTGACGGTATGCCCTCCTGCTTCAATCGCATTCTTCAGACTTGTCGTATTGCTGGTATTTTGATCGTAAAGCAAGAGTACGTCCGCTCCGCCTCCGCTACCCGAGTTGGTTACAATGGAACAATTATCGGAAACAGAGACACTATAATCAACGACTGCACCACAAGTACCAGCGTCAACATTGACAGATACACTCGGTGGGCAAGAGAAAGAAGGGGGTTCTGTATCCACTCCGTCATTAATCATCACTTCTGCTGCTTCATCGCTACAGGCCGGATCACCACTATCCACCACATAGGGCTGATAATTGCCCGGCATAAGCCCGGTGAAAGTGGGGGACGTCTGCGTAGTCGCTCCGCCGTCAATGGAATATAGGATGCCATCGCAGGAGGTGCAGGAAGCATTGATAGTTATGGTGCCATCGCCTTCTTCAGGGCAGGTCTCATCTGTTTCGTTTACGCTTAGGAGGGCAATATCGCAGGAAGTGCCGGCACAGCTACAATCGTCCTGTATTACATCATTATCAGTCTCGGAGTCGCCATCATCGCAGCTATCGCCGGGCTGGGGGTTGCCACAGCCGCAGTCCGTATTGTCTTGTACAGTAATGATAAAGGAGCAATTCGCCTCATTAGGCTGCATGGCATCGTCTGTTGCGGTGTAGGTCACGATGGTTCCGCCTACGGAAAAACTGGTGCCACTAAGCATCGCAGACCCGCTGCCACTAGTCACCGTTGCGCCAGTGGTCGTGTAAGAAATATCCGGATTAACGGTACAGTTGTCAGAAGCCGTAGCTTCAATATCATTGACGATTGGCGTGCAAGTGGCGGCCGTGGCTTGTACAATAACGTTCTCAGGGCAGTCAATTTCCGGAAATGTTATATCCCGGAGCGGGACGGTATAGGTACAGCTGTTCATAAGGTTGGCATTATCCGTAGCCGTTACAGTAACAACCAGGTCTTGCTCGCCGGTAATGATCGTGCCGGCTGCTGGGGACTGCGAAAGCGTCAGCTCTGTATCACAATTGTCAGAAGCGTTAACGAAAGGGGTGTAATCAGAAAGGGTCTTCTGGCAGTTTTGACCCAAAACAGCTGTTGTTATCGTTCCCGGGCAGGAGATGGATGGAGCTTCGCTATCTATTCCGTCAGCGATGGTCTCACCCGCTGCCGCATCAGTACAGGTATCATCGCCACTATCCTCCACGTAGGGCTGATAAGTGCCCGGCGTGAGCCCGGAGAAAGTGGGAGAAGTCTGTGTGGTAGTTCCGCCGTCGATGGAGTACAGAATGCTGGCGCAGGAGTTGCAGGAAGCATTGATCGTAATGCTGCCATCGTCCTCTCCCGGGCAGGTTTCATCCGTTTTATCCACGGAGGTGATTGCTATATCGCAGGGGACGGGTGGGATCAAGCGGGCAATGTTGTTGAGGGTTACAAAGGGAAAGTCGTTATCAGCGCCAAAGCTGCCCCCGACATAAATATCACCGGAAGGGCTTTCCACTACATCATTGGTAGATGAACTGAGCCCGGTGCCTACGCCGCTCCAGCTCGTACCGTCCCATTTCGCGATGTTCCTATCGCTGGTGAACCCCCCAGCTGTGAGGCTGAATTGCCCGGTCACATACACATTCCCATCTGAAGCGGCTTTAATGCCGAAACCGAAGTCAAAACCTGTAAACCCTAGCCCGCTGCCCAGAGGACTCCAGTTGGTGCCATCCCATTTGGCGATTGCCCCGGCCGGGCTGCCGCCTGCTTCGGTAAAATCGCCTGTAGCATAGAGGGTGCCATCACTGGCAAAATCTATGGCGTTTACCCTGGCATTTGTACCTGCCCCCAGGGCGCTCCAGCTCGTGCCATCCCATTTGGCGATATTTAGAGCCGGTGTCCCGCCTGCTGTGGCAAATTCGCCTGCCGCGTATACACTGCCATCCGGAGCAATAGCGATGTCAAGGCAAAAGCCTATTGTTCCGGAGGAGTTAGCCAGGCCCGCACCCAGGGCACTCCAGTCTGTGCCATCCCAACTGGCAATCGAGAAGGAGCGTACGCCCCCGATATTTACCCAGGAGCCCCCGGCGTAAAGGGTGCCGTCCGAAGCAAAAGCCAAAGCCAAACACGAAAAGACAGAAGAGCCACTGCCCACAGCGCTCCAATTTGTACCATCCCATACCGCAATGTCGTCCACCGTTACACCGCCTGCGGTAGAAAAGATACCGCCTGCATAGACATCTCCGTTTGGAGCTATTGCTATAGTACGACATTCGCTATTCAATCCGCTACCGAGCGCGCTCCAGTTGGTGCCGTCCCATTTGGCAATACGATCAGCGGAAATCCCTCCGGCCTCGGTGAAGGCCCCTCCGACATAGAGGTCGCCGTTAGCGGCTACGGCGATCGTGTTTACCTTATTATTCAACCCAGACCCCAGAGCACTCCAGGTACCCGTTGCAGAAGCCATCCCATCCGGAACTGCCACCGGGCCGGCGCATTCATCCAGCTGAATGTGATAGCCAGCGATGTCTATCTGCCCGGAAAAGCCTGGCGTGACATTCAAGCTTCCATCCGGGTTCAAGAAGTCCGTCAGGGGCGGATCGGTATAGCCGTTTTTCAGAACGGCATCATCAGCGGAAGCTGATATCGTATTGCCCAGCAGCAGCGCCACCGGAAACAAAAACAGCAGAGAAAGTTGTAAACGTAAAGAGGTCATGATATTCACTTGTTTTAAGATGAAGGTTCTTGGCACCAATACCTGCCAAAAGACAAAAGAACAACTGCCAGTTGGGGAACCAACTGAAAGCAGCATGAGAAAGGGGGGAGTATGCGCGAAAGATAGCATCAAAGTGACCAGCGGCCCTAAAAAAACATCCAAAATGTTCTGAATGGTAGCCCTGGTGTTCTGAATGGTAGCAATGTGGCTGTAAAGGCTGAGTTTTTGCAGGGGTTGGTCGCAATGTTAGAGGTGTGGTATTTTGGTTTCCTGGTGTTGTGGTGTTTCCGCCTTCCCCAAGGCTACGTTGGGCGGTGGGTGTTGTGGTTTTGGCTTGGCTGTACCCTGGGGTCTGGTTTTATGGTGCTTTGGTTTTCTGGTGTTTGGGTAGGTCTTTGCGAGTGCTTCGGTTTTCTGCGGGCGGTGGTTCCCGCTCTCTCCGAGCGCTGAAGCTACAGCGAAGGAGCTTGGGGGTTAGGGGGCAGCGAGATGTTTTTTGGGATTCCTGCCTTCGCCTGTGGGATTTAGTATTATGGTTTTTCCTGGCCGCAGCCGCTGCATTTGGCAATCTGCCCCAAACCCTGTTCCTTTGCAGGAAAGCTAAGTACCATGCCCAAACGCCAACAAAAGCACCGGGTCCGGAGCATCACGCCCGGCACATCACTGACGGACTACTGCCGGGAGGCCTTTCCTTTGCTGGGCAGCCAGACAGCGGTAAAGAAAGCCATAGCCGATGGACGCCTGCTCATCAATGGCCAGCCGGCCCAACCTCACACTGTACTAAAGAAAGGAGATCAGCTTCAGCTTAAAGGCGCGGGCTTGCCCAAGGCCCGGAAATTTGATCAGGAACTGCCGGTAGTATGGGAAGATGACCACCTTATCATCATTAATAAGCCCGGGGGCATCGCCACCAATGGCGACCGTATACAAACTGTAGAGAACGCCCTGGCGGGTAAAGTGCCGCCACCGCCCCTGCCCGATGCCCTGCCCCGCCCGGTTGCCGTACACCGCATTGATTTGCCTACCAAGGGGCTGGTGCTATTGGCCAAGACCAAAAGTGCACTCATGGATATGAGCCGTGCTTTTGAAGACAATGCTGTCAAAAAGGCCTATCAAGCTGTAGTACACGGGCAAACACCTAAGGAGGGCAGCTTTGACAGCCCAATCGAAGGCAAAACCGCTATCACGAATTTTCGTACGCTACGGACAGTGCCCTCCCTTGTTTACGGGCACCTCTCCCTGGTGGAGCTCAGGCCCGTCACCGGAAGGACCCACCAACTGCGTATACACCTGCAGCAAGCCGACCACTTGATCGTAGGGGATAAGCAGTACGCCTCAGGATCAGATACTATACTGGGCAAGGGCCTCTTCCTTTGCGCCTTTCAGCTCTCTTTTAAGCACCCGGTGACCGGGGAGGCGGTGGACGTATCTATTCGCACGCCCCGCCGCTTTACCAAAACGCTGGACAGAGAAGAAGCAAGAAGCTAGTGCTTTGTCAAGTATGAAACAACGAGTAATCTGTGGCATCTTTTTGCCCAGCTCTGCGTTAGCGAACCGCTCATGTAGCTACGGCTATAATCGCGAACCGCCGCCTTGATCTGGACAAAAACCTGCTGACACCTTACTTCGCTTTTCATACTTTACAAAACACTAGCCCCCAAAGTGCAGAAGAAAATTACGCTTCTACGTTAATTCCAATCAATAATTCCATAAATCCAGGCTGTTTTCTTAAATTTCCACTCGCGGAAATGGCAGCTTGTTGTTTTATTAACACTATCTTTCCGCAACGAATGCAACCAACATTTAACTTAGAGCTTGTTGGGGTTTTGCTTTTGGAGCGAACGCAGCCAAATTTTGTTCTGATCAAGGCGTGATGAGGGAACATAGCCTTAGCTAAGTGACCGAAGAACAACGAAGAGCAGGACAAAATTTGGCAAGAGCAGCCCGAA
>NZ_JAVJSK010000028.1:0-2369 GCF_040219495.1 Phaeodactylibacter sp. | reverse complement strand
TTTGTTATCGCTTGAGCCCGGGTTTTACAGCCTTTCTGTTACGGATGCAAATGGTTGTTTGGCCAACTTCAGCTTTGAGGTAGAATTGGCGAGTGGGCTGAACGATAGCTCAACTATACCATGGAGGCTTTTTCCGAACCCTGCTGATCAAAAAGTTTACGTTGAGCTCCCTGCAGGCGAGCCTGCGTTATTGAGGTTCTTTGATGGGACCGGGCGGTTAGCCCTCTCTCAAAAAATAGCTGGGGGCAGCGGACCTTTTGCGATTAATTTAGAGCCGCTTACACCCGGCATATACTGGGTGCAGGCAATTACCAGGGATGGAGCGAATCAGGAAGTGAAGCGTTTGGTTGTTCAATAGTCATAACTACAAGGAAAAGGGTATCTGAAATAGGAATTTCTTCCTTCAAGTAGTTTAACCCTGCCCGGATACCTGATCCGCCATTAACGCCACCCGCCCCCGCTGCCCAAAATACCGCACCGCCTGCAGTAAATTCGCAAAGCGCGGGTCTTGCGTGTGCCCCTTTTTGTACCGGTAATAAATCTGCTGCACAATCACTCCGATCTTGAAGGCGCCAAAGACGTAGTAGAAAACCGGGTTGGTAATCGTTATTTCCCGCTGCTGCGCGTAGCGGTCCAGCACCTCCTGCCGATTGAGGTTGCCGGGCAGCCAGGTGAGGTTGGCGGCAGCCAGGGGCATGAGGCGGGCTTCTTTCGGCTCGGTCCAGTAAGCGAGGGTGGTGCCCAGGTCCATCAGCGGGTCGCCCACCGTAGCCATTTCCCAGTCGAGGATGGCGCGGATGTTATGGGGTGGGTCCGGGCCGAGCACCAGGTTGTCGTATTTGAAGTCGTTGTGGATCAGCCCGGCGGGGCCATCTGCAGGCTTATTTTTCTGCATCCATTGAGCCAGCTCGTCCATAGCGGGCACCTTGTCCGTTTCGGCTTTGTAATACCGCCTGATCCACCCTTCTACCTGCCGGCCGACGTAGCCCTCGGGCTTGCCCAGCTCGATGAGCCCGGTCGCTTCAATATCAATTTGGTGAAGGGCCGCCAGGGTATCTACTGCCGATTCCGAGACTTGCCGCATCTGTTCAGGCGCCCATTGCAGTTGTTTGGCTAAATTGCCCCTTAGGATGATGCCTTCCACCCGCTCCATCAGGTAAAAGGGCGCGCCGATGACCGCCTCGTCTTCGCAGTAGACGATGGGCTGTGGAATGGTTTTCAGTACCGGTTTGAGTTTGGACAATACCCGGTACTCCCGCCCCATATCGTGGGCGCTCTTGATGTTGGCGCCAAAGGGCGGCCGGCGGAGCACGGCTTCCCCTGCATTGGTTTGGAGCAGGTAAGTCAGGTTGGAATAGCCACCGGGGAATTGTTGGATGCCTTCTATTTCCCTGAAGCCATCCCAGTGCTGCCGCAGGTAGGTTTGGAGGGCTTCCTGATCGAGGGCTTCCCCTTCACGGATTGGGCTGGGCTGATCGAGCATTTTTGAAGGGAAGATAGGGAAAATTTGGAGAGATATAGCTCTTGTACTGCATTAGGGATCCTAATTTATGAAGGCTGGTTTAAACCAACCCCAGCTTAACCCACAGTTAACATTGTCGGCAGCATGACAAAACATAAGGTGGGCAAAATTCACACGGTCCATTCCTAGAAACACCACTGTGATTTATGTACCTTTATCATAAACACAAAGAATCGTGCTCAGCCCTTCACGAAACAATAAGCTCAAAAAACAACCGCTCAACCTATTATTTTACCTTAATAAACTATTTTAACATGAATCTTTACGCTTTTTTACCCCCCCCCCCCCCGCGGGCTTTTTCTGACAATGCTATTGCTTATGTTTAGCTATTGGAGCGCCTCCGGTATAACAGGTTACGAAGCAGCAGATGCTCACGTACAGGCATTGCCCACAGAGACGGATGGTCAGTCTATTGTTGCTGACTTGTTGGAACTGGAAGTAGCCTACCGTTCCAACCCCATAGATTACACACTTTCGGACGGAGACGAGGCCTTCCTCCAGCTTCTGGCAGAAGATACCCTCTCTGCTACTTATACGTATAGCCGGGCTTTGTTGGGGACTATTGCCGGCGCACAATTTCATTTACCTATTGCACCGGATTTCGAGGTAGAGGGCATGGTGCAACAAGATCAGGGAGGAGCGGTTCCACAGCAGTCAAAAGCTAGGGTGTTCGGTTTGCTAACCATCTGATGTACCGCTTTTTAGTTCCCTATCCATTTGTTTTCGTAGTCCGTAATGGTTATGGCAGATGTTTTCATTTTGCCAGTCAATGACCTGCTGGCAGCTTACGGTTTTCATTGATAGCTGGATGAAGCTGGCCGTGATGGGCTGGTTATACAGACTGATG
>NZ_JAVJSK010000027.1:0-24694 GCF_040219495.1 Phaeodactylibacter sp. | reverse complement strand
GCAATACGAGCCAGCGCTGCGGCCAGCAGTGATTCCAGCTTCGCTATTTGCTCAGCCTGTTGCGCTATGATCTCGTCTTTGTTCACCTGTGCTAGTTCGCTATTTTCTCGCTATTTTGCAAATTGACCTAAATAGTTACAAATAAATAATGCTTAATCGACAGCGCATCGTGTGTGTGTGTGTGTAAACATGAGGTCCGTTTTTTAGCGGTTAGTGAATAATCAGTAAGATACGGAATTGGGCGGAGAAATACAATGTTAGGCTTTCGCGGGCGACCCTGTTCTTACACGTTACATCATGCCCTATAGACTTGATGCGTCGGGAGCATTTAGGTAGAAAAGTGCTGTTTTTCTACACCAAAGCCCCCCAGCTCATCAAGTCGTATGATATTGCAGGGCGAAACCTGAAAAGAACACAGAGCTGACCAGGTAAACTTTTCAGGTTAGCTGAACAACAGGATTATCTCTACTGCTTCACCACCAACCTCCGGACAACACCATAATTCGTCTGCAACTCCACCGTGTAAGCACCATTGGGCCACTGCCCTACATCCACTTGCCGGACGTGCCCCGCCCACTGCGCTAGCAATTGGCCGTTAGCGTGGTAGAGGCGGGCCTGTTCAAGGGTTGTCCCAGCGGGGAGGCTTATATTCAGCATGTCCTGTACCGGATTCGGGAATACCTGAACCGCTTCCAATAGGGCCTCTTCAGTACTCGTAAACTGCCCTTTAGTCACATTATTATTGCGGCTGACAATACGTTTCTCGGGGTCAAAGTAGACGATCCCTACATTCCCGGGCATCTCAATCGCAAATTGCTGCCCATCAAAAGTATGGTCAAAGACGATGGTGGTGTCAATACCGCCACTGATCAGGAAGCGTACCGGGACCGGCATTTCAAAAAAGTCGACCGAAGCGTGGGATGTCTGCTGATTCAGGCGGACGTATAGCGTGCTCCCTTCCTGAAACCAGCGCATCTGATAGGAAGGATAGCCCTGCCCGTACAGCCAGTCGTCAAAAAACTCCGTAAGGTCCTGCCCGCTTTCTGCCTCCAGGTAGCCCTTGAGGTCATCAGATTTAGCGTAGCCAAAGGCCAGCTCGGGTGCATCCACGTAGTTGCGTACGCCCTGGAAGAACGCTTCGTCGCCTAGTTTCCACCGCAGCATGTGGAGGAGCATCGCACCTTTGGAGTAGGACAGGCGGCTGCTGAAAATACGGCTTACGCTGCTCGTGTCGTACACAAAAACGGAGCCGTCGGGGGCGCTCGTCACGTGGTTAATTTTACCGGATAGCCAGTTGTCCCAGGTATTGGGGCCAAGATCGTACTGATAGGTCAATCCTTCCAGGTAGGTGGCAAACCCTTCGTTGAGCCAGATATCCTGCCAGCTGCCACAGGTGACTTTATTCCCAAACCACTGATGAGCCAGTTCGTGCGCCTGCAATAGGTGGGAAAAGCCGCCCATAAAGCTCATCGTTTGGTGCTCCATGCCACCGCCCCAGCCGAATTGGGCATGGCCGTACTTTTCTTCAGCAAACGGGTACAGCCCGAAAAGCTCATTGAAGAGCTGCATGATTTCCACCGTGGCCGTGGTGGCCTGTTGGGCATCTGCCAGGTTTTCCGGAAAAACGTAGTTGAGCACCTCGATGGGTTCTCCATTTTCCACCGGCACGAAGTCGGAGTACTCAGCGTAGTTGGTCACCGCAATGGCTATGAGGTAAGCAGGAATGGGATATCGGTGCTTCCAGTGGTAGATGTGCTCATTGCCATCTTCAATAATCTCTTTCAACAAACCATTGCTGGCCACTTTGTAGGCACCCGGCGTACGCACCAGCACATCAATACTGTCGATTTTGTCGCTCAGGTCTTGCTTGCAAGGCCACCAATCCCGGGCACCGTAGGGCTCGGAAAGGGTCCAGAGCACCGGATTGCCGCTGTGGGTCGCCTGCGCGAAGGAGCCAAAGCCATTGGACGGCGGTACGCCTTCGTAGGTAACGCTTACCGAGTCAAGCTCTGCCATCGCCAGGGAATTGGGGAGGTTGATGGTCAGCATATTGTTGCTTTGGCTGTAGGTTTCCACTTCCTGCCCGTGAAAAACTACGCTATTGACCTGCAAGGTATTGGCAAGATCGAAGTGCAGCGCTACGAAGTTGGCCTCCTTAGGCATGAAGTAGGTGGTGACCGTACCGGAAATGTAGTAGTTATTGGGGTTGATATTCCACTCCAGCCGGTGGTACTTAATATCGTAGTCATCGGTCAATGCGGAGGAACGGAAATTCAACTGCCGCTCGGCTGCGCCACGTTCCATAGCCGTGATGGCTTCCTGATCTTTGCACACCCATTCTTCGGTTTGGGCAGTGCCTATTGTATTCAAAGTGGCCAGCAGCAGGCCGGCGAGTATCCATTTTTTCATCGCAAATTTTTTTCTTCCCCGAAAATTAAGCGACAAAAACCTGAACTAAAGTGAGGATGATCACCGGAGGGGATGAGATTAGGCAGGTGGGGCTACTCCGCAATAATCAATGGCTCCTGACAGACCTTGCCCTCACTGCGCAACTGAACGACATACTGCCCGGCAGGCAGAAAAGCTGGCAGCTCAAATTGCCCTTCCAGCCCTCCAAAGTAGATATCCTGCCTATGGACTATCCTGCCCAATACATCAATGACCCGGATTTCACCATCAAAAGTCAAAGCTTCAGGCCAGCGTAGTTGTACCTGCCTTCCAGTCAGTGGATTAGGGTAAAGGAGCCAGTCGGGACAAACCGTTTGTTCCCGGTATTTAGGGAATGGCGGGCCGAATTTCGTTAGCCATGCATGAAAATAATCATTAAAGGTCCCCTCTAATACATTTAGGCGTTCACGCCCAATATAAAAGCCTCCATCAGACGCAGGGGCAATATCATGGATAAAGCCATTATTGCCTAAGTCGCCTACAGCAAACTTTACATCCCAAAGTATTTCACCGTAATCACCGAATTCAAATAGCCACCCACCGCCATACAGAAACGGATTGTTTTCCGGAGGGTCAGAAGTAATATCTCCGTCTTGTGAAAGTGACCTACTCCCTACGATAAAGGTATTGGCTATTGTCTGAAACATCCCGATGCCAGTAGCCCCACGGCTGCCACCAAAAGCCCGACTCCACTCCAAACTAAAATCAGAGCCCAGTTCCGCAACCCAAATATTAAAATACCCACCTTTGTGGTGAAATACCTGCTGATCCTGCGAAGTGGTATTCCCTGCCAGCATAAAACCACCGCCATCAATAGGAATTAACCTTAATCCTGCATCAACCCCTGAACCACCAAAGGAGTAATCCCGCATATACTGTCCTTCTCCATCCAATTCCACTAACCAGATGTCGAAATCACCACGCGGAGCAGAAATATGCCCATCCGGAGAATCAGAAGAGCCCACCAGAATGTAGCCCTGCCGGTATTCAATAAGGTGGCGCCCTAAATCTGTCCCACTGCCACCGATGGTACGCTCCCACCGTAAATTTCCGTTCAGATCAAGTGCCACCAGCCAAACATCCCGGTCACCATAATGATTGCTTACATCTCCCCCACTGCCTTCAGTGCCTCCCGTGATAATAATTTGCCCATTGTCAGAAAAAAAGACGCTACTACCTGTATCATCCTGCGGCCCTCCGAAGGTTCTTTCCCAAACTAACCTGCCATCCGGATCATACCAGGCCACCCACAGGTCTTTTTGATTTTCTTCCACCTGCCGCCAGCCTGTTAATATTACACCTCCATCCGGGGCGGCTGCCAGGCTTCCTATAATTTCACGGTAGCCATCGTTAAAAGTATTAATCCAGACTTTTTCTCCGGATGGAGAGACTTTGACTAAGTAAATACCGTCTTCGCCTTTATTATTCCCTGTAAAGTCTCCGGTCTGACTATCCGTTGTGCCCTCCCAGTAAACACTTCCATCTGTACCTTCTACTAAGCTGCTAAAAAATGAACCTTTCTCACCATAAAGCGCCACGCTCCACAGAGAGTCCGGTTGAGCAGCCAATGACAGGCTCGACAGCAGGGCAAGACCACAACATATCAGACAGGGCAGGTATTCTTGCAATCGCTTCATTGGGCAACGATAAAGGTTTGGCTAATAACCTGATTGGCGGCTCTTGCTTGCAGGCAGTACATTCCAGTTGGCCAATCCGTAACGGAAAGCTGCCCCTGAAAAATACCTCGCCAATCTTTCCGGTATACCTCCTGGCCTGAGGTATTGTAAATGATAATCTGTTCGATAGGAGCTGAAGATTCAACAATCAACCATTCTTTAACCGGATTGGGAAATAGTGCAAAGGCCGTAGCAGGCAAATCCCGGGTGCTGACGACCATAACGCTCACCTCTGACACCGCAACAGCCTCCCCACAGTCATTCATGGCCGTGAGGGTTACGGTGTAGCTGCCTTCGGAAGCGTAGGTATGCGTCGGCGACTGCTCGGTGCTTTGCTGGTCATCCCCAAAATCCCATAGGTAGGAAGTGGCATGCTCGGTATTATTCTGGAAAGCAACCTGCAGCTCATTGGCCGTGGCTTCAAAGGCAGCGGTAGGCAGGTCCTGAATTTCAACGGCGGCCTCCATTTCAAGCGTCGCTGTCTGCCCGAAGGTATCGGTGACGGTGAGCATTACAGGGTACACGCCAGGCTCATTGTAGGTTACGGTTGGATTAGGGGCATCAGCAGTCGCCGGCTGCCCGCCTGGGAAAGCCCAAGACCAGGTATCAACAGCGCCTTCTGAGAGGTCCTCAAAGGAAAAAGCATCGCCGGGGCAATAGCGTGCCTCGGGGGTGACGCCAAAATTGGTAAGCAGCGGCGGGGCCACCGTTACCGTTTCCACGAAAGTGGAGGAACAGCACCAGGTATGTACATTGAGCGCTACCGTGTACGTCCCATACTCCGCATAAGTGTGGGGCTCCGGATGCCGCTCAGCGGAGATGGTGCCATCCCCAAAGTCCCATTCAAAGGCCTTGGCAAAGGAAGAAGTATTTTCTGCAATGAGTTGGTTATCGATGACACTAAGATTGGCGTTAGCTGTAGGAGTAAGCAAAGAATCGCCGCCCAAACTGGTAATCCCAATAAAAACACCGGAGTCATAGATACCATCGCCTGCATCAGCAATACCAATTTTGATGTGGTAGGTTTCGCCCGGTGTAACGTATGCTTTGGCAGGCAGTAAAGTGGTGTAGGCATCGTAAGCCAGGTCTGTGGCTGCCGTATCGTAAATAGGTGTATTGAACCATAGCGTATCGATGATGAACTGCGGAATATAGAAACTACTGTTAGAATCTGCATTCAGGTTATTGATGGTTACCGGGACTACCGGGTCGCTGTCCGGCACTGTAGCGATATTGGTCAAAGAGTCATACTCGGGCCCGCCACTTATGAAGAAGGCAAACACATCATTGAAGTTTGTGCCTACAAATTCCGGGTATTCCTCAGAGCCAAAAATATAGTTGAAGCAGATGGTATCTGTGCTCGGTACAATATCAAACTCCAGGACCGAAGCATCAAAGGTCATCATCTCGGGCGCCAGTAGTTGCTGTAAATCCGTATCGCCGGGTTGATCTAAGCTATTAAAGGTTGCGTCGAAGCTTGCCGGGTTAGCAGCTGCGGTTACCGGGCCTGTAGACAAGAATATCCCGGCATTAATGCCCAGGTAGGTATCGCCGGCATCAAAAAAAGCCATCCCCTCCGGAGCGCCGGTATAGGTCACATTAGAAGGCGCTACATCAGCATCGCTGAAGAAAGCGGTAACCATTTCAGATGCGGTGTAGGAGGTATCAACAAAGAGATTAGACTGAGCAAACAGTGCGTTGCCGCTAAAGAGGGTGCATAGGAACAAGGTGATCGAAGTAGTCGTTTTTTTCATCATATCGGGTTTAGTTTCAACCAAAAATAAGAAAACCAAGCGGTAAAAGACAGCGGTTCCATAGCGCTTGCCACTATTTAGAGCGTGTTGGGACTTTAGTAATCGGTCTGCAAACAACACTTTTTTGATTATACTTCGGTCCGAAAATCTTCATTTAGCTAGGGCTAAACTCCGGTTTCCGCACCTCGTCTAATCAAAAAATTGTAAGTTTTCGACTAGAAGACCAAAATCCCAACACGCTCTTAACATCTGCCTGTGGTTTTTTCCCTACCTTTGTTCAGAGCTTATTAGCTCTCAAGCTTTGGTACGAGTGCCATGTCAGACTATGGCCTTCGTTTAAAAGGGAATCAGGTGCAAATCCTGAGCAGTCCCCGCTGCTGTAAGCTTCGTAAAGACCATGTTGGGACTTTAGTAATCGGTCTGTAAACTAGAAGACCAAAATCCCAACACGGTCTAAAATGCTTGTTGCGCATAAGCCACTGTCGCGAGATGATGGGAAGGCCGCAACAACAGAAGCAAGCCAGAAGACCTGCCAAGCGATATCAGACTTGATGCGCCGGGCATCATTACAGGGTTAAAATGGCTCTTTCCTTCCCACGCTGTGCCTTTTTTCAGTCACTTAGCTCAGGCTAAGCTCCTTAAAAAAGCCTTCACTTGGTTGAAAATAGCTCATTTTTCCCACTGCACTGACCCAACGCATCAAGTCTATTTTTTCATTCGGGCTTTCGGAGGAAAAGCAGGGATGGAGTGCTTATTGGGCCTAATGGTACCGCTGTTGCCTGTTCTCTACGTAAGGGCAAGCGTACGGCGTTAACAAACGCAGGTGTGTAGGAATTTCCTGCACCTTCTTTTGTCCGTTCACCCACAAAATGCCCCATTTCCGCTCTTGCCCTGCCCTTCAGGCTCCAAAACTGGCAGGATGCGGCAGCTCCTAATCCTTTTCCTGAGTGTTTCATACGCAGTGCCTCTTTTGGCACAGCCCGATACCGCCGTGCTCCTGCCTGCTGCCGAAATCACCACTTCGCCCCTTCGCGCCAACTTCACCGGCAGTCAGGAACAACGCTGGGACTCCACCGACATCAATCGCTACACCGGCTACTACCTAACCGACCTTTTGGAACGGGAAGGTGGTATCTTCATCAAGAACTACGGCGGGGGCAGCATCGCCACTACCTCTATCCGAGGAGGCAGTGCCGGGCATACGGCAGTCACCTGGAATGGGCTCCCACTCCAAAGCCCGATGCTGGGCCAACTCGACTTTTCCCTCCTGCCTCTCGCTTTTGTAGATGGGGTGAACCTGCAAAGGGGCGGCGGCAGCGCAGCCTGGGGCAGCGGGGCGATTGGCGGCACAGTGGGTTTGCGCAATACGCCCCTCTCCTACCGGGGCATGGAAGCGGGCGCACAAACCATGCTGGGCAGCTTTGGCTTTCAGGACCATCAGGCGCGGGCCCGCTACCGGGGGGAACAGTGGGCATTCAATACCCGCCTGTTCCGCCGGTCTGCCGACAACGATTTCAGCTACCGCCTGGACAGCGGAGAAGAACGGCAACAAACCCATGCCGATTTCCGGCAACAGGGCATCATGCAGGAAGTCTACTGGCAGCCCCGGCCCGACCGCCAACTTGCTGCTTTTGCCTGGTGGCAGACCTCCGACCGCAACATCCCACCACTGACTACCCAAACCCGGAGCGAAGCCCTGCAGCTCGACACCTTCCTGCGCACCGCCCTGCACTATCAGCAACTCAGCAAACGCGGCGTCTTCAATGCCCGCCTGGGCTGGTTCCGGGAAGCGATCGACTACCAGGATGACGCCATCCTGCTGCGGGCGCTCAGCCATTTCCATACCCTCATGGCTGAGGTCGAACAGCAATGGGCGCTAAGTGCAGACCTGGAGCTGCAGGCTGGCCTGTTCTATAACCGGGCTACAGCTACAGCTGATGGCTACCGGGGCGAACAACCGGAGCAGCAACGCGCCGCGGCTTTTGCCAGCCTCCGGAAAGAGTGGAATGCCCTGCGGGTTCAGCTCAGCCTCCGGCAGGAACGAGTCGATGAAAATTGGGTGCCCATCGTGCCTGCACTGGGCGCAAACGGCCCCATTACTTCTAATCTAAGCTGGCAGGCCAAAATCAGCCGCAATTACCGCATTCCCACCCTGAATGACCTGTACTGGCTGCCAGGCGGGAACCCCGACCTATTGCCCGAAATCGGCTGGAGCGCAGAGGGTGGGCTAAACTGGCAAAAGGAGGCATGGAGCTATACCGTTACCGGCTTCCACCGCCGTATTGACGATTGGATACTGTGGGGGATTACCGAGGGGCAAAACTTCTGGTCCGCCAATAACCTCACGGAGGTCTGGAGCCGGGGGCTGGAACAACGCCTGTCTTACAGCTTAACCACCGGAAAGTGGCAATGGGAAGGCGATATCGGCTACGACTATATCCGATCTACCAATGAAATCGCCATTCAGCAGCCCCGGATTGCGGAGGGCGAGCAGCTGGCTTACACGCCGGAGCACCTGGCTTTTGGCCGCATAACGGTGAGCAAAGACGCCCTGCAATTCACCTATCAGCACCGGCTAACGAGTGCGGTCCAAACCCTGAATGATACCGAGCTTCCTGGCTATCACCTTGGTTTTGCACAGCTACAGTATCAGCTGAACTGGCAAAAATTCACGCTACAGGCATTTGGGCGGGCAGACAATCTCTGGAATGCTTCCTACCGCATCGTCGACCGGCGCCCTATGCCGGGCCGCAGCTTTCAACTAGGCATTAACCTATTTTTCAAACATAAACATTAGCCTTATATGAAATGGACTTCAACGACTATTCTACTGCTGCTCTGTACCGCATTGAGCTATGCACAGACGACTGCTGGTTTCGAAAACTTTGATCTCGAGCCCGGCGAAGCCCTGAACGGGAGTGACGGCAGTGGCAGCTTTCAAAGCGGTAATCTTTTTCTGCCCAACAGCTACAATCCGGATTTTAACTCTTGGGCGGGCTGGGCCATCTCAGCCAGCACAGATGTAACTACCCCTGGATTTATGAATGACCTGAGCGCCATTACCGGAGGGGGGTACAACTCCACAGCTTATGCAGTAAGCTTTGCTTCGCCACAATCCGTCATCGTACTGCAGGGCGTAGCTGCCGGGGGCGCAGTGGAAGGCTTCTACGTCACCAATGGCACCTATCCTTACCTCAGCATGCTGGAAGGCGATGGCTTCGCGAAAAAATTTGGCGGTGAGTCCGGCGACGACCCCGACTTTTTTCTTTTGACCATAAAAAAGTATCTTGGTGGGGAACTGAGTACCGATAGTGTCAACTTTTACCTGGCTGATTACCGGTTTGAGGACAACAGTCAGGACTACATTGTGGAAGAGTGGACCTACGTGGACCTGAGCACGCTTGGCAATGCCGACAGCTTGCAATTCACGATGAGCTCTACGGATAACGGGATGTTTGGCATGAATACGCCCGCGTATTTTTGCATGGACGACCTGACAACTACGGACATGCCGGTCAGCACGAAACGCGCGGAACTGCCTGCCGCTGACCTGAATGTATTCCCCAACCCGGCAAGCGCCACCTGGCATGCACAATGGGCATCAGATCGGGAAGCCGAGGCCAGGCTGATGAATATCAGTGGGCAGGTGTTGCAAACTTTTCGGCTTATGCCGGGAACAAACGCCATAGATGCCTTAACTTTGCCCGAAGGCATTTACGTACTACAGGTAAGAACGGCAGATGGCTTCTTAACCAAAAAACTATTTAAAACCAATTTTTAACGCCTCATCATCAGGCGTCTCAGAAAACTATAAACTACTTAAGATATGCAAGATCAGAAGATTAACATCCGGTTTGCTGTGGTCACAGGCATGATCCTCGTGGCGGCGTTATTCCGGATTTTCCCACACCCTCTGAATTTTTCGCCAATAGCAGCAATGGGCCTTTTCGGAGCGGCCTACTTCAGCAAGCGCTGGCTGGCTTTTCTGGTGCCGGTATTGGCGGTCTTTGCCAGTGATGTTGTCATCAATAATGTCATTTATGCCCACTACTTTGAAGGCTTCACCGTATTCTACGAAGGCTTCTTCTGGCAGTACGGCAGCTACCTGCTCATCGTGCTCTTTGGGCTGGGTGTCCTTTCCAAAGTGACCCTGCCCGGGATCCTGGGTGGTGCGATTGGAGCCGGTGCTATCTTTTTCCTGGTGTCCAACTTCGGCGTATGGCTCGGCAGCCCCATGTACCCGCAAAATATCGGCGGGCTGATGGCTTGTTACGGCGCAGGCTGGCCTTTCTATCAGGCAACCTTTGCCGGTGACCTCATCTTTACCGGTGTCATGTTCGGTGCTTATGAGTTCATCAAGCTCCGCTACCCGGCCCTGAATTTCCAAACGCAGCGTATTGCCTAACCGCTCCTACTGGAGTGGCAGCAACAGCCCGGTAGTTCCGAAAGCAGGAAATGCCGGGCTGTTTTCTTCCAGGCACAACTCGCTGTACCGCAAAGCCTTAAAACCTAAACCCAAGGCAAAGACAAAAAAATTAAGCCTAGGGGTTGCGCAGTATGGATATCGCGCTTATATTTGCAACCGCAAAACACCGAAAGCGGTGGCTGATCAAAAGAACTTGAAAGGCATTTTTGCAATATCCAATTTTCGCGTCAAGCCCGCGGCGAAAATAAAATGCGAACGTAGCGATAGCGAAGGTGAATATTTTATTTTCTTCGAAAGAGCGGGGTAGCGAAAATTGTATAGACCCAGTTTTTGCGTAAGCCTGCGACAAAATTGAAATGCGAATGAAGCGATAGCGAAGATGAGTATTTCAATTTTTTATAGGAGCAGGATTAGCAAAAACTGTTGTAAGCCCCAATTTTTGCGTCAAGCCCGCGGCGAAAATAAAATGCGAACGAAGCGATTAGCGAAGGTGAGTATTTTATTTTCTCTAAGAGAGCAGGGTAGCGAAAATTGTATAAATCATGGTGCGGTAGCTCAGGTGGTAGAGCAATGGACTGAAAATCCATGTGTCGGCGGTTCGAATCCGCCCCACACCACTCCGGAAAGCAGCTCAAAAGGCTGCTTTTCTTATTTAACAACTTATGATTATCAACAACTGGCATCATCACGTACATCATTTCCCACTGCCCGGCAGTGAATGGTGGAATCGTACGTGAGATGAACCGTTGATTGATCAACTTTAGTCCACAAAAGAGGTTAACCATTCGCTGGTTAACCTCTTTTTTTATTTCACCACAACCCACGCGTTTATTATGTCAGACACACGTTTGAAAATCGCCGTTCAAAAATCCGGCCGCCTGCTCGACGATTCCCTGGAGCTGCTCAGGGAGTGTGGCATCCGGGTCAATAACGGCAAAGATCAGCTGAAAGCCTCGGCCAGCAATTACCCCGTAGATATTCTGTACCTGCGCAATTCCGATATCCCACAGTACGTGCAGGACGGGGTAGCCGATATTGGCATTCTGGGCCAGAACACCCTCGTCGAAAAGCAAAAGCAAATCGAAGAAGTGCTGCCCCTCGGCTTCTCTAAATGCCGGCTGTCCATCGCCCTGCCCAAGAATACGCCTTATCCCGGACCGGAATGGCTCAACGGCAAGCGCATCGCCACCTCCTACCCCAACTCTCTCCGGCAGTTTATGGCTAAGTACCAAATCGAGGCGGAGATTCACGAGATTTCCGGATCGGTGGAGATTGCTCCAAATATCGGCCTTGCAGATGCCATTTGCGATCTCGTCAGTTCCGGCAGCACGCTATTCAAGAATGGGTTGGAGGAAAAAGAGGTCATCCTGAAATCAGAAGCCTGCATCGTCAGGAACCCACAGCTTTCTGCGGGCAAACAAGCCATCCTGGATCAAATTGTGTTCCGCATACAGTCGGTGCTCAAAGCCCGCAACAACAAATATATCCTGATGAACGCCCCCGCCAGCCAAACGGAAGCCATCATCAACATCCTGCCGGGCATGAAGAGCCCTACAGTGATGCCCCTAGCAGCCTCGGGCTGGAACTCCATCCACACCGTAATTGATGAATCCCAATTCTGGGAAATCATCGATCAGCTCAAAACTGCCGGTGCAGAAGGTATCTTAGTTATTCCCATCGAAAAAATGATCTTGTAATGCAGATGAAAACCTACCTCAACCCGGCTCCGGGCGCCTGGGCCGACCTCCTGCGCCGCCCTACGATGGCAGCGGCCGACCTCGACAAAATCGTGTGGGGTGTCCTTGCTGATATCGAACAGCGCGGAGACGAAGCCGTGCGGGAATACACCGAACGTTTCGATGGCGTAAAGCTTAACGATTTTCGCGTCAGCGAAGCGGAGATTGCGGAAGCCCGGGCCACACTCGCGCCTGAACTCAAAGCCGCCATCCAACTCGCCCGCACGAATATTGAAACCTTCCACGCCCGGCAGTGGGAACCGGTGAAAGCAGTGGAAACCATGCCCGGCGTACGCTGCTGGCGCAAAAGTGTGCCCATTGAAAAAGTCGGACTGTACATCCCCGGCGGTACTGCGCCCCTGTTTTCTGCGGTGCTTATGCTCGGCGTCCCCGCAACGATTGCCGGTTGCCAGGAGCGGATTTTGTGCACACCACCCGATAAAAACGGCAAAGTCAACCCCGCCATCCTCTACACTGCGGACCTCGTAGGCATTACGCAGATTTTCAAAATTGGGGGCGCACAGGCCATTGGGGCAATGACTTATGGCACAGCAACCGTACCCTCCGTCTACAAAATCTTTGGTCCCGGCAATCAGTACGTGACCGCCGCCAAACAACTAGCCAGCCGGCGTGGCGTAGCCATTGATATGCCCGCTGGTCCCTCAGAGGTGCTGGTTTGCGCCGACGATACGGCCAACCCGGCATTCGTAGCGGCCGACCTGCTTTCACAGGCAGAACACGGTATTGACAGTCAGGTCGTACTCGTCACCCTTTCGGAAACGATGGCCCAGGCGGTAGCCGCAGCGGTGGAGGCACAGCTCGCCACATTGCCCAGGCGGGACATAGCCAAAGAAGCGCTGAGCCATAGTGTAACCGTAGTGCTCGAAGACCGGGCGACCGCTGTACAACTCATCAATGCCTATGCCCCCGAGCACCTCATCCTTTCCGTGGCGGATGCCGGAGAGATGGGCGAACAAATCCTGAATGCCGGTTCGGTATTCCTGGGGCATTACACCCCGGAATCGGTGGGCGATTACGCTTCCGGCACCAACCACACCCTGCCAACGGATGGGTACGCCCGCAGCTACAGCGGGGTCTCGCTCGACAGCTTTATCAAAAAGATCACTTTTCAGGAGCTAAGCCGGGAAGGGCTGCAGGGGCTCGGACCTGCGGTACAACGCATGGCCGAAGCGGAAGAACTGATGGCGCATGCCCGGGCGGTGGCGGTTAGGCTGGAGAAGAAAGCGTAATCGCGCTGTGAGGCCAAGTGAACATAAACCTACAAATTATGAATGATCTTGACACGATCTATGGAGAGTTAGCAGAAATACTGCAAAAAATGCCTAGAAAAGCATTTCAAAAGCTAAGAGCATCAACAGTAACTCATACCCGGTTTGAAAGCCTGAAAAGAAAGTCGCTTGATCAGGGGCTTACCGTAGAAGAACAAGAAGAACTTATCCACTTTGAGGTACTCGACCGGCTACTTCAAGCGACGGCTGAAAGGTATTAAAGATAATCTTGTGGTGCGTAATATTGATGTTTTATGAAAACTCCTTCCAGGTGCTTAAAATCCTTATCTGTTGTCAGTAGTGTAGCTGCAGTGGCTGCAGCTGATGCAGCAATCCAAAGATCATTTTTACCCATATTACGGGATGACAAACCGGCAGGGAGAGGTTGACCTTTTAGTTTCCCCTGACTAAATGCATCAATTTCACCATACAATTGAAGGACATCTTTACTATTAATGGGAATGACTAAAAACTTATTTAATTCGTGGGATATGCTTTTTACTCGTTTGGACCCCAATTCCGTTTTAACGCCAAAGCATTCAATTCTCCTATTGACACCACTGAAATGGCAAGAATACCAGAAGCAGTACTTAAATTGAACTGTTCATCAATAGCTGCAGTAATTGCACCATCCCGGAGAAAATCAAGAATGAGATTCGTGTCAAACAATAATATCATTCTTCCAGAAGCCTTAATAATTCAGAATACTCTTCTCCATCTATATCTAAAGCACCCCTGGTGGAAAGCACCTCTTGCAGTTTATAACTTTGTTCCTGAGCAAGTTCTTCCACGGAAATGTAAGCGCGAGTAGGTTCACTGAAATATTGTAAGACTTTTCGGCGCTCAGCAGTTTCTTTCAATTCAGCAATAAGTTGCTCATCCTCTGTTGAGGCGATCAAAGCAATAAGTTGAAGCCGATCAGTTTTTACAGTCATTCGTTTTTCTTTAAGAACAGTACAAAATACAACAAAAGTTCCTATGATACAAAACCTAGTCCGCCCCAACATCCGCCGCCTCACCCCCTACTCCTCTGCCCGTTCAGAGTTCAAAGGGAAGGCTGAGGTTTTTTTGGATGCCAACGAAAGCCCGTATGATACCGGCTACAACCGCTACCCGGACCCCTTGCAGTGGAAGCTCAAACAGGCCATCAGTACCCTCAAAGGCATTGCCCCGGAGCACCTCTTCCTGGGCAATGGCAGCGACGAAGCGATTGACCTGCTGCTCCGGATTTTTTGTGAGCCCGGTGCCGACCACATCATCACGCTGCCACCTACCTACGGCATGTACCGGGTATCCGCTGATATTTCCAATGTGGCGGTGAAGGAAATCCCTCTGCACCCGGGTAGTTTTCAGCCGGATGTTGAGGCGGTGCTTGCTGAAGCCGATGCCCATTCCAAACTGCTGTTCATCTGTAGCCCCAACAACCCCACCGGCAACAGCATCCGCCCGGAGCTAATCCGGGAACTTGCAGAAGGCTTCCCGGGGATTGTGGTGGTAGACGAGGCTTATATTGACTTTTCGGCACAGGAAAGTGCCATTGGCCTGCTACCGGAATTTCCCAACCTCGTGGTCATGCAGACTTTCTCCAAGGCCTGGGGCATGGCCGGCATCCGCCTGGGCATGGCTTTCGCATCAGAGGAGATCATTGGCTATTTCAATAAGGTGAAGCCCCCTTACAACATCAACCAACTCACACAGGAGGCCGCGCTAAAGGCTCTGGAGGAGAGGGAACAGCAGGAAGCGCAAGTTCAACAGTTGCTCGGGCAGCGGGTTCTTTTGCAGCAATACCTGGGCGGGCTGCCCTTTGTAGAGCGTATTTACCCTTCAGATGCCAACTTCCTGCTGGTAAAGGTGGCGGACCCGGTAGGTGTCTACAACTACCTGGTCGGGCGCGGAATTATTGTGCGGGACCGTTCACAGGTAACCCTCTGCGAAGGCTGTTTGCGCATTACAGTAGGCAAGCCGAAAGAAAATGAACGTGTATTCCGCGCATTGGTGGAGTTTGAGTAAGGCTCAAGCTTTGCCATTAGCCCCCTGTGCCTTATCTTTGCGCGAAATTCCTCAATTTAATGAGCGACATCCAGCAAGTTCCCGCCGTTTTACTTTTAGAAGATGGGACCGTCTTTCACGGTCTTTCTGCCGGAAAAATAGGCACCACCACCGGAGAGATTTGTTTCAACACAGGCATGACCGGCTACCAGGAAATCTTTACAGACCCTTCCTACTACGGCCAGCTTATGGTGATGACCAATGCCCACAT
Organism: Phaeodactylibacter sp.; assembly: GCF_040219495.1. Classification (GTDB taxonomy): domain Bacteria; phylum Bacteroidota; class Bacteroidia; order Chitinophagales; family Saprospiraceae; genus Phaeodactylibacter. Next base: position 9,105 of record NZ_JAVJSK010000027.1, on the reverse strand, counting down.
CGGCAACTACGGCATCAAACGTACCGAGTCTGAATCTTACAGTATCAAGATCAACGGGCTGATTTGTAAGAACTACACCGATCCGTATCACCGCCCTATTGCTGATCAGTCCATTCAGGAATACTTTGAAGAGGAAAGCCTGGTTGGCATCTGTGATGTGGACACCCGTGCCATCGTAAGGCATATCCGCAGCAAGGGTGCGATGAACGCCATTATCTCCTCCGAAACGACCGACCTAAAGGTACTGGAGCAAAAGCTTGCGGAAGTCCCCTCTATGGATGGGCTGGAACTGGCTTCACAGGTCAGCACTAAAGAGATTTATACCTTCGGCGACCCTCACGCGAAGTACAAGATAGCAGTGATGGATTTTGGCATCAAGCAAAATATCCTCAACAGCTTTGCAGAGCGGGACTGCTACATGAGAATATTCCCTGCCAAGACGCCACTTGAGGAAATGCGCGCCTGGGGCCCCGATGGCTACTTTATGTCTAATGGCCCTGGCGACCCGGCTCCTATGGGCTATGCGGTGCAAAATGCCAAAGCTATTCTGGAGGAGGACAAGCCGTTGTTTGGCATCTGTCTGGGGCACCAGATTCTGGCATTGGCGGTAGATATTCCAACCTACAAGATGCACCACGGCCACCGCGGCATCAACCACCCGGTTAAGAACCTGGCCACCGGCAAATGCGAAATCACCAGCCAAAACCACGGTTTCGGTGTGGCGCCAGACGCCCTTGAGGCTAATGCCGACAAGGTCGAAATCACCCACATCAATCTCAACGACGATACGATTGAGGGCATGCGCATCCGGGGCAAGAAAGCCTTTTCGGTACAATACCACCCTGAGGCTTCTCCCGGCCCCCACGATGCACGCTATCTCTTTGATGATTTCGTTAATTTAATGAAAAGTTAATCCTATAAATAGCGCAGGATTGTGAACCCGCGCTTACTTTTAAGTGCTTTAAGTATAAATTAAAACTTATCTAAGAATTACCTGAGCTACCTGAAGTCGGCTTTTCTGAGTACCGTAGCTATTTTCAAGATGAGTTCACAAACTAAAACCAACAGGCATGAGTATTATCCTTGATATTGCAGCCCGGGAGATTTTGGATTCCCGCGGCAACCCGACTGTAGAAGCAGAAGTGATTACAGAAGATGGCTTTATGGGCCGCGCAGCTGTGCCCTCCGGTGCATCCACGGGCAAGTATGAAGCTGTAGAACTTCGCGATGGTGATAAGAACCGTTACCTCGGCAAAGGGGTAACCAAAGCGGTGGAGAACATCCGTGAAGTCATTCTGGAAGAACTTGTTGGCGTTGACGTGACCGATCAGCGCTATATTGATATGCTGATGCTGGAAATTGACGGCACCAATAACAAGAGCAAACTCGGTGCTAACGCCATCCTGGCCGTATCGCTGGCTTGCGCCAAAGCAGCAGCGGAATCTACGGTTCAGCCCCTGTACCGTTACCTGGGTGGGGTGAATGCGCACGTACTCCCGGTGCCTATGATGAATATCCTGAACGGTGGTTCTCACGCGGACAACAGCATCGACTTTCAGGAATTTATGATTATGCCGGTGGGTGCCAGCACTTTCTCCGAAGGCTTGCGCATGGGCGTTGAGATTTTCCACCACCTCAAGAACGTACTCAAAGACAAAGGCTACTCTACCAACGTTGGTGATGAAGGCGGCTTTGCGCCCAACATCAAGTCCAATAAAGAAGCCATTGAAACGGTACTCATCGCTATTGAGAAAGCAGGCTACAAGCCAGGCGAAGAGATTTATATCGCTATGGACGCCGCCGCTTCTGAGTTTTACAACGCTGAAGAAAAAGTTTACCATTTCAGCCAATCTACCGGCGATAAGCTGACCACCTCTGAAATGGTGGACTACTGGAAGCAGTGGGTGGACAATTACCCGATCTTCTCCATTGAGGATGGCCTTGATGAAGACGACTGGACCGGCTGGCAGGCACTGAATGCAGCAATTGGCAACCGCACGCAGCTGGTGGGCGACGATCTGTTCGTGACCAATGTGGAGCGCCTGCAGCGTGGCATCAACGAAGGCTCTGCCAACTCTATCCTGATCAAGGTAAATCAGATTGGCTCCCTCACCGAGACCGTGGAGGCCGTCAGCCTGGCGACCCGCCACTCTATGACGAGTGTGATGAGCCACCGTTCAGGCGAGACCGAGGATACGACGATTGCCGACCTGGCTGTCGCGCTGAATACCGGGCAGATCAAAACCGGCTCGGCTTCCCGCTCTGACCGTATCGCGAAGTACAATCAGCTGCTGCGCATTGAAGAAGAACTGGGCGATCAGGCGTACTACCCGGGCACTTCTATCCTGAAGAAGTAGCCTGGCCACTGGGTCAAGCCCTATTTTTTCTGAGATAATTAGTGGGTCTGCCTTCATCTTCGTATGTTCGTCAGACCCACTATCCATTTAAACTGATTGCCATGGCAAAGAGAAGCAACCCACTACAACCGCTTTTGGAGCAGCTGCCCCGGCCGCTACGGAACAAGTACTTCGTGACTATTGCTCTTTTTTTGGCCTGGATGGTCTTCTTTGACAACCATGGCATTCTGACCCAATTTAAGCTACAGCGGACCGTCAACAAGATGCACCGCGACAAAGCGATGTACGAAGAAAAGATAGAGGAAGCCAAACAGGAACGCCTGGACCTGGAGGTCAATAAAGAAAAATTTGCCCGCGAACAGTACTATATGAAGAAGCAGGGTGAGGAGGTGTTCATCATTGAAGAAACGGAAGATTAAGATCAACAACAACAATCGATAAAACCATAGTTATGTCAGTTCTTGTCAATAAGGATTCTAAGATCATCGTGCAGGGCTTTACCGGGAAGGAAGGCTCGTTCCATGCCGGGCAGATGATCGAGTATGGCACCAACGTCGTTGGTGGTGTGACACCGGGCAAAGGCGGCCAGGAACACCTCGGCAAGCCAGTTTTCAACACCGTGGAAAATGCCGTTAAGGAAGCCGGTGCGGATACTTCTGTCATTTTCGTTCCGCCAGCTTTTGCAGGTGACGCAATCATGGAAGCTGCAGATGCGGGTATTAAAGTCATCATCTGTATTACCGAAGGTATTCCTGTACAGGATATGGTCAAGGTCAAAGCTTACATCAACGACCGCGACTGCCGCCTCATCGGCCCTAACTGTCCGGGCATCATCACGCCGGGTGAAGCCAAATGCGGCATCATGCCAGGCTTTATTCACAATCCGGGCCGTATCGGTATCGTTTCCCGTTCCGGCACCCTGACTTACGAAGCCGTGGATCAGGTGACCAAAGCAGGCATGGGCCAATCCACTTGTATTGGTATCGGTGGCGACCCTATCGTTGGCACAACGACCAAGGAAGCAGTGGAACTGCTCATGAACGATCCGGACACAGACGGCATCATCATGATCGGTGAAATTGGCGGAGGTATGGAAGCAGAAGCTGCGCATTACATCAAAGCACATGGCACCAAGCCTGTTGTGGGCTTCATTGCCGGTCAGACCGCACCAAAAGGCCGCACGATGGGCCATGCCGGTGCCATCATCGGTGGAGCTGAAGATACGGCAGAAGCTAAAATGAAAATTATGGAAGAATGTGGGCTTCACGTGGTGAAGTCGCCCGCTACTATTGGTGAAACCATGAAGAAAGCACTGCAGGGATAATCTCTAACCCCCGCATGGCAAATCCAAAACGCCCACTTCGCGATTGTCGCAGAGTGGGCGTTTTTTGATGGCTACTGATCTGCCGTGCTTAGAGCCTGTTTGGACTTTTGTCTTCCAGTCGAAAACTGACAATTTTTGGTTAGACGAGGTACGAAAACCGGAGTTTAACCTTAGCTAAATAGCCTGTCCCGCAGTTTGTGGGAAGGATTTTCGGGACGAAGTACAAGCAAAAAAGTGTCCCGGTGCACCGGGCAGACCGATTACTAAAGTCCCAACACGCTCTTAATACGACAGCAGTACCACTAAGGCAATCAATGCCAGCACAATTAAAGTAATCGTAATGAGGAAGCTGTTGTTGTTGCGGTATTTATTGAATAGCTTCTCTAGTGCTTCCCGCCATACGAGGCGCTGCCCAACCCGCTCATGCAACAGCACCAGGTATTCTGGGCGGCCCAGTTTTTTATTATCTCCATGCTTGGATAAAATGAAAAACTCCGGGTCTAAAAACTCAAGATTATACAGTTCTGTAATATCCTCGCCCAGATTCACCATGAGCTTATTGGAACTGCTCAGATAGCGCCACTCGCCTATCTCCACATCGCCATTTATGGACCGCAAATACTCGCCCTCGTCGTTGAAGAAATGCAGAATGGCGTCGTGGAAGTTCTCATCGTCCCGGAATTCCAGCCAGGGCTTATCCAGGTAGAATTTTTCTTCCCGTAAATCCTCACTGAGCGATCTGACCACTTTGAGAATGGCCCGTAGGCTGTCGTCCATATTGGTGTGCTCCGGGACCGGCTCACTGAGCGACTGATTTACTTTGGCTAGATATTTATTTTCCACGGCATCGAGGTGTTATCGAACAGGTCTGGAAATGCGCGTCGCGTTTACTTGGTGCGCGTCGACAGCAAATTGCCCCTTCTCAGCCCAATTGAGACCATTCTGCCCGCGTACCAAACAAATTCGGCAGCCGGGCGGAACGCCAGTCAGGTCAGAAAAGGCAATTGCAGAACCGTTCATATCCAAAAATACCAATCCTGCGGCAGAGATGCTAATTTTGAAGAGGTTAAAGCACAATCTTTCAGGCTTACCCTTACTGCCCGAAGGCAACAACGCTTAAGAGGAGCACTTCTGCTGAAAACTATAGTGTTGTGAACCCCGAAAGGATGCAGGACGTCACGGAAAAATACTTATTTGCCCCCGCATTCTGCGGGGCAGGCTAAGCCAAACGCGCATTTTCCCATTTAGCCACAACCCTTTGATTATCAACTATTGCTTGCTCCAAACATGCTCTAAGCCTCTTCCTTTGCCCATGTACTGCGCTTACGGAAGTACTTAGGGTTCACGATGAGCAGGCCAAAGGATTCTCCCTCTTCTTTATCCCGCTTGGCGTGGTGTGCGCCGTGTGCCCGCAGGATCGCCCGCGAGTATTTACTATCCAACTGACGGAACCACTTGAAGCGCTGATGAATATAGACGTCGTGGATCAGGAAATAAATCATGCCATAGATCGAAATCCCTATGCCAACAAACAGCAGCCAGAAATAGCCGGGCACCGATAGGCCCACGATGTAGGAAATAGCACTCGGTATGGCGAAGACCAAGAAGAAAAGGTCGTTTTTCTCAAAGAAACCATCCTTTTCGTGGTGCGGCTGATGATGGTCTTCGTGCCAGTCCCACAAAAACCCATGCATGATATACTTGTGGGCAAACCAAGCCATAAACTCCATACCGATGATGGCTGCCAGGGTAATCAGTGTATAAATGAGTATATCCATGTTTTCCTGAATAATTGAAATTTAAAAAATCAATAAGGCTGCGAAGAAGATGATTTGTAAAAAAAACAATGCCACAGCGACTTTGTTGTGCCGACGGGGGTGCCAAAATGCAAACAGCAGCTCCAGTGGCCAGGCTACTGCAAACCAGCCCAGGTAGTTCTTCAAAGGCACGGTATCCCCTTCCCAGGACCAGAAACCATATTGCATAGCTACCGGTTCGATGAGGACATCGAGCGCCACCATCATCAGTGCGGCAAGGGTCCCTCTGAGCCAGAAGCTCCGCTCCCCGAGCAACACATTACTGAGCACACCTGCACAGTAGCCCAGCATTAGCCAATTCACCCCGATCATAAGGGGGGTATCCCAAATTTTAGGCCCCAGTACCCTACCGTAGGCATAATCACCAAACAGCAGGCCCGTTTGTACGCCAAACAGTTCAGCCCCAAAGCCTACCACGTAGGCAATAAGCAAATAAAAGACCGTCTGCTGCGACCATGCCCCGTGGTGCCACAGCACCAGGCCTACCGAAACCAGAAGGTTTAAAGGCGTCAGCAGAATGAAGTCCGGGTGTATCGGCAGCAAAATGCCTATGATGCCCACCAGGTACAAAACCGACAGGACTGCAATCGATAAATGTGCTGAAGACTGCCCCCCCATAAATTTCCATTTATCAGCTTCGAGAGATTTACTTGTCATACTGCGGTATTCATTTTATCCGGTGCATATTCTTTACGCGGTCTCCATCACTTCATCCACAATTTTGGCAGAAAGCAGGCACAACGGTATCCCTCCACCGGGATGTACACTCCCACCGCAAAAGTACAGCCCTTTAATCCGGTTGGAGAAATTTGCGTGCCGCATAAATGCAGCCATACGGTTGTTGGAGCTCGTCCCGTAGAGCGCGCCCAGGTGAGACTGGGTTTTGGATTCAATGCTGCGGGGATCGAGTATCTCTTCGCAGGTAATCAAACTGCGCAGGTCTATGCCCAGAATACGGCTCACTTTCCCGATCACCTGCTCCCGGGCCCGGTCAATAATAGCGTCCCAATCCTGTCCGCTATCGTAAGGCACATTGATCATAGTGAACCAATTCTCATGGCCTTCGGGGGCATCTCCCGGCTCACACTTACTAGAAATATTGACATAGACGGTTGGGTCATCGTACACCTCGCCCGCTTCCAGCAAGGCAAACTCCCGTTTGTAATCATCGCTAAAGAAAATATTGTGCAACCCAAGCGCTTCAAAACGATGCCTGATCCCCCAGTAGAAAATCAGTGCGGAAGTCGACTTTTGCTGCTTCAGGGTCAGTTTAGGGTGGCGGGCGTCAGGCAACAATTTCTTATAGGTAAAGAACACATCCATATTGCTAATAATACGGTCAAAGCGGTGCTCTTCAGCGCCCGTCTGAAGGCCTGTTGCGCGCCCGTTGTCCAGCAAAATACGGTCGACAGGCTGCCCCAGGTGGAACGTCACCCCTTTGCGGATAGCCAGTTCATAGATCGCTTGCGTGATGTTATTCATTCCTCCTTTGGGGAAGAAAGCGCCGATTTTGTGCTCGAAGTGCGGAATGATGCTCAACAGGCCCGGCGCTTTGTACGGGTTGGAACCATTGTACGTCGCGAAGCGATTGAACAGCTGCACGAGCTTTGGGTCCTGTAGCAGGCGCTCATTGACTTGGTTCATACTCGTAAACAAGTCCAGTCCCGGAATTTTCAGCATGGCTTTAAGGACCTTGCCGTTGGTCCAGGTAGAAAGGCGGTGGAGCGATTTCTCCAGAAAAACCCGGCCTGTGAGCTCATATTTATACGCGCTGTCAGACAGGGCGGCATGAATGCGTTCAGCCGGGACCCCCAGCTTTTCTTCCACTTCTTTCCCGAAAGCTTCCGGGTCTGCGTGGGCATTGAGGCGGGTACCATCTTCCCAGAAGTAGTGGCAGACCGTATCGAGGCGCTCGTACTGAAAGTGAGCCTCAGGGTCTTCGCCTGCCAGCCGGAACAGATCATCCACATACTGTGGCATAGTGAAAAGCGAAGGGCCGGCATCAAAGCGATAGCCATCCAGGTCAAACTGAGACAGCTTGCCCCCCGGATAGTCATTTGCTTCGAAGACCTCCACCTCGTGCCCACGGACTGCCATCCGAACGGCACTGGCCAGCCCGGCGATGCCTGCTCCGATTATTCCAATACGCATGTCGATCTGTTTGTTTCCGGGCGATTAACATCCGTAAACCTGGAATGTTGGTACCCCGGCGTGTTTTTAGACTTTTTGAGCGTACAGGTGCGCGTAGCGGGCAATGTACTTCCCAATGATATCAAACTCCAGGTTAACGCGGTCGCCTACCTCCAGGTCTTTGAAATTGGTATGCTCGTAGGTATACGGTATAATGGCCACTGAAAAGCGGTCTTCCACTGGTTCTACTACGGTCAGGCTGACGCCGTTTATACACACCGAGCCTTTGTCCACCAGCAGGTGCTCCTCGGTAGGCTGATATTTGAACCGGTAATACCAGCTGCCATCGCGGGTTTCTACTTCGGTACAAACGGCAGTCGCATCCACGTGCCCCTGCACCATGTGGCCATCGAGCCGTGCATCCGCTTTCATGGCACGCTCCAGGTTGACCAGGCTCCCTACGGACCAGTCTCCGAGATTTGTCCGTTTCATGGTTTCTTCAATAGCGGTGACGGTGTGGGTGCCTTCCTGCAGGTCGACCACCGTCAGGCAGGTCCCGTTGTGGGCTACGCTTTGGTCAATCTTCAGCGCTCCCGAAATGGGGCTCGCGATGGTAAAATGCACATTAGTCCCCTCTTGCTTCATTTCCCGGACTTCCCCGGAAGCTTCAATAATTCCTGTGAACATATATTATCTGTTATGCTTCTTCTGTGAAAAACAGCCTCTTTCCTATTTAGTTGTCGGTGGGTTGCTCATGGTATTTTGTAACTTTAGGTTACCTTCGCGTTATGTACGTAATTACGCCCTTACGTAATTTGGAACATCAATATGGAAGACATCAACCTGGAACAATGGCTGGAAACAGCTAGTGAATATTTTGCTTCGACCGGCCCTTTGGAATGGGGTGTAGGTGGTGGTGGATTTGTTATTTTCATCCTGCTCCTTTCTCTTTCGGGTGGCCGCCGCCGGAAAAAGCGCAAGGCTAAAGCGATTGCGCCCAACCTGACCATCAATGCTTTTCAGCTTTCGCCTATGGGCCGGGACGCCTACTTCAAAGTCCACAACCACGGGCAGCTTGCCCGGTTGAGCGTCTTGTCTATCAAAGGCAAAGGGCACATACAAGTCAAGAATAATATTGCCGGGCACGAAATTCAAACGGGAGACTCCTACCGCATTCTTCTGGAAGCCACGGGCAACAAGAAAATCAATAAAGATTTTATCGTTGAGCTCACCTACCTGGACCAGCTCGGAAATGTATACCGGCAAGATTTCCCGATTGCCAAACAAATAGCTGAGCAGCCCAAGCTGATTAAATTTGCTTAGAGCGTGTTGGGAATTTGCTTTTGGAGCGAACGCAGCCAAATTTTGTTCTGATCAAGGCGTGATGAGGGAACATAGCCTTAGCTACGTGACCGAAGAACAACGAAGAGCAGGACAAAATTTGGCAAGAGCAGCCCGAAGTGTAAAATCCCAACAC
>NZ_JAVJSK010000026.1:0-61376 GCF_040219495.1 Phaeodactylibacter sp. | reverse complement strand
GTGATGCAGATGACCAATGCCCCGGATTTGATGACAGCCTCATCGGCACCTCTTGTAATGACGGGGACGACTGCACCATCAATGATGTCTATACTTCGGATTGCGACTGCGCGGGAACTTTCCAGGACAGCGATAATGATGGCGTTTGCGATGCAGACGACCAATGCCCTGGCCTGAACGATGCGCTCATCGGCACTTCTTGTGACGATGGAGACGCCTGTACAGAAAATGACCTCTACGGAGCGGACTGCGGTTGTGCAGGCACCTTAATTGATGCCAACAACAATAATATCTGCGACCTGGATGAGACAGACGAATGTACAGCGCCGACTAACCTGCAGGCCAGCAATATTTCAGCGGGCAGTGCTGCCCTGAGCTGGTCTGCTTCCTCCGCTGCAAATGAATACGAGCTGCAGTACCTCGTGGAAGACGCACCATTTAACAGCATCATTACCCTGTCGGTGCCCGGCAATGGCTATACCCTCACCGGACTGGCCTCAAATACCACGTATCTGTGGCGGGTGCGTGCGGTTTGCAATGGTGAGAGCTCTCCTTATTCCGGGATTGGGAACTTTACCACCACTGATGGTGCCTGCCCGGACAGCGATAATGATGGCGTTTGTGATGCAGATGACCAATGCCCCGGATTTGATGACAGCCTCATCGGTACCTCTTGTAATGACGGGGACGACTGCACCATCAATGATGTCTATACTTCGGATTGCGACTGCGCAGGAACTTTCCAGGACAGCGATAATGATGGCGTTTGCGATGCAGATGACCAATGCCCTGGCCTGAACGATGCGCTCATCGGCACCTCTTGTGACGATGGAGACGCCTGTACAGAAAATGACCTCTACGGAGCGGACTGCGGTTGTGCCGGCACCTTAATTGATGCCAACAACAACAATATCTGCGACCTGGACGAAGGCTGCGCAGAGCCCGTGAATCTAAACGCTTTTGCCAACTCCAGTACGAGTGCAACCTTCGAATGGAGCCCTATTCCCAATGCGGATGCCTACCGTTTACAGTACCGTCCTATTGGTTTTGGACCGGTTTCCATCGATATACCTTCCAGCACGTACACGGATAACAACCTACCGTCCGGTAGTACCGTTCAGTGGCGGGTAAGAGCTCTCTGTAGTTCTGAAAACTCTGCCTTTGTGAATGGGCCTTCCGTGACATTAGGCAGTAGCTTGCCTATGGGGGCACCCACCGTGACAACCAAGGCGGATGAGCTCAAACTGACGCTCTTCCCTAACCCTGCACGGGATCAGGTCACCCTTACGGTAAATCATCTGAAGGTGGCTTCCACAGTGGTCGTACGCAACATGATGGGACAGACTTTGGGTTCTTACCTCATGGGTGAGGACGGGCAACTGACCCTTAGCACAGCTGAATGGGGCAATAACCAGATTTTGCTGGTTACCATCTATCCTGAAGGCCAGGAGCCGGTTAGTCAGCGGCTGGTGATCAGCCGATAAGAATTATGATTTGCACATTTGTTTGAAAATGCACTCGCTCTTTCTGGGCGAGTGCTTTTTATTTTCCGGAAGGCGCAGCGGCCAGGCGTGCGTACCGGTCCTCATCGTGGAGGATCTCGTAAAGGGCTTCGTGGTATTCCGGATAGTCTGGAAGGTTGTTGTGCCCGCCCCCTTCAATTGCGATCAGCTCACTATTGGGGGCCGACTCGTGCAGCATTTTTCCTTGCCGGAAAGGAATAAGCCGGTCGCTTGTGCCGTGTATAATGAAGATCGGGCAAGATACCTTCCTAATGAAAAAGTCAGTCCGTATCTGATAACGCAGCAACCACCGCAGGGGCAGCCAAAAGCCGTATTGCCGGACCTGGTACAAAAAGGAATAGTAAGGAGAGTCAAGGATGAGCAGGTGGGGGGTGTTCCAGGAAGCAATCCGGGCGGCTATCCCACTGCCCAGAGACCTGCCGTAAAGCACGATCTGTTCTTCCGGGTAGCGCGAGCTGAGCCATTTGTAAACGGTTTGTGCATCGTTGTACAGCGTAGCTTCCGTCCGCTTACCGGCACTCTTGCCGAAGCCCCGGTAGTCGATCATGAAGAAATCATAGCCTTTTCCAAGAAAGTCTTTGGCAAATTTCCCCCAGCCCTTCAGGCTGCGGGAGTTGCCCTTGAGGTAAAACACCACGCCCTTGGCATTGGGCACCCGGAAGTGCAAACCGTTGATGTAGCCACCGTCCTCCATCTCGAAGTGGACCTCATCAAACGGGAAAGGGTACTCGTATTGGAAATTCCGGGGCAGTATCTCGGGGCGGAAAAAGAAAAAGTCCTGTAGGGTGTAAAATAGGATGCAGAGCAAAAGATAAATCACCAACGCATAGACCAGGTAAGAGAGCATATTAGAGTTGGTTTACGGGAGTTAGGAGTTTAAACATAGGCGTCAAGTCTACTGAACAGCGAATCGAAGAGCCGGGGCCCCTCTACCCGTATAACCTTGTCCCGGGCACCGTGAAAAATCCACATCGTGGTATATGGAGCATGAAGGGGCGCCAGGAGCGGATGCCCGCCAAACGCAGATAGGGAAGGCTGTCGAAAAGGCTTGAGGCTCATAGGCCAACTGGGCGGCGTTGTCATCGCCCCGCTTTCCCGAGCCGTGCAAAAAGAGCAGTAAAGGATAGGTCTGGCCACTGTCTTCGTACCCTTGCGGGAAAAGGATACGGTAGGGGAGGGAGTTGCCTTTTGCATTGACAAAATACCGGGCCTCGTAGGGCGTTCCGTCCTGGCCAAAGGCGGGCAGTACGGCCGTAAAGAGCAACAGGAAAAGAGGGTAGGGCTTCATATCAGGGAGTTGGTCCAAAAATCAGGTTCTTTCACGAAAGGTAAGAAAATTTGTATTTTCCCCACATGGACCGCAAACCGCTTAAACGCCATCCTGTATTGATCCCTTTGTCCCGGCAGCACCACAAAGGGCTGTTGCTGGCTCAGTTATTAAAAAGTGATGCGCCTGATTATAAAGGCATGCCTGTTGATATACCTGGTAAGGTGGCTTTCGCCAAAAAGGAATACGGGGACCGCCTCCGGCACCATTTTGAATGGGAAGCCGGGGTGCTTATCCCGGCCACACAGGCGTACCACGAACAACTGCAGGCTATGGCAGATCAGGTGCAGTCGGAGCATCAGCAAATTGCGGAGCAGGTCGGCCTGCTTTCCTCTTCTTCTTCCACCGAAGATTTGGACCGGCTCGGCCGCCTCATCGAACAGCACATCCGCTTCGAAGAGCGGGTATGGTTTACCGCCATACAGAAGATGGTCCCTGAGACCGTGCTGTCGCAGTTGCCCCCACTATAACGTAAGGAGGAATGAGCGGTTGGAAACCGGAAGTTCCGGGGTGCTACATCCCCTTCGTCTCATCGCCCACCTGAAAAAACAGCATGCCCGGCTCCTGACCGGGCAAGACGAGGCTCGCCAGGTTTTTCTGATCACGGTAGGTATCGAAGAGGACACGGTAAGTTAGCTCCAGAGAAGCCACCTCAGAGAGGTTTCCGACCTCCAGGTAGCACCAAACCGCCGAAAGGTCATCGGATATTTCTTTTCCCCAGTACTTGAACGCACGTTCTTCGCCATTTACGACGAGCCGGAAATGGTCGCGCAGGTAAGCCTCAAGGTGCTTCTCCGCATCAGCGGCCTCCTTTGGCGTGCAGAGGAATAAATGGTCGTGCCCGCGCTGTTGCAGGGCCCGCTCCAGGTCATCCAGAAAAATATGCATGCTCATCTGCAAAGACTGCCCCTCCGGGTCGTACTCCATCAGGCATTTGCTGACGTGGAAGTCATGGGCATCCGTCGCACTGACGCCTGGACAAAGTAGCAACAAAAGGGAAAGAAAAGCTGTATTCATCGGTTCGCGTATTTTCAGGGCACGTTGCGCTAAGCGTTTGTTGGGATTTTGCTTTTAGAGCAAACGAAATTTGGCAAGAGCAGCCCGAAGTGTAAAATCCCAACAAGCTTTAATACAATAGCGTACAGCCGCCCCTCTTCAGATACGCTTACCAGCCCGAAAAGTTGATCAGGAACCGCGTACGGCTCTTTCCCAATTCACACTCTGCTGCCCTTTGAGGTAGCGGCGCAGGCCGAGAAAGACCGAGAGGTTCATGATGAAAAAGTAATAGGGCACGAACAGTACTTTTACCTTCAGCTTGCGGTTCTCCAGGAACCAGCCCAGTAAAGCTGCGGCGTAAAACAACACCTGCCCCCAGAACAGCAAACTGTACAGCTCAAAGGAAAACAGCCCTTCCTGCAGTGCAAGCATCAGGTTGACCGGGATGAGCAGCAGGAGCAGTAAAGGGGTTAGGGTCCATCTCAAAACCCGGTGCGAAATATACTGGAACGACAAGCGGCCGTATTTGAAAATATTGAGCAAGGGCCACAAGCGTACCACCGACTGAATGCCACCCGCCGAGATGCGGACTTTGCGCTTGAGCTCCTCTTTTACATTGGCTGAGGCGGTCTCAATAGCGTAGGCATTTGGGTTGTACTGAATGGTGTATCCCTTCATGGCGACGCGGAGGGAAATGATGAAGTCGTCCAGCAGCGTGTCTTTCTCCACCTCCTGCCAGAGCTCCGTGCGTATCGCAAAAAGCTCACCTGCTGCCCCAACAACGGAGTACAGCTCGGCGTCCCACTTTTTAAGGGTCGACTCGTACTTCCAGTACAACCCCTCACCCGCACCCGCAGCGGCATCTGCTCCTTTTTCGTGGATACGCTTCTCACCGGAAACACAGCCTACCTCCGGGTTGCGGAACAGGCGCACAATTTCCTGAATAGAGTCCTTGCCCAGGTCCGTATTTGCATCTGAGAAAATGACAATAGGCGATTTGACAAACTGCATGCCCCGGTTCATCGCTGCAATTTTACCATTTCGGGCAGGGTCATGGTACACCTCCACCCGGTCATATTGCCGCAGCAGGTCAGGAGTGCCATCGTCCGAACCATCCGTCACCCAAATGTGGCGGACCTTGTCTTGCGGGTAATTCAGTGACTTGGAATTCCGGACTTTGGCAGCCACATAATCTTTCTCGTTATAGGCGGCCACAAACAGGGTGACTTCCGGCTGGTAGTCAGTATTGCCTTCGTAGGGCCGGTGCAGCCCAAGCAGGCGCCTGATTTTTATGATTACGTAAAGGAGTATACCGTAACCAACGTAGGTGTAAAAAACGATAAACAGGAATAACCAGAATAGAATTTCTAGGAGTGTCATGGCATATTTGTTGGGTTTGAAACCAGATCGCTGTGCTTTTCCAAATTGAGGCATGATTAGGCAATGCCCATATCTTCAGGTTGGAAAAGCACTCCCAAAATAAGAAATTCTGTAATGTATTTATTGAATCGGAGTAATACTTTATAGTAATTGATTATGGTCAGCTGGTTTTGTACCTTTGATTGGCTGTTGTTGAAGAAAAGCTGAGCCGAAAGGCTGGGCATTCGCCTGCAAGATTACTTAACCGTTTACTAAACAAATACGCACATTGAAACCCTGCATCGTTCCTTGCTTACTGCTTGTGTTGCTGCTTGCCGTTGGGGCTTGTGAAGTACAAGTCACGGAGCCCCCTCAGGGAAGGTCAACCGGACAAAAGGTTCACATCGAAAAGATAGCCGGGCACTTCACTTTATCCAGAAACGGGCAACCCTTTTCTATCCATGGTGCGTCAGGCGACCCCCGGTACATCCGGGAGCTGGCCAGAGCAGGCGGCAACTGCCTCAGGGTGTACGATACGCTCAACCTGGCGCAAGTCCTGGACACAGCCCATTATTACGGCATTGCTATTATTGCTGACCTCCCCCTGCCTAAAAGCCAGCACCTGAGCTTCTACCGGGATCAGGCGAAAGTCAAAGGCCAGATGAATGCCTATCGTTCTTTCGTGGACCGGCACAAAGACCACCCCGCCCTGCTGATGTGGATGCTTGGCAATGAGCTGGACTTTCCGTACAAACCCAACTATACCCCTTTCTATCGTGCGTATAATGACCTTCTGGCCATGATCAAACAGGTGGACGGGCAGCATCCTGTTGCCACGGCGCTCACCAACTTTCAGCGCCGGACCATCACCAACATCCGGCTCAAAATACCAGACCTGGACGTCTTGGGCATCAATACTTTCGGGTTGTTAAAGGACCTGGAACAAGACATGGCTGACTTTGCCTGGATGTGGAAGGGCCCCTACTTCGTTAGTGAATGGAGCATCAATGGATACTGGGAGGTGCCAAAGACAGCCTGGGGCGCTTCAATTGAAGATGCAGGATGGAAAAAGAAAGAGGAGTTGCTCAGCCGGTTTCATCAGGAAATGCCTGTAAAGGACCCCCGGTTTCTTGGGAGTTGTCTCTTCTATTGGGGGCAAAAGCAGGAGCTCACGGCAACGTGGTTCAATACCTTTACAGCGGGCGGGCAACCTACGCCGCTTTACGAGGCTTATGCGCTATTGAACAAAGATACCTTGCCTTATCTCCCCGCGCCTCAGGTGGCGTACATGTTGGTAGATGGGGCCGGAGCAGCGGGCCATATTATGCTCAACCCCGGTCAGGCTTATACCGCAAACATCGTCTTTGGGATTGCCCCGGATACTAACGTAAGGGCAGATTGGTCCCTGCGCAGCGAAGACTGGTACAATTTAGAGCTGGATACCCTTGTGCCGGTAGTTAGTTATGACCACTTGCTCAATGCTCTGGATACCATGAGTATACAGTTTTCCGCACCAGCCCGTGAGGGGCCTTATCGCCTTTTTGCCACACTGTCCTATCCCGGCAGTATTGCCACTACCTTGAATACGCCCATCTACGTTATTGAATAATCATTATGGTCACACCTCCTACCCAGACTCAGCTCTACATTATGCGTGGCCTTATCCTGATAGGGACGGGCGCGCTTGTTTTTTTCTGGTACGAACTGCTTCGTCCCGTGCATATTGGCTATCCACCACTCTACTGGACCTTATTATTTGCCCTGGGCCTGCTTTCCGGCAAGGTGATCCTTGAGTGGTTTTATTATTTCAGTATCAGTATCCCTGAAACGCCTAAAGAGGCCCCACAATACACCGTAGACGTACTCACCACGTTTATGGCAGGAGAGCCCTACGAAATGATTGAGGAAACACTCGCCGCGATTAAAAACATCCGCTACCCGCACGAGACCTATCTGTGTGATGAAGCCAACGACCCGCGCCTGAAAGCTTATTGCGAAAAGCTGGGGATTCACCACGTAACCAGGGAGCGTAAGGTAGATGCTAAAGCGGGTAACATCAACAACGCCCTACGCCAGGCTACCGGTGAGATTTGCCTGATCCTTGATCCGGACCACGTCCCCCATCCTGATTTTCTAGACCACATCGTCCCCCACTTTGCCGATGAGCGTATTGGCTTTGTCCAAACAGTACAGGCCTACGAAAATATCCACGAGTCGCTCATTGCCAAAGGAGCTGCACAACAGACTTTTCAGTTCTATGGCCCCATGATGATGACCATGAATAGCTTTGGGACGGTACAGGCTATCGGAGCCAATTGCACCTTTCGCCGTAAGGCAATCGATTCCATCGGAGGGCATGCAGCCGGACTGGCGGAGGACATGCATACTTCTATGCAACTTCATGCCAAAGGGTGGAAATCGGTATACGTACCCAATGTCCTGGCCCGGGGGTTAGTACCTTCCACCCTGTCCGCCTACTACAAGCAACAGTTGAAATGGTCGCGAGGTGTTTTTGAGTTGTTTTTCACTACCTATCCGAAAATCTTTAGCAAGCTGTCCTGGCCTCAAAGGATGTACTACGGCGTGCTGCCCGGATTTTATTTCCTGAGCGTAGCCTACCTGCTCAATATCCTGATCCCTGTCATCGCACTCTTTACCGGGTATATGCCCATGCGTATGGATCTGGTAGAGTTTGTACTGATTGGATTGCCCCTTTTTATTTCCGGCCTGTCTATCCGTCAGTACGCCCAAAACTGGGTGATGGAAGAACGGGAGCGCGGACTGCATACTGCAGGGGGGCTACTGCTGATTGGGACCTGGTGGATTCACCTGATGGGCTTTGTTTTTGCCATCTTACGGCGCAAGGTACCCTATGACCCCACACCCAAAGATAATCAGGAGGCCAACAACTGGCCGTTGAATATCCCAAACCTGGCCGTTATCGGGATATCGCTTGCCGCAGTGATTTATGGATTAAACGCCCACCTGAATATCTATTACGCTATGATGAGCAGCTTGGCCTTGCTCAACGTGGCTATTCTGAGCTTCACCGTTTTGGCCAGCCGGCAGCGCAGCTGGAGGCGGATAATCGATAGCCGCCGGTGGCTTAGGCTGCTTGACCACCGGATAAGGCAGGTCCGCCGGGCAATCTGGCTGATGAACCACCGGATGTTTGCACTCATCCGGAAAACGGCTTTCCTACTCGTTGCCGTAGTTTCTATTGGAGCAATCTGGCTGCTGCAGGACTGGCCGACTTACCGGTTTCAGCTTGTCAAAGAGCAGACTATACAGAAATGGATCCGGGAACAGCACGCGCAGCACCCTGCAATCCGTAAAGGCCTGCCCCTGAATTTGGCCATCAAACATTCAGATCAATTGGACATCTTGCGCCCGGCACAAGTACTTTTTCCGGGAGATTTTGCTGTTTTCTCTGCGGTTGAGCCGAAAGGTAACCGTTGGGTGCTTACCGACCCCGCTGATTATGACCAGATGAGGTGGTTTTTGCTCCGGCTCGGAGATACACCGGAGGCCTATCGTTTTGCGAAGATGGGCACCGGTGCCTGGGCTAATATCGAAGTGCCTAAAGGAGTAGATGATTTCCGGGTCGTCCTATTGGCGGAACGAACCGGGGAGGAGCCGGTTGTCGTGGCCGTACCGTTACGGACTCCATTCCCGGACTAAGAGCATGTTGGGACTTTAGTAATCGGTCTGTCCCGGTGCACCGGGACACTTTTTTGCTTACACTTCGTCCCGAAAATCCTTCCCGCAAATTGCGGGACAGGCTATCTAGCTAAGGCTAAACTCCGGTTTTCGTACCTCGTCTAACCAAAAAAATGTTAGTTTTCGACTAGGAGACAAAAGTCCCAACAAGCTCTTAATCCCATTCTTGAATGTCTCGCACCTCGATCAGAACGAAATTTGGTTGCGTTCGCTCCAAAAACAAAACCCCAACACGCTCTAAGGGATCGCGCAAAAAGTCTAATAAGTTACTCAGAATAGCCGAAGTTGTTGTGGCGCAATCCCTAAAGGCTATTTTGACTGGCCGTGCGCCCTTAGCTTTGCTTATACGCGCTCCCACTGCTTACGCTCGTGGTTATATCGTTTGATCACCCGGGCGGGGTTGCCTACTGCAACTGAGAAGGGGGGGATATCCTTGGTAACCACACTGCCAGCGCCCACTTGTACACGCTTGCCGATTGTGATGCCCGCAACAACCACCGAGTTGGCCCCAATGTGCGCTTCCTCCTCAATAATGACCGGTTTGATATCCAGTGGTTGCCCACTCGAGTTCTTCGCCCCGTCAGCATAACCATGGTTAAATCCGGAAATGAAGACGTGCTGCCCCAGCCCTGAGCCATTGCCCATCGTGACCGGTCCGATCACCACGCTCCCGATCCCAATGCGTACCCGGTTGCCCATAAGTACATCACCGGACCCGTTGTTGATAGTCGTGAAGTCCTCGATGGTTGTCAGCTCTCCGATCTCAAAGCGGTTCCATGGAAAAACATCAATGCGGGAACGCCGCCGGATGGTAGCCCCTTTGCCCCGTTTATGGAAAAAGCGGTTCAGAATATGGCGCACCCACCAACGCGGGCGTGGATTGCGATTGGGGGTGATCAGCCAAAGTACAAACACTTTGGTTTTGGGGTTGGATTTGATTTTGGAGATAAAGCTCATAACAGTTTAGTTTGCAGTAGGGTTAAAAGATTCCATAACTTACGGTTGGTCCATACTCAGCAAATATTAGACTTGATGCGTCGGGGGTTAGTACAGGGTTAAAATAGCGCTGCCTCTTCCCATCCCAGTTCTACCGGGATGCCTTTTTTTAGTCCATTAGCTCAGGCTAAGCTCCTGAAATCCTGTTAATTACCGGGACACGTGGTTGAAAATAGCTCGTTTTTCCCATTGCACTGACCCGACGCATCAAGTTTACTATGTTTTTTGCTGGTACAGCTGGTTGAGCAATTGGTCAAACTCCTTTGCCTTAGCAGGCCAGCTGTTGCACTGAGCAAAGGCAGTTCTTGCCTGTATCCGTTCGGGGCTATCGGTGGCAACGGCTTCCCTCAATGCCCGGGCGAAAGCCTCTGCACCATCTGTTTGCCATGCATAGCCCTCAAATTCGGGTAAATGGGCAAAAGCAGTCATCACCACGGGGACGCCCACCGCCAGGTATTCATTGATCTTCAAAGGGTAAATACTCCGGTTGATGTCGTTGGCCAGGTAAGGGATGATCCCGACTTCACAATCTGCCATCAGAGCGGGCACTTCGTCCGGGCGTACCGGCGGCCGGAATGTGGTGTTCGGATAAACGTCGAGCCGGTCACGCACCGTTTCATTGCGCAGGCTGCCGACAAATTCAAATTCGTATTCCGACAGGTTTTTAATGGCGTGCTCTACGGTGTCAATATCAAAACGGTGGTCCATGCTTCCGAGGTAGCCTACTTTGGGGCGGTCACCGTGCTGCCGTAAGGCTTGTTTAGCATAGGGCCGGAACAGCTCGTAGTCCACTCCGTTCTTGACCGTATACGTTTCCGGGTTCCGGGGCAGCTTCTCCTGCCGGATAAAATCGGAGCTGGTGATAATGGCATCAACGGCTTCGGAGAACCAGCGGTCGCGGGCGAAGATGCGCTGCCCGTGACGGCGTGTACCAATGCCATCGTAGCAGTAGTAGACGTTCAGTTGCTCGTCCAGTTTACCGATCAGAGGGAGCCCGTAAAAAGGGTTATAGGCGGTCACGACAATCGCATTTTCAAACCCCAACTGCCGCATAGCCCGGCGTACGGTGCGGCGGTATTGCCGGGCATTCCACTGAAAGAAGACTTCAAAAACAGCATTCAGGGGAATGAAATCTACAGGCAGCACCGGAGGTACAACGAGATGGTGGACTATGGTGCCGTAGGCCGTCTTGATCTGCTGCATCCTTGGCTCCATGCCCAGCATGCGCCTGACCGGTGCCTGCTGACGCCCCAGCCAAGTTGTTACTACGTCCTTTATCGTGAAGGGATACTCTACAAACAGGACTTCCCGCTCTTGCGCCAGGAGGGACATCAGCTGTACAGTCGACTTGGTGTAGGCGCCGTGCCAGGTGGTGTTGGAGATACAGACAATCGGGGGCTGCTTTTTCATACAACATCGGTTTTCTGGTGAATACCCTGGTACAATTTGAGTACCTGCTCTGCCATAGCCCGCCAGGAAAATTGTGCAGCCCGCTTCGGGCCGCGTTCACTGAACGATTGGTAAAGCGCCTCATCACCAAGCAGTTGCTCGATCGCTGCCGTAATCTCAGCAGGCTGAAAAGGATTGACCAGCAGGGCGTCCCCACCGGCAATTTCAGGCATGGAAGAGGTGTTGGAAGTAATCACGGGTACCCCACAGGCCATGCCTTCCAGAATCGGGATACCAAAACTTTCCCGTAAAGAAGGGTAGAGGAAGAGCTTCGCCTGACTGATGATAGCGGGCAGCTCGGCATTGGGTACATAGCCCGTCAAGTGAATGTATGCCCGTAGCCCGGGATGGCCGATGTCATTGAGGATCTGCTGTAGCTTCGCTTCTTCATAATCCAGCATGACGAGGTGGTAGGGCTCTGCCTGCTTGCCGTTAAAGTCGCCAAAAGCCTTAAGGACGCCCGGGGTATTCTTCTTAGGTGCGGTGTTGCCCAGGAAGAACAGGAAACGTTCCGGCAATTGGTAGCCCTCTCTGGCCTTTCGCAGCGCATCCGGATCAGTCACCTTTTTGAAGTGTGGGCTGACGCCGTTGTACACCGTCGTTAGTTTACCCGGCTCAAGCCCGAAGAAGTCATTAATACGGTCTTTTTCAAAATTGGATACCGTGATGACGCATTGGCTACGCCGCAGTACCGGGGGCACCACCCAGCGCCGGTACAAATTGCCTAGTCGCTGGTACCAGGTGCTGCCGCTTTGGAAAAGGCTCAGCTGCTCCATATAAATGATATCATGCAGGGTGATCATCAAGGGCATCTGGCAGCGCAGTGGCGCCGTATTACTGGTACAATGCAGCAGGTCGCACCCTTCGGCCCGGGCTGCCCGGGGCAGGGCCCATTGTTCCCAAACCGGATACCCGCCCGGTACTGAAAGCTCCACAATTCTAAAATTGGGCGCTTCGGGTATGCAGGTGTTATCTTCATCCGGCTTTACAAAGATGACATACTCATTCTCCTGATCGATCACCTGCAGGTTTTTGATGAGCTCCAGGGCCACCATATCCATGCCGTGTTTTTTGGGGCGGAACAGCCGCTGCCCCTCTATGCCGATTCTCATGCGTTTGGGGTTTTATCTTCGATGGTACCATGTTGTGTGTGGATGAATTTCTTGTTCGCTCCTTTCAGTTTGAATAGCGAAAGGAACATCAGCACAAAGGCACGCGGAAGGGTAAATAAAGCTTTGAGGGTATCCAGGTTGTAGAATTTGCGGGGCACAGCCAGGACCATGCCCAGATAGGTGAGCAGAAGTGGCCAGCGCCATTCCCGGAAGGAAAGGGCAAGCCAGGAGGCTTCTGGGAACAGCCAGTAGAGGAGGAAATAACCGATGCCCAACAGGGTCACAATACCCAGCAGCAGCACCCGGGGTGGGGCAATCATCTGATACACCTTGTCGGCAAAGTCGATATTGCCGCGCAGCAGGCCAGCCAGCCCGGACCAGGCATAACGCTGAAAGTAAGTGAACTGAGCCGAGAGCCACCGCCGCCGCTGATTGGCAAATACTTCCGGTTTTTGCACCTTTTCATCCAGCACGATGGCATCAGGCAGGTACTCGATGGTTTGCCGGTCGCGCAGGAGTTTGAGCTCCAGCTCTTTGTCAAACCCTCCAACCGCCTTGACATTCGCCATGGTTTCCTTGAAAAACTTATAGTCGAAAGCCATGCCGGAGCCAATGAGGGCGGAAGACAAGCCCAGCACCCGGTGCCCTTTTCGGAAAATCTGATTGTTGACTTCCTCGCTGATGGCATCGAGTATAGCAAAAGGCGTATTCAGGTTTTTGGCTGCCCGGTGCCCCTGCACGATCCAGTAGCCCCGGTCAAAGGCGTCGTTGACCTTCGTCAGGAAGCTGCGCTCCATGAGGTTGTCGGCATCCAGCACCAGCGCAATATCGTAATCGTCTCCAATTGTGGCCATCGCCCGGTTGAGGGCTTTGGACTTGGTACTTTTCTCGAAGGAAACTTCCACGAGTCGGATGGGCAGCTCGCGCAGTGCGGCCAGCGTTTCGGGCTGAAAGGAGTCCGCAATGACCACCACATCGTATTGCTCAGCGGGGTAGTCCTGCTGCAGGGCATCTTTAGCTACATCCACAATGACGGCATCTTCTTTGTAGCCGGGGATGAGCACCGCAACTTTTCGTCCGGTAGATTGGCCTGCACGCTCAGGCCGGTAGGGGAACAGGCTGGCCAGCGCAAACAGGAAAATATAAAAAGCAGCAAATCCAAGATAAATCAGGAGGATCCATTCCAATGCTGCAGTAAAGTACAGTAAGTATTCCATGGTTTTGTGTTTAGTTGGCCAAAGCCGGGTGGTTGAGGTTCCAGGTGATGCCCCGCCAGTAGGCAGAGAGGTGTTGCCACTGCCGCTTTAGCAAAAAAGTCAGGGTGTTCTTAGGGATAGAGATCAGGCCGAGGTACAAGATACTGAACAGCAGGTGCAGGCGGCTGAAATTGCGCCGGGCGTAAAGCACCCGGTTGCGGGTCAGGTAGTAGGTCTTGAGCGGGCTGTTCTTACCGGTGGAAATTGATTCCTTGTGCAAAATGTAGGAAGCCGGTTGGTAATACGCCTGATAGCCGGCCCGGCGGATCATCGCGGCCCAGTCATGCTCCTCGTAGTAGAGGAAGTAGCCTTCGGGCATCTTACCGATCTCTTCTACAATGCGCCGCGGCACCATCATAGCAGCTCCATGTATAGACTCCGTGGGGCCAGCAGTATCATAGTCCGGCCCATCCGGCTGCCGGTAGCCAATGCTGTTGTTGCGGATCGTCCAGGGGTTCATCGGTGTGTAGCCTGCGTACTGAATGAGGCTGGGGTCCCAGTGGAACTTAATCTTGGGGCTGATGATCCCAATTTCCGGGTGCTGCTGTAAGGTCTCCACGAGGGGCTCCAGAATGCCCGGGGGCACTTCGGTATCGTTGTTGATGAAAAACAGGAAGTCGCCCTTTGATGCATTAATGCCCAGGTTGTTACCGCCGGCAAAGCCCAGGTTTTCCGGGCTTTTGATCAGGTTGATCTCCGGGTAGGCTTCCTTGATGCGGTCGGGGTGGTCATTGGGCGAGGCGTTGTCGACTACAATGACCTCCACGGTCGGATAGGTGAGGCCCCGGAGGGTTTCCAGCAACGCCAACGTCACATCAGATTCGTTGTAGTTGATGGTGATTATTGAAACAAGTGGTTGTGCATACATGTCTCGTTGGGGTTTTTATGGTTCTGCTGTTGCTGTAGCTTTTTCTGCCTGGGCTTCCTTGTCCATTCTGGTGGAAAGAAACATGAAAGCCATGCTGGTATAGAGCATGGGGCCGGTAGGGAACTGCCCCAGTACACCGTTGCCGTAGGAAGCGACCATGATGCCAAACATACCGCAGGCCATAGCCGTAGTAGTCCCGCGTATCCAGTCGTCCCTGATTTTGAACATTGCCAGATAGCAGGCCTTGCCCAGGATATAAAACAAGACGCCAAGGTGTAACAAAAGCCCCACAATGCCAAGCTCTGCCCAGATCATCACATACCAGCTGTCGGTAGGGGTATTGGCCAGGAAGGTATTGGGGCTAAACCGGCGGCCCCAGTTGCCCGAGGAGCCGATGCCCCCTCCTAAGGGCCGGGAAGCCAGATAACCTTTGAGCTTCCGTTGGTTTTCCAGTCGTACCTGCAGGGATTTGTCCTCCGGGTCGAAGGCGGTGCGCATACGCCTGATCTGATCGATATTATTGCCAATCGTCGTATACTTGAAGAAGCCAATGAAGGCAATCCCCATAATAGCGCCGATGACCATTACATAGATATTCTTTTTGAGCACAAAGTACAGGGCGCCCCCCATGATTGGTACAGCAATAGCTCCGCGGGTACCGGAGATGAACATGCCATAAATGCCGCCCAGGGCAACCACGATGTAGAAGACCCGGAGCCAGAAGTTCCGGTTTTGCGCCAGCGCCAGTATCCCGAACACGACTCCTGCATGAGCCTGAGCGCCCCCAAACTGCCCGGCATCGGAGTAGAAAGAGAAGACTCGCAGTTTGCCAAACAAAATATGCGTCTCTGCTGCCCCTTTATCCAGCCAGGCTTGCTCGAAAGGGTCCGGGCCAAGGACGAGTTGCTGTGCTCCTTTCAGAGTACCCAAAAAAGACATGATCCCCCAAATGATGAAGAAGCCATGCATGTGCTGCCGTTTATCAAAAATGATTAGGATGAGTGGGATGATCAGCAGCATGTAAAGCCCCAGCCCCCGCATGGCATAAAACCAGGCCGCCCGGCTTGCCGCTTCCGGGTTGACAATTTGGAACAGCAGGTAGCCATACCAGATAAAGGCGACCAGGGTGATGTCACTTTTCGCTTTCTCCCAGGGCACATCCTGATGAAAGGTTTTGAAGAACAGCGAGCCGTACATGAGGAATAGCACCCCGTCGATCGTCAGCCCCCATTGGGCCGGCACATACCGGCTGGCCCCCAGAATGACAAAGGCCTGGAAGAAAAGAGTGTAGAACCCGATTTGGGGGTAAAGCATAACCGCAAGGACAAACGAGATCACAATGGGCAGGGCAATGCCCAGAATGCCAATCGATAATCCTTTAGTGGCGATACCATAGGCCATGACCAGTTGTACCCCCAACATGATTAGTATGGGTATGGGCTTCTGTAGCCAGCTGGCGCCACTCGCTTTTTTGTAGACCTCGCTGCTCATACGGCTAAAAAGCTTTTGAGGTTCTTAAAAAAGGCGAGCCCTTCGGTCCAGATGTACCTGGATTGCACCTGCAACTCCCGCTTCAACTCCCGCATGCCGATGGCGATACCTATCATTGTGAATACAATGGTCCCGATAGCGACCACCTCCAGTGACTGGAATACAAAAACCCCAATGAGGTCAATCACGACGTTGGCGATTGTCATCACCACTACCTTTTGCAGGTTCACTTTAGGGCGGTTGATGCTATCCAGGGCTACTCCGGAAAAGCGGTCGATGGGCAACAGTAGCGTATAAAGCGTAAAAATCCGGAAAATCAAAGTGACCTGTGGCAGACTGTCTGCGTAATTGCTGCCGCCCAGGAAAAGGATTAAAGGCTCAGCCAGAATGAAACAGAGCACAGCCACCGGTATAAAAAGCAGGGTCACTGCACCGGTATACCCATAGAATATCTTGCGCACACCAGCCATATCTTCCTCATGATACCGTTTGGCCATCCGGGGGTAAGCCGTCATGGTAAAGCTGCGTAGCGGGATACCCAGCAGGTCGGTCAGCTTGAGCGGGATTGCGTAAAGGGCTACTGCAGTGGAGCCCATAACCGGGCTTAAACCTATAATAAAGGTGTCCGCACTTTTAAGAAGGCTGGAGCCTACCAATGTCCCCATGGAGTATTTACCAAAATCGATGAGTTCCTTTTGGATAGGCCGGGTGGCTTTCCCCAGGTAGGCCATTCCATCCCATTTGGCGAAAGCCGTCCAAAGGCTGGACAGCAGGTTGCAGGCGAGGTGGGCGTAGAGGATTTCCATCAAACCCCACTTGAAATACAAACCATTGGCAGCCAGGAAAAGGACAAAACTGCCCGTTGCCGCCAGGCGTACGTACATCATACGGCGGAACTGCTGTTCAGCCTGAAAGAGGGAGGTGGCGTTGTTCCAGTTCATATTGAACAGGGCAAGAATGGGGTACCACTGCAGGAACAATAGATAGCCCCGGCTGATGCCTGTACCCGCCTGCTGTGCCCAGAAGGCGAGCGGCCAGCAAACCAAGGCCACGGCACCTAAGAGCCAGAGGTTAATCCGGAAGCTTGTGCCCATGATTGCCCACTGCTGTTCTGCCATCGCCCCGGATAAAAGGCGTACTGACGATGTTTTAGTCAGCCCAAACCGCAACAGATCAATAAAGGAAGCGAGGGCTACATAAAGCACCCAGTCCCCAAAAGCAGCTTTGTCCAACTGCCGGGCCAGTAACATGAAGCTTACCAGTCCGGCCGCCGCAACAGACACATTACTGAGCAGAGAAGACATGTTCTTCTCAAAAAGCACCTTTTTTATGATGGAAACGAGCCTCATAGTTTTCGTTTTGAGAAGAACCGAAGCCGGAGTGTATTCTTAATAAACCGCCGCACCCAGGTCCGACGGCGGGGCAGATCGCCCAGCACAGATTCCATCTCCAGCAATTCGACACCATTGAGAATGATGCTAGGCTCTGGCTCCGGCGCAATTTCCCGAAACACCTTCATCGCATTCTTGTCAGCTTCGCTCCAGGGGCGGTTGGCGCGTACGACCAGGTAAACGTGGTCTGCTTCGTGAAAGAGCTTGACCGGGAAGGCCTTTGATATGATTGGTGGGGCCTCCACGAAGATGAAATCGTAGGTGCTCAGTTGTTCGGGGCTGAGGCCGGGGTTGAGCTCGGAAAGCCGTTCTTTAGCATACAGCTTACTGTCTGAGGGGAACTCCAGATGGTCGTAGGCCCCTTCCTCCATGGAGTATTCTTTGTTTTCGGGGGTGAGGAACAGGGTGCGGTAGCCCATTCCTGCCAGCTTGTTGAGCAAGCGGTGCCCGATGAAAGTCTTACCGTCATTTTTCTGGGTAGAGATGAAAAAGTTGACGGAAGGGCCCTCGGGGTTGGCTTCCTTTTCCCGGTCAGCGAAAGCCACATTGAGCAGGATAGCATCCGTAGCCCGGTCCTTGAGGTAGTCCACGTCGATGCGGCGGCTCCGGCGCACCAGCTTTGGATAGATGGCTGTGACCGGCAGGCCGATTTTCTTTTCTGCCCGGCGGGCATCCTTGATGTTGGTATCCAGGAACTCTAAAAGCAGGATCGTAAAAGCCGTAAGCGCAAAGCCCATGACCCCGGCTGCTGCAATCAGGATTTTCCGTTTACTGGGTTTGGGTATGAGCGGATAGTAGGCCGGCTCAGCAATCGTATAGTTAGACTTCATCTCGATGCTCTGCTGCTTAAGCTTAGCCAGCCCCAGGCTGTGAAGGATGCTGAGGTATTCCCGTTCGGCTACGTCGATTTTGCGCTCCAACCGCTTCATTTCGGCACCGAGTGGGGAAAAAGTGGCATACAGCTTTTCGAAATCCTTCCGCTTTTCTTCATACACTTTGAGCTGGGCTTCCTTGCGCTCTACTTCCATAACGGTATTGAGCCAATTGTCGAGGATGGAAGTGGAAGGCAGCCCGTTTTGGTCAATATCGGCCCGGTAGAGGGTATCAATGACAGTACCTAGCTTTCGTTTCAGAGCATCTGCTCTCAATTGCAGCTGATAAATACTTTGAGCATTAGATTCCCGTTTCAGGGAGTCTTCAGGAGGCGTGATTTCCAGCATAGCAATCTGGAAATTCGCCTCGGCAAGTTCGTCCCGGGTATCCAGGATAGCCTGACTGGTTAACCGTTGTTTTTGGCGGAGCTCCATACGGCTTTCCAGATTTTTGAGAATAGCTTTGGCACCGTGGTAGTTGGTGAGGACATTTTGGTATTCCAGCTCTGTGTGTTCCCGCTGAGAGGCGATGTGCTTCGTCTGCTCGTAATAGTTGATGATATTGTGGGTCTTGTTAAAGACTTGCATATTTCCTTCTGCGATCCGCAGTTCCTCCGCCGCGTGCTGTAGCTGGGCCTGAAAGTACCTGACGACCTCATCAGAGTTATTGACTTTGATCTCGGTATTAAAGACGGTAAATACCTCTACAAGGATGCGCAGGGTATTCTGGCAGATACCGGGGTCTTCGGTTTCGTAGCCGAGCTCAATGAAGTCGCTGTTGGAGAGCCGTTTGACCCATATTTTAGCCCCGATTTTTTCATAGCTGTAATCGGGGTGCCGGAGGTTGATGAGCTCGTGCAGGAAGTTTTCGGTGCTCTGGTTCATGTAGTCCCGAAAGCGTTGCAAATTCCCGGCATAATCGCCTGGCTTGGCCAGTGCTTTTACCTCCTCCGGCACAATCCTCATCAGGGCGTGGTATTTCTCCCGCCCAATAATCATAGGGTCAGGCTCTGTGAGGGTCATATGCTGTGCGAATAGCCGGAGCCCCACTTCGGACAGGGTGCGTTTAGACTCTACAATATTGATGAGGTTGTCAAAAGCGGTATTGGCAGCCCGGTAATCGAAGCGCTGATTGTCCAGCTCAATAGAAGCCCCGGAGGCAATACCTGTATAAATCTTGACCGTAGAGTAATAGGATTTGGCCTCATCCTTAGTTAAGTAAAAGACAAGGCCTGCCAGTAGCACCGGTACAATGATCAACAGGTGCAGGTGTCTTAAAAAAAGCCGTACGAAAAATAGCAGGTTAAATTTCAAGGCTTTACAGGTTTAATTTTACGCCTGTGGTTTCTTCCAACAGTAAATAAGCAGTAACGAATTCAATTTTTCGGGTTTCAAGTGCTTCCATGGTATTAATGAGCATATCCTGTACGCGGGTATAGTCCCCTATGGTGATGAGCCCGTCTGTGAACTCCCGTTCGGTTCGCCTGGCTTGTAAGCTGATGGTTTGCAAGCGGTTGTTGGAGATGAGCAGCAGCCGGTGAGCCTGTACCACAGCCTGATACTGTGCGATGACGAGTTTGCGCAACTCAATAGCCTGGAACTGCCGCCGGTAGCGGACTTGTTCCTGCTCTATTTTGGTGGCCTGAATTTCGTTACTCCGGTTGATAGGCGTGAACAGGGGCATCTTGAAAAAAGCGCCTACCGTATAGCGGTTCTGAGAAGAGGTGGTAGTAGCTACGCCCACGGGGGCATCCGGGTTGACAGTGAGGGCATCAAACTGCCCGTAGCTCCACCCCAGGTTGACACCCAGGTGCCGCATCCAGTCGCGCCGCTGCGATTGCTCAGCCAGTTTGGCTAGTACCAGGTTGGCATCCTGTTCTTTAAGGAGTGGAGAATATTGCTCTGCGGCCTGCAGTAGCGTGTCCAAAGGCGGAAGCCGTTCGGTGATGTCATTACTGGCCAGGCTCCGTTCGATAAAGGCTTGCTGGCCCTGGGCAAGCAAAGAGACTGGCCATACTAAACAGGTAATATAAAATAGTATTGCAGGGAGTCGAATCATACATTTTCCTTTTGAAAAACAGCAGGTATGGTCCGGAGAATAATCCACATGTCCTTCCAAAATGCATACTTGCTGTTGGCAATTTCCACGTATTTATTGTCTAGTTCCTTTCGTTCTTCCGGGGACATTTTGGAAGTGCGCCCACGAGCTTCCACCTGCCAAAGTCCGGTAATGCCTGCGGGCCCATTAAAGCGTTTAATCCAGTCATCGGTGGTCAGGAGTTCTGCCTCATAGAGGGGTAGGGGGCGGTTGCCGACTATGGACATATCTCCTTTCAGCACATTGATAAGCTGTGGGAGCTCGTCAATACTCAGCTTGCGGATGATATGCCCCACCTTAGTAATCCTGGGGTCATTATCAAACTTAACGAAAGCGCGGGCCTGCTCCTGTTTTTTACTCCGTAGGTGGGCCTGCTCATCCACGCTTATATCATCTCCGTACAGGGTAGCACCCCCAGAGGCGGCAACCTGTCGCTCCTGTGGCTCGGCAACTGTTTCCTTGTCCTCTTCCCCGCTGTTGTATTGATTGAGGTGCTGGAATTCCTTCAGGCGCTTATCTGCATCCGGGTACATGGAACGCAGTTTCAGGAAATTAAAAATTTTGTAGCCAGTCCCTACTCGTTTGGAAATATAATAGACCTTACCCCTGGACTCCAGCCGTATGGCCAGGATGGTGATTAGCAGCAGTGGAGAAAGGAGGAGCAGCGCCGTCAGGGCTACAAAAATATCAAAGGACCGTTTAAGGAAGCCAATTTTGTAATCTTCCAGTTGGGAATTGGCGGCAGGCTGCCCTGAAGTTGCAGTGCCCATGACGGCCTTCAGCTGGGCAAGCCGGCGTAGGCGGCCAAGTAGCTGCTCCGGGTCAATGGGCTTGGCATAGAAATCATCTACTTTAGCATCCATAGCTTCTTTAATGAGCTCTTTGGCCCGCTCCGGTGCGACTACGATGTAAGGGATTTTACGTTGCGGGTCAAAGTTCTGAACAAAGTATTTGTAATACCCCGGCCCGGTACGCCCGGGAAGTTGGTACTCTGCAATAATACCGTCAAGGTTTGGGCGGCTTTGCAGCCAGGCACTGGCACGCAGCGGGTTGGGCTCCTGATGGATCTCGAGCTCGTCTTCTTGTTGGAGTAAGGACTCGATTAGTCTGAGGTCATCGCCAATATAAAGCAGGTGCATAATTATCCGTTTGGGTTAATCAGGAAGGTTACGACTTGTAGGCCTGTGCTATTTCAGTGCCTTTTCAATCCGAATCAACAACTCCTCAGGGTTGAAGGGCTTCATCATATAGTCATCAGCACCTAACTTCAGGCATTTGATGCGGTCTTCGGAGCTGTCAAGACTACTGAGGATGATGATGGGCGTCTCTGAAAAGAAGCCACTCTCGCGTACGGCTTTGATCAACTCAAAGCCAGACATTTTCGGCATCTCCAGATCAGAAATGATCAGGTCTGGTAAGTTGCCATCTTGCAGATAAGTCATCGCTTCCACGCCATTGGATCTGGACTCTACCTCGTAGCTTTGCTTGAGCAGCTGTACAATAAGGTCACTGATTGATGATTTGTCATCTACAACAAGGATTTTTTTCATGGATTCCGGAAGTTGGTTGGTTAAGTGATAAATTCAAATCAGCACCACGGGCAATACCGGGTGCAAACGGAACAGTTCTGGGAGAAAAGTAATTAGTGGGTTGCTTATCGTTAATGGTTGCGAAGCCTGCCTGAAAGAACGTTCTTTCGGTGGCAGGTAGCTAGTTGATGTACAGGCTTTTGAGCCAATTTAGGTGTTCTGGAGGTGCTCGGGATTGCAAGGGTTTTTAAGGGCACCTCTGGTAAGTGTTGTTTTTGTGTCTTGAATTCCTGAATAAAAGGAAATTCTAAACTTTAAAGATAGCGATTAATCCTAATAAATACCGTTTTAGGGGTCACAAATATAGGAAAGTAACAAAAAAAGAAGAACAGGGAGGTTAAGGAATTCAAAGTATGAGAAAATAAAGTATATTTATTGTAGATAATGTTTTTAATGCTGTAAAACAGCAGCAAAAGATACTAAGGAATAAGAGCCAGGCTTTACTAGACTATAACCCTGTAATGATCCCTGACGCATCAAGCCTGGTTTCTCCCTTCGTGAGCTGCTTTTTGATCTGCCAGCCTCCATTTTCCCAAAAACAAACTTTTTGCGCCCAACCTGCGCCCGCTAGTGGGTTGTCTCGGAAGTCGTTGAACGTAAAGTTCAGCAACCCCGGGGCTTCAAAGCGTGGAAACAGGCTGTCAGCCCCCCTGCAATCGGTAGGCAGGAGCAGTTGGATAAAAGCTAGCTAGCCGAGGAAGCGAAAAGCCACTTGAGCGGGTCTAACAGTAGAGTGGTTTGTGCAGGCTTCCGGATAAGCGGCTGATCGTTCATTTGAGGAGCAGCAGCTTTTTTACCGTGCAGATTCTGGCTTTAAGGTCAGTACACCACATCAAGAAACGGTTTTTGGTGAACAATTTCACCTCCGCCGGGCAGCCCAATAGAGCTTGGGTTTGCCCGGTTTTTATCTAATGTTTTGATATTCAATAAATAACAATGTGTTTGAGTTACTTATAGATGTGTAAAGTCATTGCACATTTAGCTGCCGAAAAGTGGCGGAGTTTTAAATATTTCCTTATTTTTGTGACAACCAAAC
The DNA here is from genome assembly GCF_040219495.1 of Phaeodactylibacter sp. Taxonomy (GTDB): domain Bacteria; phylum Bacteroidota; class Bacteroidia; order Chitinophagales; family Saprospiraceae; genus Phaeodactylibacter. Next base: position 38,293 of record NZ_JAVJSK010000026.1, on the reverse strand, counting down.
CGGATAGTCCTGTGCCGGTTCCGTAACCTACAATCGGATAGAATACCCCCCTGCCCCGAGCAGGATATTCTCGAAAAACTTAGATGTAAGCCCCGGCTCGCACCTAACCCCCTTTACAAACCTCTAAATTAAGTTTCCAGAGTGTGGTCATCGTATTGCGGTGAGCAAACACCGTTCAGTTATTTGTGTACTCATTTCCTCTTTTTTGCGTCTCAAACAAAAATTGGCGCAGATTTTGTTGTAATGATTTGTACAAGTACAGTGTCCATACGCCCCTGGATGTAGCCAAACGCACCTTGAAGGTAGCAGAGTAACTGCTTTTTCAGGATTTACGCACCGACAAGGTGGTTGAATGCTTCAACCAGCTTCTTTATCAGAGTATTCAAATTTTAATCACATGAGACATAGCTACACCAATTTCAATGTAGTGAAACGATTAACTGAAGTCATTAACAAGGCCCTGCTGGTACTCCTGCTTGGGGCCATTTCTTTTTCCGTAAATGCTCAAAACCCATGCAGCCTCTCCATCGATGAGGTTGTGGTAGACTGTGCATTCCAGGGCGGGAGCAGCACCTTTGATGTAACGGTGTCCTTTTCATGGGAGGGCGTCGCTGGTAATGAACTGGAAATTATTGTGGCAGGGCAATCTCAAACCTATGCCGTGAACACCAGCAGTGGTAGCGGTGAGCTAAATGGATTTACGCTCCCGGCACCAGGTGCGGGCTACCCGGTAATGCTCACGGCCGGAGCAACATGCCAGGTTCTTGAGGAGGTTGCGGCAGTGGCCTGTACTCCCCCCTGTGCCGGTGACCCTGATGAAATCGGCGGACTGGTTTGGGAAGACCTCAACTACGATGGAGCCTTGGGCGCAGAGCCGGGGCTGGCCAACATAAAGGTGGAAGCCTATGACTGCAACAACGAGCTGGCAGGCTCCGCTTATTCCAATGCAGATGGTGTTTGGTCTATTCCCGGACTGACAGCAGGGGAAGACTACCGCATTGAGCTCACCGCTCAAAATCTGCAGGGCGTGGGCTTTTCTATGGTTGGTGAAGATAATGTCTCTAATGTGCGGTTTGCACAGCCCGGCACTTGTACCATCATGGCTGGGTTTGTTCCGCAGATCATAGACGAAGACTGCGAAAACCCGGATAACTATGGCAACGCTTGTATCGAGAACTTTAATATCCTGGACTGGGCAGACTACGCAAATGGCACCAATCCATTCCTGCTCCCTCCTTATACTAAAGTTATTGATGGAGATGAGATATCCTGGTCCGTCACCTCAGCGGATGCAACACCCCTCACCCACCGGGTATACCACGAAGTACTGGGTGGTGATGAAGAATTTTACTCCCTGGAAATGGACGCAGACAGCCACGATGCCAATGACCCCAGAGATGTGGGGGTGGTATTCTCCTTTGACCGGCCTGTACAGCGGCTGATCTTCAAAGTGCTGGATATTGATATTACCGGGAATGCGATTGACCGGGTAGCCATACAGGGCTCCCTCGGCGGCGTGCCCGTTTCCATGGATATGGAAGATTCTTTCGTTGGAGTGCATGTCAATCAGCTCGGAGACGGGGTGTTCGAAGGCACAACAACCGTTAATGATGCGTCTACTTCTGGTAATGTGACGGTCCATTTTACAGATCCGGTGGACCAGGTCGCCATCAACTTTTCTGCTATCGGAGCCGCTGTTGATGACCCTGGCCTGCAAATGATCGGCCTCGGTAAAATACAGTGGTGCGAAGACCCCGTGCCCATCGCGCCTCAGTGTGCCCGCATCATGGATTGGCATCAGTTTGGAGACAATAATGCCAACCCTATGCCCATCGCGATGGCGGGTGCGGTACTGGATGTGATCAATGAAGACCCCGCAGGCATTGCAACGAATACCGCCTTTATGGTAGACACCGACTTGTCTCCACTGGGCGGTACCCGTGGCTTCTGGCCGTTGGGTATGGACGCCGGCTCTGTGGGCCAGTATGTGCAAAGCAGTTTCACCTTTGGCATACCAGTTGATGACCTGAGCTTCTCCATTCTCGGAATTGATCAGATGGCAGGCGCTTATCAGGATAAGGTAAGTGTGCATGGCTTTTACAATGGTACCGAAGTAGCCCTTTCCCTGAACGACGTGATGTCCTATTCAGGGATGTACAACAATCAGGTGGCACTGCTTAGCCCTAACGAGTACGAATCACAGGGGGTAATGCTCAATGCATCTGACCCCAGTGGTAACGTGTGGGTTCATTTTTCTGAAAAGGTCGACTCCGTAGTGGTCCGCCTTGAGGCCGGTGCACAAAGCCCGGGCAACCCCTCCGCTCAGATGGTAGGGGTGAGCGACTTTACGTTCTGCATTTGCCGCCCGGCACCGATTCAGCTCGGTGATTATGTATGGGGCGATAAGAATAAAAACGGCATTCAGGATGCCTGTGAGACTCCGCTTGCCGGTATGCCGATCAGCCTTTACGATGGCAGCGGCAACCTTCTGGCCGCCACTACTTCTGCTGCCGACGGGCACTACCACTTCACCAAGCATGGTACAACCGGCGAAAACTGGTTGCTGGAAACACAGGTATTGCCACAAACCCAGTATTATATCGTATTTGGAGATGATAGCAATAACCCGGAAAACCAATTCGTAGTCGCCAACGGAAGGATATTTGAAGCGACCGGCAAACTGGGTGGCTCTTCTTTGCACGATTCTAACCCGGACCCGGAAGCCTTGTCTGCCAATATGCCCGGGAGTATCCCCGATGGCCTGCCTTACTTCCTCTTCTCAACCGGAGAAGCCGGGTATATGAATGCCTCTCTTGATGCCGGTTTCCAGGAAGTACTCTTCGACCTGTCTCTCAAAAAAGAACTGGATACGGTACTGACCCCTCCGCCCTTCATTCCGGGGCAGCTGGTCAAGTACAACATCACAGTATACAATGAAGGTATGCTCAGCACTACCTTCCTGCGCGTAGTGGATTACGCACCCGCTGGCCTCAACCTTGAAGATGGGGGGGACTACCACGTTACCGGTAACCTCTTTGAGCTGCCGGACCTGGAGCCCGGAGACTCCGTATCCATGAGCGTAACGTACCGTATCGATAATGCATTTACCGGAGAAACGCTCGTCAATGCAGCGGAAATCGCCCAGGTGAATAATGCCATGGGGTATTCAGATACAGACTCCACTCCTGACTTTATCAATGGTAACGACAACGGGGAAGATGACTATAGCACCGCCTCTATTACGGTCAACGCGGCCCTGATCTTTGACCTTAGCCTCGAGAAAAAAGTCCTCGGTAACGGACCCTTCGAGCCAGGGCAGGATGTTACTTTTGAAATATCCGTCAAAAACGAAGGCATTCTCCTGGCAGAAGATGTTGTCATCCAGGACTATACCCCGCAGGGGCTTATTCTTAGCGATGCCGACTGGGAAAATGATAATGGCGTAGCAGTACTCAAAGAAGCAATTACTGAAATCGAAACCGGTCAAACGGCAACGGTACAGGTCACCTTCACCATTGATCCCTTCTTTACCGGCTCTTCTATCATCAATACCGCAGAAGTGTTTAGCTTTTACAACTTCCCGTGGACCGATGATCAGGACTCCTCACCAAACAACAACAACCCGGAAGAAGATGATCAGGACGAAGTACTGGTTATGGTGCAGCCTTCATTTGACCTGGCCCTGCACAAAAATCTAGTCAGCTTTGGGCCCTACGAGCCCGGTGACCTGGTAACTTTTGAGTTTGAAGTCACCAATCAGGGGTCTGTGATGGCGACCAGCGTACAGATCAACGAACAAATACCGGAAGGCCTGGTACTGGAAGATGCCGACTGGGAAATGGTGACCGCTGCCCGCGCTAACCTCATCGCCCCCATCCCGTTAGTCATGCCGGGGGCTACCGAAACGGTAGAAATTACCTTCCGTATTGAGAATGGATTCAGTGGCGTGAGCATTATCAATTATGGTGAAATCGGCACGTACGATGATATGAGCCTCAATCCGGATGCCGATTCTACACCCGGCAATGGCAGTACACAGGAAGACGATGATGATACCGCAGTGGTGACCGTACAGCAGCCTATGCCGGTATTCGACCTCTCCCTGACCAAGCAGGTCAATGAAGAAGTCAACCCGGGGCCATTCCTGCCCGGTCAGACTGTCGCGTTTGATATCACCGTGACCAATGAGGGCAACCTCACGGCTTCCGGTGTGCAAATTGTCGATTACATACCCAACTTCCTGACCCTAACCAGCAACGCCTGGATGCCCATTATGAACTCCGCTACCCTCATGCAGCCTATTGCGAGCATCGCTCCCGGCGAGTCGGTAACCCGGACCATCACCTTTATGATTGATGGCAATGCGCCCGAAGGTGCGATAGTCAATAATGCGGAAGTAGCAGCGGCCTCTAATGTTCTCGGTATGGCAGACACCGATTCGACGCCCTTTAACGGTATTAATGGAGAAGATGATTCGGATAATGCAGCGATTGAGATCAGCCCCGAGTTCGAAAACTTTGACCTGGAACTGGACAAATCCGTCAATGCATCCGTTACACCTGGGCCTTACGAGCCCGGTGATGCCATCACCTTCACCATTACAGTAGATAACAACGGTACGCTGGCTGCAGAGAACGTTCAAATTGAAGATACTTACCCGGCCAGCCTCATTCCCAATGACCCGAACTGGACATTCGATAACGGTACGGCTACCCTGAATACGCCTATTGCCAATATTCCGGTAGACGGCAGCGTCAGTGTAAACATTACCTTCACTATCAATACAGGTTTTACCGGCACTACGATTAATAACATCGCTGAAATTTTCAGCGTGAGCAATGCATCTCAATTGCCGGACGACGATTCTACACCTAACAACGGTGTAAGCGCGGAAGATGATCAGGACAATGCACTGATCTCGGTGGTGCAGAACTATGACCTGGCCCTGACCAAGACCATAGAGACGCCGGGCCCTTATGTAGCCGGGCAGTACGTGACTTACCATCTGAATGTGAGCAATCAGGGCAATATCACCGGAACGGATATTCAGCTTTATGATTACTATCCATTTAGCCACCTGACGCTGGCGGATAGCGACTGGGAGCCGGTACAGGGAAATATCCTGCGCCTAAAAACCCCGATTGCCAGCCTGGCACCGGGAGCATCGGTTTCCGTGCCTATTACCTTCCAGATTAAGGCTAATGTGGACTGTGGGGAAGTACTGACGAACTGTGCGGAAATCGCCGGCGACAGCACCCCTCAGCCCGATGTAGATTCTTACCCGGCTGACGGTAGCCACGATCAGGACGACGACGATGCGATAGACATCACCGTCAGTTGTGTGCAAAACTTTGACCTGGCACTGGAGAAAACCGTACTGGGCAGTAGCAACCTGTCACCGGGCTCGCCGGTTACCTTCCGCATCGCAGTGACGAATGAGGGCGGCCTGACTGCTCAGAATATCGAAATCGTTGATTATGTGCCTCAGGGCCTGGTTGTTATTGACCCGGACTGGACCAACAGCGGCGGTATTGCTTCGCTCAATACCAATATTGCCAGCCTTGCGCCTGGCGCCACGGTCACGGTAGATATTGATATGGCCGTTATTGCTTCCTTTGCCGGTGCTACAATCACCAACTATGCAGAGATCGCAGGGGCGACCAACAGCGGTGGGGTACAGGATTCGGACTCCACACCCGGCAACGGGGCTAATGCGCCCAACGAAGATGACTACGATGGAGCGATCATCAGCTTACAGCAGCAGACCTTTGATCTGGCACTGAGCAAATCGTTAAACTCCGTCGCCACGCCTGGCCCATTCGAGCCGGGTGACGAGGTTTCCTTCAATATTTCTATTACGAACCAGGGCAGTGTTACTGCTCAGAATATACAGCTTCGGGAGTACATTCCGGGTGGGCTTACCCTCATCGATCCGGCATGGAACGCAGTAGGGTCAGTGGCCGAATTGAATGTGCCGCTTACCAGTATCACCCCGGGCGCAACCACAACCATAAGTGTTGCCTTTGAAATCAATAGCAACTTTACAGGCACCTCGCTGACCAATTTTGCTGAAGTCGGCAGTGCCTTCAATACACTGGGTATTGATGATCAGGATTCTACACCCGGCAATGGCAGCATGGGGCCTGGTGAAGATGACTACGATGGCGCAACCATCTCCGTCCTGCAGCAAAACTTCGACCTGGCACTGTCCAAATCACTCAATACCAGTGCAACTCCTGGACCGTTCATGCCAGGTAGCCCGGTCACCTTTACCATTACGGTGACCAATCAGGGCAGCATGACCGCACAAACCATTCAGCTGCGCGACTACGTACCGCTTGGATTGGTGCTGGCAGATACCGACTGGAACCTCAACGGGTCTACGGCTATCTTCAATAATGCGATCACTAACCTGGCCCCCGGGCAGTCTGCTTCTGTGGATATCTCCTTTACCGTGTCCACAGCATTTACCGGTTCGGTGATCAATAACAACGCAGAAATTGGTGCCTTTACCAATGACTTGGGCATTGGGGACTCCGATTCCACCCCGGCTAACGGAGCTGCCGGCTCGGGTGAAGATGACTACGACAATGCGATCATTACCATTCTTGATGACGTTCAGGAGTTTGACCTGGCATTGACTAAAAACGTCAATACCAGCATTACTCCTGGTCCATTCCTGCCGGGCAGTACGGTCACCTTTAGCATCACCGTAACCAATGAGGGTGATATCAACGCCCAGAACGTGCAGGTCCGGGATTACATCCCACTAGGACTACAGCTGGCCGACAATACCTGGTCTCAGAACGGCTCATTTGCAGAGCTGTCGACTCCGATTGCCAGCCTGCCCGCAGGTGCTTCGGCGACCCGGAATATCACCTTTACCGTCTCCCCAAGCTTTACGGGTATTGGCATTACGAACTACGCTGAAATCAGTGCGGCTTCCAATACCAGCGGCTTTACAGATGTGGACTCTACGCCGGGCAACGCAAGTGCCGGTAGTGGAGAAGACGATTTTGACGGGGCCTTTATTAACGTTTCTCAGGAGGATGATCCGGTTTTTGACCTGTCTCTGGAGAAAGCCATTGATACCGATGCAACTCCTGGCCCTTATCAGCCAGGCAACCTGGTGACCTTTGTGATCACCGTGACGAACGAAGGCGATTTGACGGCGCAGAACATCGTCCTTAAGGATTATGTTCCGGCCGGACTGATCCCCGCTGATATCAACTGGTCACCACAGGGCGGCACGGTCGTGCTCAATACGCCTATTGCCACACTGGCACCGGGCAACTCGGCTTCCGTTACGGTCGACTTCGTTGTGAATCAGAACTTCCAGGGGTCGAGTGTGGTCAACTATGCCGAAATCCACTCTGCGACCAATGCACAGGGCATTCAGGATATTGACTCCACACCGAACAACGGCTTTGCCGGTTCTGCAGAAGATGATATCGATAGTGCCACCCTGACGGTGACGCAGCAGGACTTTGACCTGGCATTGATCAAGACTGTGGCTACTGTTGGGCCATTCGAGCCGGGCGACAACGTGACCTTCAACATCAACATCAGCAATCAGGGCAGTATCGGTGCTCAGTTTGTGGAAGTGCAGGACTTTATACCGGATGGACTGACACTGATTGATCCGGATTGGACAGAGAATAACGGTATCGCTACCCTTAACCAGCCTATCTTCTCCCTGTCAGCCGGGCAGACCACGATGGTCACTATTGACTTTGTGATTGACCCTGAATTTGACGGGGTTTCCATCGAGAACTTTGCTGAAATCCTCAGTGCGGTCAACCCGATCGGGCTTGGCGATGGCGACTCCACACCGGGTAACGGTGCTGCGGGAGGGAACGAAGATGATTACAGCAGTGCTGCCCTCATTGTAGATCAGACTCCGGAGGCAGCCTTTGACCTGGCGCTTACCAAAGTGGTCAGTAGCGCAGGCCCTTACACGATGGGCGGTGCCGTTACTTACAGCATCACCATTACCAATCAGGGGGACTTCCCGGCCTACAACGTGGAAATCACGGATTACATCCCAACCGGGCTCAACCTGACGGATACGGACTGGTCACAAGTCGGGTCTCAGGCCCGGTACACCATACCTGGCCCGATTGCGGCCCTGGGCGGTACGGAAACAGTGACCATCGACTTTGAGATCGATGCAGGATACATGGGCTCAGCCATTACCAACTACGCGGAAATCAGTGCTGCTGACGATGATAATGACCCCACGAATACCCCACCCACCGATGTGGACTCATTCTACGATTACATCCCGTCGAATGATGCTGGCGGCGCACCCAATACCGCTGCAGATAATGCCATCAATGGTAATGGTACAGGCGCACCGGGCAGTGGTATTGCTGCGACGGACGAAGATGACCATGACCCGGCCACCATCACGCTGAACAACTGCGATAACTTGTCGGCAGGTATTGGCACCTATCAACAGCTGTGCTTGTCTTGTACACCGGACGAAATCAACTACGACTTGTTTGGTGCCCTGGCGGGTACGCCAAGCCCGGGTGGTTTCTGGCAGGACCTGGACGGTGCGGGCGTGAGCCTCATCGATCCGGCCAATGTAGACTTTGCCGGTGTGCCGGAAGGCAGCTATGATTTCGTATATACAGTAGGCGGCATGGGTGTTTGCCCGCAGACTTCCGCTACCGTGACCATAGAGATTACAGACATTACTTCCTACGGGTGTAATGACCAGGTCAACGTGACTTTCGGTACAAGCTGTGAGATTTTGGTCACACCAGACATGATCCTGGAGGGCACACCCGATTGTATGGGCTCCCTGCAGGTTAATCTGATTAATGAAAATGGCGTACCGATTGGCAATACGATTACCGGCAATGAAGTCGGTCAATTGCTGATTGCGGAGGTGATTGACCCCTACTGCGGGCTGCTTTGCTGGGGCAACGTTTGGGTCACCGATGTGACGGCGCCTACTATTGTATGCCCAACGCAGGAAATCGATCTGATCTGCAGCGATTTTGATTTTGTGATGGACGCAGCGTCAAGCCTGCAGGACCTCGGCCAGCCTACCGTTCTCGACAATTGTGTGGACTACAATACCATCACTTTTACGGATGAGATGGTAATGGGGCTGCCTGATTGTGAGGGGCAGCGCATCAACCGGACCTTTACGGTAACCGACCCGGCCGGCAACTCAACTACCTGTGTGCAGGAGATTAACTTCCGCAACCTGTCCTTCAGTGATATTATGCAGCCAGACCCGGCACCGGTGGTGTCCTGTGATCAGCCATTTGATGCAGATCCGGTAACCGGTAACCCTACTGCAGATGTGACCGGCTCGCCGATGATTGATGGCTACTACAATGATTACTTCTTTAACGGTGCACTCTGTGACCTGGGCGCTGTCTTTGAAGACGGGCCACCTGTTCAGGTGTGCGACGGGACCATCAAGTTTGTCCGCGAGTGGACCATCATCGACTGGTGCCCGGGCGGAGGAGCCAACACAACGACTTTTAACCAGCTCATCAAGGTTGGTGATGACGAAGGGCCTTCAGTTACCCCACCGAATGTAGACAGCAATGGTGATGGCGACCTGGACCCACTGATTTACTCTACGGGCACCTTCGACTGTACCGCAGCGATTGTGGTCCCTGAACCAGACGTGGTCGATAATTGCTCCAGCTTCGAGATTGATACCGATATCCTCGTGGAGGAAATCGTGCCGGATTACAATCAGTTCGGTCAGCTGATCGGTTATGATACCGTACAAACCGTGTTTGCCTCTATTGGCCCGAACGACAGCCGCTTCATCACGGGTATTCCGATTGGCTGCCATACGTTCCGATACAAGGTGACAGACGACTGTAACAACTTCACGATTACAGACGCACCGTTTTGCATTGAGGACAATATCGAGCCCGTTGCTGTTTGTGATGATGATCTCAATATTTCGCTTGGTGGTAACGGTGCCGCACGTGTGTTTGCTACGGATATTGACGAAGGCAGCAGCGACAACTGTGGAATTGCTTCACTGGAGGTCCGCCGACTATACGAGTATGATCCGAATGATTGTAATGATGTAGCCGATTACTACTCCGACTGGGGCAACTTCGTAGACTTCTCCTGCTGCGATGCCGGTAGTATGGTGACCATTGAGCTTCGGGTAACCGATATCTACGGCAACCAGAATATCTGCTGGCTGGAAGTGATGATCGAAGACAAGATCAACCCGTTCTGTGTTGCACCAGATAATACGACCATCAGCTGTGCGGATATCCCAACCGGCTTTGATCCGGAAGACCCGCAGGCACTCGATGTACTGTTTGGTATACCTGGTGCTCAGGACGATTGCGGTGTGGCTTCTGTACAGGAGTTTACGCCGGAGTCTACGCTTGATGCCTGCGGATTCGGTACCATCATACGTACGTTTACCGCTTTTGATAATGCCGGTAACCAATCCACGAATACCTGTCAGCAGATCATCACGGTGACGGAGGAGTACGACTATACCATCAAGTTCCCTAAAGATGAAATCTCGAACTGCGGGGTTCCATCACCGGATACTATTTTGGTGAACGGGCAGGGGTGTGATATGCTGTCTGTGAGTGTGGTAGACGAATACTTCTACCCCAACGCAGGAGGCAATGATGCGTCTTGCTACAAGATCTTCCGCCGCTACCGGGTACAGAACATGTGCGAGTGGGACGGTATTTCCGGTCCATTCGTTGTGGGCCGTAATGAAGATTGTGATGGCACACCCGGAGACGAAGACGTTTGGGTGGTGCGCACACCGGGGATAAGCTATCTAGACCGGGACAACAATCCGAACAACAGCAATCCGGCCTTCGGTGTGAAGGGCACTTCCTGTGACGGGCAGACCAACCCGGCAGGCTACTGGCGCACAGTTTCATCCGTAGGCTACTGGGAATACACGCAGATCATTGAAGTGAGTGATACAGAGGCACCGGAAATTAGCTTCAGTGGCCCTCAGGAATACTGCAGCATCAATCAGGTGACCTGCAACGCTACGGTGCAGTTTCCGTTTACTATCGTGGAAAACTGCGACCCCAGCAACCTCAATATCACGGTTCAGCTGGATGCTGGTGCCGATGGTACTGTCGACTTTAATATCACCAACCAACTCAGCGGCTCTTATCCGAACTACGTGATTGGTGGAGAATACCCGATCGGTACCCACGAGTTCCGTGTGACGGTATCAGACGGTTGTGGTGGCAATACAGACTTTGCGGTACTGCCGTTTGAAGTCATTGATTGTGCACCGCCTACACTGACCTGCCTGAATGGTATCACCTTCAGCCTGCAGGAGCTGCCACCGAATACGGATATCGACGGTGATGGCGAAATCGATGCTTATGGTGCGGGTATCTGGGCCAATGACTTCCACATTAGCGAATCCGATTGCAGTGATGATACCATTGCCTTCTCGATTAACCTAGTAGGGGAGACTCCGAACTTCAACCAAACCTCCATCTATTTCACCTGTGATGATGTCGGTAACATACCGATCGAAGTGTACTTTTACGACAGTGCCTTTAATCCGAATGCCGTTCAGCCGGATGGCTCCGTTGGTGGGCCGAACTGGGATTTCTGCGAAACCTATGTGCTGATCACCGATCCGGAAGGTTTCTGTACGACCACACAGGCGGACCCTATGATGGCTGGCCTGATTTCACGGGAGAACGATGATGCCGTAGAAGCTGTAGAAGTGTCCCTGAGTGGTCAGATGAGCAGCTCTATGATGACCACTTCCAACGGTACCTACGAGTTTGCTGACCTGCCGATGGGGTATGACTATACTGTTACCCCGCTCCGTAATGATGAGCACCGCAACGGTATTTCTACCTTTGATCTGATTATCATTCAACAGCATCTGCTCGGCATTGCATCCCTGAGCAGCCCTTATAAGAGGATCGCAGCAGACGTCAACAGGACCAATTCCATTACCACACTGGATATGATTCAGATCCAGAAGTTGATTCTGGGAGAAATTCAGGAGTTTAACAATAATACCAGCTGGCGATTTGTAGACCGCAACTTCGTGTTCCCGGTACCTACAAACCCATGGTTCTCTTTATTCCCTGAGAGCATCTCGATCAACGACCTGGATGATGATGTGATGGCTAATGACTTCGTAGCCATTAAGGTGGGTGATGTGAACAATAGCGCGACGACAACTCTCTTTACCGGTATTGATGAGCGGAGTTTCCGTGGTGCTTTACAGTTGGAGACAGCAGAGCAACCGCTGCAAAAAGGTACGCAGGTGCGGGTACCCGTCAGTGCGCCTTCTGATGAACCAGTCTATGGTTACCAGTTCTCTATGAACTTCGATACAGAAGTGCTGGAACTTTCAGGAGTGGAATACGGTCTGGCGCAGGAAAACAGCCTGGGCTTGTATGATGCCGCGAATGGCTTGATTACAGCAAGCTGGTACGATGAGGAGCTGATGGCCGATGGTGGCACCACCGGTGGACCAGTACTGTTTACGCTGGTCTTTGATGTGGTTGGAGCTCAGGTACCTACGCTGAGTAAGGCACTTGAGGTCAACTCAAGTGTTACGCTGGCAGAGGCCTACAGCCGCGATGGGCGCCTTTTGGATGTCGACCTGAACTTTGTGCAGGGCGATGTAGCTCAGGCACCATTCCGCTTATACCAAAACCGGCCGAACCCCTTCCAGCGGGGCACCGTCATCGGGTTTGATTTGCCGGAAGCGGGCACAGCTGTGCTGCATATCTTCGACCTGAATGGACGATTGTTGAAGACCTACGAAGGAGACTACGCGGCGGGCTACAACGAGGTCCAATTGCAGCGGGATGAATTGCCGGCTACCGGCGTATTCTACTACCGCCTGCAAATGAACGGGCAAGTAGCGACCAGAAAGATGATTGTTCAGGACTAACCACCTGATAAAAACCCTGCCAGTGCCCAAAACGGAGCGCTGGCAGGGTTTTTTTATAAATCACAGCACAACTGCGTCAGATAAAAAGAGTATCTGTTGAATAATTAAGATGATTTTAGCATTTTTGTCATATCAAGGATGTATCAAAGTATTCTTGTTTCCCCATTGAGGTTCAAATGGTGTTGATATCTTAGTCACATCTACCTGATTAACGACGACCTTGAGTTCCCTGTTGGATAGTTCCGGAAGTGGCTAAACGTAAAAGGTTACTTCCAGGCGTGAAACACGCTGTATGATTTGGAACTAGGCGCACAGGCTATATTTTCTCCCTTCCCCATGGGTATCGTCCAGAGCACGGACAATAAGCACACACTTGGACAAATTCAGACACTAAAGGATGTTGCGGCCATCAGGCAGCCTATTGGCGCCATTGACGGTCTTAGGAGTGAGCACAGACAATAAAAGTGCATTACTTTTGACATAAAACAGAAAAGAATTTGTCATATATGTAATATTTTGCTAAACCAGTACCGCAGGAGATTGTAAGACATATATCTTTACAATCATACTGATGACTTGCATCTCATGAAATTATGAATACGTCCAACGCCACGGTTTCTAGCGTGTTAGGTTATGCATTGGGGCTTAGTATGCTCCTCTGTATGACGGCATGGTCGGTCCCAGCCAACGATGCCAGGACTGATGAGGAGAGGGTAAAAGAGATGCGGCTCAATCCTGCTTTCTACAGTTGCGAGATGGACACGATTGCTCCAATCATTGTTTTTCCTTCCGCCGGACTGCAAGCCAACATCGAAAGCTGTGCCCTTGGGCAACCTGCCATCTTCTTCTTTTCCATTACCATAGCGGACGATTGTGATCCGGCACCGTTGTACGAGCTGCAGGTGACCGGAGGAGACCCTTCGGGTGCTACACTTTACAACCCATACGGTACGCACTTTTTGCTTTCCGCTCTGCCCGGAAGTTATGAAATCACAGTGACTGCAACAGACTCTACTGGTAATCGCCGGGATGAAGTTTTTGCGGTTAATGTAGATCAGGGTCCGGCACCGGGGACGAATTACGGCTGTAATGACACCATTTTAGTGAGCCTTGGCGATGCCTGTCAGCGGCTGATCACTCCAGATATGATTTTGGAAGGCGGCATCGGGTGCCTCCCACCGGAGTACTTCGATATTCAGGTTGTGGACGAACAGCCCGGTAACGGACCCGTAGTAGATGGGCCGGGCGCCTATCCGGTGGAGCTAAATCCACAGCAGGTTTCTACGTCTGAGGGGTTCACACAATCGGCAGATCCGAGCCTTTGGCTGCTCTCCAATCGTGGTGGGGCTTCAACCGCCTTGTCAGCCGATACACTTTGGCAAACGGTAGAAAGCCAGGGCGGCTGGTCAGCTGCTGTTTTACCGATCGGTTTTAATGGTACGTTGTCCTTTGACTGGGAAACAGCCTTCGAACTACCGGATTCTGCAATTTTTAGTATTCAGGTGCTTAATGCCGATGGGAGCCTGGCCAGCGAAGAGGCTTATTCGGGCTCCGGTTCCGGTACTTTTCAGGCAACGGTTAGTCAGGGGCAGGTCCTGTGGTTGAATTTAATCGCAGAGGAGCTTGAGGTCAATAACTCAACCTTCCGCGCTGATATCACCAACTGGAACCTGGCGCTGGATGAGGTGGACCTCAGCGCTGCTTTTGCCTGCTGGGGCACGGTCGTTGCCCGGGATCAGCAGCCCCCAGCCCTCACTTGCCCACCCGACACAGATGAGGCAACTGTACTGCGTGCTGCACAGCAGTTGAGCGGTACCCTGACCAATCAGAGCCCAACCCTAAATACCGGCGTGCATTCCTGTCTATCGGGAGGGCTGCCTTCTAACGGTGACCGTTTTTACGATGTGATCTCCTTCGAAGTAGATCAACCCGGGGTGTTCACTTTTTTTCTCAATACCGCGTTTTCTGACGGAGGTGGGCATATGGCTATTTTCCAGGGCGGCTTTAGCCCCCTGAGCCCCTGCGGGAGCATACTGGCTCAGCACGATTTCCCTGCTTCCCCTAATCCATTTAATGGAAGCAGCGACCCATACGTTCGGCTGGCTCTTCCTCTGGAAGCCAATCAGCTCTACTACTTGTTCACCACTACTGATATCCCCGGAGGTACCGGCAGCTACACCTACACCGTGCTGCCCGATGGCACCGGGCAACTGAGCGGCGCTACCGACGTGCTGCTGCCGTTTACGCAAACGCTGTTTTGTGAAGACCTGTTTGTGCTTCAGGAAACGGATAGCCTGCAATGGACGGGCGTGCCTCAGGTGACAGACAACTGCGGGGTAGCAGATGTAAGTCACGAAGATCAGGTGGAGGAGTCCGGTGATTGTGGCGCCTTGCGCATACAGCGTACCTTTACCGCTGTGGATGCCTCCGGCAACGCGGCTGATTGTATACAGCAAATTGATTTGCGGCGGCCAGGCGTAGAGGACATCTCCCTGCCGCCACAGGCTTTTCCCATTGATTGTAATTTGAACTACCCGGTAAACGGTTTGGGCAATCCCTCGCCTAGTCTTACCGGCTATCCATTTATACTAACCATTCAGGGTGCGCGCGACCTGGACCAGGTCTACTGCAACCTTAGTGCGAGTTATAGCGATGGCCCGGCGATCCCGGTCTGCGAGTCTTCTTTCCAGTTTCTGAGAACCTGGGAAATCATGGACTGGTGTGACCCGGCCGGGTCTTTCACCTTTGGGCAAATCATTAAGGTGGGCGATTTTACCGCACCCCTGTTGAGCTGTCCTGCTCAGGACCTTGATGGTGACGGAGTGGATGACCCTCTGGTGTTTCCCACGCAGCCTTTTGAATGTACTGGCGCTTTCCCCGTCCCATTGCCCGATGTTACTGACAACTGCTCGGGGTGGGAGGTGTTTACGCAGGTCGTGACCTTTCGGGACAGTGTGTTGTACAACGCTGCCGGTGCTCCGGTGGATACTATCCGAATAGAAGAGGTGCTGGCTACCATACCGCACGATGCCCCCAACCGCTTCGTCTCCGGTATCCCCACGGGCTGCCATGCCTTCCGGTACCTGGTGACGGATGCTTGTGATAATCAGATCGAGCGGTATTGCACATTCTGTGTGGAAGACCGCACTGAGCCTGTAGCGGACTGCAATGAGCAGCTCAATGTATCCCTTTCGCACGACGGCTTCGTCCGCCTTTTAGCGCCAAGCGTAGATGAAGGAAGCTGGGACAACTGTGCGATCGAGCAAATGGAAGTGCGTCGGCTCATCACTACAGGGCTGGGCTGTATGCCTGTTGATTCTACTTATTCTGACTGGGCACCTTATGTGGATTTTACCTGCTGCGATATTGATTCCCTGGTCGTTATCGAGCTTTTGGTCGTTGACACAGCGGGCAATGAAAACACATGCTGGGCAGAGGTGCTGATCGAAGACAAAATCCGGCCAAACTGCAGTCCGCCAACGAACCGTACCCTTCCCTGTGATACCTTGCCAGATGGGTTCCGTCCGGATAGTATTGGGACGCTGCAGACTTTGTTTGGTACGCCCTCCGTGACGGATAACTGCTCGGCAACCTGGGAGGAGTTAGCGCCTGAGCCTCTGATTGATGAATGCGGAGTGGGCACGATCGTCCGCCGTTTTCAGGCTATTGATGCCACCGGCAACGTCTCCAATACCGCCTGTGAGCAGTTGGTGACGATCGAGCCCAGGCACAACTACGCGATTAAGTTCCCGCGGGATGGCATGTCCGACTGCGGTATTCCAAACCCGGATACGATTGAAATCTTCGAGATGGCTTGCGATTTGCTGGCTGTCAGTGTTACAGATACCGTTTTCTCCGCTTCAGGGGATGAATGCTACAAGATATTCCGCACTTATAAGGTCATCAACTGGTGTGAATACGATGGGGAAAGCCCGCCCGTAGTGATTGGCCGTGATGAAGACTGCGACGAGGTGCCCGGTGATGAGGATGTATGGGTGCTGCGCCGGCCCGAACACGCCTTTGTAGACCGTGATAATGCCCACAACAACAGCATACCCGCTGCCGGCACCAAGGGAACGGTCTGCAATGGGCAGACCAACCCGGAAGGTTTCTGGCGCAATGTGGTTTCTAATGGTTTCTGGCAGTACAAGCAGCACATTAAGGTCTATGATGATGAAGCGCCGCAGATTCTGTTTATCCCTCCTTTGGATGTGTGCAGCATCAACAACGTCACCTGCCGGGCTTCAGCAGAGTACCTCTTTAGTGTGCTGGACAATTGTACGCCTTCCGACCTGACTATAGAGGTATACTACGATGAATATTCCGACGGTACGGTTGATTCTGTATTCACCGATATTTTCGGGACTTACCCAAAGTGGAAGCTTAACGGGGACTGGCCGATTGGCGAACACGAGTTTGAAATCCGCGTAGAGGACGGCTGTGGTAATCAGGCCTCGGCAACGATGCCATTCCGTATTGTAGATTGCCTGGCTCCTGCACCCACCTGTATCAACGGGCTGTCTACGCCCCTCATGCCTGTGCCCCCGCAAACTGATGTGGACGGCGATGGAGACTTTGACCGTGGAGCTGCGACCGTGTTTGCTACAGACCTGATTGCGAGCCCCTATACGGACTGCAGCGGTCCGGTTACCTACAGCATTAACCGGGTGGGAGAACAACCCGGCCGCGACCAAACTTCTATCATTCTGACTTGTGAAGATTTGGGCGTGGCGATTGTAGAAGTCTACGCCTGGGACAGCGCCGACAACCCCTTCCAAATACAGCCCGATGGCACAGTAGGCGGCCCGAATTACGATAATTGCGAAACCTATATACTCGTCACCAATAATTTGGCCGACTGTAATGCTCCGCTGCCGGCAATTGCCGGAGCTATAGAACGGGAAAATGAAACGCCGGTGTCTGGTGTATCTGTGGATTTGAGTGGCCTGCTCAGTCAGTCCGTGCCTACGGATAGCCTGGGCGCTTATGCTTTGGAAGGATTGGAGCCCAACTATGATTACACGGTAACCCCTTTCCTGGACGGGGATGACCAAAACGGGCTGACCACTTACGATGTGGTATTAATCAGCCGGCATATTTTGGGTATAGATCACCTGGACTCCCCTTACCAACTGATCGCTGCCGATGTCAACGGCTCCGGCTCGGTCAGTACGCTCGATATGATCCTGCTCCGTCAGGTGATTTTGAGCATTCTGGTGGAAATACCGAATGGCCCCAGCTGGCGCTTTATACCGAAGAGCCATCAGTTTGAAGACCCCGCCAACCCCTGGACGGAGCCGGTGCCTTATTCGGTAACCTATAACGATTTGGCCACTTCCCAGCTGGGAGAGGATTACGTTGCGGTAAAAATTGGGGATATCGACCTGAGTGCTGTTGCTAATGGCCTGCAGGCAACCGAAAACAGAGGGCGCTATCGTGGCCGGGCCACAGCCCTCCAACTCAAAGAAACCTATTTGCCCGCAGGAGCCACCCTTGAAGTACCGCTGACAAGTGATTGGTCGGGGCTTTCCGGGCTGCAGGCTCTGCTGCATTTCGACCCGGAAGCAGTAGAACTGGAGCGTGTGGTACCCGGCACGCTGCCGGAGCATTTCTACCGGCATACAACCGGGCAACTGGGCATCAGCTGGAATGCACCTGCGCCCCCTGAAGCAGATGCACCGCTGCTGTACCTGACCCTGCGCGCCAAGCGTGCCGTTCAGCTTTCTGAAGCCGTGCGCCTGGAGGCTCATCCAATACTACCGGAATGTTATACGCCCGGCCTGGAGAAAGGGCCGGTCTTCCTGCAGTTCGCTTCGCCAAATGGAGCAGGTCAGCAACTGGAAGTGTTTCCCAATCCGTTTGTGAAAGAGGTGGTGGTACGGTACTATGCTTCATCCACCGAGCCCGCCCAACTGAGGATACTGGATCAGCAAGGCCGAATAATTTGGGAAGGGCAGCGACAGCCACAGTCTGTAGGCTGGCAGGAATGGCTGCTCCCAGAACCGGTTGTTCCCATGAACGGGCTGTATTTCCTCCGGCTTCGCAGTGGCAATCAGGTCTGGTCTCACCGTCTGCTGAAGTTGGATTAGAGTTTTACTATTGTAGGAAATAGTTGAGTAGCCTCGCGTGTCAGGAAAGCACGCGGGGCTGTTTTATTTAGCAGGGCAGTGTGCATCTTACCTTTGAGGATTCCGGGTTCCGGGCTTTATTTGAAATTTGTCTAAAAAAAGTATTTGGATTTCAACCAACTTTGGGCAAGAGTGTTATATTTGCACGTGTGATAGTTTTACTATTGCTTGATGGAGTTAAGCTTTTTTAAAAAATTGTAGCCCTATGTCACAGATTGAATTCACCGAGTCATTTTGCCAGTTCAGGCCTATGTTATCTTCCTTTGCTTACCACTTAACGAAGAATGAGGAGGAGGCACAGGACCTGTTACAAGACACCGCATACAAAGCCTTCAAGTACCGCAGTATGTACAAGCCGCACACCAATCTGCGGGCCTGGCTGATGACCATCATGCGGAATACTTTCATCAACAACTACCGCCAGAAGAAACGCCGTCAGACGTTGAATGACAAGACCCCCAACAACTACTTCCTGAACAGTGGAACCCGCACCGTACTGAACGGCGGGGAGTCCTCTGTGACCATGAAAGAGCTGTCACGCCTCGTGGACGGGTTGGAAGACTGGCTAAAAGTGCCTTTTCTGATGCACTATCAGGGCTTCAAGTACGAAGAAATTGCCAATGAGCTGGACATTCCGCTCGGTACGGTAAAGAGCCGGATCTTTTTCGCCCGCAAGAAACTGCAAGAAGGGCTGAAGCGTATGTATGAATCCCAAAACCTTAATGAGCTGCTGAACTAATTGGCAGGTCGTCAGGTCATTATATTGAACTGTTTATCAACTGACAAATTCCAATGGCTCTGCTTTCTATTGAGTTAAAGATTAACGAGAAGCTTTTTAAAAACGACCCCCAGCGCACCGACCTGGGCCGGAAAATCCTGCAATATAGCGTCATCATGATTGATGAGCTCGGGCTGGAACGCTTCAATTTCAAAAAACTGGCGCAGCGTATTGGGTCGACCGAAGCGTCCATCTACCGGTACTTTGAGAATAAATACCTGCTGTTGATCTATCTGGTCAACTGGTATTGGGAGTGGATGAGCTTCCGGATTGATCTCAAGACGATGGAGATCGAGGATCCGGTCAGGCGGCTTCGGACAGTCATTAGCTGTATTGTAGATACAGCTAAACGCAATACAACGGTAGCCTTCATTGATGAAGATATTCTGCACCGCATCGTTGTGGCGGAAGGTACCAAAGCGTACCACAATAAAGCCGTAGATGCCCAGAATCGGGATGGTTTTTTCTCCTCCTATAAGGAGCTTTCTAAAAAGGTGGCCGATGTAATCCTGGAGAATAACCCTGATTTTCCATACCCGCGGTCTATGGCTTCCAATATTCTGGAAATGACCAACAACCATATCTACTTTGCCGAACATTTGCCCAGCCTCACAGAAGTAAAAGACAATTGTGATATTCTTGCGCAGGTAGAAGAGCTGATGTTGTACTATATTTGGAAACTTATCTTCCCGCCAACCGTTCAGCATGATGAGAAGGAACAGCAAATCAATCGTCAGGTATTGATGCCTGAACGCTGGAGTGTAGATGTGGTAACCAACGGTTTGCAACATTCAACAGAATAGCGTATTATTTGCAAAGTCTGACCTCATTAAAGGCTCATTGGGATGTGCTCCGCGGAGCAGGTTCTTCGTACGCCTGAACAGGCATCCCTAACCACACTTTCAAAACTATCGGTTTGTATCATTCACGCAGCACTGTTGAATCGGTTCGCCGTTATCAACAGTCTGTCAAACATTTTTTAGAATGGCTGATTATGGTTCTGCAAAACCGCTGCAACGGTTTTTCCGTTTGTTGGAACTCGATAAAAAAGACATTTACTACATCTACGTCTACGCGATCTTCGCGGGACTGATTACCCTTAGCCTTCCGTTGGGGATACAGGCTATTATTGGCCTGATCGCGGGGGGTACGCTTTCTGCTTCTCTGGTCGTCCTCGTAGCGGTGGTCACGCTGGCTACTGCGTTGTCTGGTATTCTTAAGGTGATGCAGCTGACCGTGACAGAGACCATTCAGCGGCGCATATTTGCCCGGTCTGCTTTTGATTTTGCCTATCGCATTCCGCGTATTAAGCTCGATGAGGTGGTCCGTTTTTACCCGCCTGAACTGGTGAACCGCTTTTTTGATACGCTTGCTGTGCAGAAAGGCGTCCCCAAAATTCTGATGGACTTCTCGACGGCTGTCCTGCAGATCCTGTTTGGGCTTATCCTGATCTCCTTTTACCACCCCTTCTTCGTTTTCTTCGGCCTGGCGTTGATTGTGATCCTGTTGGCGATTATGCGGATCACCGGGCCCGGGGGGCTCAAAACGAGCCTCAAGGAGTCTAAGCACAAATACGAAGTGGCGTACTGGCTGGAAGAAATTGCCCGCGCTATGAATACCTTCAAGTTATCCGGCGGCAATTCCTTCTCGCTCAACAAAACCGATAGTTTGGTATGCGATTACCTGGATGCCCGCAAAAACCACTTTAAAATCCTGGTCTTTCAGTATGGCAACATCGTTGCCTTTAAGACCATCATTACTGCCGGGCTCCTGTTTTTGGGTGCTTACCTCGTGATTAATAATCAGATCAACATCGGTCAGTTTGTTGCGGCTGAGATCGTGGTAATCCTGGTGATGAACTCCGTCGAGAAGCTTATCCTGAGCATGGAAACTATCTACGATGTGCTGACTGGCCTGGAAAAACTGGGTGCTGTTACCGACTTGCCGATCGAAGAGGAGTCAGGCCGCCTGTTTGAGCAGGTCGATACCGGCAAAGGGATTGAGGTGAAGCTGGAGAAGCTGACTTTTAAATTCCACGATTCCTACAAAAACACTTTGGATAACCTTGACCTGATGATCGATGCGAATGAGCGCATCTGCATTGCGGGTTACAACGGCTCTGGCAAATCCACGCTGCTGCAAATCATGGCAGGGCTTTATACTGACTTCAAGGGCAGCATTTCCTATAACGGTTTCCCCTTGCGGAACCTGAATATCCATAGCCTGCGGCAGCAGATTGGGGACTATTCGGCACAGGAGGACATTTTCCGGGGTACGATCCTGGAAAATATCACCTTCAGCTGCCCGGATGTACCCTTGAAGCGGGTCGTGGAGGTCGCCAACCAAATCGGGCTGAGCACTTATATTGATAAGCTCCCTAAAGGATATGAAACCATGCTCTTGCCGGAAGGCAGCAACGTGACACAAAGCATTCGAACCCGAATAATTCTGGCCCGTTGTATCATCACAAGCCCCCGAATGCTGGCCGTTGAAGGCTTCTTCTACGGTATTGAGCAGGGCGACCGCGAAATGATATCAGACTATCTGACTTCCAAAGAGCACAACTGGACGATGGTGACCGTAACGGATGACCCTGTACTGGCTTCCCGTTGCGATCGTGTCATCGTGATGAAGGAAGGGCAGATTGTTCAATCCGGCACCTTTGATGATATCTACGAGGGGCCACACTATCACAATATTTTTACCCGTACAGACGGGACTCGCCACTCCGGCAAAAGAGTGGATAAGTCAACCGAATCTGTTGAATCTAATGCCTAATCGACATGCTTAATATTTCCGATAATACGGTGAATCAAGAGGTAGAATTCAGCCGCTTCAATTCTTTCAAGCGTACGGTACTGTCTAATGCCAACCGGATGTTTACGCGTTGGCTGTTGTTTACGCTTTTCCTGGTCGTGGTCTTCCTGTTCCTGCCCTGGACACAAAATGTGCAATCCAGTGGCAACGTGACGACCCTGCAGCCCGGGCAGCGCCCACAGACCATTCAGTCGACCATTGCCGGCCGTATCGAAAAATGGTACGTACGGGAAGGAGAACTAGTCAGTAAGGGCGATACCATTGTCTACCTCTCGGAGATTAAATCCGAATACTTTGACCCTGACCTCGTAGGCCGTACCAACTCCCAAGTCGAGGCAAAGGAAGGAGCTATGGGGTCTTACCGGGATAAAATCGTTGCGCTGGAGCAGCAAATTACTGCAATGCGGTCGGAGCTCGAATTCAAGCAGCGGCAGCTGACCAACAAAATCAGCCAGATGGAATTCAAGCTGAATTCTGAACAGGCTGATTACGCACAGGCGATTGTACAGGACTCCCTTGCCCAGCGGCAGTACATCCGTTCGCAGGAACTGTTTGACAAGGGCATCGACTCCCGGACCAAACTGGAAGACAAGCAGTCGAAGGTGCAGCAAACGTCGGCTAAGCTGGTCTCTGCCCAAAATAAAGTACAGGAAGCCCGCAACGAGCTGGAAAATGCTAAGCTGGCCCTAAGTACGGTTCAATACGAGTACAACCAGAAAATTGCGAAAGCTGAGTCAGACAAGTTTAGTACCCTGTCTACTCTGTATGACGCAGAAGGCAGTGTGAATAAACTACGCATTGAAGCCTCCAACTACAGCGCCCGGAGCATGTTTTACTATATCCTGGCTCCTCAGGATTGTTACATCACAAAAGCGGTAAAGCCCGGTATTGGCGAGACGGTCAAGGAAGGGGAGGGGATTGTGACCATTATGCCTGCCGATTATCAGCTGGCAGTCGAGCTGTTTATCAAGCCCATGGACCTGCCATTGATTGAACTGGGGCAGGAAGTCCGGTTTATTTTTGATGGCTGGCCTGCCTTTATTTTCTCCGGCTGGCCCGGGCAGTCATTCGGTACTTATTCCGGGAGTGTGGTCGCTATCGACAATATGATCAGTAGTAATGGGCAGTACCGGATTCTTGTTGGAGCAGACCCCGATGGCAAGTCCTGGCCGGAAGCACTTCGGGTGGGCTCCGGTGCTCAGAGTATCGCACTGCTGAATAATGTGCCGCTTTGGTACGAAATCTGGCGCCGCCTCAACGGTTTCCCGCCCGACTACTACGAGACAGGTGAAGGCAAAGACGGAGATAAAGACGGCATCAAAATGAAAGCTCCGGCAAAATCAATCAAATAACAATGGTATTGAAATTCATCCCGACGCTACTCGTCCTCGTTTTGTTTAGCTCCGTAGCTACGGGGCAGCCGGCAGACAGTGCACAGGTACTCACCGCAGAGCAGTACTTGTCCTGGGTGGCCAACTACCATCCGGTAGCCCGGCAAGGCCGACTGCTCAATGTGCAGGCTGAGGCGCTGGAGCGTCTGGCTCGTGGTGGCTTTGACCCCAAGCTCTACGGTGACTGGGACCAGAAGAATTTTAAGGAAAGTGAATACTTCGCCTTTGGTGAAGCGGGCGTGAAAATCCCGACTTGGTATGGTATTGAACTCAAAGGAGCCTATACTGTAGCCGATGTAGACGCTCTTTATCAGAATGCGGAGCGGACCCTGCCGGAGATGGGGCAAGCGGTATTGGGGATAAAAGTCCCACTGGGCCGCAACCTGATCATTGATGACCGGCGTGCAGCACTCGAACAGGCCAAAATTATGGCGAACGCCAACGAAGCGCAGCAGCAAGGCATGGTCAACGATCTGTTGCTGGAGTCCGCCAAAATTTACTGGGATTGGAGCGTTGCTTTCAATCAGTTGATGGTCTTTGATCGGGCGCTGGTGATTACAGAAGAGCGCTTTGAAGGCATCCGGCAAAGCTTCTTTGCGGGTGACCTGCCGGCTATGGATACACTGGAGACTATGATTCAGGTGCAAAACCGGCAGTTTGACTACAACAACGCCCTGATTGCCTATCGGAATGCCACGCTACAGCTGTCCAATTTCCTATGGACAGAAGCCGGAGAGCCTCTGGAAGTGACCAATGAGCTCCGCCCTTTATTGCTGGAAGACCTGGAGCCGGATCCGGTCCCCAATACCCGTCAGCAGCTCTGGCAGGAAGCCCGGCAAATGCACCCCGATCTTTTGCAGTACCGCTACAAACTGCAGCAGTACGACGTGGATCGCCGCCTGGCGCTGGAGCAGCTCAAACCACGCCTCGATGTGGAATACAATTTTCTGGGCGAGGGTACCAATTTTCTGCCCGGTACCACGACAGATAATGGGATTACCCAATTGGTGGGCCAAAATTACAAATGGGGCGTCCGCTTCGACTTCCCGGTTTTCCTGCGCAAGGAGCGCGGCAAACTGCAGCTGACACGCATCAAAATTCAGGATGCTGAGTACACCCTGCAGCGCAAGCAGCTGGAAGTGGAAAACAAGATTAACAACTACTACAATGAGCAGGACAACTTCATTGCACAAATAGAGCTCTATGAAGGGGCTGTCCAAAACTACAATACCCTGCTCGAAGCGGAATACATCAAGTTTGACCTGGGTGAAAGTTCCATATTCCTGGTCAACTCCCGCGAGCAGAAGCTCATCGATGCGCAACTGAAACTTACGGAACTGCGCGGTAAGTTCTTCAAAACGCGGCAGAAGCTCGAATGGGCTGCCGGCCGGCTGGGCTTGATGGCGAATTAGTGGGTTGTCAATTCTTATGAAATAATAAGCGGAGTCAAGCCAGAAAGCACTGCAAAACTTGGGAGATGTTATATCTTTTTAACCCTGGCAACACTACAGGAGGTCGACTTCGGAGAAACCGCATGTTCTCCCCAGCCAAAGGAGATGCCCTTTATGCTCATCCCCAGCTACCCAGCTTTTCACACTTGACAATAGTACTGTTGAGTTGTCAGGAACGCAGGCATAAACGCTAATAAAAAAGCACCACAGCAATGTCTGTGGCGCCTTAAAAAAATTCCCCATAATTGGTTTTTGCTCAAGAGCAGATTTAGAGGTTGTTTGGATTTTATCCTTCGGGCTGCTCTTGCCAGGTTTCGTCCTGCTCTTCGGTCATGCAACTAAAGCTATGCGATTCAATAATGGCTCCCTTTAACCCCTTCCCTCGTGGAGCTACATGAGCGGTTCTCTAACACAGAGCTGGGCAAAGGATGCCACAGATTACCCTTTGTTTGATACTTTACAAACCACTAGTGCAATTGAACAGACAAATGCTCAGGCTTATAGCCCCTTACCGATGCTGTACCTGATCATTTCAGGCACAACATCAACTCAAATATTCGAGCAGGTTCAGAGGGGCATTGCAACCAGATACTGCGAAGGTTTACGCGCTACATTAGAGGGCGTAACAATGAGCAGCCAAAAGCCGGCATCGCCAATGGGGGGCGTTGTTATGATCGGTTTATTGGAATAGACAATAGAGCTGTAAAAGCATATTTGTTTGAGTTGTTTTGCGAGTGAGAGGCTTATAAACTGACCTCTTATTTACAAGTACAAATTACGCACTGAATCGTATGATTTCCATGTTTTACAATCGGACAATTACTCGGACAAATCGCTAATACGCAAGAAACACCTTCCTTTTCTGTGGGTAAAAGGGGGATGACGTCTTACTTTTACCCCAGATCAAGTTTTTTCTGTAAGCAAATGATATGTTCAATTCAATGAAGATGTTGAATCTAGTTGGACGGAGTGGTAGGGGATACCGTTGCGTGCTGTTTCCTGATTTGAGAGATGCTTTAAAATACCTCGTACTATTTTTATGGTGTTGCATAGCAATAGCAATAACAGGCTGTGAGCAAACGGAGGATAAAACCGGAGATGATTTCTTCGAACGACAAAATGCGGCTCATGACGGAGACTATCTCGCTACTTATCCACTTTCAGATCCCGACGCCTGTATTGTCCGGCTAAAAGAAGAAGTGCCAGCTCTTCTGCAGCCCTGGGCTTGTCTATCTCTGTGGTACCACCTGCCGCGGGACAGCCCGGAAGTCAACTTCCGCTTATTGGAGCTCTATGAAACGCATTATCCCCACGATACGGTATTTGCTTTTTGTCAGATGATGCGTGCTGAGTTTTATGTGGATCTTGCCGAGTTCGACCTGGCTAAAATATGTACTGAAGATGCCTACCGGCGCTATATGGAGTTGGGCCGGCCTCTTGATGCAAGTGATGCTCGCTATCTTCAGGCCCGCAGCTATATTTATCAGAGCAGGTTTGCGGAAGCACTGGAAATTTATTTTGAATTGCTGGACGTCCTGAATAAGGCAAGCAGCCATTTTTCTGACCGGCATGCAAATCTTTACTCTGATATTACTGTAGCTTATGAGCGCAGTGGGGACAGGCCTCAGTCCCTGGAGTGGGCACAAAAAAGTTGGAAAGCGGATGTCTCTAAAATATACAACCCCTGGAGATTTCGGGCAAGGACAGCGAGTCACTTGAGTGTCCACTATCTTAGAACTCAACCGGACTCCAGTATTTACTGGGTAAAGCAAATGCAAAAAATCTTTAAGGAAGCCAACCCTGAAAAAGAGCTACCCGCTATTATGGACTACAGGCTCGCGAGGGCTTATTCCGAAGCAGGGCGGTATCAGTTGGCTCTTCCTTTATTTCAGGGCGCTTACCACCAAAATCCATTTGGCAGTATCCGTATTTCTTATTTCCAGGTACCTTTGGCACTCGGGGAGTGTTATCTTAACCTTGGGCAACTGGATTCTGCAGAATGGTATATCAAAGAGTCATTGGCTTCCCCAGACACCGGCAATCTCTATGCTGCGCACAGAATGCTGAGTGATATTTATGCGAAACGTGGTGATTGGGAAAGCGCATTGAACGAAGCCAATGAAAGCCATCGGCTATACAGAATCAAGTTAGACTCGGATAAAGCCAAAGAGGTGGTCAGACTTGAAGCGAGGTATGAAAGTTCACAAAAAGAGCATCGGATAGCTAGCCTGGAGCAAGAGCACCAATCCTTAAGACTGCGGCAGTTTGTCTGGGCGCTCGCCCTGCTGTCGGTCATTCTCCTGCTTTCGGCACTTTACATCAGGCAGCACAATCGCCGGCTTATTCTTGTACAAAAGAACCACTTGTTGTCGCAGGAAAAAGAACTGATCCATGCCCGGGAAAAACTAAAATCAAAAGCATTGGAGCGTTCGAGGAATCAGCTCGAGGAAGCGGAAAAAGAGCTCAGTAATACCGAACGGGCGTTGGCACTGAAAAGCCAGCTTATTGAGGAGTTGCAAATCAAACTCAGCCAAAAGGGCAATCTTCCGGCTTCAATAGTTGGCAATACGCCCCAGGAGTTTGGGGGGCTAAAAAGCATGAAAATACTGACAGACAGAGATTGGCTCGTTTTTAAGGAGCGCTACGAGGAAAGCTTCCCGGGGTTGCTTGATAGTTTGAAGTACAAGTTCCCTAAGCTGACCTCTGGCGAAACCCGCCTTGTTTTGCTCATAAAGTTGAAATTTGATAGTAAGGAAATAGCGGATGCCTTAGGGATTTCTCTCCAAAGCGTGTGGCGCAACCGCCATCGGCTGAGTAGAAAATTAGGGCTGGGCACCACCGCAGATTTGGATACTTTTATCGAAAAAATTTAGAAGGCTGCCTGCACCTGCGGCTATTTCCCAAACCGCTTCGGGCATTTTAGGAAGAAAAGTATTACTTTGGCAATAACCAAAGGGTGAATCCCCTTTGTACTAACGAATAACCAACTTAGAACACTATGCGTTTTTTGGCCATACTGGTTTTTCTGGGTTTCCTGGCTTTCGCTTTGTTGGCGCGGTGGTACTTCATCTGTGAGCTTCGGCAACAGTGTGGTCCCGGAGAGCTGGTCGATGCTCGTTTACAAACTCTGCAGCTGACGGAAGGCGATAGCGTCCTGCTTCGTGGGTACGATCAGTTTGCCTTTGACTCGGCCAGCTTGCAGCCCCGACTCAATGACAAGAATCGTTTCTTTTTGGATACACTGGCGGAAATCCTGAAAGACCACACGGACCGCAACGTGACCCTCACCGCCCTTTACCGCGAAAGCGAAAGTGAGGTTGCCCCTGGTTTTTTTGAAAATTTAGGCTTGGCCCGCGCAGACCAAATCCGTAAACTGATGATGCGCAGGGGGATCAATCAAAACCGTTTCACCCTTGACTACGGCATTAGCGAAGACCGCCAACTGCGGGAACCGGTTTTGTTTGACCTCTATGACCCCTCTGCTGTGGAGGGCGGCTTCGAGAAAGTCTTATTCACCTTTAAGAATATGACCTTTTCGGATGCTAACTTTGAGTACAACTCTGCGGCATTTAAGCCGGGGCCTTCATTACAACTGTATGCCGATTCTGTGAGGACCTACCTGGAGCTCAACCCGGAGGCAAGTATGGCTATCATCGGGCATACCGACAGCATTGGGTCGGATGCTTACAACCTGGACCTGGGGATGCGCCGGGCGGAAAATGCCCGCTTTTATTTCCAGGATTCACTGGATGTGACCGCAGAAATACAAATCGACTCCGAAGGGGAAACCCGGCCCGTAGCGCCCAATTCCCAGCCTTCAGGTGGTGATAATCCGGAAGGGCGGCAGAAAAACCGGCGGGTCAATTTCGTTTTGAGCACCGCTGCTGATTCTACTGCCACACAGTAGGCCCGGCCTGTCAACCTAGTTAATAACCCTGGGCTTTTGCCCGTTTTAATACCAATAAACCATGGACTTGAGTAACTTATTCAGCCAATTTACTGCCCGCGAAAGTATCTTTATCCTCATCGTTATGCTGGTGGCCTTTCTCTTTGGGCTGCTTTTAGGCTACCTGCTGCGGAGCCGCCGGGTGCGCGAACTTCGGCGCGAGCTGAAGGATAAAAAAAAAGAACTAGCTGATGCACGGGCAGAAACAGAAGCCCTGCGCGAACAATTGTCCCTGAAAGATGCTGACCTCAAAAAGTTGGGATTTTCCCTGCAGGAAGCAGAAGCTGGCCTCAATCGCGTGGAGGAAGAAAAAGAACAACTGGATAAAGAAATTTTTATACTCAACCGGCAGTTGGAAGAAGGGGGGCATAGTGGAGACTCCTACCAGCAAATTGTGGATGACCTGAATGGCGAAATCACGGCGCTGCGGTCAGAGAATCAGGCATTGGCTAATGCGTTGGAGGAAGCGGGGGCCGGTCAGGTACCGCCGGGGCAAAACGGCAGCAGCGGCAATCAGCAGCGGCTGGAAGCATTAGAGTACCAAATGGAAGCCTTGTCCAGCGATAATGCAGCGCTGCATGCCGAATTGAACGCCTTGAAAGTGGGTGAAGTGCCCCGAAGTATTACACCACAGGAAACCCAATTGCACCCTGAGGTCCACCCCATGCCCGGCCTGCCGGATGCCACGGTTGTCGATGAAGAACCGGAGCTGCGCTTTACCTCCCGGAAACCCTATATGGACAAAATCAGAGAGCAGGTAGAGGAACGGGACGATCTGACCCGCATCGAAGGCATTGGCAATTTCCTGGAAAAGCAGCTCAATGATATCGGGGTGAACACTTACGAAGAAATGAGCAGTTGGGACTCCGGGCGCATTCAGGAAGTAACGCAAGCCATTGGTTACTTCGAAGGGCGGATCGAAAAAGACCAATGGGTGGAACAGGCTGCTCAGTTGGCGCTCCAAAAGCAGGAAAACCCGGATGACTTCAAATCTAAGATCGCTCCATTGTCAGAAGACCCCTCCGACCTAACCATCGTTGAAGGCATCGGGCCTATGGTAGCGGATGCGCTCAAGACCGCTGGTATCAGCAATTGGGGCGAACTGGCTGCCGCCGATACCGGGCATCTGCGCGAAGTGCTTGAAGCTTCCGGGCCCAACTATAACATGCACGACCCCTCAACCTGGCCAGCACAGGCACGCCTGGCTGTAGAAGGGCAGTGGGGGCTGCTGCAGGAATACCAGGAAGAGATGCGTGAAGGGTGAATTGAACGAACATGTGCCCGTAAGTCGTTGTTTTACAGTTGAATAAGAAATTAAAAACACTGTAAAATATGCGATTCCTGAGTTTGCTGATTCTTTCTGTTTGTATGACGCTTTCTGCTATCGGGCAAGAGCAAGATACTTCCTACGGGGAATTTGATGTGCGCCCTTATCCTGCTGCCAACGTACCGGCTAGTCCCGAAGCCGCAGCATTCATTGCGCTGTTTGAGGAGAGCAACGTCGGTAACTTACGAGTATACGCACATCATGATGATGAACTACCCTACAATTATCCTTTCAAAGGGAAAGAGATTCCTAAAGCCTATTATGAAATGTTTTCCGGGACTTACCGCGCCCTGCTTGAAGCGGATAAAGCTTATGCCTATGGTATCTACAGTATTAAGGGCAATAAAGCGGAGCACTATCTGGTAAGGATGCCTTCCGACAAAGGGCCTAATACGATTGTACTTTTTGATCTCAATGGAGAAGTAATGGAGCCGGTGCAGGTCTTGGCTTATGCTTACTGCAAGGGGGACTTCTGCTACCAACAGGACAGCTTTATCACTGACCTTGATGGGGATACAGATTTAGATATCCTGACCAAATTTCGCAGGATGGAAGCCGATGATGAAGAAACCCTGGTCAAGAATGACATTATCTACCTGCAGGGCGATGATGGTTCCTATCAAATGGTGCTCGATAACGAGCTGCGTATAAACAAAGATGCTTACAATATGAAAGACGTCACATTCGAATAACCACTCTTTCAGCTACTTGAGCCGGTGCCCCGCTTGCAACTTCCGGGTTGTAAGCGGGGCATTCTTTATTGGAGCAAATTGAGGACTGCGGCTGTCATTGCCACCACACCTGTCGTGATTGTCGGCTCAGGATCAGGAGCAAAGCCAGAGTTGTGCAGCGACGGCAACTGTAACTGCCCCCGTTCAGCGGCCGCCATTTGCTCCTTAGCTACGGTGCCCAGCCAAAACATGAAAATGGGGACTTCTTCTTCAGTACGTCCGTAGCGGCCGAAGTCTTCACCTCCCATCACCGGTTCCACGTCAAGGGTACGGTCTTTGCCCAGTGCTTTGACGAAAACCTGCTGTACCCGATTGGCTAGTTCGGGGTCATTGTAGGTAGCCGGGGTGAACTCGTCCCGGAGTTCTACCTTCGGGTACTGGCTTTCTTCCAGTCCGGCAGATAGGGCTACCCCTTTGCAAATGCGGTTGATTTTCTCAATAATGGCTGCCCGGACCTCATCGGTATAGGAACGCAGGGTGAGCTCGAGCCCTACTTCATTGGGGATAACGTTGCCCTTGGTACCTCCGTGAATGGACCCTACTGTGACCACCGCTGGCTCCAAAGGCGATAGTTCACGGCTGACCACTGTTTGCAGAGCGACAACAATTCTGGAAGCAAGAAGGACCGGGTCTTTGGTAGTGTGGGGATAAGCCCCGTGCCCGCCCTGTCCGTACACGGTGATATCCATCATGTCTACATTCGCCAGGCTGTACCCACTCCGGCAGCCTACTTTACCGGCCTCCATACCCGCGTTTACGTGCAGTGCAATCGCATAGTCTGGTTTGGGAAACCGCTCGTAAAGCCCGTCCGCAAGCATGGCTTTAGCGCCGCCGCCCCGTTCTTCGGCCGGTTGACCAATGAAAACGAGCGTGCCGCTCCACTGATCTTTCCGCTCTGCTAACTGCCGGGCGGCTCCGGTCCAAACTGTCATGTGCACATCGTGCCCGCAGGCATGCATCACGCCTACTTCATTTCCGGCGTCATCTTTTGTAGTAACGGTGCTGGCATAAGGCAGGCCTGTGTCCTCAACAATCGGCAGCGCATCCATATCTGCCCGGACAAGCACCGTTGGGCCTTCGCCATTGCGTAGTACACCGACCACGCCATATCCACCAACCTTTTCGGTGACTTCAAATCCCAGTTGCTGCAGCTCTGAAGCCATGCGCCCGGAGGTTTCCTTTTCGTGGAAGGACAGCTCCGGGTGCAGGTGGTAATGCTGGTAAAGGTCTTGCAGGTAAGGATAGTCCTCTTGCACGGCTGCTTTCAGGCCGGCATAAGGGTCATTCGTGCGGGAAAGGTGAGCGTGGTCATCGCGCGCTTCCTGTATTAAGGCGTCCAGAGCATTCTGCGCTGATAGTGCCATCGCACTGCCTAGTATCAAACTCGTCAGGATCAGGTGCTTCATCATGATTCTTTAGTTCATCCGGTACCGAATATAGGCAAAACCATAGGGCCAATACGAGTGTTGCCTTGTCTTTCTGGTTTTCTTCCTACATTTAGGGCGTCCAAAGTTGCAGAGATGAACGCTATTGATGCCATAAAAATCAACTTTAATCCGGAGCAGCTCACCTTGCTGAATATCTGTCTGGCCTTCATCATGTTTGGAGTGGCCCTTGACCTGCGTATTGATAACTTCCGGAAGTTATTGAAACGGCCAAAAGCCCCATTAATCGGGCTCAGCTCCCAGCTCATTCTCCTACCCATACTGACCATCGGGTTGATCTACCTTTTCCGGCCCGCACCGAGTATCGCTTTGGGCATGTTGCTGGTATCGACCTGCCCGGGCGGGAATGTCTCCAATTTTGCGGTTCATCTTTCCCGGGCGAATACGGCCTTGTCGGTATTGATGACGAGCATATCTACTTTGGCCGCAGTGGTCATCACACCGCTTTACTTTACACTGCTGGCCCCGGTTGTGCCTGGCTCAGCTGGTTTACAAAGCGATATTTACGTTGATCCAATGAGCATGGTGACAACGATCGTGCAACTGATTTTGGTGCCTTTGCTGATTGGTATGTGGTTACACGCCCGCTTCCCCAAAACCACTACTATGCTGAAGAAGCCTGTCCGCACGCTGTCCATGGCTATCTTCATCGGGTTTGTGATCTTCGCGCTTTACGCCAATTACGACAACATCGTTAATTACCTCCACATCGTTTTCTACCTGGTGGTGATCCACAATGCAGCAGCGCTCTTTGTCGGTTATCAGTGGGCGTTCAGGAATGGCCTGCCTCAGGCGGATGCCCGGGCCATTTCCATTGAAACGGGCATTCAGAACTCAGGGCTGGCGCTCATCCTGATCTTTAATTTCTTTGATGGATTGGGTGGAATGGCACTGGTGGCGGCCTTTTGGGGCGTTTGGCACCTGATCTCCGCCTTTCTGCTGTCTTTGTGGTGGCAGTACCGGCCCATTACTAGAAGCCCTGTTAACGAATAACAAACCATGTACAGGTCGGGCCTGTCAGTCTATTCTTCTTCGGTCAGTGGGGTGTCCTGTAAAACGAACCGCTTGTAGTAGTTGATCAGCAGGGTAGTAAGCGGTAAGGCGATTACCATACCAATCACCCCGAACAATCCGCCCCATACTGAAAGTGCGAGGAGGATTACCGCCGGGTTCAGCCCGGTGGCATTGCCTAAAATCCGGGGGGTGAGAATGATTTCCTGCACCGCCTGTACCACCACAAATACCAGGAGTACCCCACCGGCACATACCCAATAGCTTTCCCCGGTTTCCACGGCTTGCGCTCCGGCCAGCAGCAGCGCAGGCAACAGCCCCAGTGTCTGCAGGTAAGGTACAAAGTTGAGCAGGCCCACAAAGATGCCCAGTAGTATGCCTAATGGCAGCCCAATCAGATTGAAGCCGGTCGCAAAAAGGATGCAGACCCAAAAAACCACCAAGGCCTGCCCGCGAAAATACACTTGCATGCCATCTTCCACATCGTGCACCAACATGACGGCGGGTTCCCGGTAGGCGGGAGGGATGACCGCCTCCCAGTTATCTGCAAAGTCATTATAAAACAGCATGATAAAGACCAGGTAGAGCATGAACGTGATGATGCTAAAGAGCCCCAAAACGATGCCCATGGCACTGCTCAGCCCACTCCAGATATAGGATAGGATCAGGACACCATAATTGTAAATATTCTCTTCTGTGAGTAAGGCTTTGAGCTCCTCACTGTGCAGATAAGCCTGAATCTCCGCCAGCACTTCTGGCGGGAGCAGGGATTCGAAATGCAGGTCTAAACTCCCCTCAAACAACGCCTGCATTTTGGCAATCTCTACATTGAGAGCGGGGACGACCAGCAGGCCGACCAAAATGAGGAAACCGATCAGGCTAACTAGGGTGAGCAGCACTGCCAGCCACCGAATCCGTACCTTAAGCCGTTGCTGAAAAAAACGGACCACTGGCTCCAGCAGGTAGGCTACGAAAAGGGCAATGAAGAAGGAAGTCAGATAAGGACTTAGATAGTCCAGCAGCCAGAGAAAAAGAGCGATGCCGCCGAGATAGAGTAGAATATTGATGATGCGGTCCAGGGTCCAGGTATTGGCTTGCATAGGCTTTAGGCAATAATTTCCACTAAGTTAGGACTGAAAATCATTTAGAGATGGGATTTATTCCGGAAATTTTTACTTTGCCAGTACTAAAACCCTTTGTCTATGCGATTTATGCCCTTTAAGTATTTCTGGTATTGCCTCACGTTCCTGGTACTGTTGCCTACTTCAGCACAGAGCCAGGTCCATCAACTCAGTTGGCCGGTCGATGGCGGGCTGCTGGGGACTGGTGCATTAACCTATGGGCTCAGCATACCGCTTCAAAAGAAGATGCCGGGTATGACGCTGGATGACCTCGAACTCCTGGACCCACTAAAGTTAAACAGCCTGGATCGTATTGCTACGCTGCAAGCCAGTGAGAAAGCCCGCCTAGCTTCTGATGTCGCCCTGCGTACGGCGCTGCTATTGCCATTAGGCTTATTGGCGGAGTCAAATAGCCGGGAAAACTACGGGGTCGTGTCTTTGATGTGGCTGGAAACGTTACTGGTCACGAATGGCATCACTCGTCTGGTGAAAATTGGGGCCCGCCGCAGCCGCCCCTACACCTACAACCCTCTGACCGGGGAAGCACTAAAAATTGATCCTGAAGCCCGACTTTCCTTTTTCTCCGGGCATGCTTCCAATACCGCAGCCATGTCTTTCTTCACGGCGCAAACCCTGGTGCAAAACCGGCCGGAGATGCAAAACAAGGGGTTGGTTTGGGCTACTGCAGCCACGCTTCCGGCATTGACTGCTCTGTGGAGGGTTAAAGCGGGCAAGCATTTTCCCACTGATGTAATTGTAGGTTATGGTATTGGTGCCCTGATCGGGGTTTTGGTGCCCAACTTGCATCGCTAATGAATTACTAACGCAATAGCAAGACCTCTCCCTCCAGATTAAGGATACGGCCATCAGATAGCCTGACTTCTGCCATGTAAACAAAGACTCCGCTATTGAGCACCTGCCCACGGCTTGTTCCATCCCAGCCCATGCTCTCTTCATTGGGTGGAAAAGACCGTTCCTCAAACACTTGGTTGCCCCAACGGTCATAGATACTTAGTACGTTGATCTCCATCACCTGGTTTGACTTGGCGAAAAGCGTGAAGAAATCATTGTTGTTGTCCCCGTTGGGGCTGAATGCGTTTGGGGCAAATACGGGTATGCGTTTGTCTACCTGTATCAATACCTCGTCTTCTACTGCACAGCCGGCATCCAGCAGGGCGCGCAGGGTGACAGTTGTACTGTTCAACGGCACAAGCGATGGGTTAAGGCAATCGGTACAGTTCAGCAGGTCGACCGGTGACCAAATCAAAGTATCTGGTGTGAAGTTGAGTTCCGGACTGAGCGTAACGGTATCTCCCTGGCGGACTTCAATATCCCCACCAAGGTCGAGGGTAAGCGGAGGCATGGCCTGTATTTCGAAAGCCTGTTGTGCTTCACAGCCCAATGCGTCCCGAATGACGAGTATATAATTCCCGGGAAGAATAGGTCCGCGTAGCGGTAAGCCTTCTGCCACCTCAAAGTTGGTACCATCAATGGCATAAGTGTAGGGCGGAAGCCCCCCCGAAAGTCGCCTGATTGCCCAAAGACCGGTGCTGTCCGGACAGCCTGGGTCTGATAGCTCGAGCTCTGCTACGGGTGTATTAAAGGTTAGCTCTATATTCATAATGACAGAGTCACACCCATTTTCCAAGCTGCTGATAGTGTGCTGCCCTGTTGGCTGTGCAGCAGAATAGGTCGTGCCGTACAATTCCAATGTTTCCCCGGTGCAAAGAGTGTCCCTTAAGAATCGGATCTCAGGCTC
Organism: Phaeodactylibacter sp.; assembly: GCF_040219495.1. Taxonomy (GTDB): domain Bacteria; phylum Bacteroidota; class Bacteroidia; order Chitinophagales; family Saprospiraceae; genus Phaeodactylibacter. Next base: position 1,481 of record NZ_JAVJSK010000026.1, on the reverse strand, counting down.
CAACAGCACGTTAATGCTCACAACCAGAATGCTGTCACAACCGTCTACTGTGTTCAGCGTATCTATTCCCGCTGGCTGTTGCTCAGAATAATAGCTGCCATTGAAAAATATACTGTCACCGGCACAAATATCTAGAACAACCGGTATCTGATAGCTAGGCAACAGCGTAGTGGTGGTGATGACGGTAGAATCGCACCCAAACTGATTGGCGAGGTTTTGCACGACGGTACCGGTATCTACGGGGTTGCAGCTTTCGCTAAAGAGCAGTGTGGTATCGCTAGGCAACAGCGTAGTGGTTGTGATGACGGTAGAATCGCACCCAAACTGATTGGCCAGGTTTTGCACGACGGTACCGGTATCCACGGGGTTGCAGCTTTCGCTGAACAGGAGCGTAGTATCACTAAGCAACAGGGTAGTGGTTGTAATGACGGTAGAGTCGCACCCAAACTGATTGGCGAGGTTTTGCACGACGGTGCCGGTATCTACGGGATTGCAGCTTTCGCTGAATAGCAAAGTGGTATCGCTAGGCAGCAGCGTAGTGGTAGTAATGACGGTGGAATCGCACCCAAACTGATTGGCCAGGTTTTGCACGACGGTACCGGTATCCATGGGGTTGCAGCTTTCGCTGAATAGCAAAGTGGTATCGCTAGGCAACAGCGTCGTGGTAGTAATGACGGTGGAATCGCACCCAAACTGATTGGTCAGGTTTTGCACGACGGTACCGGTATCCATGGGGTTGCAGCTTTCGCTGAATAGCAAAGTGGTATCGCTGGGCAGTAGCGTCGTGGTAGTAATGACGGTGGAATCGCACCCGAACTGATTGGCCAGATTTTGCACGACGGTACCGGTATCCGTGGGGCTACAACTTTCGCTGAATAGCAAAGTGGTGTCGCTGGGCCACAAAAGGGTTTGGTTGACAACAATAGAGTCACACCCTAATTGGCTCATAAAAGTCTGCGTAACGCTACCTGTATCCTGAGGGTTGCAGGAATAGTCTGTATTGGTAATCAGGTATTCTTCTGCCAGCGTCGTGGTGGTGATAACGGTAGAATCGCACCCGAATTGATTGGTGAGCATCTGTACCGTAGCCCCGGTATCCAGAGGGTTGCAACTTATGGCATTCAGGAATATGGTGTCGCTAGGCAACAGCGTCGTGGTGGTAATGACGGTAGAGTCGCACCCGAACTGATTGGCGAGATTTTGCACTATGGTACCGGTATCCAAGGAGCTGCAGCTTTCGCTGAATAGCAGTGTGGTGTCGCTAGGCAGTAGCGTCGTGGTAGTAATGACGGTAGAGTCGCACCCGAATTGATTGGCCAGGTTTTGCACGACGGTACCGGTATCCGTGGGGCTACAACTTTCGCTGAATAGCAAAGTGGTGTCGCTGGGCCACAAAAGGGTTTGGTTGACAACAATAGAGTCACACCCTAACTGGCTCATAAAAGTCTGCGTAACGCTACCTGTATCCTGAGGGTTGCAGG
>NZ_JAVJSK010000025.1:0-16756 GCF_040219495.1 Phaeodactylibacter sp. | reverse complement strand
TGCTCATGCCTGAAGAAGCTTGCTCTTCTAAAAGTTGCGCCATCTCTTCGGCGCGGCCATTGTTTTTCATCTCTTGCCTTTTTCGACAAAGGTCGCGCTTGCGACTGGCGCAGGCAATACGGGGTTGCTCGGACGTTTACTCTTCAAATGCATCATTGCCCGGTGGCACATGTCCGAACCTGGTGCCTCAAGCCATAAATCCTTGACACCCCAAGTTTCGTTCTTTTCCGCCTACTCTTCGTTGAAGAACCGCTCCTTTAGCTCGGGCTAAAGTCGTGAACCTTCGCCTTGATTAGTCGAAAAACAACTTCAACTTAAGTATCAGAGATCTATGACTTGAGGCACTAGCTTTATGCTGATCAATATATTCACTTTCTAACTTTTTGGCTTTTAAGCGACCGGAGATTCCTGTGACAACAACCTTATGGAAAAATCGTAACCACCTAACTGCTCTGTTCAACTCTTTAACCTGGCGTAAAGCCCTGGGAGAACTCCCGTCTTCCAACAGTGAGTCCCCGCAAATTCCATATTTGTACACATCATTGAACTCACGATCTCTGATTTCATAAAGATGGTGTTCAGCAAGATTTGAATTTTCATTGCCATGCCTGGCCATAGCGTGTGCATAACAAATTGCACTTTTTGAATAGCTTGGCAGCATTTGCCGTTTGCCTCTCCTGGATAAGCTGGAGCAGAGCGGGAAGCTCTACCCCAGCAGCCATAGGGCTTAAATGCAGAGGGTTGCCTTTGTGTTTTGTGCAATTTGTTATACACACCAAGATTACTTGCTTTAGAATGAAGACTTCCGGATATCCTGCGCCTGTTTTTACTTTCGTCCCTGACACTACCGTATATCCAAACTACCTATTCAAATCCCACGCACAGGTATCTGCCATTTCTGCCTTTTTATTACCTTTGCGGGATGCAAATTACAGCAAGAGAACTCGCACATTTTCTGGGAGGCACCCTCGAGGGGAATCCCGATATAACCGTCAGCCAGCCCAGCAAAATTGAGGAAGGAGGAGAGGGTACCATCTCATTTCTCGGCAATCCGAAATACGAATCGTATGCCTATACAACAACCGCCTCCGTCCTACTGGTGAGCAAGGACTTTGAACCTAAGTCACCCGTATCCGCTACCCTGATACGGGTGGACGATGTGTACGCCTCCATTGCCCGCTTACTGCAACAGTTTGGGCAACAGGCAAAGCCAGCGCCCGGCATTTCTGATACGGCTGTAATCAGCGATGAAGCCATGCTCGGCAATCAGGTGAGCATTGGCGCTGCTGCGATCATTGAGGCTGGAGCTCAGGTTGGAGAGGGTGCGATCATCATGGGGCAGGCCTACATCGGCAAAGGGGCCAAAATCGGCCCGAATACACTGATCTATCCCGGTGCCCGAATCCTGGACCGCTGTGAGGTGGGCCGGAATTGCATTATTCATGCCAACGCGGTGATCGGCAGTGATGGCTTTGGGTTTGCCCCAAAAGAAGACCGGAGCTATGATAAAATCGTCCATGTTGGGAATGTCGTCATTGAAGACGAGGTGGAAATTGGTGCCAATACGACCATCGACCGGGCCACGATGGGCAGCACCATCATCCGGGAAGGGGTAAAGCTCGACAACCTGATACAGGTGGGGCATAATGTGGAAATTGGTGCTCATACCGTCATCGCGGCACAAAGTGGCATCGCCGGCAGTACCAAAATTGGCAAATATTGCCGTATTGGCGGGCAGGTAGGGTTCGCCGGACACGTAGAAATCGCAGATGGCTCACAGATACAGGCGCAGAGCGGCATCGCCGGACACATTAAAGAACCGAATCAGGCCTGGTTTGGCTCACCGATCATGCCTTACCGTGATTTTATCCGTTCCCACTCTGTCTTCAAAAAGCTACCGGAACTCTATAAAACTATCAGCCGTTTAGAACGGGAGCTGGAATCCCTGAAGCCCCCCAAAGCCGACCAATAAGGTCTCGTTTAACGGTACTATCCGCGAAAATCCTATCTTTGCAGAAAAATTCAGCTGACTACAACTCTTATGGAGCAACAACATACGATCAAGAATACCGTCAGTGTGGAAGGTGTAGGCCTGCACACCGGCAAAACTGTGAAGCTGACTTTCCATCCGGCTCCGGTTGACCATGGCTATAAGTTTCAGCGCATGGATATGGAAAAAGAGCCTGTACTGAGCGCGGACATCAACCGCGTTGTTTCCACTCAGCGGGGTACGACCATTAAGGTAGGCCAGGCCGAAGTCCATACCGTAGAGCATGTCTTATCTGCACTTTCCGGCCTGGGTGTCGATAATGTGCTCATTCAGCTGGACGGCCCGGAAGTTCCCATTCTCGATGGCAGTGCCGGCCCTTTTGTGGCAGCGCTGCAAAAAGCAGGTATTGAAACACAGGACAAAGCCCGGGAGTACTTTGTAGTGGAGGAACCCATTTTCTACAAAGATGAAGCTACGGGCTCCGAACTGGTCGCATTACCGCACGATGGCTTTGAAGTAGTCGCTATGATTGACTTCAACTCCAACGTACTGGGCCAGCAGTACGCCCACCTGAATGGCACTACGGACTATGCCAAAGAAATTGCGCCCTGCCGGACTTTTGTCTTTTTGCACGAACTGGAGTTCCTCTTCGAGCAGAACCTTATCAAAGGCGGTGACCTGGATAATGCGATCGTGATCGTAGACCGCAAGGTTGAACAGGACGAACTGGACCGCCTGGCAGAAAAACTCGGCAAACCCAGCGTAACCGTTGACTATGATGACGGCATCCTGAACACCCTCAAGCTGCAGTTCAAAAATGAGCCGGCCCGCCATAAACTGCTCGATGTGGTAGGCGATATTTCCCTCCTCGGCATGCCCATCAAAGGGAAAATCCTCGCTACCAAGCCTGGCCATACCCCGAATATTGAGTTTACGAAAGTACTTAAAAGAGTGCTCGTCGAAAAGCGCAAACTTAAAGGTAAACCGCACTACGACCCTGACGCGGAACCGCTGTTCGATTCCGTAAAAATCGCAGCATGGCTCCCCCACCGTTTCCCTTTCCTGCTGGTGGACAAAATTACGGAGCTGTCTGACACCCACGTCGTAGGCGTCAAGAACATCACCTTCAACGAGGGGTTCTTCCAGGGGCACTTTCCTGGCAATCCGGTCATGCCGGGCGTCCTGCAAATAGAAGCCATGGCGCAGACCGGAGGCATCCTGGCCCTGTCTACCGTTGATGACCCCGGTAACTGGGACACCTACTTTTTGAAAATCGAGAACGCTAAATTTAAAAACAAAGTCGTCCCGGGCGATACGGTCCTGTTCAAAATGGAACTCATGGCCCCTATCCGCCGGGGAATCTGCCAGATGCAAGCCACTGCCTACGTGGGCAACAAAATTGTATCAGAGGCCGAACTGACTGCTCAAATCGTTAAGCGCTCATAAGATGAATACGAACAATAGCAACGCCGTACCCTACATTCATCCGGAAGCCAAGATTGGGCAAAATGTCACAATTGGCCCATTCGCTTACATCGACAAGGACGTTGAAATTGGTGATGGTACCTGGATCGGCCCGTCTGTCACCATCTTTGAAGGCGGACGGATCGGCAAAAACTGTAAGATCTTCCCGGGGGCGGTCATTGCCGGTATCCCTCAGGACCTGAAGTTCAAAGGGGAAAAGACCACCGCTGAAATAGGCGATAATACTACCGTCCGGGAGTACGTGACCGTCAACCGGGGCACCTCTTACGCCAATACAACCCGGATCGGCAAAAACTGCCTGTTGATGGCTTACGCACATGTGGCGCACGATTGCATACTGGGCGATAACGTCATCCTGGCCAATAACGTCAATCTGGCGGGCCATGTGCAGGTTGGAGACTTCGCTATTCTGGAAGGCCTGGTTGCGGTACAGCAATTCATCCACATCGGTAAGCATAGCTTTATTGCCGGGGGATCTTTGGTGCGTAAACACGTACCGCCTTTCGTAAAAGCGGCCCGGGAGCCTCTTTCCTACGCAGGCGTCAACAGCATCGGGCTGCGCCGCCGGCAGTTTAAGACAGAAAAAATCAACGAAATACAGGAAATTTACCGCATCCTGTTTGTCAAAGGGTACAGCACCTCTCATGCACTGGAGATTATTGAAGACTCCCTGGAGCCCACCGACGAGCGCGATGCCATCCTGGACTTCATCAAGAGCGCCGACCCGGGCATCATGCGGGGCTTTCAGCAACTGAACGGAAAAAATCCGGATGAAGATTGAATTAGCGGGCGTGGGTAAGCGCTACAAAATGGAATGGATCATGAGAGGCGTGGCGCTGACCATCCACCCGGCACAGCGTTATGCCATCACCGGACCAAACGGATCAGGAAAGTCCACCCTGATGAAGATGCTTTCCGGGCACCTGACGCCCTCCAGAGGCAAAATTCAATTCAGCTTAAATAGTAAGCCCCTTCCTGTCAGCGAGGTCTACCAACACCTGGCTTATGCCGCACCTTACATTGAGCTCATTGAAGAACTCACATTAATAGAGGCACTCGAGTTTCACAAACGGTTTAAGCCCTTTCAGAAGCAACTGCAACCCGATGACATCTATGGTATTCTTGGTTTTAAAAAAGCCCGCCGCAAGCTCATCCGCAACTTCTCATCGGGGATGAAACAGCGGCTTAAACTTGCCCTGGCCATTCTTTCAGACACGCCCTACCTGCTGCTGGACGAGCCCACCACCAACCTGGATACTGAAGGCGTACAGTGGTACCGGCAGCTCATTGAAGATTATGCCAACGAGCGCACTCTGGTTATTGCTTCCAATGTAGAAGTCGACTTTGACTTCTGTGAGGAGCGCATCGATATCCTGCAATACAAGCCCTAAGCCTCCGGCTCACCGCCCTGCCTCCCATTCCTGTCCGGGCAGAACATAAGCACCGCTTTACTGTTGTGGCTTTGAAGTCGCGCATGGCTTCGCATTAGTAAACCATTAGTAAACCACAATTAGTAGACTATGAAGACCCATTTCAACCTTAAAGCCATTTTGGCTGCCTGTTCCTTAGCGCTGATGCTTCAGGCTTGCGGAACACCTGCTCCAACAGAAAATATCGTGCAAATTGCCGGGGCCAATGATCAGGTCAGTACGCTGGTAGAAGCCCTGACTGCCGCCGACCTGACCTCCGCATTGGAAGGAGAAGGCCCGTTCACGGTATTCGCACCGACCAACGAAGCTTTTGAAGCCCTGCCGACAGAAATCCGGGAAGCCTTGTTCCAACCTGAGCACAAAGAGGTGCTTGCAGCTATTCTGCGCTACCACGTGGTCAGCTCCAAACTCCAAGCCTCAGATATTACCTCCGCAATCGAAATGGGGCAGGAAAGCTCCACGCTGCAGACCCTCCACGGTAGCCCGCTCATTGCCACACTTGAGGACGGCGCAGTGGTACTGAAAGACCCACAGGGCAATTCCGCCTCCGTCACGAGTGCAGACCTGATGGCTTCAAACGGCGTCATTCACCTCATCGATGAGGTCCTGTTGCCCGAAGGAGTTGACCCGGCCGCCCTGTTGTCTACCCCGGATATTGTCACGGTAGCCATGAATAATGAGCAATTCAGCACTCTGGTGGCTGCCGTACAGGCCGCCAACTTAGTGGAAACACTACAGGGAGAAGGGCCATTCACCGTATTTGCACCGGTCAATGCAGCCTTTGCAGCACTACCGGAAGGTACCGTGGAAAGCCTGCTTAAGCCCGAAAATCAGGAGCAGCTGGCAGGGATTCTTACCTACCACGTAGTCGCTGGAAAAGTAGATGCCAAGACACTCACTAATGCCATTAAAAGTGCGGAAAATAGTACTTACACCATCCCTACTGTTAATGGTGGCAACCTGGCAGCCACTATACAGGATGGCAAGGTTATCCTTACCGATGCTCAGGGCAACGCCGCCACGGTAGTCGTGACAGATGTGAATGCCTCGAACGGCATCATCCACGCTATTGATGCGGTGGTCATGCCTTAACTGGCGTAGATTAAAAGCGCATAATACGGTCAGGAGCCACTCCGGAATACTACATTCCGGGGTGGCTCCTGCCTTATGTTTACCTTCATCTCCACTTGATTTTTCCGACTACATTCGCTATAGTATATCGCCCAGCACCTTATCCGCAAAACCATACGATTGGGCTTCCTCAGCCCATTACAGGACGGGCTGCTCCCTGTACTTCCCACTCATAAACCAACACATATCACCCCTACGCTTCTAAAATTTTTTCAGCAACCAAACGCCCGGTCCGCATAGCGGCATTGATGGAGCCGTTGAGCAGGTGGTCACCGATAGCGTAGAGCCCTTCACCTACCGACAAGTCAGCATGGTGTTGGACATGCCGCTGTGCCGGCAGCGCGTAGGGCACCGTCCGGATATCCAGCAAATCCCATTCATTGACCGCTGCCCCAAACCAGTGCTGCAACTCGCCCCGGACTTTGCCTACCAGGCTAACATCGTCCAGCTCCGTTTGCCCGACAATAGAAACCGACAGCAGGATTTTGCCGGAAGGCGCATAACCCGGTGCAACCTGACTGATCGCCGTAATGCTGTTGACCAGGTCACCCCCTCTTGTGTTCAGGGCAATAATCGGTTGGGTAACCGGGGCATGGCTAGTGGTGAAATGCACATGTGTCGTGGACTGATAGGCCGTATTGACCAATGGCAGGTACTTACGGACCAGCCCGGTGGCCTCCGTGGCCAGTACGATGTTTTGGGCGCTCAGCACTTCCCCGTTTTCGAGGAAGACCTTTCCTTCCTCCACCTGCTCGGCCTTGCAATTCAGCCGGATACTGTGCTCCGGTAAATTAGCAGCGAGCTGCAAAGGGATTTGCTGCATGCCTTTATTTGGGACCGCGACCGCACCTTCTGCAAACATCTTGAAGACGAAATCAAACATCCGGCGGCTGGTTTCCAGGTCTTTTTCCAGGAAAATACCGCTATAGAAAGGCTTAAAGAACCGGCTAACCGTACGGCTCTCGAAACCGTACTCCTTTTCCAGTGCCTGAGCGGTGGTCATTTCCGGCTGTTGAAAGATCGCCTCCTGCGACATTTCCTTCAGGCGGTTGCGCAGTTGAAGAATACCCAACTTGCTCCCCAGTCCGCCTGCTTTGGCAAACAGGGTAGGCAACAGGCTACTCCAGTCGCGGAGCGGATCGCCAATCCGGTCGCGGCTGCCATCCGGCTGCAGGAGCATCGCCCCGGGCAGAAACGGCTTCAAATCCAGCTTTTTGTAATCGAGCAGGGCCCGGGCTTCCGGATAGGCGGTGGCCAATACCTGAAAGCCGTGGTCCAGCAAAAAGCCTTGCTTTTCGGTGGTTTTCACCCGTCCGCCTACCCGATCGGAGGCTTCGAGCAATAGAAAGGGCTTCCCTTTTTGGTGAAGATAGTTGGCGGCTGTAAGGCCCGCTAGTCCGGCTCCGATGATGATGGTCTCAGACATGGTATTCTTTTGGGTTTGGAGGTACTAAGTGGTTTGACGGACCTGCCTGTTCGGCCGTGGCCTCACGGGCAGGCAGGAATAAATGATGCAATTTTTCTCCGTCACTAAGTTATCATTCTGCGCCTGCATCGGCAAAATAGGTCTTTACTTTCTTCGCCACATTCAATCCTGCAACCTCGGCAATCTGAGAAGCCCGGGCGTCTTTGACCCGCTTCACCGAGCCAAAATGCGCCAGCAGCTTTTGGGCCGTCTTCTCTCCGATTCCGGGAATTTTGGTAAGCTCAGAGCCTGTGAAGTGCTGAGAACGCTTGTTGCGGTGGAACGTAATGGCAAACCGGTGGGCTTCGTCCCGCGCCTGCTGAATGATCTTTAGCGATTCGGACTTTTTATTGATATACAAGGGTACAGAGTCGCCGGGAAAGTAGATTTCCTCCAGCCGCTTCGCGATACCGACAATCGTTACTTTGTCGAGAATGCCCAGCGTTTCCAGGCTTTCTACTGACGCACTTAGCTGCCCTTTGCCCCCATCTATGATGATCAGTTGCGGAAGGGACTCCCCCTCGTCCAGCAGGCGGCGGTAGCGGCGGTGCACCACTTCACGCATAGACGCAAAGTCATCCGGGCCAACCACCGTCTTGATGTTGTAATGCCGGTAGTCTTTTTTGCTGGGCTTGGCATTTTTGAAGACCACGCAGGAAGAGACCGGATAGCTGCCTTGCATATTGGAGTTGTCGAAGCATTCGATGTGCAGGGGTAGGGCATCCATCCCCAGATCAGACTGCATGGTGCGCAGAATCCGCTCAGCGGAGGTCTGCTTCCGACGAGCTGATGCCCGCTGTTTTTGCCGCTGTAGCATGTAGTACTTGAGGTTCTTCTCAGACAGATCGAGCAGTCGGCGTTTATCGCCAATCTTGGGTACGGTTACTTGCAGGGATTCATCCTCGAGGGGCAGTTCCTGCGGGAGAATAATCTCGGTAGCGATACTGTTGAACCGCTCCCGGATGACAGGGATGGCGTACTGTAGCAGGCCCGCCTCATCGTCGTCGTCCAGGTTTTTGACCAGTTCCTGCGTGTGCGTGTGGATGATGGCACCATTCACCACCTTGATGTAGTTGACAAAAGCCTCTTTTTCTTCGGATGCCACGGAGAAGACGTCCACATCCCGGATGGTAGTGCTCACTACCGTAGACTTCGCCTGATAATCTTCAAAGGCCGTCAGTTTTTCCTTGATCTGCTGGGCTTTTTCAAATTCCAGATTTTCGGCATGCTGCTGCATCACGCCTTTGAAGTGGTTTTTCACCGCCCCGAAATTGCCCTTCAGAATATTGCGGACCTGATCGATCTTTTCGTTGTAGTCCGCTTCGCTTTCCAGGCCTTCGCAGGGGCCCATGCAGTTTTTGATATGGTACTCCAGGCAGACCTTAAATTTGCCTGCTTCAATGTTGTCTTGCGATAAATTATAGCTGCAAGTGCGCAGCGGGAAAAGCCGCTTGATCAGCTCCAGGATAATCTTCAGCCGCCCCCTGCTCGTGTAGGGCCCGAAGTAAGTCGAACCGTCGCGGATGACCCGGCGGGTGATGAACATACGGGGGAAGCGCTCCTTTTTGATGCAGATGTAAGAGTAGCTCTTATCGTCCCGCAGCATCACATTATAGCGGGGCTGATGTTTTTTGATGAGGGTATTCTCCAGGAGTAAGGCATCGGCTTCTGTCTCCACGACTGTAAATTCAATACGGTAGGCGTTTTTCACCATTACGCGGGTACGGTGGGCGCGGTCTTTGCGCTGCCCGAAGTAAGAAGACACCCGGTTGCGCAGGCTCTTGGCTTTACCAACGTACAGGATGGTATCCGTCTCATCAATAAAGCGGTACACCCCCGGCTGCCGGGGTATGGTATCAGAAATGGCCTTGAAATCTGTTGTGGTCATGCAGTGCTTATCATTTCCCGCAGGTAAAGTCACCAAAATAATCAATTTGGGCATGGGTAGGTTCTACGCTGACTGATGTTTTTGGTGTAAAAGTGAATTTCCTTAGGAAAAACAGGTGCTGGTTAACGCCACTTTAACGCATGGCAGGTACGAATCGTAAAATAGGGGTCGTTATTCCCTCACAACAACAAGAGATAAGCCATGAAATCATCTGCCAAAATCCTATTCGTCGCGGTTGCTGCATTGATCACCAGCGTTGCTGCTACGGCCCAGACCCAAATCAATCCAAAAGTCGGCGTCAACTTCTCCGGCGTGGAAGCCCAGCTGCAGGATATCACTGCTGAGGCCCGTGTGGGCTGGAACGCGGGCGTTGACCTGCGCATGGGCGATAAAGCGCTCTACCTGCAACCAGGACTGCACTACTACAACTTCACCGCCCGCCTCGTGGAAGGCGTAGAGCACCCTGATGACATCGCTTTTTCCGATGAGACCACCATTCAGGCGCTGAAAGCCCCTCTGAACATCGGGCTGCGCCTGACTGGCGACAACGGGCTGATTGGTATTCAGGCCCGGGGCGGTGTCACGCCAACCTATATATTAGGTGTCGATGAGAAAAACGGCATCGACTTCAACAAGGAAGACCTCAACAGCTTCACCTGGGGCGCCAACGTGGGCGTAGGCGTCAATTTCCTCTTCCTCACGGCCGATCTGAACTACGAAATAGGCCTGGACGACTTCTTCGCTAATGCGGAAGGGGGCAATAACGTCCTGAGTTTAAGTGTGGGTATTAAGTTTTAACAACTCAGAGCATGTTTGGAGCTCGTTGCTATTGCAAATCAACGCTTTATGAACCCCGCAGAAATGCGGGGCAAGCTCTGACTTCCTCACTAAATTTTCATTTAGAGCGTGTTGGGACTTTGCCATAACCATAAATTCTTGGTTTTCATGACGAAACCGCTCCAAACATGCTCTGAGATGGGGCTGCCAATCGTTGGCAGCCCCGCCCCAAATTTCCTAAATGTTTGACATCTGCACCGCTGCCCATTCCCAGGGCGCGGTGCTTTTTTATTGCTTTGGGATTTCAATGACCATGCCCACGGCACTGGCCTGTTCGGTATTGGCTTCAAAAGCCACGTTGCTACTTTGCTTGAATTCGACCTGACGCGACCGGGCACTGCCAAGCGCATCGCGGAGCTTTGCCGCATAAGTTGCGCCCTTGCTGCGGTTGATCCGCTGATTGAAGTCTTCAAAGTTCAGCTCTTCCTTGCTCACCACAATTGCGATATAGTCCTGCGTGCCAACTTCATCGGCGACCATAGAGTAATCGCGGGGAAAAAGGCGCGTACCGGTCACTCCACAGTATGCCGAGTGCTTTGGCGTATAAGGAAAGAGGACATAGCTTGAGCCATCGGTTTCCCGGCCGAACACGTAAGTGTAACACTCCACTGAATTGGCAATCAGCACCTTAAATTTATCGCCTTTCTGAATGGGCTGAGCACGGAAGGTCATGTCGTCTTTGCGCTCCAGCTTCAGGGTTTGCTTTGCTTCTGTATCGTACAGGCCAAACTCTACCGCCATGCGCTTCGAATCCGCAGCGGAGGGTTGTGGGTAGATGGCGTAGGCTTCCTTGTTAAAGTGGTCAAAGTCTCGATAGCGCACCCAGGCCATGCCATCATCGCCCCACTGGGATCCCCAGGAATTCATAATCTGGAAAGCGCCGCCCTCGTAGTTGTCATCGTATCCGATAACGCACATGGCATGCCCGCCGTAGCCCCGCATGCCATAGTCACGCTGGGAAGGTTTCCAAAGCGGCTGCCCCATCATATTCTGCATAAAGGTCCCCCCTACCATCATGCCGATGACCACCGGATAGCCCTGAGCGATGTGCTGCTTAATGCCATTGAGGTCTGTTTTGTAATTGGAAGCCCCCACCGACAAGCGGTCGTAGCCCCGAATACGGTAGCGCTGCCCGGCTTGCTTTTGCTGGCTCGACGGCTCCTTGGTACAAGTCCGCTCGTCGTAGCTAAACTCACTAAAAGGCAGGCCACCGTACTGCATCATGGCTTTCATCGCTTCATTCATGTAGGCCCCCTGACAGCCAGAGAGAGCAATTTGATTGTACAGGTAAGCAGGGCTGAAAGACACCCGGTCGGCAGGCTGCCCGGTCGACTGCGCTTCCAGAATACTACGGGCAGCATAAGCACTGGCCCACCCTACACAGGAGCCCTGCTTACCCTGATGCCGCCGGGTTGGCGCGTATTGCTCCAGAGAAGCTTTGGAAGGCAGGCCCGACTGTGCTCCGTAGCCATAGCTGACCGGCTCAAAGACCTGTGCTTTGTCGTATTGCTGGGGGTCAAGTGTGGCTCCAATGGAAAATGCCGCAGCTTGCTCAGGGTCAGGCGCTGCATACCCTCCGCTCAGCATTTCGCTCCCCCCAAAGAAAAAGTACCAAACGCCCCCAATCAGGAGCGCGGGGATAATCAGTTTAGGCCGGCGCACCAAAAACATAATGATGAGCGGTAACAAACGGATCAGAAAGTTCCCCTTTCCGCCTCCACTCTTGTTGCCACCATTCCCCCGCGAAGGTTGCGGGTCGTCCTTTTCCATTCTAATAGGCATTTTTTTGTGTTTTTTGTGGTTAAGAGCGTGCTGGGACTTCAGTGATCGGTCTTGCTCATACTTCGTCCTGTAAATCCTTCCCGCAAACTGCGGGACAGGTTATTTAGCTAAGGCTAAACTCCGGTTTTCGTGCCCCTGCCTGCCTGGCAAACCCGTTTGGCAGGCAGGTCGTATAACCAAAAAATGGTTAGTTTTCGACTAGAAGACAAAAGTCCCAACACGCTCTAAGTACTGATTCTGCATCAAAAGTACAGACGAGAAGAAAAAGACTGGTCACTTTTTCACATCAGGTTGTAACTATTTATTCCTTGTGCACGTATCAGAAGGGAACACAAAAGAGCAAAGCTTTTCCTCCCACCTGCTCTTCATCTACCCTTCAACAAATAAGCACACAAACACATCCCTGATTTTCAGTCAATTAGACTCACCAAAAGCGGCAATGCTGCTTTTGGCGGTCTTGAAAACGGCTTTGCCGAATTGGGAAATTACGATCAAACAATCGTATGTAGAAAAATTTTAATTCAAAAATTTAGGATATTTAAAATCTTACTTTTAGTTTTGTTAAAACAAACCTACTGAACACTCCCCCTCCCCCCATCCCACACTAAGCAACGGCTATTACATACCAACCACTACACCAACTTCAATTCACACTGTACCGAAGCTACAGCGCTAGCGTTGCAGCACCCATTGAAGAATTCCGTTCTTTTGCCCGGGCAACCGGATTGAAAGATTGACCTGCATTCAAGCTCATTTAAGCCAGTATGAGCCATTCAGGTTACAGGAACTATGCACACTTATTTGAAACCTTATTGTGAAACTGTCTAAAGTTTTCACCCATGCACACATGGAACACTATCAAAGCCGTTAGTACAAACAAACTTGACCGAGCTATTGAAGTCTTGGAAACCCTTGAGCGTCCTGTCTCTTCCCGCATTCTGGAATTTCTCCGGAAAAACGGGAAAAGCAAACTGATGGACATCGCCCTGCACACCCAGTACAGTACAGAAGTACTGGAAGCACAACTAGACAAGCTATGCCTGTCCAGAGCAGTCGATCGACACGACGACATTATTGGTTGCCATTATACGATCAATGTAAGGCAGCTATTCCAAACCCGTAAATCCGTACAGGCGCTTGCCGCCTTATACAAAGAATGACGGTAGGTTTGGAGCCTTAATATATGGATTAAGACTCACCATAAAATTCACGAAAGTTTGTCACGATTTGCTTGGAAAAAGCCGGGGCTGTAGCCCCGGCTCCTTTCCTGAGCCTTTTCAATCGGAAGGGCCTGGGTTAGTTATGTATTCAGTGCACCGCAAACACTGATAACCTGTCCGGACAAGTACGTAGACAAATCGGAGCCCAGGAAGACACACACATCCGCCACCTCCTCAGCCTTACCAAGGCGGTTCATGGGGATGTTCTGCAGATAGCCCTCCTTGACTTTCTCGTCGAGGCTTTCGGTCATATCGGTTTCAATAAAGCCGGGCGCGATGGCGTTGCAACGGATGTTGCGCGAGCCCATCTCCTTGGCAATAGATTTCGTGAAGCCAATAATCCCCGCCTTGGAAGCCGCGTAGTTTGCCTGCCCGGCATTGCCCGTCATACCCACAATAGAGCTCATATTGATGATAGAGCCACCGCGGTTTTTCATCATCGGTCGGATGAGGTGCTTGGTCAGGTTGAAGATCGACTTGAGGTTGGTTTGGATCACATCGTCCCAGTGGGCTTCGGTCATACGGAGCATCAGGGTGTCTTTAGTGATCCCGGCGTTGTTGACCAGGACATCCACCTGCCCGAAAGCTTCCAGTACTTCTTTTGCGAGGTGCTCCGCCGCCTCATAATCCGATGCGTCTGATTGGTAAGCTTTGGCGGTAACGCCCAGTTGCTCCAGTTCTGCAGCCAGTGCGTTGGCCTGCTCAGCTGAGGAACGGTAGGTGAAAGCCACATTGGCGCCCTGCTCTGCAAACCGGCGTACAATCGCAGCCCCAATACCGCGGGAGCCCCCGGTAACCAGCGCTACTTTTCCATCTAATAGTCCCATGTTTGTTGGTTTTTTTTTGCGAAGGTAGGCAAAAGGTAAGAAACGGTGTCATTGAGAATTGCACTGCCCGGGGGAGCCACTGGGCTAAACCAGGAAAACAACGCCCGGCTAACGCTGCCTTTGCCCTACGGGCCAACAAAACAACAATTGATCACCCCATAGTGACGACTCCCACCGCTCGGCTCCGGTTTCGTGCAACACCAGAGCGTAAAGTTTTGGCTTACAGCTGACTTTCGCTTTTAGTTATTGTGGGAAGTTTTTATTTTACTTCATTTTTAATCCAATTCTCTATTTTAATACCTGATATTCTACTTAAGTGCTTCTCATTATTTGTAACCATTATCATGTCGAAATGAACTGCTGTAGCACCTATCAAAAGGTCAAAATCGTGAATAAGATTACCTTATCTTCTAAGCTTTGCTTTTTCTTTGCCAAAGAAATCCAAGCATTCGAATATTGGGACAATTTGGAATAATTTTTTCGTCTTTATTACTTCCTCTTTATGTTTTTCTATACGATCACTGTAATAAGCTCCATAAGCTAATTCTCCAATTGTAATTTCTGATACAAAACAATTATCAAACCCTACTTTCTCTGCTTTTTCGAGCAAATTGTTCTTTCCTTTTAAAAAGGCTATACAGATATCTGTATCTAATAAATATTGAGCCATTTTATCAGTCTAAATTGATTTCTCTATCAGAAGTCGTTCGTGATGAATAAATTAATTCAGTTATGTCATCATCCATATCTGCCCAAGCACCAAATAATTCGCGTGATAACTCTTTCTTATCAGGTTCCCTATCTCCAGAGTATCCACTCTTTATACTATCTGCCAGCCTTGATAAAAGCTCTATCCTTAGTTCTAAAGACATCAATTCAAAGAGCTTCACGTACTTCGAAATCATCAAATTCTCCATGGCTTTAGCTTTTCTTTTTTCTGTTGAACAAACAGAAGAACTTCAAAGTTCCGAATCCAGTCTATTCGTAAAACTCTTCAAAACACAATCATAATTAACTGAATGTCAGATGGTAATAAATTACCACCTATTGAAAATAGGTGGGTTTATTTGACGGACGACTGAAAGTCGTCTACTAGTGTTACTCAAGCAAAAAATTGTCTTGAGATGAATCCGTAGACTTTCTATGGTGCTCCAAGTATTCTTGAACCATCTCGTCTGTGATGTTCCCAGTACTCCAAGCTCCATAACCTGTTGCCCATAGATGCTGGCCCCAATAGCGTTTCTTCAGTGAAGGGAATTCCTTCCGAAGCAAGCGGGAACTTCTCCCTTTAAACTGCTTCATGATTTCGCTGATCGAATGCTTAGCTGGGTACTCTATATGCATATGGATGTGATCGCTACTTACTACTCCATTTAGAACTTCTATTTCTAGTGACTCGCAGTCTTGGAGTAATAGCTCCCGACAACGGTGCTTTATTTCTTCTTGCAGCACTTTATACCTTTACTTGGTCACCCATACTACATGGCAAGTTCTGCATCTTTCACAGAATCCTCCTTAATCTTTTTCGATAACAACGATAAAAATATTTCAAGCGAATCATATCTTAAATCTCCAATTTCGGTTACTAATCTTTCAAAATTTTCTTCGTAATTTTTTATCCATTTTTGGTACTTCATTGTTTTTTATTTTTTCTGCTTGTGCCCAACGGCCCGGCTACGTGACGTGCCGGACTCTAAATTTACCACTTTCGTCTCATTTCACAAGTGCTAGCGCAGGCAGCAAAAGGCGATCTTGGCGAAGCCTGGCTTTTGCTGCCTGCGCGGGTTTATCCATCTCCATTTCCCTCTCGAAGATTTTTACCGGCATGGCATGTAGCCATTGTTACCTGCTGTATTTCTACATTTTTAATTAATCATCATAATGAAATCGGCATTGAATAATTGAACATTTTTGATCATCTCCTTTCTTTCCGCTTATTCTATATACTAATCGATGCTCCTGAGTGATTCTTCTTGACCAATAACCTTTCAAACCATGTTTAAGAGGTTCTGGTTTTCCGATTCCTTTGAATGGAGTATTTCTTATTGACTTGAGTAAATCTTTGATTTTGTTGACAATATCCTTATCCGTTTCGATCCAATACTCAAAATCTTCCCAACCGTTATTGGTAAATTCAATTATCATGATTTTCTAAATTAGTCTTCAAAATTGAATTTGACCGTATTTCCGGCATTTAATTGTTCAATAGATTCTTCAAGTCTATTTCTATTAGTTTTAGTTGAGAGTAGATATTCAGTTTCTTTCAACGAATTATATTCTTTTATTGACATGATTACAATTGCATCATCATCATTATTGTTTCTTGGGACGATAATCACTTCCAATGACTTACTAACTGAATCAAAATAAGCTTTCATTTTAGCTCTTAATGAAGAAACTGATACTGCTTTCATTACTTGAGTTTTTGTACGTTAATTCGTACAAATATACGTACAATTCTGTTAAAGATCAATCCTGTCTCAACTTTAATCATCCGCTTGATTTACAAGCAATTAACTATTCTATCGAGATCATATTCAATTCTTATATGTTTTTGTCTTTGTCGAGTAGGCAAGGGGGTTTTCACCCCAAGCCTCTCACAGAACCGTACGTGATAGTCTCCCATCATACGGCTCTTCATGTACGAGGATTAGGCAGTGTGGTAGCCCTTTCGCCAGTGATAGAAAAGCAATGGTTTTTC
>NZ_JAVJSK010000024.1:0-22662 GCF_040219495.1 Phaeodactylibacter sp. | reverse complement strand
ATCTAAGAGCGTGTTGGGACTTTTGTCTTCTAGTCGAAAACTAACAATTTTTTGGTTAGACGAGGCACGAAAACCGGAGTTTAGCCTTAGCTAAATGAGGATTTTCGGGACGAAGTATAAGCAAAAAAGTGTAGTTTGCAGACCGATTACTAAAGTCCCAACACGCTCTAAAGTACGAAACAACTACAGATGGGCTTGAGCGTCATAAAGGTCAGGCCTTACTGTTGCAATGCCATCCAAGTTCTTTAATTTACGCTCAAGAACCCTGTCCATGCTAGCAACATCTAAAATCACCATTAGCCGCAAAGCTCTAAAGAGCAATTACCGATTCATTCGGGAGCAAATCGGAGGCGACGCGAAGATCTCCTGGGTCGTTAAAGGCAATGCCTACGGGCATGGTATTGAGGTTTTCATTCCTATGGCAGAAGCCTGCGGTGCCGATCATTTCAGTGTTTTTGATGCCAGTGAAGCCTACCGGGTCAAAAAAAGCCTCATAAACCAGCAGGCACCGATCATGATCATGGGCATGGTGGAGGATCAGCATCTGGAGTGGGCGATTGAAAATGATATTGAATTTTATGTCTTTGAGCCCGAGCGGCTGGCAGCAGCGGTCCAAGCTGCCAAAAAGGTAGGAAAGAAAGCCAAGGTGCATGTGGAAGCAGAAACGGGTATGAATCGTATTGGTTATGAAGCCCACGAACTGGAAGGCGTGGCCGAGCAGCTGAAGCACCATCCCGACGCCCTGCAATTCCAGGGGCTTTGCACACACTTTGCAGGTGCAGAAAGTATTGCCAATTACGTCCGGGTCACCCAACAGCGGAAAACCTACAAGCGTATTCTGAACTGGTTTGCTAACCAGGGGCTACAGCCACGCATCAAACATATCGCCTGCTCTGCAGCAGCTATGCGCTACCCTCCTACCCGATTGGATATGGTCCGTATCGGTATTTTACAGTATGGTTTTTGGCCCAGCCGGGAGACCCTGATCGAACATAACAGTAAAGTGAACCGGCAGGACAATCCACTTGAACGCCTCATCTCCTGGAAAAGCCAGGTCATGGACACCAAGACCGTCAAAACCGGAGAATACGTAGGCTACGGTACTTCCTATATGGCCACACAGGAGATGAAAGTGGCTACCATCCCGATAGGCTATGGGCACGGCTTTGCGCGCTCCCTGAGCAATGCCGGCCGGGTGCTGATTCATGGCAAAAGAGTAGGAGTCATCGGCACGGTGAACATGAATGCTATAACGGTCGATATATCACCGGTTGAGGGTGTGAAGCGGGGCGACGAGGTCGTGATCATTGGCAACCAAGGTGACCTGGAGCTCTCCGTTTCTGCATTTGGGGAGTTCTCACAGCAGGTCAACTATGAGCTGCTGACCCGTTTGCCGATGGATATCCCCCGGGAAGTGGTAGATTAAGAAGGTGTAATTAAACCTAGCAAGCATACGTTTGTTTAATAATTCCATTTGATAGCAAGCAATTTTTAATCAAGCCTTATTATAATCGAAGCTTCCTACTACTATATCTACTCTGTTTTTCCTTTCGCGGGAATACGCATCCTTTGTCATTATTAGAAATACGGCTTTAACCGTAAGCAGCTTTGCCTGCCGTTAAAGCCACTCACTTTTCTTTATATTATAACTTTTACCAAAGCAACATGGCTTACCTTACACTTAATAAAAGTCACCTCCGGCACAACTACGAATATCTTGACAACATATTCAAAAAGCATAATATTGATTGGGCAATCGTAACCAAACTGCTCTGCGGCAACGAGGACTTTTTGAGAGAAGTGGTCAACCTCGGCATCAAGGAAGTCTGCGACAGCCGGATTTTCAACCTCGCCAAAATCAAAAAGGTCGCGCCTGATATGCAAACGGTGTACATCAAGCCGCCGGCCATGGGTGAGGTAGAGGATGTTATCCGTTATGCTGATGTGAGCTTTAATACAGAAAGCGCTACCATTAAGCGGCTTTCTGAAGAAGCACAACGACAAGGTAAGGTGCACCGGGTAACGATCATGATTGAGCTCGGGGACCTGCGGGAAGGCATCATGGGTGAAAACCTCATTGAGTTTTATGAGAAAATCTTCAAACTCCCTAATATCGAAATCGTAGCCATCGGTTCTAACCTCAACTGCCTGCATGGTGTCATGCCCTCTGAGGACAAACTGATTCAGCTTAGCCTCTACAAACAGCTTGTGGAAGCGAGGTTCAATAAAAAAATACAGTGGATTACCGGAGGGACGTCAGTCGTTCTGCCTTTATTGTTCCGGCAGCAAATCCCGTCCGGTATCAACCACTTCCGGATCGGAGAAACGCTTTACTTTGGCGTAGACCTCTTCGAAGAGAAACCCATCAAAGCTATGAAGCCGGATGTACTCCGGCTTTTCACGCAAATCATTGAGATCACCAAGAAGCCGAAAGTGCCGATAGGGCAGTTGGCAGCGAACCCTTCCGGGGATGTATTTGAAGTCAATGAAGAAGATTACGGCAAGGAGTCTTACCGGGCGATTCTTGACATTGGTACGCTTGACATCTCAGTGGACTATCTCATACCGGATGATGAGGACATCAAAATTGTCAATGCCAGCTCGGATATGCTGGTCGTGGACCTGGGCGACAAGAGCCCGAACTACAAGGTTGGTGATGATATTTCCTTCCAGCTCAAGTATATGGGTGCGCTCAGCCTGCTCAATTCTGACTACATAGAGAAGCGGGTGATCGAGTAGCCCTCTGCCTATGAGGCATAAGCAATATGAAAAAGTGCGTCCCCCTGATTAACCACGGCTGCATTACTGTGACCGATAATGAAGCCGTTATGTGAAGCTTTGACCTCTTTGCACTCCTTGCTTCCGTAGGGGTCGTTGATCCAACCGAGCACTTCGCCTTTTTCCACCTGAGTGCCTGAAGACTTTTCCCAGAGGAACAGCCCCGCTTTAGGAGACCGCACCCAACTCTGATGGCTGAAATGCTGACGCAGATAAGGCTGGCCTTCGGATGGGCCAGGGACCATTTCGAGGTAGCTCAACAACCGGTTCAGTCCCGCCAGTCCGTATTCGATAGATGCTGCATCATACCGCTGACTCTCTCCCCCCTCAAAGATAAGAGCGGGCTTCCCCTGCTCCAGGGCTATTTTCCGAAAGGACTTCGGAATGGGGGCTTTGGCTACGCTAAATGGTGCCCCAAATACTTTTGCCAATTCCTGGCTGCGCTCATCTCCTTTACTGTAGCGAACCTGCGGATAATTGTACAAGTTACCGCCACCGGTATGGTAATCGATGATCAGGTCTATACTCGGCAGGACTTTTTTGGCCAGGGCATGGGCAAGGCGGGAAGCAAGAGAGCCACGGCTGCTGCCCGGAAAGGAACGGTTGATGTCTTTACCATCCGGTACTTCCCGCGACCGGTTAACAAAACCGTAAACATTGACCAATGGAATTGCAACGATGCTCCCCTTTTGCAGCTCTTTGAAGCGCCCAAGCTCCAAAGCACGCCGAACGATTTCCACGCCGTTGATCTCATCTCCGTGAATACCCGCCATCACGAGCAGGGATGGGCCGGGGGTGACTGCACGAAAAACATGGGCCTCAATCCGGATTGGGTTGCCCGATGGCAGTTGCCCAACGGGAATTTTGACCACCTCGTCTTCTCCACGCTCAATGCTGGATTTGTGTATTTCAAAAGGCAGGGAGTCGCTCATAATCCAGGTTTATTGCACCAAAGCTTTTTCTATAAATTCGATAATACGGTTAGCCACATTAATACCACTTACGGTTTCTATACCCTCAAGGCCGGGAGAGGCATTTACCTCCATAATCAGCGGGCCCTGGTCGGAGCGCAGAAAGTCTACGCCTCCAATGTGCAGGCCCATAATCTGCACCACTTTCACTGCCAATTCTTTTTCTTCATGGGTGAGCTGTACTTTGCGTGCCGAACCGCCCCGGTGCAAATTAGACCGGAATTCGCCGGGCCGGGCCTGCCGTTCCATAGCTGCAACTACCCGATTGTTGACCACCAGTACCCGAATATCTTTGCCTTTGGCCTCCCGGATAAACTCCTGTAGCATCACCCGTTTGTTGAGGCGCTGAAAGGCCTCGACGGTTGACTCTACGGCGCGGAAGGACTCTGCCAGGATCACACCGATCCCATGGGTGCCTTCCAGCAGCTTCACCACAACGGGCAGCCCGCCCAGGTTACTGACCGCCACCTGCATATTTTGGCCAGAAGCCATAAAAACGGTTTTTGGAATTTGCACCCCATGTTGCGCCAGGCGATGCAAACACCTGAGCTTGTCTCTCGCCTCCACCAGGGCATTGGCATTAGCAGCCACAAAGACATTCATATTCTCAAACTGGCTGATCACCGAAGCGCCAATGGAGGTCACCGAGGCCCCGATACGCGGAATCACTGCATCAAACCGCTCCAGCCGGTACCCCTGGTAAAGGATACGCGGCCGGTCGCGCTCCAACACTAAGGAACAGCGCGTGTGGTCAATAACGTGCATTTCGTGCCCGCGCTTAACCCCCGCCCGTATCAGGCTTTGGGTGGAATACAGCTGCGGGCCCCTCGAAAGAATGGCGATTTTCATAATTCCGAATGGTTATTCGTAATTTACGCTGTAATCAAAGGTAATCTAATTTTCCTCACTCTCACCACACCTCATGGCTTCATCTCCTACTGATTTCCCGATCAACGACAAACGCATCATCAATGGCTGGGCACTTTTTGACTGGGCCAACTCGGCGTTTGCCCTTGTCATCACGGCTGCCATCTTCCCAGCTTACTATGTAGCGGTGACGGATGATGTGATCAACGTGATGGGCCTTGAATTGTCAAATAGCTCGCTATACACTTTTGCCATTTCAGCATCTTACTTCGTTATCGCACTTTTCTCACCGTTGCTGTCCGGAATAGCTGACTACGGCGGGCGGCGCAAGTTTTTCCTGAAGTTCTTTACCATATTGGGAGCTACCGCCTGCCTGACTCTTTTCTTTTTCAAAGGTATGGAACAGGTAGAACTTGGCACGATCAGTTTTATGTTATCCATGATTGGTTTTGCAGGCGGGCTGGTATTTTACAATGCCTTCCTGCCGGTAATCGTTACCGAAGACCTCTACGACCGGGTCAGTGCCCGTGGGTTTTCATTTGGTTATATTGGAAGTGTTGTGCTGTTGGTGATCAACCTTGTGATGATTCAGTTTTGGGAGGCCATTGGGTTCCCGGACCAGGGTACAGCTACCCGTTATGCTTTTCTGACAGTAGGGCTCTGGTGGATAGGTTTTGCCATCATCCCTTTCCGGCGGCTACCATCTGATGCCCGGCAGAAGGCTTCTCCTGAAATGCTGAGCAAAGGGTTTGAGGAGCTCAAAAAGGTCTGGAAAGACATTAAGCAGGAACGCAATATCCGGTCTTTTCTGTTCTCCTTTTTTTTCTACAGCGCCGGGGTCCAAACCGTGCTCTTCCTGGCCAGCACCTTTGCGAGCAAGGAGCTCAACTTTGGGACCTCCGAGTTGATCCTCACGATTTTATTGTTGCAGATTGTGGCCATTCTCGGGGCTTATACTTTTGCACGCTTGTCGGAATGGAAAGGTAATAAAGTGTCCCTTATCACGATGCTTTTGATTTGGATGACAATTTGTGTTGTCGGCTATCTGGTGCAGGAGAAAACTCAATTCTACGGTGTTGCGGCGTCGGTAGGGCTGGTCATGGGCGGCATACAGTCGCTGTCGCGCTCCACCTACTCCAAATTACTCCCTGTGGGCACAGCCGATACCACCTCCTACTTTAGCTTCTACGATGTACTGGAAAAGGTGGCTATTATTATCGGGACCTTTACCTTTGGCTTTATAGAGCAAATCACAGGCAGTATGCGCCTGAGCATGCTGGTACTGAGTGGTTTCTTTTTGGTTGGGCTCCTTTTGTTGCTCAACGTTCGGATCAGGCGCACTGCAGCTGCCGGAGAAAAATAAGCCTGGCAGCCTGTCTGTATACGCTCTTATAGTCTGACAAGCCTCTGAGTATTTGGCTCTCCCCCTTCACCTTCAGTCCTAAAAAGCCCCGCCCGGCACGCTACAGGAGCGGCCGGGCGGGGCTACAATCTATTTAAGTCGATGGAAGCACTGAGCTAAACCCAGCACAACCAACTAGAATTTACCGAATCACAACAGACTGCGTGAACTGCGCCTGTCCGTCAACCACCTGCAGCATGTAAGTGCCGGCAGCGAGGTTACGTACGTCCAGCTCGATGTTGTCGCTCTGCAGTTGACCAAGGTCACGGCTCAGTACCACCTGACCCAATGCATTGACCAGACGGATGTTCAGGCGGTTAGCCATTTCTGGCAGATCTACCTGTACATTCAGTACGTCCTTAGCAGGGTTAGGGAATACAGATACGCCTTGCTCAAGCGCTACCTCGTCAACATCTACGATATTACAAGTCACACAGTAGCCGAAGCATACCGGATCCAATGGAATATTCATGGTACCTACCTCCACGAAGCGGTCGTTGAAATCACCGGTAGTACAGTTGTCACCAAGGCTGGTATCAATGTTCTCCCAGCCGTCAGGGCCGTTCTTGAACTTGTACGTTGCGGTAGAGTTCTCTGGGATCTGTACCGTCACAGTGTAGATGTTGTCACCGTCCACATCCGTCATTTCAACGTTGTTGAAGTCACTGAAGGAACCCGCTACAAATACACCTTCTGCGCTCAATTCACCAGCATCAACCAGAATAGATACGTCTACAGCCATTTGTACGTTGACAGTTGGCGGGCTGTAGTTCAGTTCCCAGTCGAAGGCATCAGCAGTGTACAGGTCAATCCACTCAATAAAGTAGGTGGTGCCTGCAGTTACTTCAAATTCCTCGACCAAAGAACCAACAATACAGTCATCATCGCTCTCTGCAACCACTTCAAGCGTACCGACATGGTCGCAAGTACCAGTATAAACGAAGAGGTAAGTATCAGCACCATCATCACAAGAAGAGATAGTCATCAGACCATCACTTTCTGGTGTAAAGGAGTACCATGCAGCACCAGCGTACTGCTGTGGAGCAAACACCGCGGATGCAGAGTTGGTAGAAGCACCTAATGCCCCACCAGCTACACTAGCTTCACCGAATGCATCAGTAGTATAAGAACCAGGAGTAACCGCCAGTGCAGAAGCGCAGAAGTTTATCTCTGGCAAAGCACCTGCTGTAAAGGTCAGTTCCCAGTCAAAGCCAAGCTCATCCCAGTAATCGTCCCATACAATGTAGTAGGTCTCCCCGGCAGTAACCGGAGCTTCGGCCAAACTTGCGTAAGGGTCACCAGTGCTCATATCGCAACGGTCATCATTAGTACCCAAAAGAA
This sequence comes from Phaeodactylibacter sp., assembly GCF_040219495.1. GTDB lineage: Bacteria > Bacteroidota > Bacteroidia > Chitinophagales > Saprospiraceae > Phaeodactylibacter. The sequence goes on along the minus strand of NZ_JAVJSK010000024.1, from coordinate 15,303 downwards.
CAAGGTCACCACAATCCCCGCCCATGATGTAGGTACGGGTATCAGCAGGGGCACCACAGGAGCTTACGTTGATATAGCCATCCTCTGTAGGAGTATAAGCGTACCAGCGGGACTGAAGGCCTGAGTCATCGTCGGTATCATAGAAAATTCCGCCACCGAAGCAGTCCAGATCACCAGCTGTAATTACACCAGGCTCTACAGCCGTAGCCGTCTGGCAGTATAATTCTTCTGCGGGCTCAGGAAGCTGAGCAACCAGGAAGTCATCTACATACCAAAAATCAGCCTCATTAGGCCTTGGGTAGTAGTTCACGGAGCCGATCGACTGCAAGTTTCCGGCACTGCTGGCATCAAAGTTCAATGGCCAGCTGGATACCCATCTTCCGTTAATATGCACGCGAATGAGGTCGTTGTCGATATCAATCACCTGTACTATTGGGAACCATTCATCTACCGGGTAGGTGAAGCCGGCACGAGCAGCAACATCACCAGCAAAGAGTTCGCCGGTACCGTCACCATTGAAGAACACTTCAACGGCCCATTCTACAGCCGGTGTAGCATCCTTCTGGAAATTATAATAGGCTGTAGAGCCGCCGGGTATATACATGTTCCAGCTGACAAGGTAGTGACCAGTAGTCAACGTTTGACCAGTCAGCAGGTAGACCGGGTCTACGTCCGTACCGTCACCAGTAATAAGGTGAGAGTTGGAACCACTTGCCGCCTGATCAGAGCTTACATCACCGAGGATAATACCGGCAGCAGGCCATGGGATGATGAAGTTGTTCACAGGTGGTTCGCCCACCGTCTGCGCCTCAAAGTCTTCCAACCAGATTACTGTAGGCTCATCGCAAGTTGCCACTTCAAGTGGGCAAGCCTCGCAAGAAGCAAAGCAAACCGCGTCTACGCTGAATGGGTTAATAGAGTTGTTGATCAATGGACGTACGTTGAAGCCAAAGCCGCTGGGCACGCCACAGGAGTCAGCTACCACTTCAACGTTAGCAGGGTCTACACCACCGTTAACGAAAGCATAGCCGACTGTATCCAAGGTCGTTACGTCTACCGTTGCACTGTAAATACCGTCGCCATCGTCGTCAGACATCGGTACGATACCTACATCAGCAACATCAGTAACGCCAGGACCAGCAATGACCATGTTTACGCCGTCAGCTGAAACGGTCTCATTCTGCATGTCTACGTTGAAGGTTACGCCTACATCAGGTAGTACACCCTGTGTCAGCGTAAAATCAAATCCATCAGAAGAACCGGCATTATCCCAAATGATGTAGTATTCACCTCCCTCAAGTACAAGAAGGTCAATTACTGATCCGTCATTGTCAGGACAGTTGCCAGCTGCGAAAGCAGAAATAACAAGGTCACCTGCACAACCTAATGGGTGGACCGTTACAATAGCACGCGTTGCCGTTGGGCTGTCGCAAGAGCTGATGTTCAGTACACCATCGGCAGGAGCGGTATATTTGTACCACAGCTCGCCGGTAGCATTCGTGAAGGTATTACCATTGGTCGGGATAGAATCCACGGTGTACGTGCCTTCTGTAACGTCAATGGCTGTTCCAAAAGACCAACCAGCAGGTGGTATACCCGGCTGCGTGTAAGAAACGGAAACGCCAGTCTCCATACGGAGCGTTTGGCAATCGTTGTAGCTCAGCATTACGGTTGGAATCATTGCCAGGCAACCATCAGAACCGCCCAGTGCGATCACCGAATCCGGATTTGCCTGATCGTTGTTGCAGATGATCACACCTATGGCACCAGCAGCCTGGGCACTTAGTGTCTTGGCTGTAAATCCGCAAGCACCACGGTCAATGAGTGCTACCGTACCAGAAAGATCATCGGTAATTTCTACACAAGCGGTGGTTTCACCACTAGCATCTGTAACTTGAGTAACAGGACCTGAAAAGTCTGCGCCAAACTGTGGCCCATAGCCAGCAAGTCCCACATTGTACTCACCAGCAATACTTGCCGGTGCATCTACAGTAAACGTCTGTGCCTGCACGTAGGTCATCGCAAATGCCATAACCGCTACCAGTGCGAGCAGCTTGTTCATGTAAGTTTTTTTCATACGAAACGTATTGAATTGAGTGAATAAAATAAAAAATTAACAATCGGTTGGGCGATGAAGGCAACAGGCAGCATCACCTGTATGACCTCGTCGCTTATCTTTAATGGAGCGCCGGGCAAACCGGCACCCCTGTTTTATCATTTGATCAGTACAGCCTGTGTTGCCTGCCGGTCTCCCACGAGCACCCGCAGCTGATAAGTGCCTGCCGGTAAATTATGAACAGGCAGCTGAAGATTATTTTCTCCTTTGCCCAACTGTTGTTCAATGACCGGCTGCCCGAGCATATTAAGCAGACTAACTTTCATATTGCCCCGGTCAGAGGCCTGCTCAAAGCGTACATTCAGCATTTCTGATGCCGGGTTGGGGAAGACCGTAAAGCTTTGCTGCAAAGCCGGGTCAGTCTCTACCCCTACAAATGCGTCAAAACCAAGCTCCCAAATGTACAATTCATCGGTTGGGCCACTCATCCAGCGGTCAATCCATTCGATGTAGTAGGTTTCCCCGGCTGTTACTTCGATACTGTCCAGGCTGGAAGTCAACAATCCTTCTCCGCAACCATTGTCATTCTGAGCTACGAGGTTGAGCCCCTCGAAGGTAGAACAGTCACCGGTGTACACAAAGAAGTGGGTGTCACTAGCTGCAAAATCACAAGCCGAAATGCTCATGTAGCCATCGGTATCGGGCGTAAACTGATACCACTTGGATTGGGCGTAGTTAGTGGTGGAACCGCTTGTGTTATTGATGTTTGGCCCGGCTACGGCTGATTCGCCATTGATGCCACTCACTTCGTGCTCGCCGGGCTCAATGTCTTCAGCTGATTCACAAAACTGCCCTTCAGCAGGAGCTTCTTCTACCAAAGCCAGTTCGAAGCCAAAGCCTTGGGTAGACCACGCATCATCAAACATGATATAGTAGGTATCACCGGCTGTAACCACGGCTTCCCGGTAGGAAGCGTAGTCATCGTCGTCTCCTGTATCGCAGCGGTCATCATTGACGCCTACGATACCAATATCTTCGCAAGTCCCTTTGAAAATCCAGAGCCGGGTATCCACACCGCCTCCGCAACTTGATACAGACATAATACCGTCTGCGTTAGGCGTGTACTCATACCAGTAAGCCCGAAGGCCACTACTGCCATTCCCACCCTGATCATAGCTGCCGCCGTAGCATTCGAGCTCGGGAACGACATAAAAGCCAGGTGCATCAAGTACCTCTGCGGTGTAGCAATACTGCCCTCCTCCCGCTGCAGGAATTTCCAACAGGCTGATGTCATCCAGATAATAGGAATGCCCTGTGTTCTGTGGATAGAAATTGATGCTGTGCATCTGATTCGATTCCGTGCTGCCACTACTGAAAGGCCAGGTGTCTACCGTCTTTTCATTCACGACCAGACGGGCATAGTCGCTATCAATATCTATAAACAGATATACCGGGAACCATACGTCTGAAGGATAGGTAAAGGAAGCATCGTCGCTGCCATCGTACTTTTCCAGAGTACCAGTGCCGCCTTCAAAGTTCACATCAAAGGCCCAGAAACCTTCAGTATCAGTAGGGGCTTCATGCTGCAGGTTGAAATAGGCGCTTGTGCTGTCGTACACAAACATAGACCAGCTTAGCACAAAGTGCCCGCTTTCCTGGCCACCGAGCAGCAGTAGTGCATCTTGCCCACTGATATTTCCATCAATCTTAATTGAGTTCCCTCCGGAATTAGCCTGCTCTGTAGAAACCTCGGCCCCTACAGTGGACCCGGGCCAGGTTGCCCAGTCCTCCGACTGAAAAGTGATATCCCCGGCGGCGTAATTCTCCAGGTCATCGCTTAGCAGAACGTCTGGCTCATCGCAGGAAATTTGCGCATGTACCGCAATGTTTAAAATACTGAAACTGAATAAGACGAGAAGTGTGTAGCGTTTTTTCATACTAATGTTTGTACTTTTTTATGCCATTTGCCTATCAGGCTGACAAAATAATCGGTTAATTTCTAGTTCTCGAAGGCGGGTTGTCCAAAGGACAGCCATTTCTGGTCGCTCACTGAAGACGTAATGACCCGATCGATGAATTGCATCCCCCGGACCCCATCCGCTACGGTAGGAAAATCATGGTAAATGGCCTCTGCCTTCTGCCCGGAAAGTTTGGCGCGCAGGCAGTGCGCAAAGTTTCGGTAAATATTCGCGAAAGCTTCCAGGTAGCCTTCCGGATGCCCCGCAGGGATTCGGGCGGCTGCCTGAGCCGTTGGGGCTAAGTCCCCTACGCCGGTACGGAGCAACTGTTCGGGCTGATCCAACCAGCGGACTTTAAGATCGTTGGGGTACATTTGGTGCCATTCCAAACCGCCTTTTTCTCCATAAACCCGGATGTGGAGTGCGTTTTCTTCCCCGGCTGCCACCTGAGTAGCGTAAAGGATACCGCGGGCACCATTATCAAACCTGAGCAGGACACTTCCGTCATCATCCAATTGACGGCCCTCTACGAAGGTGTGCAAATCGGCGCACAACTCTTTGATTTTTAGTCCGGTAATATACTCTGCCAGGTTTTCAGCGTGGGTGCCAATATCCCCCATCGCACCGGCTGCACCGGAACGCTTGGGATCGGTACGCCAGGCAGCCTGCTTTTGGTCGGTGGCTTCCAGGCGGGTAGATAGCCACCCCTGCGGATAGGCAACAATCACTTTACGGATGCTCCCAAAATCACCGTTGCGGACCATCGCCCGCGCCTGTTTGACCATGGGGTAGCCTGTATAATTATGCGTCAATGCAAAAAGCAGCCCGGTTTGCTCAACCAGCCGCTGCAATTCCAGCGCTTCCGATAAATTAAAGGAAAGGGGTTTGTCACAAACAACAGAAAACCCATTTTCCAGAGCCATCTTAGCGGGTGGAAAATGTACGTGGTTAGGTGTTACAATAGACACAAAATCCATACGCTCGCCTTCCGGTAGCGCCTTCTCCTTTGCTATCATTTGCTGGAAACTGCCATAAACCCGGTCGGGCGGCAGATAAAGATCAGCGCCGGAAGCTTTGGACTTTTCCGGATCGCTGCTAAAAGCTCCACATACCAATTCAATCTCACCATCCAGGGCAGCAGCCATTCTATGCACGACACCGATAAAGGCACCGCGACCGCCACCTACCATTCCCATACGGATTTTTCGGTTCATATAGATAGTCTGCTAATTATAATCTCCTCTAGTCGGGATTCCAAATCTAAGGTTTTGCCCGCTATATGACTATAATAATACACATATTTTTTCAAAAAGAATGAAATTTGACTGTGAAACTCCGCCAAAAAAAGGTACGAATACAAAGTATCTGCATGTTTAAGGCGACGCGCGATTAATTAAGTGTCGTGTTTGGCTAGGGTAGCGATTTTTTCTTTAGCCAGAGCCTGCCCTGCAGAAATGCGGGGCAGGCTCTGGCTAAACCACAGTCCGGCTCCAGCTGTTTTCAAATTGACTTTAGCAATAATCCCGCTTCGTCAAGCTTTTGCTGTAGCGTAAAGGGATGCACATTCAAATCGATTACAAACCGGCACGACCACTCCATGTCAAAAACAATCGAATACCGCCTGAAAGAGGTTGACCATATTGCCGAAAGGCTGATTGCCGAGGCGGCTCCTGAACAGGTCATATGGACGTTCACGGGGCAAATTGGCGCAGGCAAAACCACGCTGATCAAAGCCCTCTGCCGTATACTTGGCTCCCGGGAAGCGGTCAGCAGCCCTACTTTCTCATTGGTCAATGAGTACGAAGACCGGGAAGGGCAAACGTTTTTCCACATGGACCTGTACCGGCTCAACGACACAGAAGAAGCCCTTGATATCGGCATTGAAGAATACCTGGACAGCGGCCAACGCTGCCTGATCGAGTGGCCAGGCCTCATTGAGCACCTGCTCCCGGAGGATACTTTCCGAATTAAGCTCGAGATTGGGTCTGATTCCAGCCGGAAAATTATATTTTTGTAAGCTACCAGGAAAGCCAGCCTTTTATGAGCGATACGCAAAAGAAGAAGATCCCTATGCCGAAAGAGTTTACCGAGCAGCAGTTTGTACCGCAAACTGAAACGCTACAGGTGAGCAATAAACGCCGTAAACTCTTCATCGGGATTCCGAAGGAAATCACCATGCAGGAAAACCGGGTGGCGCTTGTCCCTTCTTCGGTCGCAACCCTTATTGCCCACGGCCACCGGATTGTGGTAGAATCAGGGGCCGGGGAAGAGTCGAGCTACTCCGACCACGACTACTCAGAGACGGGAGCTGATATTGCCTACAGTGCAGAGCAAGTGTATAAAGCGGATGTGATCATCAAGGTGGCGCCTCCAACCCAGGCAGAGATCGAGTTGATGCACCCCAATCAGATTCTGATTTCTCCGCTACAGCTCCCCATCATTAATGCGGACTACATCAACAAGTTGCGGCAAAAGCGGGTCATCGCTTTGGCCATGGAGTATATTAAAGACGAGTCGGACACGTTCCCTATCGTGCGTATCATGAGCGAAATGGCCGGTATCAGTGCTATGCTGACGGCTGCAGAGCTTATGGCAACAACCAGCGGCGGTAAGGGCGTACTGCTGGGTGGCATATCCGGCGTACCCAGTGCCAAAGTCGTCATCCTGGGGGCGGGTATCGTGGCGGAATATGCTACGCGTGCTGCACTGGGGCTGGGGGCAGAAGTCCGCATTTTTGACAACAATATCTATAAGCTTAAGCGCCTGCAAAATCAGGTGGGGCGGCCGCTGTACACCTCCGCCATCAACCCGCACTACCTGGAAGCAGAATTGATTTATGCCGATGTTGCGATCGGAGCCATGCACTCCAAATCGGGCCGTACGCCGATTGTCGTCAGCGAAGAAATGGTCATGAATATGAAGCCCGGGGCGGTCATCATTGATGTGAGTATTGATCAGGGTGGCTGCTTTGCCACTTCAGAAGTGACCACCTTTGAGCACCCTACTTTCTCCAAGCACGAGGTGATTCATTATTGTGTGCCGAATATCGCTTCCCGGGTATCCCGGACCGCATCCGTTGCAGTCAGCAATATCCTAACGCCTATTCTGCTCAAGGCAGGCAGTACCGGTAGTATTGAGCATTTGCTGTTCAACAACCACGGGCTGCGGCATGGCGTCTATACTTACAAAGGCTGCCTGACCAACAGCTACCTTGGGGAGCGCTTCGCTATCAAATCTACAGACCTTGACCTGTTGATTACGTCCAACCTATAGGAGCTTATTGGGATTTCACTCCAGGTACCGGGCTTGTACCCATCCTATGACTGCACCATAGGATACCATCCACCAATCTGATGTGGTGTATTCAATCACTTGTATTTCCTGGCCTTTAGATAAGCGGGCAATGGACTGGGTCTCCTGCCCATCTGTCAAACCTGCGACCATAGCTGTGGGCATTCGAAGGCGGGCTCTTCTTGGTGCCGGAGGTAGTGCGGTATTAGCTAAATGCCTTAAAACCCCTGGGTGCTCCGGTGCACCTACAGCGGTTGTAATGCCAATGGTCTCCACCGCTTCTGATGGTTGACTGGTCTGTATCAAACGTAGCCCCTGCACCTCTGACGCGGCCACGCCTGAAGCAGGAAGCACTTTTTCTTCAACACTTTCAAGCCTTATGTCTTCGGGTGGCGGAGGATAAGCAGCCACACGGACCGGCGTTTCAGCCTCGATGGGGCCGCCCAGCTCCTGATCCAACGCAGCTTCCTCAAATGCAAGAAACAGCGGCACGATCGGTGCTTCAGCAAACGCCGGAGGTGGTACAAAAGCCGTATCGCCCCATTCGAGGAGTAATCCGTCGGGTTCAGGTTCAATGTCCATTGGTGCAACAGGTATTTCGGGCAGTGGGGGCGGCAAAGGTTTAGTGCTGGCGATGGCAGGCTTGTTCGCAACAGCAGGCACGATAAAATCCTGCTCCATTACGAGCCGGTCTCCGGCATTAGTGGCAGGGTGAACGGCATCGATACGCACCCGGTGTGGCGGGTGGTCTACCATCTGAATCAGCACCTCATGATCGTGGCCCACCTCGAGATACAGGTGGTAATCGGGGCCTGAGAAGCGACTCAGCCGTACTAGCTGACGTTGCCCCCCTGCGGTGATCTTATAAGCATCGAGGTGAAAAGGAAGCGCATCGGCTGCCGGTTGGCTGCTGATAATCTGCCCCTGTAGTCTGACGTACCGCCCCTGACTTTGAGCGGGTGACCAGGACAGGGTCAGGCCGATCGCTACTGTAGCGAGTTTTTGAATGGTTTTTCTCATAGTAAACCGGGATTATGAAGAGGTGAAACCAGACCGCCAACAAAACACTTGCAGCTTTAGGTTAGCGTATAGTTTACCCCGTTGGTATTGTGCATATTCCAGCTGTATTCAAAGGCTCAGCTGTTCGTTCTTTTTACGGTATTTAAAGGTGATATGTTGCGATCAGCAATACACTATCGGCTGCCCTACCACTCTTTAGCTTTGTAAGGATACCGGATCATATACTGCTCATGGACCATTTGTTGTAGTTTCATCTTTAACGCCCCAACATTTTCATTGGTCGCAGCCGAAATAAACATGCACTCCTGGTCAAACATGTAGTGGAGGTTGCCCAGCAGGCCCTCCTCAATCTCCCGTTTGCCTTCTTCGGTCAGCAAGTCATCGTAGTTTTGCTCCCGGTAAAGGTCAATTTTATTGAAAACCAGCAACGTTGGCTTGTCGAGCGCCCCCAGCTCTTTCAGGGTGCTATTGACCGTTCGGACGTGGTCTTCGTGCAGCGGATGGGCAACATCCACAACGTGCAGTAGGATATCACTCTCCCGCACCTCATCGAGGGTTGACTTAAAGCTTTCCACCAGGTGGTGAGGCAATTTACGAATAAAACCAACCGTATCCGAGAGCAGGAAAGGCATGCGGTCGATAACGACCTTCCGCACGGTGGTATCGAGGGTAGCAAACAGCTTATTCTCCGCGAATACTTCCGACTTGCTCAGCAGGTTCATCAGCGTTGACTTTCCAACGTTCGTATAGCCGACCAAAGCCACCCGGATCATACTCCCGCGCTGCTTGCGCTGCGTCATATTCTGCTGGTCGATCTTCTCCAGCTTCTTTTTGAGCAAGGAGATTTTATCACGCACAATACGGCGGTCAGTCTCAATCTCTTTCTCACCGGGCCCACGCATACCTATACCACCACGCTGCCGCTCCAGGTGCGTCCAGAGCCCCCGCAAGCGTGGCAGGAGGTACTGCAACTGCGCCAGTTCAACCTGAGTTTTTGCCTGGGCGGTCTGGGCTCGGCTGGCAAAAATATCCAGGATCAGGGTACTCCGGTCAATGATTTTGACTTTGAGGAACTCCTCGAGGATATTGACCTGTTTGCCCGACAAGTCGTCATCAAAAATGACCATGCTAATTTCCTCGCGGCCATCTATATACTCCTTAATCTCTTCGAGCTTACCCTTACCTACAAAAGTACGCTTGTCGGGGTGGTTCAGCTTTTGGATGAAGCGCTTGCGGGTCTTCGCACCTGCAGTCAGGGCGAGGAACTCCAGCTCATCAAGGTACTCTTTCACCTCTTCTTCGGTCTGTAATTGCTGGACAAGGCCCACCAAAATAGCGTACTCTTCATCCTGCTTTATGCCCTTCTTATCTTTTGTACCTACTGTCCAGTCGTGTGCCATAATATTTTATAGTGAATAACCTTTCTCCAGTGCGTTGATGCAGACCTTACTTAGAGCGTGTTGGGATATTCGGAACCGCAGCCTCAAGGGTCACCCGTCAACCCAGGGATTATAAATTTTGACCCGGTAAGCGGTAGCCCAAAAATCCAAAGAAGCTCTTAAATCAAACGTAATCTTTTGCCTATCGGTTCTCTAACCAGACTTCCGGGTTTAATTTCTGGGTGCCTTTCCAGATTTCAAAGTGCACCATACTATTATCTTCGTCCAGCCGCCCAATAGGCTGGCCCGGCCCGACCGCCTGCCCTTTTTCAACCAGGACTTCTTCAATACGGTAATACAGGGTGAAGAAATCGCCATGATTGACCAAAACTGCATTTTGGTAAACCGGCACAAAGGTAATGTGCGTCACTTCTCCTTCAAAGACGGGAAAGATGTCTGCTCCGTTCTGTGCCTGTATTTCTATGCCGTTGTTGGGCAGTTTCAGGCCGGTATCTTCCATGACGATGGCTTTACCAAAAGACTTGCTGATTTGCCCCGTCTGCACCGGCCAGGGCAACCGCCCCCGCTGACTATCAAAATTTCGGGAAAGCGTTGCTGCCGCTTCCACTTTATCACCTGTTGCTGCTGACGCGGTGGCCGTGGAACCGGTGGGTACCCGATCACGCGCTTCCCGCCGTTTGCGGGACATTTCGGCAACAATAATGTCCTCGATGGCCTGGTTGAGCCCTTCATGAGCGGCCTGTTGTTCCTCCAGGGTTCCCATTAACTGCTTTTCGCTGGTTTTCAGTTTCTTCAGCAGGCGGTTTTTCTCTCTGAATTCTGCCTGAAGCAGGTCAGTCTGTTGCTGTTGGGTGGCCAGCAGCCGTTGTTGCTCTACCCGGCGGGCTTCCAGTTGAGCGGTACGCTCACTGAGCATATCCTGGGTCTCGAGGATGTTGTAGGCCTGTTTTTTGCGGAACCGGTCGTATTGCCGGATGTACTGCCAGCGGCTAAAGGCATCATTAAAGCTTTCTGCGGAAAACAAAAACACCAGCATACTCTGACTGAGCTTATGCCGGTAAGCAACCCGCATGGTATGGACATACTCTTTTTTGAGCCGCTCAATATCCCCTTGTAATGCTGCCAGTACGACTTCAGATCTCCGGATACTTGCATCCACCTGCTTCAGCTCTTCTTCCAGGGTTTTGACCAGCTCCTGCCGGTTGCGGATTTGAGCTCGTAGTGCAATGTACTGCTCCAGGGTCGCCTCTTTGTCTTTTTGGGTATTATTAAGCGCCGTTTCGGTTGCTTTGATTTCCTGTAGCAACCGCTCGCGCTTGCGCTCCAGCTCTTCGCGGTTTTGCCCATTCAGCAGAACGGGCAAAAACAACAAAGCCAAAACCAGGCCCAACGCGCTACGCACGCAAGGGCCGAATGAAAAGGGGCTATTTGGACCGGGTATATCTTGGTGGGATATCAAATCTTATTGGTTTTGGGGCATTCAGTTCTATATTGCTGAATTGCAAGGTCACATTGGCCTGACCTGAATATTTGCTTTCCAGCATAAGGTTACGAATATAGGAAAATTTCTGCTGACCTTCCAGGTCTTCATACCCTTCCAGTAAAGCGCTCATTTCCTGATTATTACGCAGGTCTTTGAACGCTACTTTTTTTAATAAAAAGTCTTCTGTCCCCACCAGGTACTCTGCCGTCATATCGTTGCTTCCTCCCTTTAGACGGTAAGTGGGGCCCAAAGGCTCGATACCCAGCTCACTGCCGCCAAAAAAGATTGGGTTGCCAAGGATAAAGTCCTGTAATTCCGACAAGCTTCCCGCCGGTAGCCCGTAAGACTCGGCCAGGTACGCCAGCCCCTCAATGGTATACTCTTTATTAAAGCGGTCCATCACATAGACAGAATCCGGTGTTACCTGTACCCGCGCAATTTCAAAGCCCAGCTTCTTTACGCTCAGCCACAACAGGCTGTCTTTTTTCATTCTCAGCGTGGCGGAGGCAGACACCGACATGTCCTCATCCGCATAATCGATACGGAGGCGGCTTTCAAACCAATCGGGGGACAGCCGTTGCTTTTCCATGCGCTTGAGCAAACCCGAGGCGGTCATGCCTTTATCCGCCTCTCCCCGGGATTTCCGGACGGAGGAGCAGCTATTCAAAGTAAGGGCCGCCAATAGAAGGAGTACAAAGGAAGAATACTTCATAGTAGCTTTTGTTGATGAAAGAAAGCCAGCGTGTGGCTTTATAACTTGGAGGGAATTGCCTGCCCTGAAGACGGCGCGAAGGTAAGACTGGTTACTCTACCATTTTACGTTGTTCGATTTTTTGCTGCAGGGCAGAAGACCCGGCACCGGCTGCTTTGGCTTTTTTCCAGTGGTCAACCGCTTCTTCGGTTTTGCCCAACTGGTAGAGGGTATCCCCCAGGTACTCCAACACAACCGGGCTTTCGCTCGCCCCATTGCTAAGGGCACGCTGCAGCCAGGCGCGGGCTTCCTGATAGTCGCCCCGCTGATAAAGGACCCACCCCAGTTGCATCTGATACTCCGCCTGACCGGGCAGCAGCTCATTGGCTTTGCGGGCCATCTGTTCAGCATCCTTTAAGCGTTCCGGCCGCTGTGCCAAAGCATAGGCATACCGGGCAAGCGCCGGGGGTGCCATGTTGTCTGTAGCTAGTGCCTTGCCAAAAGTGGCATCCGCTTCTGCGTTGTCTCCCGCTTGCTGGTACAAGAGCCCCTGCAGGGACTGTATTAGTATAAGCGCACGGGTATTGCCCCCTGCCATGAAGGAGGCTTGTTGCAGCGTAGAGGTTGCAGCATCCGCGTTGTTTAAGTGATAGTCGGCCAGTCCGCTCATATAATACACAATCGGCTGATTGGGGTAATAGTCCATGGCTTGTTCGCTAAAGTCGCGAAGTGCTTTAAACTGATAGGTTTCCGCATAAATTTGCAGAACTTGCTCCCAAACCATGAAATTGGCATTGTCCAATGCTATGGTTTTCCGGTAGGAATCCAGGGCTTCTGTTTTTCGCCCGGAGTGATAGAGCAAGTCTCCTGATACTGCATAAGCTTTAGCACTATTAGGGTGTGCCTCTTTCAGGATGTCAGTCAGCTCAAGTAATGCATCAGCCAGGCTTTCATCACCGGTTTCTGCTACTTTTTGGACAAACGGAATCAGCTTGCCGATCTTCGCATCAAGATCGGTATCCGGGTCTGCAAAAGGCGCTTTCAAGGCATTGATATAGCGTATTTCATCACTTTCCTGCCCGGACTGCCCGGCCAGAGCCATTCTAGCTTTGCCGTTATCAGGATCGATGCTGAGGATGTCTTTGTAAACAGCCTGAGCCTTTTTGTCCTCTCCGATCTGTTCATAGAAGCCGGCGAGCAGGTGCCAGTACTCTACGTGATTGGGGTACGCTTCTATGAGGCGCATCAGTTCTTCGGCTGCTTTTCGGTCTTCCCGTTGCCCCAGGTATAAGGTATGCTTCCGGCGAATGATCTCCTCGGTGATGCCCACACGGTCCTCCAGTTCATCGTAGACTTTGAGGGCAGCCTTAATTTCATTGGCTTTGACCAAAAAGAAGGCCTGGCGCAGGTAGCTCTGTTCATCATAGGGCTCAAGCTCCACGACGTGCCCGTACGTCTCAGCGGCGGCTTTGTACTGCCCCGCCTGCTGTTGCAAATCAGCCAGGAATTTAAAATACCAGAGGTTGGAACGGTCCCATTCTGTGGCATCCTTGGCGTACCTCAGGCTTTTTTCGCTATCGCTTTTGGCTTCATAGATACGTGCCAACTCGAAGGCTGCTGTGGCGTTTTCACGGTCTTTGCGCAAAATACCTTCCAGCAACTTAATGGCCTCATCGTAGTTGCCAAGCAACTTTTCGCGACTGGCATCAATGAAGTTTTCCTGTATCTTAATCGCCTCTTCATCCACCCGCTCTTCCTGAGCGGAAAGACTGCAGGGCAGCCCAACCAAAAACAGGGCCATCAGCCCGGTAAAGCTGACCACTCCTGATGCGTATTTGATCCATTCTTGTCGGATTTCTTTCCTCATATATTTTGCTTACTTGTATTCGGAATAGTCGCCAATGCTGATTTCCGACTTATTCCCTTCGTATTCCACTTTGTTGCCCAGCATAGAATGGCTGAGGTTTGCGTGGCGTACGACCGTATCATTCTGTATGACCGCATCACTGATAACGGATTGTTCCACCTTTGAATTGTGGCCCAAAGATACATGCGGCCCAACTACGCTGTTGCGAATCACCACATTTTCTCCTATAAAACAGGGCGGAATGATGACTGCGTTATCGAGGGTGACGCTATCAGACACTAATTTTTCTTTGTCTTGCTTGAGCTGCAGCATCCGGCGGTTGGTGGCAACTACGTTGTCTTTGTTACCACAGTCCAGCCATTCCTCTATCTGAGCGGAGCGGAACTTAACCCCATCGCCCTTGAGCAGCTCCAGGGCAGTGGTAATCTGGAATTCCCCTTTATCACGGATGTCGTTATCCACCATATGCTGCAGGGTATCCCGCAGGCGTTCGCCATCCCGTACGTAGTATAGCCCCACAATAGCCAGGTCGGAGACAAAAGTCGGGGACTTCTCTACGAATTCTGTGATGATATTTTGCTCATCGGTTTTGACAACTCCGAAAGAAGAGGGGTCTTTCACCTTTTGCACCCAGATGATGCCGTCTTCCTTGGCGTCGAAGGAAAAGTTGGCGTTGAACAGCGTGTCCGCAAAAGCGACGATGCAATTCCCGCTAAGGCTCGGCTTGGCGCATAAAATAGCGTGGCCGGGCCCATGCGGAATATCCTGGGTGTAAATCGAGCATTTTGCACCGATATTGGCGGCAATTTGCTGGAGCTGGGCTTCGGCTTCGGTGCCAAAATCACCAATAACGAAGGCTACTTCTTCCACTTTTTCATCCAGCGCATCAGCCAGGTCTTCTACAATGCGTTGTACGATAGGCTTCCCGCTCACGGGTAAAAGCGGCTTTGGGATGGTCAGGGTGTGTGGGCGCAGGCGGGATCCGCGGCCTGCCATGGGAATGATAATCTTCATGATTAAGGGTTGGTTTAGTTCTTAAAGTTAGAGACATACCGGTATGTTTAGCAATCGTGCATATTGATTCCCGGTTATCCCTTTATTAAAGGTGTAGAAGAGGGGTATGGTTTGACGATCTCCTTCCTATTCTTTATTTAAATTAGCGGCGAGGTACAATATAAGGTACCCTGCAACGTCAGTTGTTGTAGTTTTCTTTCTTAAAAAGGTAGAACCGCTGGTTCGCTTTAAGGGAGTGCGAAACAATAACTTACTTACTTAGACTCGTTCTTTTGCACGCTAACTGCTTTAATCCCGCTTTTTGAATCAAAAAGCGGGACACCGTAGCTCCCACTATGGTTACGTTTTCTGCCTTGTTAGCGCACAAAATAACTTCGTCTATTAGAGTTTATTAAGGTAAGTTTTGTATAGGGTATGGATGAGTATTTTTTGCCAGATCAAAGAACGCCCGGAACCTCGTAGCCTAAGCTACGAAGGTGAGGACGAGATGCAGAGCTGGTGAAAAAGACCATTCAGAGACATA
>NZ_JAVJSK010000023.1:0-19358 GCF_040219495.1 Phaeodactylibacter sp. | reverse complement strand
GTCAGTGCTTTTAGCTGGGCGGGGTTGCTTCGTATTTGGTCTGTGTCTATCATGCTATATAACATAGCAGATTTTTTTCAACCAGCCAAACTCGCGCACACACGAGCGCGCATGGTCTGGATTTAACTTTATTAAAATCTAGTTATTTATCTTTAATCCCAATTGGTCAAAAAATTGGACACATTATCAATAAAATTGGCAAACAGCCTGCTCCCTTCCTACTTTAGTCTATATTTGAGGAGCGATTCAAATCTAACATAGGCAAATAACACGATGAAGATGCGAGAGCGCATCCTGTTCCTACTCTTAATCATTTGGGGCTGTGCAATACCAGGTGCTGTTGCACAACAGGTGCAGGCTCTGCCCAAGCTGGAGCGCTCCTACCTCAACACCTTCTACAAAGAAAATGACCCTTACTCCAAAAAATGCTTCGAGGGTACGATGCTCGATAGAAAAGGGCGGCTCTGGCTTAAACCCTGTGGTGTCGATATTCTGATCAACTCTATTGGTTTGTTCCAGTTTGACGGATATAGCTTTCAGCCTATTGAAGCATTCAAAGAAGATGGAAGCATACTAGACGTCCCATGGGTCAGAGCAGTTGAAGAAAGCGGGCGTATTCTGGGTACTGAAAGGCAAAACGGCTTTTTCGTAATGGACCCCGATACCCGGATAAGCAAAACAAATTTATTCACAGACAACGCTTTACAAATCCTTCGTACGCTTGCCGTATCCACAGAATATGGAAAATCTCATATTCTGGGCATGAAGCAAGACAGTACCCTTGCATTATTCCAACTGGAGGACGATCAGCTCACCCCTATTTCTTCTTTCAGGCACCCAATAACCTCCGGGAGGCTGGATAGCTACTTTTTGCGAAATGAAGAAGAAGAAATCTGGATTGGTTCACCCGACTTCGAAATCATTAGGTTTGATACTGAACGGTTAGAAAAAAAGGTCTATACACTTAAGGATTTTAAGACGAAGGGGTCGATCTCTGTCCCCGATAACAAAGACAATCGGCCACGTCCCAAGGTATTTTTAAATGCTCAGGGAGATGCCTACCTCTTGTTGCCCGCAGTAGAAGGACTACAATTATTGAAATATGATCCCGTCCAGGACCACTTTGCTACTACAGCTGATCAGTTTCCTGATACCTGGCAGGTACAAGATATCTTTCCGGATCAGGCAGGGCAAATTTGCCTGCTGTTCATGGACCGCTCCGGAGATTATCATGCGCTCCTTTCCACCAGCAGCGGTGCGTGGTTTGATTATTCAGATGTAATCGCAGGCCAGAAGGAAATCAGAAGCCTTGCAAGCCAAAATTTCATGCAACAGGTTTTCATGATCACAGGCAAAGGCTTGGTCACCGCAGGGATCCGAAACCAAAAGTTGATCCAGCAAACGCTACAGGGTAAATGGATCAGCTCCATGGCTCAGCTCCCGGACCGACGTGTGCTTATCAATACCGTCAGAGACGGCTGGTTCACATATAATCAGGAGACAGGTGAAACCACTGCCTTCAAGGGTACGGACTGCCACATCACCCCCCCTCCGTTTGGCAACGGGATGAGGCAGCAGATCATTCCCGACGACAAAGGGAGTTTATGGCTACTTTCTCATAGCCATCTTGTGCGCTTTGAACCCCGCCTCCAAAGCTGTAAAACCTACCCTTTGAAAACCCGGTCAGCTCTTTTTGCATTGGTGCGGGATGACCTTGCGATTATTCAATACGGCCGGTCTGAGATTTTGTTTTTGGATTTAAAGACGAATAAAGAAGTATCCTTTGGTCCGGGGGTTCAGCGAAGTTTTCAGGGCTTTGTCCGGGATATCCTGGTAGCCGGCAATGGGATGATTTGGATACCCACCAATAATGGTTTGTGGAGAATAGATCTCGAAAAGGAACAAAGCGAAAAGCTGAGTACCGAACAAGGCTTTTCAGACTTCCGCTTTACTTCCATTTGGGAAGACCAACGGGGACGGTTGTGGCTGGGTACGCTTCTTGGAGGTTTGAACCTCTATGACCCAAAATCAAAAACGATCAAGGTGATCAATAAAGGTCAGGGCCTTTCCAGTAATACCGTCATGAGTATCATTGAGGATAATGAAGGAGATATTTGGGTGGGTACAGAATATGGAATTAATCTGGTTTCAAAAGAAGGGGTAGTCCTCAATAGCTTCCACAAGGAAGATGGGCTCACTTCTGACGTCTTTGAGCGTTTTGACCCTTTTAAGGATGAAGATGGCAAGTTATGGTTTGGCAGTCGGGAAGGGGCCAGTATTCTTGATCCTACTGCCTTAAAGAATGAACTCCAATCCGGAGAAGAGGTCAAGATTTATTTGACGGAGATCGGCTATTACGATACGGAATTGAACGCCGAAGTCGTCCGGCACCGGAACCTGGGCAATTTGGGTGTATTGGAGATCGCACCCGAGCACCCCCATCTGCGCCTCAGGTTTGGGCTTTCCAGTTATCTGAAGCCGAAGGACAACCGATATGCCTATATGATCGAAGGCAAAGACAAAGACTGGCGCTACCTGGGCACTCAGCCGGAACTGAACATCAGCCGTCTGCCTGCCGGAAAATACCGGTTGCTGATAAAGGGGGCTGATTTCAGGAATAACTGGACTACTAACCCTATTGCCATAGATATCCACGCCCGGGAATTCTTTTACAAGCAAGCCTGGTTCTATTTGCTGCTTGCCCTTCCATTTATAGCCTTTGGGCTGCTTTGGGCCCGTAACAAACAGCAGGAGTCCAGGCGGCTGGAACGCGAGGTGAGGCTACGCACCCGGCAGATTCGTAAGGATAAAAAGCTCATCGAGCAGCAAGCGGAAGAACTGAAACAGCTGGATGAGCTGAAGTCCCGGTTTTTTACCAACATTTCTCATGAACTGCGCACGCCAGTGACGCTCATCAAAGCACCACTGGAACATTTAATCCAAGCCCAGGGTTCCTCCCTGACACACACTATAAAAGAGGGCCTGCAGAAAGTACTCAACAACGCTGACAAGCTAAGCCGGCTGATCGAAGAACTGCTCGAACTCTCCAGACTGGAAGCCAAAAAGGCCGAACTAAAGGAAGTGCCTACCCCCCTTGCCGTATTTTGCCGTCAACTGTTTGCCGCTTATGAGTCCGGTGCCCATTTGAAGCATATCGAATACCAGTTGGAATGCGAACTGGAAGAAGATGCCCTCTACCTGATTGACCGCAACCGTTTTGAGAAAATCATCAATAACTTACTGTCCAATGCGCTCAAGTTCACGCCTAAAAACGGGGCCATTACGATGCGGAGCCGGCAAGCCGCCGGGAACCTTTTCATTGAGGTTACCGATAGCGGACGGGGCATCCCCGGAGAGGACCTCCCCCACATATTCGACCGGTACTTCCAAACCCGGAAGACCGAAATAGCCACCGAAGGCGGTACCGGCATTGGCCTGGCCCTGTCCCAGGAAATGGCAGAACTGATGAATGGGGCGATCACCGTAGAGAGCAAATGGGACGAGGGAGCCACTTTCACATTAACCATTCCAGCAAAGCGGGCTGAGGGCGAAAAAGCGGCACACCCACTTCTTTCCAAACCAATACCAGTACGTTCGTTCCCGGAAACGGTCGAACGCCCAGCCTCCCTCAACGGCAGCGGGCACCCGAAAGTCCTGATTGTGGAGGACAATCTCGACATGCAGCAGTTGCTCCTGGAGCTCCTTTCAGATACCTACCACTGCCAGGTGGCCAACCATGGCGCAGAAGCCTGGTCCTGGCTGGAGTCGAAGAGCGCTGAAGTCCAGGATATTGAGTTAATCGTCTCTGATGTTATGATGCCGGAGATGGACGGCTATACCCTTCTGGAAAAAATAAAAGCACATGCAGACTGGCAACAATTGCCCGTCATTATGCTCACTGCACGGTCTGCCGAGGAAGACAAGCTACAGGCCCTGCGCATGGGGGTGGACGACTACCTGCTCAAGCCCTTCTCTCCGGACGAGCTCAAAGCCAGGATGGAAAACCTCATCCGCAACTACCAAACCCGGCAGGCTGTCCCCGAGCCGGATCCTGCACCACTGGCCCAGCCGGATTTTGAATTCAAGACCAAATCAACTTCTGCCGACCAGGACTGGCTAAAGGAAGTAGAAACAGCGGCTAAAGCAGCGCTTGAAAAAGGGATTAAGCTCAACACTCTCCTGCTGGCTGAGCAAGTCTTCCTCAGTGAACGGCAGTTTGCCCGCAGGCTAAAAAAACTCACCGGCCTTACCCCCAATAACTACATTCAGGAGGCCCGGCTTCAACTTGCCCGGCAACTCCTCGAACGGCAGGTGTACACCACCGTCAATGAAGTAGCACAGGCTGCCGGCTACAGCTCGGGCAGCTACCTGACTAAGGTATACGATCAGCGCTTTGGGAAGAAGCCAGGGGATTATTTTCAGTAGGGCTGTACTTCGCATTCCATCCATTAAAAATCACTTGTCTTTTTCGATAGATTTACTATCGAAATCGTGCTTAAATTCCTAATTTTGAGCAGGTGCTTCATCCTATTCCCACGTTCTTCTCCTTTCTTTTCTAAATTCAAGTCATTGCATCAATCAACATACCGATAAGGATGGCTGCGGCAAATGCAGTAACCGTTCCTATAGTGTAGGCTAAAAAGCCTTTGAGGTAGTTGATTTTCTTTCGTTTATCATAAAAGCGGGCGATAGCCCATCCGGCATAAGCATATGCAATCAACCCACCGATACTAAGCATCCCAAACCCAACAAGGCTTTCCACAACTCCAAATACGGCCATAATTAGCATGCCTAACCCAATCACATAAAACAGCAGGATCAGGACTTCGAAGTAATTATAGCCTCTCCTTCGGAAAAGGACCTGAACCCAAAAGGCTATAAAAAAAGCCATTATGATGTTGGCATAGCCATAATTTTTTTGCATCCATACCAGTATATCCCTGACAGCAGACTCCCCGGATACCTGTACGTTTGCCTGAGCATAATCCTTCTCAAAGTTCAGAAATTGCTGCCCTATAGTATAAGCCAACGAACAAACGATAAGAAAAATGACTGGCTTGACTAACCTGCTGCGGTCTTCCTTAATATATCTTCGAATACTATCTCCGGGCCTAAGAAAAAGCTCCCGAATGGTATACAGGATGCCTTTATCAAAGTTGAGCACACTACTCATTTCGGACAGCAAATAGCGCCCGTCAATCCGTTTCAGTTTGCTCGGATGCCCGCAGGCGGAGCAAAATTCACCGGAGAGCTCATGGTTGCAGCGCTTGCACTTGGCGGTCTGAGTCATGGTCATTAGAGGTGTTTCGGGTTTGGACCTTTGAGTAATACAAACTCAATATCGTAAGAAAAAGCAAATAAAAAAGCCCTTCTCTTCGCAATGGCTGCGGCCCGGAGAGAAATCCCAACTCCCCACCGCAAAACCTTGGCAATTTAACCCGAACAAGCGACCTTTGCGCAAATGTTAAATCCATAAGCTGATGATCCACTTCTTCGGAGACCCCCAACGAATCCATTTTGCCGTTCAGGCTACAGCCACCCTCACCGACAGCGATGTGGCCAAGCTCACCTGGCTCTTTGGCGATCAGCCTAAGCTGGAAGGACCGGCAGTAGACGGTCATTTCATCGGCCCACGCGCAGCTATGGTCTCCCCCTGGAGCACCAATGCGGTGGAAATTACCCAAAACATGGGCATCAGCGGCATCCGGAGAATAGAGCAGTACACGCCTTTTTCGGCAACTGCGCCCTTCGACCCTATGCTTAAGCAACGCTTTGACGGGCTCGATCAGCAGCTGTTCACCATACACGTCCAACCGGAGCCCATCCGGCCTGTTGACGATATCTCAGCTTATAATGCGGCGGAGGGCCTGGCCCTGAGCGAGGAGGAAGTCGCTTACCTGGAGGAAGTCGCCGAGCGTATTGGCCGCAAGCTGACCGACTCAGAGGTATTCGGGTTTTCGCAAATCAACAGCGAGCATTGCCGGCACAAGATTTTCAACGGCACCTTCGTGATCGACGGGCAGGAGCAGCCGGACTCCCTGTTCGCTATGATCCGGAAGACTTCCAAAGCCCACCCCAACAGCATCGTCTCGGCATACAAGGACAACGTTGCTTTCCTAAAGGGCCCACAACTCCGCCAATTTGCGCCCGAGCGCCCGGACGAGCCTTCCAACTACAGCAAAAAAGACGTGGATACTGTGGTCTCGCTCAAAGCAGAAACCCACAACTTCCCGACCACAGTGGAGCCTTTCAACGGGGCAGCCACCGGCAGCGGAGGGGAAATCCGGGACCGCATGGCAGGTGGCATCGGCTCGCTGCCCCTGGCCGGAACAGCGGTGTACATGACCGCCTACTCCCGCCTGATGGAAAACCGCCCCTGGGAAAAAGCCATACCCGAGCGGCAGTGGCTGTACCAAACGCCCATGGACATCCTCATCAAAGCCTCCAACGGAGCCTCTGATTTTGGCAATAAATTCGGGCAGCCCCTCATTGCCGGCTCTCTGCTCACCTTCGAGCACGCTGAGCACGCCCGCCAACTGGGTTTTGACAAAGTCATTATGCTGGCTGGGGGCGTGGGCTCGGGCATCCTGGATCAGGCCCTGAAACAAACGCCCCGGAAAGGCGATAAAATCGTGCTGCTGGGTGGCGACAACTACCGCATTGGTATGGGCGGCGCTGCCGTTTCCTCAGCCGATACCGGTGCCTTCGACACGGGTATCACCCTGAATGCCGTGCAGCGTTCCAACCCGGAAATGCAGAAGCGGGTTGCCAATACCATACGTAACCTCGTGGAAAGTACAAAGAACCCCATCATCGCCATTCACGACCACGGCGCAGGCGGCCACCTCAACTGCTTTTCCGAACTGGTGGAAGAGACCGGTGGCCGCATCGACCTGGACGCCTTGCCCATCGGAGACCCCACTCTTTCTGCCAAAGAAATACTGGGCAATGAATCCCAAGAACGTATGGGGCTGATTGTCGCTTCCGATGACCTTCCGCTCCTGCAAAAAATCGCGGAGCGCGAACGGGCCCCAATGTATGTCGTAGGCGAAGTGACCGGCGACATGCGCTTCTCGGCCGTTTCCGAATCCAGAGCTGAGAAACCGCTGGACCTCGACCTGGCGGACCTCTTTGGCAGCTCTCCGAAGACCATTATGGAAGATCAGGCCGTGGAGCGGCAGTACGAGGCCGTAGACTATGACCCTGACAAAATTCAGGAATACCTGGAGCAGGTACTCCGCCTGGAAGCCGTGGCCTGCAAGGATTGGCTGACCAATAAGGTAGACCGCTGCGTGGGAGGCCTGGTGGCCAAACAGCAGTGTGCCGGCCCGCTGCAACTGCCCCTAAACAACTGCGGCGTTATGGCGCTGGGGTACGACACTCCAAATGGCGTCGCTACTTCCATAGGACACGCTCCGGTCAATGCCCTGATCGACCCGAAAGCCGGTTCCAGAAATGCCATTACCGAAGCACTGACCAATATCGTCTGGGCACCGCTGGAGGAAGGGCTGAAGTCCGTCTCCCTCTCTGCTAACTGGATGTGGCCCTGCCGCAACGAGGGGGAAGACGCCCGCCTGTACGAAGCGGTGCAGGCGGTATCCGACTTCTGCATCGAACTCGGCATCAACGTGCCCACTGGCAAGGACTCCCTGTCCATGAAGCAGAAATATCCGGATGGGGATGTACTGGCGCCGGGTACGGTGATCATTTCCGGGGTAGGTGTTTGCTCGGATATCAATAAGGTTGTTGAGCCGGTATTCCAAAAGGACGCTGGCCCGGTGTACTACCTCAATCTTTCGCAGGATGACTTTCAACTGGGTGGCAGTTCCTTCGCGCAGGTGCGCAATAAGATTGGCTCAAAAGCCCCGGATGTCAAGGGTGCTCAGAAGCTGGCGGCGGCCTTCAATGCGCTACAAGACTTGATTAAAAGCGGAGCAGTCGTTGCCGGACATGACGTAGCCTCCGGCGGACTGATCACCACCCTGCTGGAAATGTGCTTTGCAGACAACAACCTCTCCGCCGACCTTGACCTAAGTGTACTCGGGGAGCCCGATACGGTCAAGGTTTTGTTTGCAGAAAATGCCGGTGTAGTTTTGCAGCTAAGAGATGAAGAAAGTGCCGCCGCGCTTGCCGACTTCCCCATCCCCTGCCACCGCATCGGTATCGTGACTTCCGGAGATGCTTTACGCATCCAAAATGGTGAGGAGCAGCACACCTTCGACATCCCCAAACTCCGGGACGCGTGGTACGAAACCTCCTGGCTGCTCGACCAAAAGCAAACGGCCAATGGGCTGGCCGATGCGCGCTACGCCAATTATAAAAACCAACCGCTGCAGTATCAATTCCCTGCCCATTTCAGCGGCCGACTGCCGGAGCTAAAAGAGAATGCCCACAAACCCAAAGCCGCCATCCTGCGCGAAAAGGGCAGCAACTCCGAACGCGAGCTGGCTCACGCGCTGTACCTGGCTGGCTTTGAAGTCCGGGACGTGCACATGACCGACCTGATGACCGGCAAGGAGACGCTGGAAGACATCCAATTCCTGGGCGCCGTAGGCGGCTTCTCTAATTCCGATGTACTGGGCTCTGCCAAAGGCTGGGCGGGCACCTTCAAGTACAACGAGCTGGCCAAAAAGGCACTTGAAGACTTCTTCGCACGCGAGGATGTGCTCTCGGTAGGCATTTGCAACGGCTGTCAGCTATTCATGGAGCTCGGGCTCATCTACCCGGAGCAGGATCCGCACCCGCTGATGGATTTTAATGATTCCCACAAGCACGAAAGCGGTTTCACTTCCGTGAAAATTGGCAAAAACAACTCCGTGATGCTGTCCGGTCTGGAGGGTAGTACCCTGGGCGTTTGGATTTCCCATGGCGAGGGTAAATTTGACCTAAAGGGGGCTGAAACCGATTACAATATCATTGCGAAGTACGGGTACGAAGCCTATCCCGCCAACCCCAATGGCAGTGCCTACAACACCGCTATGCTCGTCAGCGCGGATGGCCGCCACCTGGCTACGATGCCGCACATTGAGCGGTCTGTCTTCCCCTGGAACTGGGCGCACTACCCTGCTGGCCGGCAGGATGAGGTATCGCCCTGGCTTCAGGCATTTGTGAATGCGCGGGAGTGGCTGGTGAACCGGGCGGGGTAAGCAACTTCTCCTTTTGCTGGCCGCCAGCTACAAATGCCCGAAAAGTCAGGTTGCCGCCCCGGTCGGTCTACTCAATGCCTTGCAGCGTTATTCCTTTGCTTTTCCTTTAAGCAAAGTATTCTGCTCTTCCAGCAGCTGCGTTACCCGGTTCAGCAATTCAATATCCCGTGGGGTGGCTACGGTGGTATCTGAGGTATCCTGCGCCCTGCCTTTGAGGCGGTTCATAAACTTGACCACGCCAAAAACGACCAGGCTGATGATCAGAAAATCGACGGACACCTCGATCAGCTTTCCGTAACCCACTGTGATGGCCTCAGCCTGGACGGCTCCATCCGCGTACACGGCTTCCTGCAGCACCCACTTTTTATCCTCCATATTGACCCCATTGGTCAGTAAAGACAAGGGAGGCAGAAAGATCTGCTTTACAATCGTATCCACCACCTGGTTGAAAGCCGTTCCAATGATGACACCAATGGCAATATCAATCATATTGCCTTTGACCGCGAACTCCTTAAATTCATCGAGGATTTTTTTCATGGATGTTGTTTTATGCATTGGATGTAGAAGTAATAACAGCCCTAAGTGACGGAGAAAAAATAAAGGATACAATTTTGATTCGCTAAAATTTTCTAACCAACTGACCAAAGGAAGGTTGTGTGGGAATTTTAGCGAATCCTAAAGAAAATTGTATCCTTTATTTCCGTCAAACTACTAAGGTGCTGTGGGTCATTGCAAGGACAGAACCCACCCTGGAGCTTCGCCAGTTCAATACACCCTAAATCCTTTTTGTTACAAATAAGGGGTTATTCATTACAAAATCTGGATTTATGATCAAAAAGCGCCGGGCATTACAAGATTTGATGCAATGGGCAGAAAGCCCAAACCGAAAGCCGCTACTCATCCGCGGAGCCCGACAGGTAGGCAAGTCGACCCTCGTGCGCATGCTTGCAAGCAACTTTGATCATTTCATTAAACTTAACGCTGAAAAGCCTGCCGCATAGCTTGCGCCACCTGTCATCACTGACTTAAAAAAAACGCCCCCGGCTTCAGTTTATTGATACGGGATTGCTGAATCATACCCTCCAAATCCAATCGCAGTTTCTGGGCCTGGCAGACTTAAATAGCCTTTACCGGGGGTTTATCGTGCAGCACTTACTGAGTCAGGAGTTGATTGCACTTCACAACAACCAGGATTTCAAGCCCCATTTCTGGGTAAGGGAAAAAGCCAACGCCAATGCCGAAGTGGACCTGGTTTATCCCTATGAGGGGCAACTGCTGCCGATTGAGGTAAAAGCCGGGCCACAGGGGCGGCTGCGGTCCCTGCATCAGTTTGTGGAGCGCGGGCAACCGCCCTTTGCCATCCGGTTTTTGAACAACACCGTATCTGCGGAGAACGCCCGGACACCCGCCGGATACGAATACCGCTTAATCAACCTCCCTTACTACCTAATGAGTCAGCTGGAAGGGTACTTAAAATGGGCCGCCGATCGTCAATAGCGGAGGTTGGAAAGCCCTAAAACGACCGTATTTACAGCTTTCGCAAAAGAATCTCCCCTGTTTTTAATCCGCCTGCCGGGAAATCGCCGTACTTTGATTAAAAGAGACACACTCCTTTAGTCGCATGAAAAAAGCCACCACATATCTCCTGCTCGTCGTGCTTAGCGTCAATATTTTTGGCGCAGGTACCGGAGCCCTGATACACTGGCTTTCTCATGCACTTGAAGGAGGAGAAGTCCACTGGCACACGCACCACCACGGTGCAGGCCATGCCCATCATCACGATGAGGCTCACCGTGCAGGCCACCATCATACGCATCATGAGGCCATTACCTTTTTACTGGATACCTTTAGTGCATTTGATCAGGAGGCTTCCGAGCAGTGCCTCCTCCACCTCAACTGGCTCATGCTGAGCCTTACCGGACTGCTAAGCACAATGCATTACGCTTCTGCTCCCGAGACAAGCCTCAGTGCCCTATCGATCGGCATGCTTTTGCCTTATCAGTCCGTTCACCCGCTTATACCCTGCCCGCCTCCCAGAATCCTAGGCTAACTTATTCCGTCTATTTATTCTATTTCATGAAGGTGCCGAAGCAATTGCTCTGCTTTGCAGTCAGATTGGTTTGGCCTGAATTACCGTTTCGCGGCAAACACAGCCTGCCTTTTCTTGCAGTTAGCCATGGTATTGCGGTGTCCCTTCATACCTGTATTCCAAAGCCTGGAAAGTCCAGGCCCAATTCCTTATGTAACGGGCTGTGCACTACGCAACCGCCTGTTGCCCTATCAAAAATTATTATTGTGAAACGAACACAACTACTCATAAAACTCACTTTTGCCCTAATATTTAGTCTCAGTGCGACCCTCCTTTGGGGCCAGTCCAATGGCCGTATTAGCGGCACCATACAATCTGAAGCTGAAGAACCGCTGGTAGCCGTCAACGTCGCCATCAGGGGCACTTCCCAGGGCGCGACCACCAACGAATCCGGACAATTTACCATTGCCAACCTGTCGCCGGGCACCTACACCCTCGACATAAGTTCTGTGGGGTACAAACGCCACAGCGAGCCCGTCGTAGTAACAGCCGGGCAAACGGCAAAGGTCGACATCACCCTCCGGCAAACGGCGACCTCCCTAAGCGAAATCTACGTCCGCGGCGAAGCCCTCAACCGGGAAAACAATACCATTACCGTTGACATCATCGGGCAGGAGGAAATCCAAAGCCTGAATATCGAACAGCCCCTGCGGCTGATTGAGCAGGTGCCGGGCGTTGACCTCGTCGCTTACCGGCAGGGAGGCGTAGCCGATCAGTTCTCCATTCGCGGATTCGGCGGCGGCGGTCACGCCGGGGAAGCCGGGGCGGAAATCGATGGCATTTCGCTAAACGAAGCGGAAGGCCACTCGGATGGCTATGCTGACTTAAACGTCCTCATCCCCCTCAATTTGAAATCGATGAAAGTCTACAAAGGCCCTTCATCCGTACTGTTTGGCCGGTTTGCACAGGGTGGCACCCTGGCATTAGAGACCCGCAAAGGCGGCAACTATCAGGACGTAAGCGTCACCGGCGGTTCCTTTAACACCTTTGATGCACAGGTCGCCATTGGCAAAGGCATCCCGCTCGGTGCGTCCGATCACCAACTACAGACCAACCTCGCCTTCCAGCTTTTCCGGACCGATGGGTATTCCGAAAATTCAGAAACGCTGCGCGGTAACCTCACGGGCCGGTTTTCTTATGATCTGAGCGATAAAACGGACATCGCCCTGTCCCTGCGCGGCCACAGCAGCGAATGGAATGCCCCAGGCTACATTTCCGAAACTCAGTTTGAAGACGATGACCGGCGGAACCTGCAGGACCCCAATGGAGAAAACGACGGTGGCAATAAGCAGTTTTACACCCAGCGCCTTGATCTCAACCACAGCTTTAGCGATAACCTTCGCCTCCTGGTATTTGGGTATGCGGTGCAGCAGGAATTTACCCGTTTTGCCAAATTTGGCTTCCAGCCCGGCGGGCAGTCGGAGCGGTTCAACACCCGCGATGTGTATGCCTCCGGTGCCAGCCTGAATGGCTACAGTGAGCTCTCCGGTATTTCCGTCAACTGGATTGCCGGCCTGGAGTACTACAGCGAGCAAACGGAGCGGATGCGCTGGGCCACCGAAGACCGGGTGCGTCAGGCGCAAACGCAGGACCGCTTGTTTACCATTCAATCGGTATCGGCTTATGCACAAGGGGAATTTGACATCAGCCCTTACTTCCGTCCTTCCATAGGACTGCGGTATGACACTTACTTCGGCAGCTTTGAAGCGAATGACCCCGGGCAAAATGCAGTGAACGACCAAATTGACGGTCTGTACAACGTTAGCCCAAAGGTAG
This sequence comes from Phaeodactylibacter sp., assembly GCF_040219495.1. Lineage (GTDB taxonomy): Bacteria > Bacteroidota > Bacteroidia > Chitinophagales > Saprospiraceae > Phaeodactylibacter. Next base: position 6,347 of record NZ_JAVJSK010000023.1, on the reverse strand, counting down.
GCGTTCGCTCCACTCTGTACGAAGGGTTCGATCTGCGCGCGAGTGTTTCCAATGGCTTTTCGCTGCCCAACAGCGCTCTGAAGTACGAAGCCGGGCTCGACCTCGGGCCAGTACAGCTGTGGCAGTATGAAGTAGGCGCCACCTATCTGCCCAATCACTGGCTGGAGCTGGACGTTGCCGGTTTCATCCTGGACTCTTCCAACGAAATTGTGGAGAACCCACCGGGATCCCTGGAGTTTTTCAATGCCGGAGCAACCCGCCGCATGGGGGTAGAATCTAAAATAGCGTTGACGCCCCTGCCTGGGCTGCGCCTGGCGGGTACCTTCTCCTACATTGAGACGGAGATCACCAACAATCCGGAGGACAACCTGGAAGGCAAAGGCCTGACTGGCGTGCCTCAGACCATCGGCACGCTGGATATTTCCTATGTCACCTCATCCGGCCTTGGCAGCCGCTTCCGGTTCCGGGATGTGGGGCGGTACTTCATTTCGCCAGATAACGAAGCTTCCTACGAGGGCTACACCGTATCCCACCTTTCCTTCTTCTACAATTTCAACAAACAGTCTTCGAGGGAAGGGCGGATTTTCATGGAAATCCAGAACCTGTTTAATGCCCGCTACGCAGAGTCTGTATTTGGCAGCGTGGATGCCCGGTCTTTTGCACCGGCTCCACTGCGGAATTACAGCGTTGGTGTCCGGTACGGCTTCTAAAGAGTAACACGCTGGGCTGAGGCTGCCCTTCCGGTAAGCCTCAGCCCTTTTCTTTTACAAAAATTCAAACCTTACAGATATGAAAAACCCAAAGAGTACAATCGTTGCTGCCCTGATTTTGGCGGCCCTTTCTTTCTTCATCGTTTACTGCACCCATTCTCATGCGGAAGACGGGCACACCCATGCTCACGACGGAACAGCACATACGCATGATCATGGTGCAGGTACCCACACCCACGGGCATGGAGGCGACGGGCACAGCCACCCCAATGCAGATGGCAGCCCGGCTTTCCGCTTCCTGGCGATGAACGGGGAGTTCCGGATGAACCCCAATGACTCCCTGACGGAAAGTGACCCGCGCAACCCCAGCCGCCTCGTACTGAAAACCAGTGAGGACAAAGGCTCGCTCTCCCGTATGGCTTTCTACGCCCATGACGATATGGAGCAAAAGCTGGCGGAATGCGGCTACCAGTACATCGGCAGCCGGCCAGACCCGCATTACTTCCCGGAGCAGTCCAAGACATCCATCTGGGATGTGTTCCAAAAAGTAGAAGACTACGATGGAGACTGTGCGGCATTTAAGTACGTCATCTCCCGTTCACCGCACGGCGACCCCATCCACATGCACCTGCGGTACGGAGATGATGTAGAGGCCCTGCTGGCTATGAGCAATGATGAAAAGGACAATCAGTTTAACCCCTGGTGGTCGACTTACTGTGATATTGAGCGGACGACTTCGTGTGACTAGTCGTTATTTAATTTCCTAAAAAAAGCGCCCGGTAGCTGCAACAGCACCGGGCGCTTGTTATTTAAGCCGTAAATTAAATACAATCACGAATGCGTATGCAGATGAGCAGCCGCTTCCGCCTGCCCACTAAAAAAGCCATACAACTGGTAAGCCAGCAGAGCTGCACCAGCCACAATCAAGCCAACATTAACGACCTTGTAAAAGACCGGGTAAGGCTTCGACTGCTGTATTTTTTTTAGCACAAAAACGATGGGGATGAGTGCAAGGACCTGCCCCACTTCTACGCCGACATTAAAGCTCAGGATTTTTGCCAGAAACTGATCGGCACCAAGATCAAACGACTGCAGGCGGGTAGACAACCCGAACCCATGAATCAGCCCGAAGGAAAAGACCATAAACAACAGGTCAGGAGCTGGTGCTTTGAACACCCGTTCAAAACCATTGAGGTTTTCGAAGCCTTTGTACACTACGCTAAGCGCGATGACCGCATCCACGAGATGTTCATCTGCCGTGATGCCCAGGTAAGTGGCACCAATGAGGGTAATGCAGTGCCCAAGGGTAAAAACGGTGATGAACCGAAGGATATCCCTGAAGTTGTTGAGGTAAAAAATAACGCCAGCCAGAAAAAGCAGGTGGTCGTAGCCCGTGAGCATATGCTTGGCGCCCACATAGACATAGGCACCCAGCCCTCCCCCATTCAGGGTAGCCTGATCGGCGCTGCTGACGCCGTGGGCCATCAATAAAACTGGCAGGGCCGATAAGGGGAAAAAACAGATTAGTGTTCGTAAGGTCTTGTTCATAATAAAGGTTTTACCTTTACTTACGAAAAATAGCCGCCGGCAGGATTAAGAGCGTGTTGGGACTTTAGTAACCGGCCTGTAAATAGTCCGAATAATAGGGGGGGCAAACCAGTTGGCAAACGTTTTTTTCTAAAAAAACTTTATTCGGTGCTATCTCTATAAATTTTTCCATCCTTCATTATAAATACAACATTTCCTATTGTAGCGATAAAATCATTTAAAACATCTCCCTTCACCGCTATTATATCCGCATAGGCTTGAGGGCTTATTAGTCCGATTTCATTTTCCTTCTTTAGCTGTACAGCAGAAATATATGTACTAGACTGTAGAATGTCTAATGGCTTCATACCTGCTTCAAAATAATACCTAAACATATCTTTTGAGGACTCCCCGCGAGATACATTTATATCCGTATAGTTATCGGAACCGGCTACAATCAGAACTCCTTTATCGATTGCTCTTTTTAGTCGATTTTCTAATTTACCCATATAGCCATCTATCCAATCCAACTCACTTTCTTTATAGCCTGCAAGTTTAGCATATGTTTCCATGTAGGACCTACTATTTTCTGTGGGTACTAAAAAAACATGTTCTTCCGCCATTTTGATTAAAGTGGTATCTGCTACATTAAAACCGTGCTCAATTCCGTCCACTCCTCCTTCGATTGCATTCCAGGCAGATTGATTTGTCACACAGTGAGCCGTAACAATTAAGCCGTACGAGTGAGCAGTTTCAACAATCGATTTGATTTCGGCTACCGTTAAATAGGTTTTATTCGGAATGTTATCAGCACAAATTTTAATTAAGTCTACATTCTGAATAACGTGCTCACGAACTGCATTTTTTGCATCTTCTGGGCTTTTTATAATTCGATACTCTAAATCTATAATATCTTGGTGTTCGGGCAACACTCCATAAATTTGCCCGCCATCTGCTGCCAAAATAGGCCCTGAAGCAAAAATACGTGGACCTTCAATCGTTCCCTCATTTATAGCATCCCTTAGCGCTACATCAAGATATAGACCAGAGTTGCCAATATCCTTAATACTTGTTATGCCCTGATCCAAATAACTTTTGGCTCTTTTATAACCGCGCAGTACTCTCAGCGCATCACTTTCCATAGTGAGTGAATGAACACTATGTTCTGCAAAATCTTCATCAGCATCCTGAGAAAAAAGCACATGTGTATGAGCATCTATTAATCCAGGGAGAACAGTGTATTCAGATAAATCAATGACTTGACTGATCTTAGGTAATGCTTCAAACTCACCAATAGATGCAATTTTCTTGCCCTGAACTTTAATGAGCTTGTCTTTCAGTAATTTGTTATTTTTACTATCATACAAGAAGCCGGCTTTTATGTATGTAATATTGTCTTGTCCTAATAATTTTGTTTGAAAAGAAACAACAATAATGAATAAAAATATAGCGGCTTTTAACATGTTCCTTTTTATTGAGTTTAAGAGCGTGTTGGGCGGAGCCTGCCCTGCAGAATGCGGGGTCAAATAAGTATTTTTCCATGACGTCCCGGTATGACCGGGATTCACAACACTTTGGTTATCCGCAGAAGTGCTCCTCCAAACATGCTCTAATCATTTTTCATTCATTTAAAGTCCAAATTAATGCTTTTTCTTTGGTTGCTCTGAAAATCGTGTTGTGTTTTTCATTTGGTTCGTCAGAATACTTCCATATCAAATCTTTATCCGACTCCTTTAACTTCTGAGCTAACTCATTAGTATGAGTTGAAATATCAGTGGCGTCTGAACCTGCAAACCAAAGTTTCTTCTCGTTATGGTAAGTATCCTTTGATAAATTTTCAAAGTTTTTTACCAGATACTGTTCATTATACCATAGCGCAGGATCCATTGCAATATAATAATCGAACATTTCATTATCTAAAAGGAAGGTTTCTATTACGAAAATACCAGCAGCTGATTCACCTATTATTGCTTTTTTATTAAGTGTTCTATACCTTTTATCAATTTCAGGAAACAATTCATTTTTTATAAAGCTTCTAAAGTTCTCCGATCCTCCTGGATTCGGAACAATTGTCAAGTCGTATTCAATTTCTGTAGGTCCAGATAAATCTCTCCTCCTTTCAGTATTTTCGATACCCACCAAGATATAGGGAGGAATTTTATTCCCTTTAATCAGTTCTTCCAAAGTATTTGCGATGTGCGGAAAATCTTCTTTTATTCCGCCATCCGGCATATAAAGTACGGGAAAACTATCTGCTGACTCAGTATAGCCTGGTGGTGTCCAAATATTGATAACGCGTTCCTCGTTTACGAATTTTGAACTTATGGTCAAACTGTCGTATTTAGGAATTGGATCGTTATACGTAATTACTTTATTGCTGCAGCTAAACGTCACAGCGATCATGAGTAGCAAGTAAATTGTTTTTTTCATAATGTTATTTTCTTAATGAGTACTCTTGTTTCAAAGCTTGTTTAGAGTTTTTCGTAGTTGATCACTGTTAAATAAAATCCTTCCCGCAAACTGAAGGACGGGCTATCTAACTAAGGTTAAACTCGGTTTTCGTGCCTCTTCTAACCAAAAAATTATTAGTTTTCGACTAGAAGACAAAGGTCCAACACGCTCTAAGCATTTCTTTTTATTTTAAATTCCGAAATAAATAAGTCCGCTTATTAGTAATAGCAAAATCCATTGACCAAGTTTTAAATAATTTTTCGGAAACTTTTTTGAAATACCAATTATCAAAGCCCATACTATTGCATAACCGAGAAAATAGGTAGCTAAAATCTGCAATAAGGTTGTTTCATTGTCAAAGTAATTGGTAAAATTAATCAGGGCAAGGCCAATCGCCGCGAAAAGCAAATCAAATGAAACCCAATGCCATCCACATCTTGCCATGGTCCATTTTTCTCTTTTTTGGAAGTTCTCGTCAATTTCACTTGTCGGCTCGTTCAGCTTCAACTCTTGGTCACCGACAAAAGTGTGGATTACAAATGCCAAAAAAGCTAAAATATTTGCTGTAAGAATTAGTATGCTCATAATTAATAGTCTATAAATTGGTTTAACTCTTTCCTAACTTCTTTTGCGTAATCACTACTTTGTTTTTCATATCGAATCATTTCGTGATACCCAATTAAGTGCTTGTAAAATAGTGATGACTTAATTTTTGCATCCTGATCTGAATATCCCATTTCCTGTAAAAGACCTTTTACATATTCAATTCTTTCAGAGTCAATTTTTTCAATAATACTTTTAGTCTTTTTTTCTTTTTTAGCGTATCGTTTTAAGTGGAAAATGAAATCTTGATTGGGTTTCTGTTTATACGAAAGATTAATCAGCATTTTAAATTTTTGCAGTGCTGATTTTTCAGCGTTTGTTAATGCTATGATCTGTTCCGTTTCGTCATTAATCCAAAATTCGATGAGTTGCTGAATAAATTCTTTTTTTGTTTTGAAATGCCAATAGAAACTTGACTTGTTGACTTTCAGTTTTTCGGCCATTGTTTCAATTACAATACCTGAAATTCCTTTTTCAGAAAAGAGCTTGTATCCTAAATCCACCCAATCTTCTTTTTTTGCAATAATCTTCGGCATAATTAGACGTCATCGTTTAGAAAACAAATATAGGCAAAACTATTTAATAAACGGTATCGTCTAGTAAATTTAGTTGTAATGCTTTTGATCTAAGAGTGCGTTTGGAGCAAAAGACAGTTGATAATCAAGGATTTATGGTTCTGGCGAAGTCACTAAATTAGAGCTTAGCGGGCTAAATGAAAATTTAGTGAGGAAGTCAGAGCTTGCCCCGCATTTCTGCGGGGTTCATAAAGCGTTGGTTTGCAATAGTAACGAGCTCCAAACATGCTCTAAAGCCTAATTTTGCCGGATGCGGGCAGCCAAAAAACCGCTCGGCTCCGGTTTCGTGCAACACCAGAGCGGAAAGTCTTGGCTTTCAGCCGACTTTCGCTCTTAATTATTGGCTCTATGCTAAATCGTGTGGGTAATAGCAAAAAAGCGAGTAAATTTGGTGGATGAAAAACAAGGAACTATTCGCGATGGCATTGGGGATTAATACTCCATGGTTTATACAAAAGATTGAATTCACCGAAAGTGAGTT
>NZ_JAVJSK010000022.1:0-4255 GCF_040219495.1 Phaeodactylibacter sp. | reverse complement strand
TAGCTTTTTCCGGGCGCGGTGTATCTTGCTGCGTTAGAAATCTTAGCGTTTCTATCTTACTCGCTTGTGCGGCTGGTTCCTATTCGCTTGTGCGTTCGCTTACGGCAGCAACCTACAAGGCGCGTTTTCTGCGCTTAGCGTGTTGCTTCCTCTTAATCCGTTGGCGTTTTGCTCATTTGCCGTGCTGGTAGTGGAAAAAACTGCGCATTGCCGCAAGAAGGAGGCAGATCACCCCGGATGCACGGTGCTGGCTGCAAAGGCTGGGGCGGCAACTGCAATGACTGCCACACCCACCGGCACCGCTCGCCCCCCTAAACCCTAAACTTTACACTCTAAACTTTAACCTTCCAAGACCAACCAACCAGCACCGCTCGCCCCTTTAACCTTTACACTTTAACCTTTATACTTCCAAGCCCCCCCACAATACCATAAAACCACAACACCCACCACCTACCATAGCTGTTAACGAAGGCAGGTCCATCCAGGAAAAGAACACGTGAGATTTGCACACAAGACCAAACGACCGGCACCGCTCGCCCCTTTAACCTTTATACTTTAACCTTTATACTTCCAAGCCCCCCACCATAGCCAAAGGAGAGATAAAACCCACCGCCCACCATCAACCAAAGAATATTTTCCCTAGATTGGCCCTTATTTTCATGGTAGTGGAAACCACTTTGAATAAAACCAATCCAAAATGGGCGACTCTCCTCCCATAGAATTATTGGGCATACAGATACTCGAGCCGGTCACCTCCCTGACGGACTTCGTTACGGCAGCCGTATGTTTTTACGCATTCTACCGATTGAGCCAGCTCCGCCAATCCGGGCGGATGTACCAGCTCTTCCGCTCTTACTTTTTACTGACAGGCATTGCAATGACCTGCGCCGCATTGATTGGGCATGCCTTCCTTTACCTCTTTAGCTTCGAGTGGAAAATCGTGGGCTGGGCCTTCAGCGCAACCGGGATCCTGATGATCGAATGGGCCACCTTGTTGTTTGTACGTTCGGAAATTACGGACCGGGCCTACCAATGGTTATCAGTGGGCACTTTGGCCAAATACCTGATGTTCTGGATCCTGACGCTTGCCACCCAGCGCTTTCTCGTCACCCAAATCAATGCAGCCGTTGGCCTCGTTGGGGTCGTGCTCACCCTGCAGGCTTATCACTACCGGAAAACGAACCACCCCGGGAGCCGCGCCCTGACGCTTGCCATCCTCTTTTCTTTTCTGCCTGCGATCACCTACAATACTCAACTGAGCTTGCATGTCTACTTCAACCACCACGATATCAGCCACCTGCTAATGGCTTCCTGCATGTATTTGATGTACCGGGGAGCCGAAAAAGCGCTTAACCCCGATTTCGCACCACCTTTACCGGGGCAAACAGCCTGAACCATAAACATGCCGCTTGGCATGAATCCTCAAAAAAAACTTATTTTTACACGGTATCTACAAATGAAGTGGATTGGAATAATTTCATTTTTCATGACTGCAAGCGTCTGAGGATTTGGCCTCTTTATCCCCTTGCAATTACCCCGTGCTCATGAAACCCCAGTCATCTTTAGTAATTATCAAAGATGGAAAAATTAGGATATATCGCTTTGCTCATCCCCCTACTGCTGCTGATGGTGGCGGTGGAGTGACGATCGCCTACCGGCAAAACAAAGATTACTACAACCTCTCTGATGTAATCGTCAATCTCTGTTGCGGCCTTTTAGAACGGCTGTTTGACTTCTTCTGGATTATCGTCTCCTTTTTCATTTTCACCTTTGTGCACGATCATTTTACGGAAAAACCAACCGCTAAAACCATCCATAAAAACAGGAACAACAGCCGCTTAAACCAAATGTAAATGAGAGTATTAGTCACCGGAGCAGACGGGATGCTGGGCAGCAACATCGTCCGGGTGTTACTGGAACAGGGCTATCAGGTCTGTGCGTTGCTACTACCCAATAACGCTGCCCCCACGCTGAAAGGCCTGCCGATCGAAAAACGGTTCGGCAATATTTTAGATGCCGGGGTAATCCGGTCGGTGGTAGCGGGCTGCGAGGCCGTTATCCATGCAGCAGCACTAACGGATGTCTGGCCCAACCGTAGCCCATTAGTCCGCAAAGTCAATCTCGATGGCACCTGCAATATAATCGAAGCGGCCCTGTACCATCGGGTACAACGTTTCATTTATATTGGCTCCGGCAGCTCTTTCGCGCCCGGCTCCCGGCATGCACCGGGCGATGAAAACAGCCCCTTCAACGGGAATCAATACGGCCTTGACTATATCGACTCCAAATACCTGGCACAGCGGGCCGTGCTGCGGGCTGTACAGGAACGGTCCCTGCCCGCGCTGGTGTTAGCCCCCACTTTTATGCTCGGCCCCTACGATTCAAAACCCGGAGCCGGCAAAATGATTTTGGCGATCCGCAGCGGAAAACTGCCTTTTTACACCCCCGGTGGCCGGAATTTTGTGCATGTACGGGATGTGGCTGTAGCCGCTGTTAATGCATTGACCAAAGGCCGTATTGGCGAATGCTACCTGGCGGGCAACACCAACCTGACCTACCCGGAAGCTTTCGCAATGATTGCAGAAGTCACTGGTACCGCTGCGCCCCGGATTAAAGCCCCGGCTACGCTGGTCAAGTTTGCGGGCCTGCTTGGCTCTGCCCACGCGAAGCTGACCAACAAACCGCCGGTACTCAGCTATGCCATGGCCCGCATTGGCTGCAACCTGCAGTGCTTCAACTGCGAAAAAGCCGTCCGCGAGCTGGAGATGCCCCAAACGCCGATCCGGAAAGCGATCAGGGAGTCTTTTGCCTGGCTCAGGGCCAATGGTTATACTCATTAGAATTATCAACAGACGAATGGAAGACCAAAACAAAAAAGTCGCCCTAATTACCGGTTCCAGTATGGGCATCGGCCTCAGTTTGGCACGCCTAATGGCACAGCAGGGCGTGAGGGTAGTCCTGAATGCCCGCAATGCCGGCCGCCTGCAGCACACCCTGCAACGGTTCCGGGACGCCGGGCACGAAGCCACAGCAATCGCCGGCGACGTTTCCAAAGAAGCCGACTGTCAGGCCATAGTGGAGCAGGCCATTGCCCGGTTTGGGCGGCTCGACATCCTGGTCAACAATGCCGGCATCTCCGCCGAGGGCACCCTAGCTGAGCTCAGCCCGGAGGTCCTCCGCAAAGTAATGGAGGTCAACTATTTCGGCAGCGTCTTTATGACACAGGCAGCCCTCCCCCACCTCCGGCAGCAGCGTGGGAGTGTCTTGTTCATTTCCAGTGCCGCTGCCATTCGGGGCATTCCCGGGCACGCCGCCTATTCCGCTTCCAAAATGGCCCTGACCGCACTGGCGGAATCCCTGAAGATCGAATTGCACCGCGATCAGGTGCATGTCGGGATCGCCTACGTCGGTTTCACCGAAAATGACCCCCAAAAGGTCATTTATGACCGTGACGGCCGCATCATCCCGCAACCCGACCGGAGCTTCATCAAACAGGAGCCGGTGGAGCAGGTGGCTAAACGCTTGTACCGCATTATCGAAAACCGGACGTTCAAGTCCGTTTTTACGCCTTTGGGCAAGCTCAATGCGTTGATGAATAGGTTGGCTCCTGCGGTGGGGGAGGTGATTTTGCGGCGCAATTTTTTTAAATCGTGATTTCAAGGTTAAAGTAAAAAGGGTAAGGGCTGACGACTTTGCTTTTAGCTGGGTCGCCCGAGGGAGGTTGGGGTTGAGATTAAGGTTGAGGTTAAGGTTGAGGTTAAGGCTGAGGTTAAGGTTGAGGTTGAGGTTGAGGTTGAGGTTGAGCGCGAGCAGGGGCGACAACTCTACCGGCAGCGAGCTGCCTTCGCTCCCAGGCTGGCCGTACCCTAGCTGTACACGCGCCACTGAAAAGACAGCTCGCTGTCTCCCTCCCGGGTGACCTAGCCTGGCCCCCTAATCCTTTCCTGGGCAACATAACTTTCTTAAAATTGGATTCGTAAGTTATCTCACTTCAGTTTCTTCTTACTTTTGGCGCTCCAAAAGTAACAAAAGAGCATCTCCCTCCAAGTGCGGCGAAACTACCCTCAAAGCCTTTTAATACGGGGCGTTCGTGCTCTCTCTTAATGTCGGGGTTTAGCTTTTTCCGGGCGCGGTGTATCTTGCTGCGTTAGAAATCTTAGCGTTTCTATCTTACTCGCTTGTGCGGCTGGTTCCTATTCGCTTGTGCGTTCGCTTACGGCAGCAACCTACAAGGCGCGTTTTCTGCGCTTAGCGT
>NZ_JAVJSK010000021.1:0-27547 GCF_040219495.1 Phaeodactylibacter sp. | reverse complement strand
CCTTTGGGCTGCTCTTGCCAAATTTCGTCCTGCTCTTCGTTGCTCTTCAGTCACTTAGCTAAGGCTATGCTCCCTCATCACGCCTCGATCAGAACAAAATTTGGCTACGTTCGTTCCAAAAGCAAAATCCCAACAAGCTCTAAGAAAATCACATAACTAATTTCCGGAAAGCCGGGTGCCTAAAGGGCGCCCGGCTTTTTTACTTAGCGGAGGCAACAGCACCATACAAAGAACAGGAAAGCGCTATCGCTGTATGAGCAAAGGCCCGGCACACTTGATAGCGTACCGGGCCATTTTTTACTCCTTTATGAGGCAGGAGCACTTCCCACAGCTAAGTATAACGTGCGACTTCTACGAAGTCTTTCATTGTACCGTGGGCGCTCCCTTCTGACACTTGGTTTAATCCTTAAAACGTACCGTCACTGTTTCGCCGATGCCGCAGCCTACGGTAACCTGCTGTCCGGCAGACACGTTACGCATAAAGCCTTCCTGCTTCTCCGGCATAGCAGCATAGTACTGGCTCAGGCGCTTGTCGGCGTCTTCAGCCACTTCACCATCAACAGACTTAGCGTAGCGGTATTTCTCCATAGCTGCGAGGATAGCGAGGCGGGAAGTCCAGTCATCACAGTTGCGGCCCATTTTGGCGTAGCAGTCGCCGACGAGCAGGTAAGGGCGGCCCCAGCCACTAGTCAGGCTTGCGGCTTTGCGAGCGGCAGAAAGAGCAGCACCTGTATTATTCTTCCGGTACAGCTGAATAGAAGCGATACTGTAGTAGATCTGCGCTTTGCCCTCATCGTCCATTTCCTGATCAGAAGAATTCAGGCACTCTTCATAGCGGGACAAAGCAGCACTGTAATCGCCCTCTTTCTGCAGCTGTGTGGCATCGTAGCAAGCGTTGCGCTCCCGGCGCGCAATTTCCAGCGAATCGTTGACCGCCTTAGCCAGTTGCTCATAGCTTGCTTTCATGTCCTGCATGAAGGTTTCTGTAGAGTCACAGCCCTGCTGACGCAGTTTAACGTATACGTATTTCACGACCTCGAGGTCATTGGGGCTCTCTTCATACTGTGGCATCAGCTTTTTCTTGAAATAGCCACAGTCAAACACATCGTCCTCCACTTCCTTAAACGCGTTGTCCATACGGGCTTTAGAGTCTTTGTAGTACTGCCCGTAGGTATCGTTGTTTTCCTGGTTGTACTCCGCAATTGCCTCCAGGGTGCTGTACATCTGCTGCGCTTCCGGCTGTTCGATTTTGCCCGACTTAAAGAAGTAAGCAAGAATCTGGCCCATTGGCTCAAGGAGGATATATTCTGCGTCATTGCCCCCCTTTTCCACGGCGGCTTTCAGCACATCATAGGTAGATTGGCGGAAGCCGTACTCCGGCATGTAGAACATATCAAAGCCTTTGCGGCCAAGCAGAAATGCTTCGTTTTCGTAGCATTCGATTTGCTGGTCGTACAAGCCCAGGATACGCTCAGCAATAGCCTTCTTTGCCTCTGCATCTGTTGTTTTTTTGTACTTCACTTTAAGCAGGTCGATGCCATCAGAGAAGTGAGAGGGGCGTTGTCCATCTGCTGCAGGTGCCAGCTTATAAGCTTTTTCCCAGTTTTCGTAAGCAATTTTGAACTCTGCATCAGACAGTGCCTCCAGATCAGCTACTGTTTTGCCCTTCACCACGCCACGGTAAAGTACGTGCGCATTTGATGCTTCTTCCTCAAAGGGTTTACCATTCCAAGTCTCGCACTGCGCCCCTACAGCGGTGGTAAAAAGCACAGAAAGCGAAAGGGCGATCAGTGAAATACGTAACTCTTTCATAGTTTAATTAAATTTTCGTTTGAAGAACCAAGTGTTATCATTTAATGTAAATCCAAGTGTCATATTGATGTAGGTCTCTTGCAGGGCATCCGTCAGGCCAAACTGCCCGGCTTCCAGGGTAAAGTTAACAAAGGATGTCCGTTGACGGGGTAAAATGATCGGAAAACCAAACCCCAGGCTGAGCCCGTAGTCCAGAAGCTGTTGTCCCTCAAAAGACCGTGGGTCAGTACCATAGAATGCACCAAAGCGATAGCGTACCCGCTCCCAGTAACTGTCGTACGACAGGTAGTCCGGGATGTATTCTCCGCCAAAGCGTACCTGCCAGATATCGGACAGGCTGGTATTCGATTGTGCATCATTGCGGTAGCCGCTCCACTGCTGAATGCCCATTTCCACACCGAGCCGTAATTTATTGACCCGTTCGTAAGTAACGCCTGCGGTGAAAGCAGCGGGCAGTTCTCCGGTGCCTTCCACTCCAGCCTCGCTGAACAACGTATCTACGGCAATAGGGAGTCCGAAATTAGGGTTATACCGGCGCCCAAAGCGGATGGATTCTGTATTGAATTCGTTGGCCGTGCTACCGTGCAGCCCAAAAATCAGGCGTTTGCCGGAAGGCTTAAGCTCTCCTTTGTCATCCAGCTTTTTGAAGTTATAGGTGTACTGCAGGCCCACCCGCCAAAATAAACCGGAGAGCGTAAACTCATCGAGAAACTCTGTCGTATAGCCCAGCGCCAGGCTGTCAAATTCTACCCGTCGGCTGTTTTCCAGGGTCCCCCAATTGTAGCCCAGGGTAAGCCCGCCGGAAAGCCCACCGTAGCGGACGCCGTTGCTCCAGCTCAGGCGATAGGTTTCACCGGTCCCCCTCAGGTAATTGATGCTCTGTCCGGCTCCGCTCGTTTGCTGGGTAGCCTCTACGTTGTAGCCTACGGTAGTGTATGGCTGAAGGATGAAGGACATGCCCAGTCCCAGTTTGGTATCTTTCCGGTCCAGCACTTCGTTGATCGGGTTGATCAGCGGGAACGCAAGCGCGAGGTAAGTCAGGTTGCCACTCCAAAGATTCTCCGATGACCCTTCCGCTGAAAGCTGACTGTAACGCGCATTAATACCTATCTCGAAAGCGGTGGCATCGAGGCGGGAAAGTGCCGCAGGGTTCAGCGGGTTGATGTGGTAAGGATCGTAATAGGCAGCGCTCAAACCACCCATGCCACCCTGAGCCGCCAGGTACTGCGGATTGAAATCCCCCAACCCAAAGCGCGAGTATGGAGAGTTGATTTTAGGGTTTGGGGTATTGTCTTGCCCCAGCACCACAAAGGCACTACCGCACAGGCAGGCCACTACAATAATTCTACTCCAGACGCTTGACATTATATTCCAAAATTTTATTTAGCCCCAGCAGGACCAAATGTTGGTTCACAAATATCTCGCTTTTAAGCTTATTCGCCAAAAATACGGCATCTCCTCCGGTAAGTAAGACCCGGATTGCCCCCAAATGGGCTACGGACCATTGCCGGTACCCTTCAATTTCGTGGCGGATGCCTTCCTGAGCGCCGTTGCGCATAGCGGTTTCGGTAGAACGCCCAATCAGGTCTGCCTCCTCTCTGCTCCCTACCTCAGGTAAGCGGGCCGTAAACCGGTGCATGGCTTGCAATCGCATCGACAAACCCGGCGCTATATTGCCGCCGAGGTAAGCGCCTGCCTTTGTCAGCCAGTCATAGGTGATACAGGTGCCTGCATCCACAATCAGACAGTGCTGCCCGGGGAAAAGCGCATAAGCCCCCACTACAGCGGCCAGGCGGTCTTTGCCCAACGTTTCGGGAGTCTCATACTGATTGCTGATAGGTATAGGAGTTGTAGGGTGTAGCTCAAAAAAGCGAAAATGGTGCTGTAGCGGCTCCTGCACCTCAGGGCGCACAGCGTCCGCTACGTTAGATAAGATGATATTTCGGGCGGCTTGGTTGGTTGCGTACTCAAAAAAATCGGGTTCGCTACCCTTCGGCCACTCCTGATGCCGAACCAAGGCACCGTCTCTAAAAACGGCGGCCTTAGTCCGCGTATTGCCTATGTCTATGGCTAAATTCAAACGGCCTTAGTGTTTGAAGTGGCGTATGCCCGTAAAAACCATTGACATGTCATTGGCATCGCAGTACTCGATGCTGTCTTTATCCTTTATGGAACCGCCCGGCTGCACAACCGAAGTAATACCTGCATTGTGGGCAATTTCCACGCTATCGGCAAAGGGGAAGAACGCATCAGAAGCCATGACCGCACCCTGCAGCTCAAAGCCAAAGTGCTTCGCTTTCGCAATCGCCTGCTTTAGTGCATCCACCCGGGAGGTCTGCCCGCAGCCCATGCCCAGCAACTGCTGCCCACGCGCCAGTACGATGGTATTCGACTTGAGGTGCTTGGCGCATTTCAGCGCAAAAATCAAGTCTTCCTTTTCGGTTGCCGTTGGCGCTTTCTTCGTTACCGTTTCCAGCTCGTCTGCCGTTTCCATCTTCAGGTCTGTGTCCTGCTCAATTACGCCATTGAGGAGGCTCTTGAAGCTGCGTTGGTGAGCATAGAAATCCTTAATACGCAGCAGGATGCGCTTTTTCTTTTTGGACAGGAACGCCTGTGCGTCCGGTGCAAACTCAGGTGCAATAAGGACTTCGTAGAAAATCTTGTCAATTTCCTGTGCCGTGGCCAGGTCTACCCTGGTATTTGCGATCAGAATACCGCCAAATGCGGAGACGTTATCGGCGGCCAGGGCGTCGGTCCAGGCTTGCAGCAGTGTGGGGCGTGTTGCCACACCGCAGGAATTCGTGTGCTTCAGGATCGCAAAGGTAGGCCCGGCACCCTGAAATTCGCGCATCAGCCCTACGGCAGCGTCAATATCAACGAGGTTATTGAAAGACAGGGCTTTGCCACCAAGGGTGTCAAACATGTCCTCGAGCTTACCGTAAAAAGTGCCGGACTGATGAGGGTTTTCGCCGTAACGCAGCGTCTGTGCCTCTTGTATGCTCTGCTTGAAAGCAGCCGTGGAGGACTCGCCCTGATTGAAGTAGTTGAAAATCGCTGTATCGTAGTGAGACGAAACGCCGAAGGAACGAAGGGCCAGGGCTTTGCGGTCGGCCAGTTCTGTTATCCCGTCCTTTTCTTTCAGCAGTTGCTCCAGCATGCCGTACTCTGCCCTGGAAGGCACCACCACCACGTCTTTATAGTTTTTGGCTGCCGCCCGGATCAGAGAAATACCGCCGATGTCAATTTTCTCAATGATGGCGGACTCATCGTCTGTATTCGCCACCGTCTCCTCAAACGGGTAGAGGTCCACAATTACCAGATCGATTTCCGGAATATCGTACTCCTGCAGTTGCGCCTGATGACTTGCTTCGCGCCGGGCCAGGATGCCGCCAAAAACTTTGGGGTGCAGCGTCTTCACCCGCCCATCGAGTATAGAGGGATAAGAAGTCAGGTCTTCCACCGCATTCACTTTTGCGCCGAGGGACTCCAGGAAGCGTTGTGTGCCCCCCGTGGAGTAGATTCGAACGCCCAAACGTTTAAGCTCTTCAACGATAGGCTCCAGGCCGTCTTTGTGGTAGACGGAAATGAGTGCAGATTGTATTTTCTTGCTTGACATGGCAGAGGTTTATTGAACAGGCTGCAAAGGTAGGGATTCAGCCCGAGATGGCAAAGGCGGAAAACAGGAGGCTCTTTGTACTCAGAAACCTGACATAAGCGCTTTTTTTGGTTGGTTTACGGCATGCGCTGCCCTTATCTTTGAAGTGTACGAAACAATAGACTTGATGCGTTAGAGATCATTGCAGCGTTAAAATGGCTTTTTCCTTACTACACTGACCTGACGCCTACAGTCTAATGAGCTATGAAAACGAACGCGCTTACTCAGACACAAGGTTAACAAGTAGTGCCCCTGCCTGAATTCAAGTGGGGGCACCCTTTCCCAAGAAATCAAAAGACTCTTCATACAAAGCAATCTTAGGTACGCCGGGGCAACTATGCCCCGGCTTTTTTTATGCCTTTAGAGCTCTTGTCGAGTAAAACACCTAAAACGGCAACGGCTCCCCACCCGACTGGGTCATGGCCCGGAAGTAGCCTTTGATTTGCTGCAGCAGGTCTTCTTCCATACGGTTGCGGATGGCCCGCCCGTCAATGGCAGCTACTCTGGTGAGCTCGCCCATGGTACCGGTGGTAAACACCTGATCAGCGGTATAAAACTCGGTCAGAGATAAGTTTTTCTCCACGATAGGGATATGCTGCTCCCGGCACAGATCGATCACATGCTGACGGGTAATGCCTGGCAGACAGCTATCGGCATGGGGGGTGTAAACAATGCCTTTGCGGATACAAAACACATTGACGCCATTCGCTTCGGAGACAAAACCATCCTTGTCGAGCATCAATCCGGCATCAGCACCGGCGTGGTTAGCTTCAATCTTAGCCAGGATGTTATTGATCAGGTTGTTGTGGTGGATCTTGGAATCCAGGGACATGGCCGAATTGCGGCGCACAGAGGAAGTGACAAGTGTAATCTCCGGCGGATAAACCGGGGGCTTCCACTCCGGTACGATAATCAGAGTGGGGCCAAACTGATTGAGGCGGGGGTCCATGCCCGAGGTGATTTTTTTGCCCCGGGTCAGGGTCAGGCGGATGTGGGTTTCGTCCCGCATACCATTAGCCTGTAGCGTTTTGAAAAGTGCCTGCCTGATCTCCTCACTGGAAGGCACCTCCTGAAAGGCCATCGCGTGGGCAGAGTTTTGCAGGCGCTCCAGGTGCTCATTGAGGGAGAAGATTCTTCCATCGTAAACCCGGAGCCCTTCCCAAACGGCATCACCGCCCTGTACCACACTATCGAAGACCGATATTTTGGCCTCCTCCCTGGGGTATAATTCTCCATCGATGTAAATCAGCAAGTTGTCATTGCGCAGATCATACTGTTGCAGCATTATTAAGCTTGTTTTGGTAAGTGCACCGTAAAGCGGGTCCCTTTACCTGGCTCTGAGGCCAGTTCAATTTTGCCTCGGTGGCGTGCCACAATTTTCTGGCAAATGGCCAGTCCCAGCCCGGTACCTTTGTACTTATTTTTCTCAAGCCGGTGAAAGATCTGAAAAACTTTAGATTTATAAGATTCATCAATACCAATTCCATTATCCTCTACCGTAACCTGATGCATATTGCCTGTGCTTTGATAATGAATCCAGACCTTCTTTTCAGGTTTGTCGTTAAACTTCAATGCATTGGCAATGAGGTTCTGAAAAAGTTGAGAAAGCAAGGCACGGTTGCCCATGACCACCGGCAAGTTATCTAAGTAGACTTCCGTTTTCCTTTCCACTACTTCGGTGTCTAATATTTCTAAAATATTTTTAATCAGCTGATTGAGATTTAGAGGCTCTTGGTCCAGCACCTCGGTGTTGCTGACGTGGGCGTAGGTCAGCAAGCCATCGAGCAACAAGCTCATATGTTCAGTACCTTTCACGATGAAGTCAATGTATTCCTGGCTTTGGGCATCAATGTGCTTAGGGAAACGCCGGGCAAGGAGGGTCGTAAAGGAGCCGATAGTGCGCAGTGGTTCCCGCAGATCGTGAGACACAACGTAAGCAAACTGCCGCAGTGCATCATTGGACTGCCGCAGATCCTCATTGTGAATGGCAAGTGCTTTATTGACACGTTCAATTTCTTCTGCTTTTTCTTTAACCTGCCGCTCTGTATGCTGAAGCCGGCGGTTTTTGGCACCTATGAAGTAAACGTATACGATAAGCAGTAGGACACTAATGGCAGAAATCCATATCAGCAAGCGATTACTACGCTGCTGTTTTAGCAACAAACCTGTTTTTTCCATTTGGGAACGATACTGCTCCTGCACATCGAAAAGGATCCGGGCTTGTTTGTCGCTAGTGATTTTTTCATCAACGTCTTCGTAATTGATGGCATAAAAGTAGGCACTATCGTACTGCTGCAGCGCAGCGAAGTTCTCACTTAGTTTTTTAAGCCCCATGGCTTCCAGATCCTTGGCGCCGATGCCCCGACTGATATCAACGGATTTATACAGAGAGTTGATAGCCGTCTGAAAATCTCCTTCCCGGGTTTTGACTTCAGCGATTTCCCTTAGGTTATCAGCCAGCTGATTTTGGTTTTCCTGCTTCCGGTTGATGACGGCGGCATCCTGAAAATAATCCAGTGCGGCACCCAGCTGATTCTTACTCAGCATAATCTGCCCCAGGTGCTCATAACAGAATGCTTCGGCATCAGGCTTACCAATACGCCGGGCCAACTCCAGTGCCTCTACCCCATACTGCTCCGCTTGCTTCAAGCGATTCTGCTTAGCTGCCACTTCAGCCAAGCTCACCAGGGAATAGACCCTCCCCTCATGGTCCTTCAGCTCCTGCCGCAAGTCCATAGAACGTTTATAATAACGAGTGGCTTCTTCTAAGTTATTTTGCCAGCTGTAAAGGTTCCCGATGTTATTGTAAGAGCGGGCCAGCCCCATTCTATCATTGATCTTTTCCCGGATTTCCAGCGCCTGAAAGAACGCTTTGGAGGCCTCAGCAACATTACCCTGATACCAGAAGATTGCACCTTCCACATGCAGGGCATCTGCTATTGCTTCTTGGTCATTAAGCTGCCTGGCGATTTCCAACGAGCTGTTGGCGTAGCTATGTGCCGTAGCGGGGCGGTCCGACTTATAATGCCAAGCCAGTTCTTTGAGCCAGTAAGCATAGTCTTTTCCGCCTTTAGCTTGCTCAAGGGAGTCTTGCAAAGCGTGCTCGGTTACTACATCAGACTGAGACTTCCCACTCAATGCCAGTAGCACTAAAAAGCCAATATGATAGACAATATGGAGTCGTTGCTTTTGCATATTTGAAGGCCACCGTTAGGGCGCGCTGGATTTCGGTTTTTCGGTAAGCTTTAATCAGGTTAAGTGATGGCTCTATTTTTGAACCAAGCTCCCCCAACAGACTACTGCCGCCTTCCTGCTTCCAGAGTCACCAAACGCCTTAATAAAGCGTATTTTCCTGGCTTCCAGGACAGCACCCATTCGAACTCGCTCTCAGTCAGACTATTGGAATCCCCGACAAGTTAAGGATTTTACGTCAAAAATCCACAAGCATATTTACCTGAAGCCGGGCTATGCCACATCAGCTTTGAGTGCTACCTCAAACAAAGTATGATAGTAAGGCGCACACTGTCTTGCGAGACCTTCTAGTGCAGGAGGCAGCTCATAAGTACGTTCCGTGTAGGGCTGAAACCCTGTGGAGGTGTGTACCCGGCCGTACCAGTGAGAGGCCCATACGCCATCTTCCGGACACGGCCCGGCTGGCCATTCCAGCATACTTTCGTCAAAGGCCAGCCCCAGGCATGTACACAGCTGCCGCAGCACACCGGGCGGGTTCAGTAAAAGCTGACGGGCATCGACAACCGCTCTGAGCGTACCCATGGCCTGCAGCTTTTGGAAAAGATAATACTGCTGTTCCACTCCAATGTCATCAATACCGGGATTGGGAATCACCTTAGCGTAGGAAGCGATGATCGCCCGGGGGTCCCGGATGAGCATAATATTATCCATGTGCTGCAAAAAGGACTCGTCCATAGCCACCAAGTGGTGCGTCATTTGCTTAAAGAAAACGACCGGTGCTTCGTAAGCCCCCATGAGCACTTTGCGTACCACCTCATCGCCCTCATTGAGCTGGCTTTCGAGGATATCCGAAGCGCCGGGGTGCACTGCTTCTGTTTGCCCGTGGGTCAGGTAGTGGGCGTAAAGCGGTTCATCCACCACCGTCGTGTCATTTCTTTGCCGGAAGGCGTACATCAGAGCGGTGCTGATATTGCGGGGGCTGGACCATGCATTAATACGTTGAACGGGAGCAGGCATATTTTGTCGTATCTGGTGATGCGCTAAAATAAAGAGTAGGTTCGAAAGTGGCTTAGCGACGAGCACACTACAAGAAAAGCTTCTGCAAACGTATGCCGCAGAAGCTTTTCCTTGTGGCCGGTCAACCTTTTTACTAACCCTCTACAGAGAGGTCTTCTATGGTTGCTTCCGGGGCATTGGTTTTAACGGACTCAACGCCCTTTTCCATACCGGACTTTGCAGCGTACATCTGGCTGCTGCCAATAATTTGCTTATTCATAGCGAGCAGGTTGAAGTGGAACTTACCGTTTGCCGCCTCTTTGCGATCAAAGCAGTCGTCGTTTGTCGCGTTTTTCTTAACACTTTCGATGCCATTTTTGACACCTGATTTGTTCGAATAGCCCTGGCTGGAAAGAATAATCTGCCCGTTTTTGGCTTTAAGGCGGAAGTAATACTTCTCGTTATTCTCACTCTGAAAAATCTCGAATTTCATAGAGGTCTTTGGTTTAGTAATGTTTCTAATAAGATGAATTTAGCTTTTTTGGTTGGGGATTGCTCTAAAATAGACGCTGTTTTTTGACGAGGTCACTGTTTTACGCGCTATAAGATCGTGTTGGGGCTTTAGTAATCGGTCTGTCCTGGTGCACCGGGACACTTTTTTGCTTATACTTCGCCCCGAAAATCCTTCCCGGAAACTGCGGGACAGGCTATCTAGCTAAGGCTAAACTCCGGTTTTCGGTTCTTGTCTAAACAAAAAATTGTTAGTTTTCGACCAGAAGACCAAAATCCCAACATGGTCTAAAATTATCCCTTTTTTGGGTTTACAACAAATTTTCATAGCAATTTACCTTTACATTACGGTAATTCAAAGGTTTGCAGCCAACTGTTTTTTCGTGCCTGGTGTTTCGGCAATTAGAACAACCGGTATACATGATGCTAAGAATCTTCCTCCTTTGCAGTTTGCTCTTTGCCAGTGCCTCTTCGCTGAGGGCACAGGATGGCGAAGCGGAGCGCTATCCTTTTTACATACAGATTGGCGGCCACTTTGCAGTCCTGAACCCCGTAGAAGGCTTTCGGGAAGCACTCGATAAGAATGGTATCGGCGGAGGGGGGCAAGTGCTTTTCCAAATCGGCCCGGGCCGGCCGGTTTTTGCCGGGCTCGACTTCAGCGTGGTGCGCTTTGATGAAGAAGTGGTCAGCTTTACCACTACGCAGAATGGCTTTGCGGAAAACTATGAACTGCGTACCCGTTCCAACATGCTGCTTGGGCATGTTCTCCTCAGGTTCAAGCCTTTTACCGGCTTTTTCCTGCAACCGTACGCAGATGGGCTCCTCGGGCTACGGCGCCCCTACACCCGCACGAAATATGTGCAGTTGTTTGATGAAGGAGAAGAAGAACTGATCGAAGCCTATCCTGAACTCAATGACAACACCTTCAGTGCCGGGCTTGGTGCGGGCGTGCAGGCCCGGTTGAGCGCCCGGCCGGATATACTGCTCGATGCCCGTTGTACCTACGTGATGGGAGGCAGCGCCCGCTACCTTGTCCGAATGGATGACCCGCCTGCCGTTTTTGATGACCCCATAGAGGTGTTCGAGGAGCGTATTACCCCTACGACTGCCCTGCAGTTCCAGATTGGCATCACCTTACAGTTGGGGTTGTAGACCGCCCGGTGATCTGCATTACTGAATACATGGAGCATATCCTCTTATATTTGCAAAAAATTGACACCAATGCATAAGACACTGTTTATCGCACTGCTTGCTGTTTTTACGATGAATGCCTGCCAGAGTCAGACGGCACAGGAAAACGAATTTGTACTACCTAAACAGGCGTACCAGGAAAAGATGGCTTCTATTGACGCCCTGCAATTGCTCGATGTACGCACGCCCAAAGAGTACGATGCTGGCCATATCGAAGGGGCTGAGCTGATCAATTTCTTTGATGAAGACTTCGTGCAGCAAGTGGAGGGCAAGTTCGACAAGAATGAACCCCTGATGCTGTACTGCCGCTCTGGCAATCGCAGCGCCAAGGCCACTGCAAAACTAAAAGCCGCAGGCTTTAAGGAAATCTACGACCTCAAGGGCGGTTATAATATCTGGAAGTAGCCCAACAGGCATAGAGGGTGGACGTTCGCGCCCACCCTCTATCTTTTCCGGCTTGTCGTGAGGCGTACCCTCAGCTGCCGCCAATCGGCAAAATCTGCTTTTCCCAAAGCGTTAGACTATGTACTTTCGCTCAACCCGGGAAGCCCCGGCAAGGGCTTACAGTTTGCGGATCCCGCCCGAAATCAGCGACCGCATGTTTTTGATTTCCGGATCACCGGCGTACTCAATGCTACCGCCGGTGTTTGCGTTGGCATCCAACCGCTTATTGGCCACCACTTCAGCCATGCCGCCGGTGTTTGACTTTACGTAAGTGCGCATGCACTGTAGTTCCAGCCCTTCGTACACCCCACCGGTGGAAACCGATACTTCCTGGTCTTCCGTTTCGCCAGAGATGGTGAGCACTCCGCCCTCAGAAGCCGACGCCTCAATAGCGTTGACCGCCACCTCAACGAAAAGCTCGCCCCCACTAGAGGCTCTCAGGTTGAGCTCATCACCGGTCAGGGTGCCGGCAGTGCGCACAGAAGCTCCAGCGCTCGACTTAATAGCCCTCAACTTGGTGTAGGTCAGGGTGATCTCCACGCGGTCAAAATCACTGAACAGCCCCTCAATCAGCTGAATTTTCAGGGTTTTGCCTTTTACGTAAAGGGTGATATCATCCGCATCGATACCATCTGTCTCGATCATGGCCGAGGGCGCATCCCCCTGCACCAGGGTGACCGAAATGTCGCCGGTTACTGATACAGCGTCAAAATGTTCCAGTTTGCGGGTCTCCTGTGCTTTGCCGGACATTGCGAATCCAAGGAGGATTAAGATCACAATAGCTCTGAGAATAGTATTCATAACTTTGATATTTTTGTTGTTTCCAGTTCTTTGATGCCAGCAGGGAACTTGTTCCCCTATGCAGTGTAGTATATTTTTCAGGCACTCTGCTTTTGAGGGGAATTCCCTATTTTTGAAACTGATTCCAAAAACGAACTAAATTACGACCTATGAACCGTTTATCGCTCTTACTAATCCTGGCCATTGGGCTTTGGAGCGGATGCAACAAAGATGATGACGACCAGGACTGCACGCTTCCTGTGTATACCTGGAACACCCCCACCTTCGAAAGCCAGGGCAACTGGTTTTGGTTAACCGATGCCGGCGGGGAAATCAGAGCCCGGACGATGGCAGAAAGCCAGAGCAGTGTGCTGCTGCAACCGGAAAGCTGTACCGAACAGCCCAACCTAAATTTCCTGCAAATCACTTCTACGGCAGCAGCCGATAATACAGCCCGTACGGTCTTCAACCTTACGACCCTCCTCAATGCGCCAGATGGCCTGGTATGGGATACGCTGCCTGCTCCTGCTCCTGTGGAATGGGAAGTAGCCGTGAATGGGGTAAGCAGTCTGGAAACCCTGCTCTGGCCCGCCGAGAGCAAAGAAATCTTTGGTGGCGACATTTTTATAGACCCTGCCGCCGACCTGCTAAGCTTTGCGTTGCAGGTACCGGAAGGAGCGCCGGCTTATGCCACCATACAAGCCAACGGAGAAGGCACGCCCCGCTACCTCTGGGCAGCCTCCGCCAATGACGATGCCTTCACCTTTGAGTACAACACCTTGCCGATACCGGTGGAGGCCGGCCCTATCAGCCTGCCCAATACCCGCAGCTGGCGGTACCGGGTGTTCGGCCAGGGCCCGGATGGAGAAGCAGTCCTGGACTATTCCTCTATGCCCGACCTGGTCAGCGGCAGTTTTGCCCCGCTTGTGCCGGCAAGCCTGCCCGGTGGTTTCCGCCTTCTGGCTCAGGAAGAAAATACCTTTGAAGGGCTTCCTTTTTCTGCCAACCGGTACAATAAAATAGTCGGGGCATTGCCAGGCAGCATACCAGCTACCGGTGCCCAGTTCAACTTAGAACGAGCGGCTGACACCCTTCGGGTGAGCACCACCGGCGATGCGCCAGCTGTTTACGTACTACAGATCACTGACTACCGGGGCGAAGGCCCCTGGCTGAGGTGGACGATTTATGGTACGCCCGAAATGTTTGAAAACCTGGTGCTCCCCCAATGGCCGGAGGTCTTCGCCAACAACCGCTCTGCTTTGCTCGGTAGCGGGCGGCAAACCTTAGCCCTGCTCAGCGCCCGCTTCTACGATACACGCCCGGCTTACGGGCAAATTATAGAGGCACAGGCACAGCAGCTCCCCCACTGGGAAGCCGAACAAGGCTTGCTGGAACGCACACGTGCCTTTCTCTTTCAGCCTTAAATCTCTTTATTTTCCGGGTATTCAGTTCCGGATAACTGATGTTTTTACGACCTTAGCGGGCTCGAAAAGGGCAGTGCAGTAGAAGACTGCCCCGTATAATTAATCAGGACCCTATGTCACAGCAAAACGACCTATTCAAAAAACTGGTAGCCCACTGCAAAGAATACGGCTTCATTTATCAATCCAGTGAAATATATGACGGCCTGAGTGCCGTATACGACTACGGCCCCTATGGCGTCGAGCTCAAGAATAACCTCAAGGATTACTGGTGGAAGAGCATGGTGCAGATGCACGATAACATCGTGGGCCTGGATTCAGCGATTTTCATGCACCCCAAAACCTGGAAAGCCTCCGGCCACGTTGATGCCTTCAACGACCCGCTCATTGACAACAAAGACAGTAAGCGCCGCTTCCGGGCTGATGTGCTCGTGGAAGACCACATGGAGAAAATCGAGGGCAAGATTGACAAGGAAATCCAAAAAGCAAAAAAACGCTTTGGCGATGACTTCGATGAGGCCATGTACCGGGAGACCAACCCACGGGTATCAGGCTACATCAGCGAGCACGCTGCGATTGAAGCCCGTCTGGGCGCTGCCATGTCCAACAACGATCTGGAAGGCCTCAGGAAGCTGATTGAGGACCTGGGTATTGCTGACCCGGACACCGGCTCCCGCAACTGGACAGATGTCCGGCAGTTCAACCTCATGTTCTCCACCCAACTGGGCAATATCGCTGGCTCCGAGGGCAAGCTTTACCTCCGTCCGGAAACGGCACAGGGCATTTTTGTCAATTTCCTGAACGTACAGAAAACGACCCGGCAGAAGCTGCCATTTGGTATTGCGCAGATTGGCAAAGCGTTCCGTAACGAAATTGTAGCCCGGCAATTCATCTTCCGCATGCGGGAGTTTGAACAGATGGAGATGCAGTACTTCATCAAGCCCGGTGAGCAGATGAAATGGTACGAATACTGGAAGGAAACCCGCCTGAAGTGGCACCTGGCACTGGGTACGCCTAAAGAAATGCTGCGCTTCCACGACCACGGCGAAAACCTCGCTCACTACGCTGATGCCGCAGCTGATATTCAGTTTAACTTCCCGTTTGGCTTTAAAGAGCTGGAGGGCATTCACAGCCGGACTGACTTTGACCTGGGCGCTCATCAGGAGCTTTCGGGCAAGAAGTTGCAGTTTTTTGACCCGGAGACGAAGGAAAGCTACGTACCTTATGTTTTGGAAACTTCTATCGGCTGCGACCGTATGTTCCTGGCGACGATGTCTCAGGCCCTGCAGGAAGAGACCATTACCAGTGCCAATGGGAAAGAGAGCACACGTGAAGTACTGAAGCTGCACCCGGCTTTATCGCCGATCAAATGCGCGATTTTGCCGCTCAAGCGGAATGATGAGCGCCTCGTCAAGATGGCTACGGACATCTTCAACACGCTCCGGTTGTCCTTTAATGTACAGTACGATGACACCGGCAGTATTGGCAAGCTCTACCGCCGGCAAGACGCTATTGGTACACCATTCTGTGTGACGGTAGATTTTGAAGCCCTGGACGACCAAACCGTGACTATCCGCGACCGGGACACACTCGAACAGGAACGCGTGCCGGTAGATCAGCTGGAAAGCATCATCCGCAAACGCGTGGATATGAAACAGCTGCTGATGTAAGGCGGCACAGCCTGAATGCGAAATTTACGGGCAGTGCAGTGCCTTTGGTACTACACTGCTTTGATTTGAAAGCCTGACCCGCAAGCTTTAGAACGTGTTGGCACTTTCGTCTACTAGTCGAAAACTAACATTTTTTTGGTTAGGCGAGGCACGAAAACCGGAGTTTAGCCTTAGCTAGATAGCCCACCCCGCAGTTTGCGGGAAGGATTTTCGGGACGAAGTATAAGCAAACCTGCCTGCGTGTCGAAGTGTTCGACAGGCAGGCTACTAAAGTCCCAACACGCTCTTAAATATAATATGCTATGGAAAACATGCTTCAGAAGTATGCGCACCTTTTGGTACACTATTGCCTGAGCACCAAGCCTGGCGACAAGATGTACCTGCGCAGCACCACCCTCGCAGAACCGCTGGTCCGGGAAGTCTTCCGCGAAGCGGTCCGGGCGGGCGCCGTTGTAGAAACCGATCTTGCTTTTCGGGAACAGGGCCGCATACTACTGGAAGAGGCTGGAACAGCGCAGCTCCAATCGATCTCCCCTCTTTACAAAAAGGCAATGGAGGCGTTTGACACCTACCTCTACATCATTGCACCGTACAACCTGCGGGAAGACCAGAATGTAGACCCTGCGAAGCGCAAAATCCGTCAGGAAGCCCACGCGCCGGTGATGAAACGGTACTTCGAACGCACCGCTACGCTGGACATGCGCCGCAGCCTTTGCCAATACCCCACCCTCGCCAATGCGCAGGAAGCCGGAATGTCACTGGAAGAATACGAGCGGTTTGTGTTCAATGCCTGCCGCTTGTACGACGAAGACCCCATCCAAAGCTGGATATCGGTGCGCGAGCAACAGCAGCAAATTGTTGACCTGCTCAATGAGCGCGAAGAGGTCCACTACAAGGGCGACGGGGTGGACATCAGCTTCAGGATCGATAAAACCAGAAAGTGGATCAACTCCGACGGCCGCACCAATATGCCTTCCGGAGAAGTTTACACCTCCCCGCTTGAAGATTCCGTTAACGGAGTGATCCGTTTTTCCTATCCGGCCCTGTACATGGGGCATGAAGTGGAAGGCGCAACCCTCTACGTCAAAGACGGTTATGTGGAAAAGTGGGAAGCGACGAGGGGCAAGGGCTTTCTGGACCAGATCTTCCAGATTGAAGGCGCAAGGCGGTTTGGAGAGGCAGCCATCGGTACCAACTACCGTATTCAGCAGATGACGAAGAACATCCTGTTTGACGAAAAGATTGGCGGCACCGTGCACATGGCTATTGGCCAATCTTACCTGCAGGCCGGCGGTAAAAACCAGTCTACCGTGCATTGGGATATGATCACAGATATGACTCAGGAGGGGGAAATCTATGCCGACGGAGAGAAAATTTACGAAAAAGGCAAGTTTTTGTTCCTCTGATCTTAAACTAAACCGGTAGCTTATTTGTGAAACACTACGTTAGGGCCAAATGAGGGGTATTGACCTCCAAAGACAAGTATATTCAAGGTTTTATTAAAATTTCGACCTTTCAAAATTTAATGGATTTGAATTTTCTGTATAACTTGCGAATAGAAATGCTTTTTGCCCAAGCCAAATGGATCTAAAACGAAAAACCCTGGTAACCGAGCAAATCATGCATTGGAACGAGAAAACTGACGGAACACAATTAAATAAACCAACATTTAATCTCCTTAAACCGTGAACAATAACATTGCATTTCTAGAATTAAAGTACGGCAACATTTACGGAGGATATCCCAATTTCTACGCGATCAGTGAAATCTGCCTGCTGGTTTTTGAGCAAGACACCAACCGGATCTTCATAGAGACCTTCATTAACAACGCCAATGTCGATTTTGTGAGCGTCTACTCTAAAGTAGATGAGCTGGGACACACAGTTGGCCGGGTTAAGGAAGTCATCAATATGCGTACGCACCGCCGCAGACCTTTCGATGAAGAGTTCCGGCTGGATGAGAAGCAGTTGGCCGGGTCCTTTAATCAGTTGCGCCCTTCCCGTATGCCGATCAAGAACTTCCTGACTAAGAATCTGCGCAAGTACCGTTTCCGGGATCTGGTCACTTTTGATGGCCGCCGTGATGTGTTCCTCTGTGAGCGCTCCGGAGGGCGCTTCGACCGCTACAACATTATTGACCTTCAGAAAGACCTGAACAAGGAGACAGACTACCTCTTCTCCCTCAACAAGCTTTCTAAGGTGATCAATTTTGATCATGACCGCAGCTACCTGCGTTCCAATAACCTGGAGTACTGGCTACACCCAATTGCAGACCGGCAGATTGTACCCAAGTCCGCAGCCTACGATGCAGCCCGATTAATGATGATCCACAATGAGTACCGCGACCACCATGAAGATTTCATGATGAAAGCTGCTCTTCTGCTTAATAAGATTCAGCAAAGCAAGCAATCCGAATAAAACAGAGTGCTCTGGTAGTATACCCTGCCGCAGATGGAGCAGTGTTCCCTAATATGTTAGCCCCGCAGGCACGATAGTGTCCCTGCGGGGCTTCTGCTTTTAGCGCTTGTAGGAAGAGGGGATCAAATCCGGTATTCCTGATGAAGCGATGGAATCTCCACGTTGGCGAAACCATCCTCATTCAACAGTTCCCGGAAAGCCTCCTGCCGGTCTAATGTACCATGCACCAAAAATAACTGCCGGAGGCTCTTCTTCTGGTTCTTCAGAAAATCCAGGATTTCGTGCCGGTCGGCGTGGGCGGAGAAAGAATCCATGACTTCGATATCGGCTTTGACTGGCCGGGTCTGCCCGAAAACCCGCACTTCAGTGGCACCATCCCGAAGCTGTCCGCCCGGTGTATGAGGCGCACAGTACCCTACAATAAGGAAGGTGTTCTGCTCCTCCACAATATGATGATAAAGATGGTGCTTCACCCGCCCGGCATTCATCATACCCGAAGAACTGATGATGATACAGGGGTCTTTGGATTGGTTTAACTCCTTGGAGACCGAAGCCTTCCGGACATACTTCAGCCCGTTAAAGCCGAACGGGTCATCATCTTCCAGCAGGTATTCATTCAGTTCATTGTCGTAGCATTCAGGGTGGGCGCCAAAAATGGTGGTAGCATTGACGGCTAACGGGCTGTCAACGTACACCGGTATTCGGGGCAATTCGCCAGCGGAGGCTAATTGGTCCAGCATATAAACCACTTCTTGTGTACGGCCGATACTGAACGCCGGAATAATGAGCTTGCCCTTTTTCTCCACACAAGTGCGCTCAATGATATGCTTAAAACGCTTGATTTCATTCGGCGCGTTATCGTGGTCCTTATTGCCGTAGGTCGATTCACAAATCAGGAAGTCCACTTCGGGCATTGGGACCGGATCACGGAGGATCGGGCGGTTGGGCCGGCCAATGTCACCGGTAAATCCAATCATGGTTTTGCGCCCCAGCTGATCTACCCGGATCGTTACCGAGGCACTGCCGAGGATATGGCCGGCATCCCTGAAGAGGACCTCCACCCCATCGCGTATAGTAACCCACCGATTGTAGCCGTGCCCCTCAAAAAGGTTCCAGGCTTGCTCGGCGTCCTTTGGGGTGTACAGGGGGTCAACGAAGCCGTCCTCCCTGCCTTTTTTTCGCAGCCGCTTGTTGTGGTACTCCGCATCGTACTGCTGAATCTTTGCGCTATCCATCAACATGATCGCACACAGGCTTCGCGTGGCGTGGGTGCAGTGGATGTCCCCGCTAAAACCGTCTTTAACCAGTTTTGGAATACGCCCGCTGTGGTCGATGTGGGCATGGGAAAGGATTAGGCAATCTATTTTGGCGGGATCGAAGGGCCATTGCTCATTGAAGTCTTTCATGTCTTTATCACTCCCCTGATATAGCCCGCAATCCAGAAGGATCGTGTAGCCATCGTCGAGGGTAATCAGGTGAGCGCTGCCTGTGACTTCCTGAGCGGCTCCGCAGAATGTTATCTTCATAATTTGGGTTGAATTCGGTAATTGGCCTTCAATATAACAAAATCCCGATTCAACCCCGCATCGTCAGTCGGCTTCTATCGTTAGCCCACCGTAGTTTATGAAAGCCTCCACCAGGCCGGCACTGGAATGGCGTTGCCCAAAGTACCCGTTGACGGTGTGGCGGTCACTGCTCTCCGTCTCTTCGGTCAGCTGCAGGGCACGTGGATAACGGATCCCGGCATGCTGTGCCACCGCACTTAACCGGCAGTTCACCAACGGGTTCAATACCAGCCTGAAATCGGTAAACCGCCCCTTGAGATCCAGGTGCCGGAACTGCCGGGGCAGATCGGTCACCCGAACCCGGCTGCTGTCCGCTTCGATTTCTGCTTTGTAGCCGATTTCATTCAGATAAAGCCGCGAAAGTGCAGTATGCACTTTGACTTCGCGTACCTGATCCAGCGAAATTTCATCAAACCGGCCTTCGTTAGTGAACGTCCCACCTCCATCGACAAAATAATTATCATAGCGGGTCTCGCTTTCCAGGCGGTCAATATTCCGGAACTTCAGGACGGAAGAACGGCTCCGCACTTTGATCCACTTGGCGGTGGTCAGGCTCCCTTCAACATTAACCAAATCGGCATTCAGTCGGGTGATTTGTTCGAGGTTGATGGCGCCATCTTTTTGATTGAGGGTCACTTCTCCTTTGAGCTCAGATCCAAACACGTCTCCACTGATGACTTCGGCAGAGATATTGCCCGTAACATTCCTCAGTGCTACCCTGCCGCGCTTATTGAGCAGGGAGAGGGAGGCCGGCTGTGGAAGAAAAACCCTTATGGACACTGAATAATCGGTAGTCTCTGCGCCCGGGAAAGGCCACCAGGTGCTTTGGGCAGGCGCTATTTCCGTTTGGATATTGACCAGGCGCTGTTGTATATTTATTTCGGTCTGAATCCGATCAAATACCCGGCCGGCTGCTTCTTCGTTCTCTGCCTGCACTTCAGTTAATGCTTCGATCCGGATACGGTTTTCCGCCCAACCTTCCACGCTGACCGACCCGTATTTATTGGAGATGTTGACCAGCACCGTAGGGTAAACTTCATAGTCTTTTTTTATGAGCCGTGAAAAGGTCTCACAATCACAAGAAGCCTGCCCTTGCAAA
This sequence comes from Phaeodactylibacter sp., assembly GCF_040219495.1. GTDB lineage: Bacteria > Bacteroidota > Bacteroidia > Chitinophagales > Saprospiraceae > Phaeodactylibacter. The sequence goes on along the minus strand of NZ_JAVJSK010000021.1, from coordinate 6,795 downwards.
GGAGCCGATACGGTTAGGGTGAGGAAAAGAGCGATAAAACTCCCAAAACTGGCCTTAAAGCTTATTGGGCTTTTGCTTTTAGAGCAACCGTCGCTAAATTTTGCTCTAATCAAGGCGCAGGAAGGGAGCATAACTTTGGCTAAGTGACCAAAGAGCAACGAAAAACAGGGCGAAATTTGGCAAGAGCAGACTGAAGCATAAAACCCTAACCAACTCTTATTCGACGGCTTATAGAATCCGGTCATTCGTTCTTGCTTTCTTGGGCACGACCGGTTCAAAGTCCGGATCAGCCATTTGGATGCGGTTCAGTACGCGTTCCAGGATATACACTTTGGCACGGTAGTTCTCCAGCAGGTGCTTAACAATTTCCTCCGCTTTTCCGGAAGGTGCGCCTTGCAACTCTTTGCGCAATTCGATAATGCTCTCATCCAGGCGCTGCAAATCCTGTTGTACAGCCCCGGCTTGTTCATAGCTTACCAGCTGCTGATATTTCTGTTGAATCTCTTTTTGATAGGCCGCCTCCTGAGCGGCATACTGCGCCCCGACATCGTCAAGGGCTACGATAGCGGAAGGTACAGGAGTACTCAGGTAGCCGCCCAGTGCAGCGCCACAAAACAACAGCCCGACAACCGCCGCTGCAACCCCCACTACTTTCCATAGCAACAACCGGCGGTGTTTGCGGTGGTCCAGCTCCTGCCGGATACCGCCCCAGGCCTTTAGTTCGGGCACATCGGTATCGAAGGCGTCCCGATTATCGTGAATGAATTGTTCAAATTGATCGCGGTGCATAGTTTACTTGTCTTAAAGCGGGTCATCCCCGCCTTACCCTGTGATAGAATGTGGCACTACGGTTAATGTTCAGGACATTGCGCCCACGATATCCCGTAGTTTCTTTTTGGCACGGCTGTATTGCGATTTGGAAGTCGCTTCTGAAACATCCAGAATTTCAGCGATTTCCTTGTGGTCATACCCTTCCATAGCATAGAGGGTAAACACCACCCGGTAGCCGTCTGGCAACTGCTGAACCCCACGCTTGATCAGCTCTACACTGAGCTCGGGGCCATCAGCAGTTTTGGCATCTGCAGCTGATTCGTCAGCCACAAAGCGGTCCTCCAGTTCTTCCAGTTGCAACCGGTTGCGCTTCAGATGATTGATACAGTTATTGACCACGATGCGCTTAATCCAGGCCCCTACAGACGATTGGTATCTAAAGGTGTGGAGCTTGGTAAACACATCAACGAAGGAATTCTGCAACAAATCCTCAGCGTCTTGCTCATGCCGGAGCATACGCAGACACACATTGTACATCGCTCGGGAATAGAGCCGGTAGAGCTCAAATTGGGCACGTCGATTGCCGCGCTTGCACTTCTCGACAATGTCTTGATGTGTACTTGCGTAATCCAATTTCAGGTGTTTGTAATCAACAGCGGGTGACTTTAATGCATGCATGACTTTCTTGTTGATCGTCTATACCTGTAATGACCTTTCGGTTGCCCAAAGGTTGCATGGAAAGCAGAAATGAGAAGGCAGCACATAGCTACCGGCGTCGCAACGTCTAATCTACCCCGCTTCTTTGAGCCCGTTCAGCCGTTCCTGCGCCTGCTCATAATCCGGTGCCATGCGCAGCGCTTGTTCGTAATCAGAGACCGCCTCTGCCGGTTTGCCTTGCAGCTCCCGGCTCAGTCCGCGGAAGTAATAAGCCCGGATATGCGTAGGCGAAACCTTGACGGCGAGGTCAAACTGCTGCTCGGCTTTGGAGAGCGAGTCCATATCCAGATAGAGCAACCCTGAGTTGAAGTAGGCATCGTCGTACTGTGGGTCAATGGTAATAATCCGGCGGTATAACGCTACGGCACCTTCCAGATCGTTCGTTGCCGTCAGATAATCGGCTTTGGAATGCAGAGCGGTGATATTGTTGGGTGCGATACGGGTCGCATTGTCAAAGTAGCGCAAGGCCAGGGGGTCGCCAAGCCCGGCGTACAGCTGCCCCAGGTTTACCCAGCCACCGATGATACTGGCGTCAAGCTCTACGGCTTCCTGATAGCTGTTGATGGCTCGCACGGTGTCTTTCCGTTCCTCGAAGTTCATACCAAACATAAAGTAGGCCTCGGCATTCTGCGGATCAATTTTGAGCACCCGGTCTATTGTTTTCATCGACTCCTCGTACTGCATAAGAATGAGGTGGTACTCGCTCAGCTTGAGCAGCGTGGGAATGTCTTCCGGAAAGCGCTGCGCGGCGCTTTTAAGGATCTCAAGCGCCTGCCGCGACTTGAAATAATCCAGATAAGCATCGGCTAGTTTATGGTAGTAGACCGGCTGCGTCGTATCGAGTTGGATCGCCTTGGTATAATCGCGAATGGCTTCATCGTACCCGCGGTTTTCATAGAAAACATCACCCCGCTTTACATACAAATCGGGATTGCCGCTGTTGGCTGAAATAGCCTGTGTCAGGCCATCAATAGTAGGATTGCCGGTTTGGCCCATCTCAGGCGTACCACCTTCCGCGTTGTCCCCGGCACCATCACCACAGGCACTTAGTGCGGTGATTCCGATCAGTGCGAGCAGGGAGAAAAACAATTTAGCTTTCATAGATGTGTAATATTGATTACAAATAAGATGCGCGAAGTTAGTTATTTTAACGTTTCGCCATGAACGGATTAAGAATCCGCAAGTGTCAATAAAATTTCATTCCGCATGAAAACGCTCTGGTTTCTCCTTCTGTTTAGCCCCGTTCTGGCCTTTTCCCAAACCTGGCCGCTGCTACAGACCGTAGACGGGGACAATTTCGAGTCGGTAGATGCGCTCTTGCCACTACGCAACAGCGGGACCGTGGTTGCCGGGACCTACTTCGGCTCTTCGCCTTTTGCGGGCGGTAGCAACAGCAAAGGCAGGGCAGACTTGTTTGTCGCCCGGTACGATGCCGGCGGAGTGTTGGAATGGTACCTGGAGGGCGGCGATCAGGAGAACGAGACCGTCAGCGGGCTGGCGGAGCTCCCCAACGGCGATATCGCACTGGCGGGCAGCTACTGGTTCAACCTGCCTCTTGGGGACACGCTCCTGGAAACAGGGAGCAGTGTGCGGTCGCTATTCCTCGCACGCCTGTCGGAAGGCGGAGACGTAGTATGGGCTAAGCGCCTGAGCGGCGACGGGCTGAAAGACATCGCTGATGTGGGTGTCCTGCCTGATAGCTCTATTGTCATTGCGGGCTTTTTCCGCAATACCCTGGAACTGGGAGACAGCACCCTCCTTACCGAAGCTGAACCGGGCAGCACCTCTCTTTTTGTTGCGGCCTATGCGCCCGATGGACAACTACGCTGGGTGACTCAGGCCGGAGGAGCAGATGACCTGCGCATTACAGCTATGGCGGTCGGCCCGGAAGGTCAAATCGGCGTGGGCGGCAATTTCAATGGCGTTTCTGAACTGGCCGGAACTACGCTCGACGCCGGTTTTTTCAATCAGGATGTGTTTCTCGCTGCCTTCTCCCCTACCGGTATGCCACTTTGGGCAAGCGACCTGGGCGGCGTGATTGACGACAACCTGCAGGGCCTCACAATCGACACTTCCGGCAACCTTTACGCCACCGGCAATATCATCGGGGTCATGAACCTATCCGAAGAAATCAGTATTGCCAGCAGTAACGGCAATGACGACTGTTTCCTGGTCAAATACAGCGCTGATGGAACACCGCTATGGGGCCGGGCACTGGGTGGCCCCGATGTACAGGATGGGCTGAGTATCGCTGTACAGCGTGACTTTGTAGTCCTCGGCGGGGGCTTTCAGGGAGCAATCGGCTGGGATGGGCTGAGTGCTGATGTAGGCGAGGACGGCATCATCTGGGGGCTCATTGCCGCTTTTACACCTGATGGCGATGCCCGGTGGCTGCGTACGCTGCCCACCAATGACTTTGGCCTGATCGAGTGCCTGGCCTTCTCCAGTGAGCAGCAATTATATGCCGGAGGCAGTTTTGGGAATACGGGCGCTTTCAACGGTGAAACGATCCCGAGCAATGGCCCTAATAGTGGATTCTGGGGGCGGCTAAGCGACCTTTTATCTCCAATCCCATTGGATTCAGAACCAGAGGCCCTCCCCGTTGTGGCCTTCCCAAACCCGACAAAGGGTGAGGTGCAGTTAGTCAATGCCCCTATGCAGGCTACGGTCTCTGTGTTTAATGCCATGGGACAGCGTGTACAGCCATCCGCTTACGCGAACATGCCGGTCGACCTCTCCCATTTGCCGAAAGGCTGGTATGTGCTGCGGGTGGAAAATGAACTTGGGGCAGTCCGCTCATTAAGGGTACTAAAGCAGTAAGTTAAAGCAATTTCTTCTTCGACTTAGTGACATTCGGCGGCTTGAGGTAAAAAGGCCTGTAGTAGGCCACATCTTCAAACTGTTCCGCTTCGTACCGCTGTAAGGCAATTGGGATCAGGTGTGCAGCCGAGCAAACCACCGGGCTGTAGATGACCCCGGATGCCGGGAGTACCTTTTTGCATTTTTCTGCGCCGTTACCGGAAAGGATCAGGGGGATGCCTTTATTCAGCTCCTCCTGAAAGGTCTCCGCTGCCACGATAAGAGGGGCGGCTTCAGTGAGCCGTTCATTGGTGGCATCAAAGCGAGCGGTGTAGACCTCCATACGGCGGGCATCGATCATGGGCAGATAGAGCCCTTCTTCCCGTTCCGTGTTCAGGCTGGCCAGGGCAAGGGACTGTAAAGTGTCTACAGCAATCAGAGGTTTATCCAGCGTGTAGCAGATGCCTTTGGCAGTAGAAGTGCCCACCCGCAGGGACGTGTAAGACCCGGGGCCACTACTCACACTAACGGCATCCACTTCTGACAGGGAGAGGCGGGCCTGTTCGAGTACTGATTGAATCAGTAGGGTGATCTGTGCCGCGTGCTGCCGCACACCATCTGCCGTTTGTATGCTGAGCAATTGCAACCCATCACTGACTGCGATGGAGCAGATATCTGTCGCTGTTTCTATGTGGAGTATTCTAGCCATATTGAGGTGCAAAAATAAGAAAGCCCGGGCAGGGAACTCAAATTCCGCTCCTTTTTGTTTTGTCTGTGCGGTACAGGTGTTAACTTTACCGTCCAAATTGAAGTAGAATGATCCTCATCAATACCATTCCGTATCAGTTCATGTAGCGTAGTGTACCGCACTATCCCTCTCCTTTTTACTTTTTCTACCCTCTTCAACAAACGAAAAGAATCATGCTGGACAAGCTCGAAGCCATAAAAGACCGTTACCTCTACCTGGAAGAACAGATGGCCGACCCCAAGGTCCTTTCTGATATGGACCGCTACACCAAGATAGGTAAGGAGTATAAAGACCTCCAGCCAATCGTGAAGGCCCACGATGCCTACGCAGAGCTGATCGGCAATATCGAAACCGCTCAGGAGATGATCAAAGAGGAAGAAGGCGAAATGCGCGATATGGCCAAGATGGAACTCGAAGAGCTGCTTCCGAAAAAGGAAGAGATGGAAGAGGACATCAAGATGCTCCTCATCCCAAAAGACCCGGAAGACAGCAAAGACGTGATCTTCGAAATCCGGTCTGGTACAGGCGGTGACGAAGCCAGCCTGTTTGCCGGCGATCTGTACCGTATGTACTCCCGCTACTTTGACACCAAAGGGCTCAAAACGGAGACCGTCAGCGTAAATGAAGGAACGGTGGGCGGTTACAACAAAATCGTACTGGAAGTCAGGGGCGATGATGTCTACGGCTTGCTAAAGTTTGAGTCCGGTGCGCACCGCGTGCAGCGCATTCCCCAAACTGAATCCCAGGGTAGGGTGCATACTTCTGCGGCTACCGTTGTGGTGATGCCCAAGCTGGAAATGGAAGATGTAGACATCAACAAAGCCGACCTGAAGATTGACACCTACCGGTCGAGTGGCGCGGGCGGGCAGCACGTCAACAAGACGGAATCCGCCGTTCGGATCACCCACCTCCCCACCAATATCGTATCAGAAAGCCAAGATGGCCGTTCGCAGATCAAGAACCGCGAAATTGCCCTCAACCGCCTCTACGTGAAAATCATGGAGGTGCGCCGCGAACAGCACGAGTCCGAACAGGCCGCTAAGCGAAAATCCCTCGTGGGCTCGGGCGACCGGGCGGGTAAAATCCGTACCTACAACTACCCGCAAAACCGCGTCACCGACCACCGCCTCGAAGGGGAGCACAAGAACTTCCCCCTACAGACCATCATCGAAGGCGACCTCGACCCCATCATCGAGCAGCTGAAGGTGACGGAAAATGCCGAGCGCATGAAGGAAGGGGCGGATGCATAAACCAACTCAATACATTTTGCGTTAAAAAAATACTTTTTTAAACAAATTTTGTATTTTCGGAGCAGACGCAATCTCTGTACTATGCCCCAAAATCTAAGACTGTGTTGGGAATTCGCTTTTGGAGCGAATGTAGTCAAATTTTATTCTGAACAAGGCGCGATACATTCAAGAATGGGATTAAAGGGGCCCATTCTTGAATCACATAGCCTTAGCTAAGCGACTGAAGAGCAACGAAGTGCAGGATAAAATTTGGCAAATGCAGCCCAAAGGGTGAAATCCCAACACAGTCTAAATGTCCATCAACCAGATGACCGCTTCTTCAAGTCGGCTATGAGCGACCCGGAGGTGGTCAGAGCTTATCTTCAGCACTTCTATCCTGAAATTGCCGGTATTGCTGATCTCAATACGCTGCAGCAGCAGAATACGCAGTCTATGCGCCCCAATTTAAAGCTGTTCAGCGCTGATGTTGTGTACCGGTGCCAGCTAAAAGGCGGCAGTGGGCAGCATTTT
>NZ_JAVJSK010000020.1:0-95213 GCF_040219495.1 Phaeodactylibacter sp. | reverse complement strand
CCTTTGGGCTGCTCTTGCCAAATTTCGTCCTGCTCTTCGTTGCTCTTCAGTCACTTAGCTAAGGCTATGCTCCCTCATCACGCCTCGATCAGAACAAAATTTGGCTACGTTCGTTCCAAAAGCAAAATCCCAACAAGCTCTTAGATATGGACTTATTAACACAACGATTATGATATTTCCCACCCTGTCCTTTCTGCTGCATTTTTGGCTTTGGGTACCGCCCGTTGGCACCGACTGTCCTATTGTGGAGGTCAAGCTTATGCAACGGGCCTTTTGTAAGGATCAGAATACACTCGACTGGACAGATGATCAATTCACCGGTACTATTGAAGTCACGTTTACCGACTACCCGGCAACCGGCCTGCTGCGGGTGGAGGGGGAGTATGTATTGCAGCCCGTGGAAATAGACGTTGCTGCATTAAGCGGCGGCAGTCACACTTTCGAAAAGGTGCCAATCCAAGCCACGCGGCGGGAAACCTGGCTTTCGCTTGCTGCCTCTTTTTCCGCAATTGAGAACTGCCGCTACCGTAACCGACGGGCGGGGCGTACCCGCGAGCAGTGTTCGGTTTGCCCGGGGCCGGCAGGTACGACCGGGGGGCCATATCCAGGTTGCTGGCCATCGGAAGAAGCAGAAGGGGCCTGCAACCAATCTGTCAACTATGCGCCCGACCCTGACCACCCGGAGCTGACACCGGTGCGCTACATGCAGACTATTGTGCATATTTTCCAAAAGGAGGACCCCGACAGTCTCGGGCAATGGGTGCGCCACCCGGATGACCCCGGCAACTTCACAGAGGAGCACATGGACATCATCCAATCCTGGTTTGATGACCCTAAAGGGCCAAATGGGGTGCTCAGCAACCTCTGCGATGACCCTACGGATGGGTCTCCACACATGACCGATGCCCGTATTCGGCTGCTCAATACCGGTACGGCAGGCAAGGATGTGTTCTTCCATCCGGATAATAAAGGGTGGGGTATTGGCTATTCCGGCTGTAAATCGGGCGGATATGGCTATTGGTATCAGGTAGATGACCGCTATTTAAAATCTCCAGACCCCTCGCACCCGGATTATGAAGCCCTGATCGCTCCGCAAGTGCAGCACGCATTCCATGTGTTTATCACCGGTGGCAAGTGGATGGCTGAGCCCCCTGGCGACCCCCGCATACCGGACGATAACGACTGCTATTGGCCTTGTGGCGGTGGACTGACCTCCTCTATGGGCTGTCAGCGAGGGCAGGTACCCGACTATCCTGCGCAGGCTTTGTTTGGGGTGTACAATATCTGGCAACATGGCATCACGCCGGGGCAACAAACCTGTGAAGTGGATTATCCCGGTTCGGAAGCCGGCCTGGGGGAAGGGATGCTTGGGGAGATTTTTCATGTCCTTTCAGTAGACCATCTTAGTCCATTGCAGGCGCACAAGAAGCATGCTGACGGAGGCGATGGCTGCGCGGATACCCCCTGGAAGTCCGATTACAACCGCCTGGGGTGCAATTTTCAGGAGCGCTGTGCCCTCACGGAGTGCCAAATTGGAAAGATGCACCACTTTTTTGCAGCATTGGAACCGGACTTTGAGCGCTTTCCGGATGGGGATGGCGGGTTTGCTCTTGATCCGGTACGGTGCCGGCCAACAGCAGAGGGTCTGGTTATTCCCCCCGGGGCAGACATCGTGTGGGAAGCCCCGCGGGAATTGTATTCCGACCTCGTTATCTCCGCCGGTGCCCGCCTGACGGTGCTGTGTGATCTTGCCCTGCCGGCCGGGGCGGCAATCGAGGTGGAAAACGGGGGCGAACTCATTATAGAAAGCGGCAAACTGTATACGGCTTGTCCGGATGGCCCCATACAGGCCCTACAGGTTGCCGGCCGGGTGGTGCTTGAGCCTGGCAGTGTAATTAAAAGTATCAGGCAGATAAAAATCGAAAGCACAGGTTCAATGGAGGCCTCCAACACCACCTTTGTAAACTGTGGCTTGCCGGAAGGGATGTTCTGTGGCCAGAACGGGAGCATTTGTGAGTGATTGCGGCGCTTGCCCCGCCTACAAACCATAAGCACACCTACAGCGCACCGGGTGAATGCCCTGGCAATGGCCTGGCTTGGCTTCCTCGCCGGGCGCTCTCCCTTCGCCCGGCGTGCTGACTATGGTCAAACGAAAAGCGCACCGGGTGAATGCCCCGGCAATGGCTTGGCTTGGCCTCCTCGCCGGGCGCGCTCTCCGTCCGACGTAGTTTGGAAACGCCAGTATACATCCGTATGGACTGGCCCGTATGGGAAGTCGGTACTTTCGCCCGGCGTGCTGACTACGGCAAAACGAAAAGCGCACCGGGTGAATGCCCCGGCAATGGCTTGGATTAGTGCACCCGGTGAGCCTGCCTTGACCCCCTTTAACCTTTGCTCCTTTACCCTTTAACCTTGAATACTTTAACCTTGAACACTTTAACCTTTACCCTTAATCACCACCCTTTCCACCCAAACCTGCCCCTCCACTTCCACACGCAGGGCATACACGCCCGGCGGCAACTCCGGCAGCTGTAGCGGCACTTCTGGTGCAGATGGTTCTATTACCGCCCATACCGCCTGCCCCTGCATACTATAGAGGGTGAAGTAGCCAGTGCCCGTGGGCGCAGCGCCCGGCCAGGCAACGGTAAGGTGGCGGGAGGCGGGGTTGGGGAACACCTGAATCCCTCGCCCTTCCATCGGCTCTGCCTCTCCCACACCCGTAAGCACCTCACAGGGCGTCTCCCCCTGACACCCATTGGCATCCGTTTTGATGATCCAGCAGCGGCGCTGAGGGCCATCGCCGCTTGCCGTCCCGCCACTGACCAGATGACCACTTGAGAGTTCTCCAAAGTTAAAAAAGCTGCCGCCAATTTGAGGGTTGCCTTCAATTTCAAAGGGGGGCAGATAGTAACGCGACCAGAGGGAGTCCCCGAAAGCGGTGAATTTGAACAGCCACCCAGCCCGGGTCGGGTCACCATCAATCTCGGTACTCAAATGCCCGGACCCTACAAAATAACCATCTGATACCTGTTGGATTTCATATAGGCCATCTCTCCATATATGGTAGCCCGATCTCCATATGGGCTGCTGCCATACGGTTTCATAATTGCTGTTCAATCGGGTCAACATCGGTTGTACAATGAAGGTATTCTCATCGATTATCTCCAGGGGCTGCTGCCCGATGGTGATGATATCGCCGTCTTCCAGGACAAAGAGCTGTCGGAGCCAGCCCATGTCCGGATTGACCGATGATTCCCAGCTATCTAAAACTGCGCCATCCGATAAGCGGATGCGGTGGAAGAAGTTTTTGCTGTACCCTCCCCCCAAAGCACTGCGCCGCTGCCCGCCAGCTACTAAAATAGAATCTCCAATCAATTGGGCATCTTGGTAGATGTCCCTACTCTCATACTCCCCGTAGAAGTTGAGCCGAAGGGTTTGCCCCTGCTCGTCCACAATGCGGACGAAGGGGTCTGGCAAATCATTGTCCCGGTCTATATATCCGTAAAGTAAATAGCCCTCCGCAAAAGAGATAGGGTCGTAGTAGTTGTGATTGGCACCTTCCTCAATGTCGGTGTATTCATAACGAAATTCTTCGTTGAGATATGCATCCAATTTAATAAAAATAGCGTTGAAGCGAATAGAATAAGCTATTATGACATATCCTCCATTATTTGCCGGTACCACTCCACCTGCATTATGGAGCATATATAAGCCTTCACCTTCAATATCTGTCAATATTTCGCTGGCTATCTGCTGTCCTGTGGAATCATACAAGGCAATTAAAACACCTCTTTCCAGAGAGTCCGTGCTGGCTAATCCAACAGCAACAATCGTATCATTATGGACAATCACTCTTTCAAACCGGTTGTTCACATACCCCAGATCTTCGGCAATATTGAACAACTGCGCACTAAGAGATACCTGTCCCAGCAGCACCAGTAAAAGTGCTTTGGTTAATAATTTCATAGGATTTTTCTTTAGCGTGATACGATAATTTTATAGTGCTCAGGCTGCTGCCCCGTTATTTGCAGCCGAGCCCAGTAGATGCCGGCTCATCTGAAAAATTGAACTGAACACGCAGGAAATAACTCTTGGGGTCTTCTTCGTATCTACCGTACAAACCATAAGTGACGTAGGTTTGTCCAGTTGCGGTATGCAAGCCTGATATCATGAGCATGAAAAAAAGAAGCTTAACAGAATGTCGTGCGCAGAATGTGTGTGTCCTCCTTCGCCTGTTGGCTTCGGCGGATGGAATGTGTGTGTATAAACATGAGGTCCGTTTTTAGCGGTTAGTGAATGGATGGTAAGATACGGAATTGGGTGGAGAAAAACAATGTCGGGTCTTCGCCCGTCGCCCTCACCATAAGCATAGGCATAGCGCACCGGGTGAATGCCCCGGCAATGGCTTGGCTTGGCTTCCTCGCCGGGCGCTCTCCCTTCGCCCGGCGTGCTGACTATGGTCAAACGAAAAGCGCACCGGGTGAATGCCCCGGCAGTGGCTTGGCTTGGCTTCCTCGCCGGGCGCTCTCCCTTCGCCCGGCGTGCTGACTACGGCAAAACGAAAAGCACACCGGGTGAATGCCCCGGCAGTGGCTTGGATTAGTGCACCCGGTGAGCCTGCCCTGAAGCCCTTTAACCTTAACTCCGCAACTCCTGGCACTGCGGGCAGTAATAAGTCGAGCGCCCCGCCACTTTGTCGCGCTGCAGTTCCGTGCCATCTTTGGGGCAGGTGCCGCCTTTATCGCGGTGGTTCCACAGCCACTCTTCGGGGTAATCCGGGTAGACGGCATCGAGGGCGACAGCTTTCTGGAGGATGGCTTGCATGTTTTGGAACATCGCCCGTTGCTCTTCTTCACTCAGTAAGCCCATGACGGAAGCCGGGTGGATGCCCTGCTGCCAGCACACCTCATCCACGTAGAGGTTGCCCATGCCAGCCAGGTACTTCTGGTTGAGCAGGAAGCCTTTGATGGTGCCCTTGCGGCCTTTGGCCATTTCTAAAAAGTCGGCTTCTTTGAGGACAAGGGCATCTTCGCCCAGGTTCTTTTTGGCGATAAAGGCGTCGAGGTCCTCCACGTAATGAATGCGCGCCAGTTTGCGGGGGCAGTCGAAGCCGAGACGGCCACCCTCTTCAAAATCGAAGGCAAAACGCTCGTATTTGGGCTGGTCGTCGGGGTCATCGTAATAACGGAAGCGGCCGCTCATGCCAAAGTGGAAGAGGATATGGTCGCCATTGTCCAATTTCGCGAAAAAGTACTTGCCCCGCCGGTAGGATCCGGTGAAGGTGCGGCCCGTCAGCTTTTCGGCGAAAGCCGGCCCACTGATCTCCTTGAGGATGTAGCTCGTATCAATCAGGTCGACGGTCTCTATTTTCTGGTGGAGGGCCACCTGGTCGAAGTGGTTTTTCTTGGCGTTGACTTCAGGTAATTCCGGCATGTTTTTATGGCTTTGAAAATTCGGAACTCCAAAAAGCGGGCAATTGTTGCGATTTTGTACCTTCACAGGCAGAAGTGTAGCTCAGACCACTCTATGAAAGCGATTATTGACCGGTATCGGGACTCCATTATTCAGATTGCCACGCCGTACAGCACGGGCACGGGCTTCCTGCTGCCTGACCGGCAGTTGGTGGTGACCAACAACCATATTGTACAGGACAATCGCGAGGTGGTAGTCCGTGGCGACCGCCTGCCGAAGCAACTGGCAACGGTGGTTTATGCAGACCCCCGGTACGATCTGGCTTTTCTGCGCATGCAGGGCCCCTTCGAGGCAGATACCGCAACGGTCACTTTGGGCGATGACGAGGCCCTCAGCGAAGGGGACGTAGTTGTCTCTATTGGCCATCCGTTTGGGTTGGAATTTTCCATTACACAGGGCGTGATTTCGAATACCAGCCGGGAGGTGGACAGGATCCGCTATCTGCAGCACGATGCAGCGCTTAATCCCGGGAACAGCGGTGGCCCGCTGATCAACCGGGACGGGGAGGTCATTGGCGTCAACACACTGGGGATGGAGCAAGGCGATAATATTGGGTTTTCCCTGCCGGTACGCTACCTGAAGCGCGCATTGGCCGATTATCAGTCTGCCAAGCCCGGGGTGAAAGTACGTTGTGAAGCCTGCGATAATGTGGTAGCTGAGCAGGAAGTTGAAAATGAGCAATACTGCCCCCACTGTGGTGCGAAGGTCTATCTGCCGTCTTTAGCAGAGGCGTACGAGCCGGTGGGCGTGGCCGAAAGCATTGAGGAGTTATTGGTGGAAATTGGGCAGGACGTCCGCCTCTCCCGCCGTGGGCCCAACAACTGGGAAATCATTGAAGGCAGTGCCCGTATCAACATCACCTATCATGAAGACACCGGTCTGATTATGGGCGACGCCTACCTGTGCGCCCTGCCCCAAACGGATATTAAGCCGATTTACGAGTTCCTGCTGCGCGAAAATTTTGAGACGGAGAACCTTTCCTTTAGCATCAAGGAGCAGGATGTGGTGCTGTCGCTCCTGATTTTTGACCGCTACCTCAACCTGAGCACCGGCATGAAATTGTTCCGCCACCTCTTTGAGCGGGCAGACTATTACGACAACGTGCTGGTAGAAAAATACGGGGCCAGATGGCGGCAGGAGGAATAAAATTGGCTTCCTGACCAAACGGAAAAGGGCAGAACTTACGTTAGGGCTATTGTTGCCTTTTTTCTGACAGGACTTTGACGTTAGCAGTCATTTAACAGAAAAAATGTTCAACCTTTGCCTAACATTCGCTATTATTGTGATTCATTAGCAAATACATCTACGCGGTTGTCCCAAAAGCGCCGCTTTAACAGCCCTACTCCAGCTTCTGGAAACAGGAACCGAAAACACCAGTTTAGTTTAAACAAAGCGATCACCAAGTTTACGATTCAATCACTTTGACTCATTGAAGCAATTTTACAAATAACCGCCTGTATGAAAAATTTCAAGTCGATTCTCGTCACTTGTATGCTGGCCCTGGGCGCTCTTTCCGTTAGCGCACAGGATATCCACTTCTCACAGTTCTACCTCTCGCCGCTCAACCTGAACCCGGCTATGACTGGTGTAATGAACTGTAATATCAGAATGGTTGCCAACTACCGCAATCAGTGGGCAAGTGTCCTGAGGTCCAATGCTTACAATACGTATTCCTTTTCTTACGATCAGCGTATCCCCGTGGGCCGCTACGATTACTTCGGTATCGGTGGTACTTTCTGGGGCGATGAAGCGGGCGAAGCGAACTTTTCTACCCTGACGGGTAAGCTTTCTGCTTCCTATAGCAAGCGCATGGGCGGTTACCGCAAACAAGCCAACTACCTCGTGGTAGGGGCTGAGGCGGGTGTAGCTCAGCGCAGTATCGACTTCTTGCAGCTACGCTGGGGGCTGCAGCACGATGGTGCAGGTGGGTTCAATGGTTCTCTGCCTTCCGGCGAGGAGCTGATATTTGACCGCGATAACTTCATCTTTGCAGATCTGGCAGCCGGGCTGCTTTGGTTCAGCGTTTTTGATGAGAACAATAGCCTTTACTTTGGCGGTGCCTTCCACCACCTCAACCGCTCCAATCAGTCGTTCAACTCCGATGATGAGGACCTGCTCTACAGCCGCTTTACTTTCCACGCTGGTGGTGAGTTTATGTTAGGGCGCCGTTTTGGTCTTGTGCCCGGTGTGATTGTGATGAGTCAGGGACCTTCTTTTCAGGTGAATGCGGGTACGAGCTTCAAGTTCCTTCTGGGCAACGGCCGTTCCAATCAGTCTTTTCAGTTTGGATTGTGGACACGCGTGTCTAATAAAATTGAGAGTGGCGTGCTGAACGATGCTGCCATCCTCTCTACTCGTTTTGATTACGAGAACTTCAGCCTCGGCTTCAGCTACGATATCAACGTATCCCCGCTGCGCGAGGCGAGTAATGCCAACGGCGGCTTCGAGTTCGCCCTGGCGTATAAAATCTGCGGTGTCGAACGCCGTGGCGTGTACTGCCCGAACTTCTAATTTGGGGAGTAACAATCTCTTGCATGCCAAACAAAACCGCCTTTCGCTGCTTCAGCGGGAGGCGATTTTGTTTGCAAAGCTTTGCAAAACCCGGTCATCGCATTATCTTCGTTGCGAATCGATTTAAAAAACCCTTCATCTACCCCCGGTTTATCCCATTAACTAATTATATCACGCTTTAAACAGCAGGACTATGTTCGGAGGTAATAACAAGAAAGAAAACACCAACACCAAAAGCACCAATACGCCCACGGCATCAAGCGGCCTCAACAGCTTGGTGAAAGGCACAGTTGTGGAAGGTACGGTAAAGTCAGAAAGCGATATCCGTATCGATGGCACCATCAAAGGCAAGCTCGTTTGTGACGCAAAGGTCATCATCGGCCCCACCGGGTACGTAGAAGGCGAAATCCGCTGCCAAAATGCAGTGGTAGAAGGTAAATTCGAAGGAACACTCGAAGTGAGCGCCCTTCTCAATGTCCGTGAATCCGCTGTGGTCAGTGGCGAAGTGACCACAGAAAAGCTCATCGTGCAGTCTGGCGCTACCTTCAATGTCACTTGCTCTATGGGAGCAGGCGCCGCGAAGCGCAACAGTTCAAATGCCCGGCCCGACGGCAAAACTTCGGACCGCAAGGCAGGCAGCAACGTGAAAGAAAATAAGGCCGCAGGTGCCCAATCCTAAAAAAGACCAAGACCGTGACGACGCCCCCCGCAAACAGGTGGATGCTTACCTCAAATACTCTGGTATGGCTATCCAAATGGGCGTTATCATTCTGATAGGGACGTTCGCCGGGCAACAACTTGATGCCCGTTTTCAAACCGAACGTCCCTACCTGACGGTCCTGTTCGCTTTACTCTCTATCTTCGCAGCACTCTACCTAACCCTGAAGGATATCCTCTTCCAAAACGACAAAGATCAGTGACTGCAAAAGCTTTTTATATCCAACTTGCTCTGGTTACTTTATTAGCCGCTGCGGTTGCTTATGGTATCAATACCTTCCCGCAGTTTGCGGCCTTTCAACCGGTAGCCTGGATCAGCCTTGGCGTGTTTGTCTTGCTAAGTATGGTCATGTTCTATGCCGGCCGTAAAGCCGCCTTCAGCGACAACAAACACGACTTTACCAACGTGTCCCTTGGCGTCACCATCAGCAAAATCTTTATCGCGATCCTCTTTATTCTCGGCTACAATCAGCTGATGCAACCGGAATCGCGGTTTTTTATCATCCCTTTCTTTCTGATGTACCTGATTTACACTATATTCGAGACTTATATTATGATGAAATTAGGCCGATTGAACACCCGAGCAGAGCAGTAGAGTTTGTTTTGTTGGCATGAGCCGCCCAATGGGTGAATCGCAAACAAACTCCAAAACGAAAACCAACCAACAAAAAAATATGGTCAACGGCAAAACCACCTTCCGCGCAACCGTCAACGAAAAGCACACCTTTGATGAAATCAAGGGTGAATTAGATATCATCCCTACTGCAGACGGTCAATTCCACATCATTAAAGACAACCTGTCTTATAATGCAGAAGTCTTAGGCACCAATTACAACGACAAAATCTTTGAGCTCAAGATCAACGGTGTCATCTATGAGGTGAAGCTCGAAGATGAATACGATCAACTCGTTAAGCGGCTGGGCTTGTCTGTGGCCGCTCAGCAAGTGGTCAAAGATATTAATGCCCCTATGCCCGGACTGGTCCTCGAAGTGAGCGTAGAAGCCGGGCAGGAAGTGGAAGAAGGCACGCCCCTGCTGATTCTGGAGGCGATGAAGATGGAGAACGTCATCAAAGCTCCGGGTACGGGCGTAGTGAAAAATGTCAACGTCTCCAAAGGCGAAGCTGTGGAGAAAAACCACCTTTTGATAGAGATGGAATAGGTCCCCGTTCCTGGTTTTTTGCCTTGTAGCGAGACAAACTCCATGAAAGTACCGAGCAAATAGTGGCTATTCTACGTTTAGTAAAAGAGCGCAAGTTTATTCTGGCTCAAAAAACGTTGTATGCCGCCATCCCCAAGCACACGGACTGTACTGCACTACTTCCTGGTCTTTCTGGGAAGTAGTGTCGTATTGTTCCTGCTGTTTACCGGGCTGGTCTACTACCTTGCCATCTCCGATCAGGACCGGGTACCGCGCATCATTCGGGAGGTTTCTGAACAGGAACTGGGCGTACAGGCCAACTTTGACCACTACCAGTTCCGGTACTTCGACCATTTCCCATTCCTTTCCCTGTCTCTTTTCAATCTGACACTGCGGGACACAGCTTATGGGCATCATCAGCGGGAGCTGCTCCGTATCAAAGAGCTGGACCTGGTGTTCCGCCCCTGGCCGTTATTGCAGAAAGAGGTGGAATTCCGCTCGATAAACGTAGACAGTGCCCGCGTGCAGGTTTATAAAGACAGCACAGGCTATACCAACCTCGACTTCCTCAAAAAGGAAGCGTCTGCCGGACCGGTTTTGGATCGTGAGCAGGTTCGTGTTTTGCACCAATTGAAAGGGGTCCGCCTGAATGGTTTGTTTTTTAGTTATGAGGATGACAGCCTGCACAAACATCATCGCTTTGTCGTGGAAAAAGGTACCCTGAATTTTGAACAACAGGACACCCTCCTGCTGGTACAATTGCAGGGGCAGGCTTTCTCGCAAGGCCTCACCTTCAAACCCCGTAACGGGCCTTTCCTGGAAAATATGCCCGTTGCTCTTGATCTTGAGGTGGGCATACCTGCTGTCAGCCGGCGTTGGCACCTGAGAGCAAGCTCAAAGATCTCGGTACTGGAGCATGACATTAATGTGCAGGGCTATCTGGAACCCGGGAACCCCGGGCTGCTGCACCTCGAAATCCGAACCCCCGGCATCAGCCTGGAAAAAGGGCGGCAAATCGTTGCCCAAAATATTCGAAAAGCGGTACAGCCATTTGAGATCAAAGGGGGCTTGCCGGTAGCAGTGGTCATTCATGGCCCCACTATCCCGGGGCAGCCCATACCCCTGGACGTCCGCATCGAAGCCCGGGAACTGGCACTATCGGCCGCGGGTATGGATTTTACAAAAGTGCAACTGCGGGCCCACTTCCAAAATGACTGCGATACCGCCCGTCTGATTACTCCTCAAACGGGCTGCCTGCGGGTGGAGGTGGACTCCGCCCTGCTGTTTGAGCAGTTGCCTGTCCGGTTTGCGTATTTCAACCATAATTTACAGTCGCCTGAAGTGACCATAGAAGGGGGGATAGAAACGCCTCTGATCCGGCTTGCGCCTTATCTTCCAGAGAGCAGCTGGGCTATCAAATCAGGGCAATTGGCTCTGGGCTTCACGCTGGAGGGCCATGCCGCAGACCTTAACGATTCTACCGTGCTGGAACCTGCTGTCCGGCTGTCCGGCAAAGGTCAGCTGCGTAATGCGGTTCTGTGGCACCGCAGGCTGAACGCACCTTTTGAAAACATCAATACGGTCTTCCGTTTCAATGCGAATGACCTGGACTTCACTGCCGGGCGGCTCACTTTCGAGGACCAGGAGGTGACGTTTTCGGGCCGTATTGAGGATTTGATCCGCCTGGCTTTTCAGAAGCCCGCCCGGCTTTGGGCCGATGTGAACCTGCAAGCATCAAGCATCAGCCTTGAAGAGTGGATTACGGCACTGTCGGAGGAGGAGCCTTCCGTTCCGGCTGCTGCGCCGGCTCCCGGTCAGCAGTTGGGGCGTACTGTGGAGCAGTTGGCCCGTAAGCTGCAAGGTAGGGTAGTAGTGGAGGCGCAATCGCTGAAATACCGGAAGCTGGAGGCAACGGAGGTGGCCTTTAGAGCCACATTGCGGCGGCGGTGTGTGGGCAGCCAAGCCTGTATTGAGGTGGACAACCTCCGGCTCACCGCTTTCAACACCCTGCCGCTAACAGGTACGGCCCGGCTGACGCAGCTGCATGACCCGCAGTTGCGGTTCGAATTGACGGCCAATGCGCCCCTGAAAAACTTACAGCCCTTAATGCCCCCAAAGCTACTGAAACTGGAAGCGGGTCGCTACGCCCTGCGGTTGTCCTATGCAGGCAGTCTGCGCAGTTACGGTAGCCTCAATCAGGCGGTATTGCAAGCCGGGCTGAATGGGCAGGTGCAGCTCCGGGACGCTACCTTCGACTATTTACCGCAAGGGTATCATTTTGACGAGGTCGGTGCGGCCATTCACTTTGATGAGTCCCACGTCTACCTCGACACCCTTCAACTTACGGTAAACGGCAACACGGGCAGGGTAAGCGGCCGCATTGATGAAGTATTGCCCTTTGTATTTGGGAAAAACACGCCACGCCTGCGCGCTGTGCTTGAGGTCGATAGCCGGGGCATTGACCTGAATAAGTTTGACTTCCCTGAACCCGGTACAGAGCAGCAGGAAGAGGCTGGAAGTGAGGTGGGGCAGACCATCGCCCGGGCGCTGCAGCGTATAGAGGGGGAGTTACGGGTTCGTTCGGATACGCTGCAATATCAAGCCCTGCGATTATCCAATGTATACTTCGAAAGCCGGTTTGTTGGGACTTGTGAAGATGGCGGCAGTTGTGTGGAGCTGGATACGGTACAGGCAGAACTCTTCGGGAATACGCCCATGCATGCGCGTGCCCGCCTGAGCCAATTGCACGACCCCTATCTGAATGCCAGCGTCTCTGTAGATATGCCCCTGCGTGAGCTAGACCGTATGTTTTCTTCGGATCAACTGCGTTTTAGGGGCGGGTATGCAAAGGTGCAGTTTGAGTATGCCGGGCAGCCCCACCGGCATATAGATGTACAGGACGCTTTACTCACGGCCGACCTTAGGGGAACTGGTCAAATATCCGGTGGGCAGTTTACCTTCGTGCCCCGGGGTTACGATTTTGAGCAGGTAGATACCCGGTTCTCTTTCGATGGCGCAGACTTGCACCTGGAAAATGTGGACCTGCTCCTCAACCGTAATGTGGTTGAAGGGCAGGGGACGATCTGCAATTTCCTGCCCTTCCTTTTCCTGCCAGATTACACATTGAAGGCCAGTTTTAATATTCGAAGCCCCCGATTTGATCTGGATCGCTTCAAGGCACCGGAGAAATTCCAGGTGGAGCAGGTAGAACAAGCCGAATTCCCCACGGACATTACGCGCCTGGTTAACGCCGGGCTGAGTAACATCGAAGCTGATTTTCGAATGCAACTGGATACGGTGAACTACCGTAGTTTTTTAGCCATGAATGTGGGAGGGCGTGTGGAAATGGGCAAGGGCCGCGTAGCGTTCGATGAAACGACTATGGATTTAGCGGACGGGACCTTCCGTCTGTCCGGGGAAGTCACCGGGCTGGAAGAGAATCAGCCATTGCTCAACCTTCAGGCTGATTTGCAAGAGACCGATGTACAGAAAGCCTTCCGGGCATTTGATGATTTCGGGCAATCGGCGCTCCGTCACGAAAACATAGAAGGGAAACTCACTGCCGATATAAGATTCCAGGCCCGGGCCAATGCCAACTACGAATTAGACACCAATAGTTTACGGGGCCATTTCGACTTGCACCTTACGGACGGTGCACTACTAGATTTATCCGCCCTGGATTCCATCCGAAATTTGCTGTTTGCCCGCCGTGACCTCAGCCATATCAACTTCGCCACGCTGGAGAATACCTTTCAGCTCAATGGCCAGTTGCTGGGTATTGATCGTATGGAAGTGCGGTCCTCTGCCCTTGCATTTGCGGTATCTGGTCAATATGACCTTGGCTCCCAAAGGCGGACGGACCTACTGTTGGAAATCCCCATGGGCAACCTTTTCCGCCGCGACCTCAACCGCGCTGCCCTGGAGCAAATTGAGAAAGGGCTCAGTGGCCCCAACATCCTTCTTCGCCTGATCCCGGATGACCGGGGTGCTGGCTTGCGGGTGAAGTGGGTGCTGTCGAGGGAGTGAATGCCCCGCTACGCTGGTGTGGAGCTTAATCCCGGGCTTTTCCAGGAGCGCTGCCCCAGCTTTACCCTGAAAACCTTCCGGATCCCGCCTGATGTGAAGCTGGTTAACTTTGAGCACCTTTAACCTTCTCCGGCCGACGAAGCAAGCTCAGACGCGCCAATATCGATCCGTACGGATTGACCAGCCCGGGAAGCCGGGAACACCATAAAACCATAACACCCTCTGTCCGCCGTAGCTTTACGCGGAGGCGGGAATCTGTCCGCCGTAGCCGATAGGAAAAGGAGGGACAACACCAAAACCCCATGCCCAAGCCCATTACCGAATCACCACCCTTTCCACCCAAACCTGCCCCTCCACTTCCACGCGCAGGGCATAAACGCCCGGTGGCAGCTCCGGCAACTGCAACGGCACCTCTGGTGTACAGGGCATTGCTGCCGCCCATACGGCCTGCCCCTGCATATTGTAGAGCGTGAAGTAGCCAGTGCCCGTGGGCGCTGCGCCCGGCCAGGCGACAGTGAGGTGGCGGGAGGCAGGATTGGGGAACACCCGCATACCCGGCTCCTCCACCGGCTCCGCCTCCGCCACATCCGTAAGCACCTCACAGGGCGTCTCCCCCTGACACCCATTGGCGTCCGTTTTGATGATCCAGCAGCGGCGCTGAGAGCCATCGCCATTAGCTTCTCCACCACTGACCAAATTACCGCTGGACAGCTCCCCAAAGGAGAAAAAGCTGCCCCCAAGGATAGGATTATTAAGTGTATCAAATGGAGGAAGATAATAGCGCGACCAGAGCGAATCACCGAAAGCCGTGAACTTAAATAGCCAGCCTGTACGGGTGGAGTTGCCATCTACATTTGTACTTACGTGGCCAGACCCTACATAGTAACCATCTGACACCTGTTTAATTTCGTGCAGGCCATTCCTCTTAGAATGATAGCTAGAACGGTAAATAGGCCGCTGCCAAACGACCTCATAGTTGCTGTTGAAGCGGGTCAGCATCGGCTGTACGATGTAAGTGTTCCAGTCGATAATTTCCAGCGGTTGCTGCCCAAAGGTGATGATATCCCCGTCTTCCAGGGCAACCAATTGCCGCAGCCAGCCCATGTCCGCGTTTACTGAAGACTCCCAGCTATCCAGTAAGGCACCATCGGATATGCGGATGCGGTGGAAAAAGTTTTTGCTGTAGCCGAGGCTAACCTGCCGCTGACCCCCAGCTACCAAAATAGAATCCCCTAAAAGCTGGGCATCCTGGTAGATATCCTTGTCCTCATAACTCCCGTAAAAATTAAGCCGCACGGTCTGCCCCTGCTCGTCCACAATGCGCACAAAGGGGTCGGGCACCCCATTGTCCCGGTCTATATCCCCGTATAGCAAGTAGCCATTATCCAGAGGAATAGGGCTGCGGTAGTTATAATTACTAACATCTTCAATGTCGGTATACTCATGACGGAACTCTTCGTTGAGATGCTCATCCAGCTTGATAAAAATGGCATTAAAACGGATCGAATAAGCAATTATAACATACCCCCCTCCATTTGCAGGTGCAAATCCACCAGCATTATCAAGCATATATAAGCCTTCCCCTCCAAAGTCTGTTAACAGCTGGCTGGCTAATCGCTGCCCTGTGGAATCGTATAAAGCAATTAAAACGCCACTTTCTAAGGAATCAGTTCGAGCGGTACCCAAGGCTACAATAGTATCATTATGGACAATCACCCTTTCAAAGTAATTACTTTGATACCCTAAATCTTCAGCAATATTAAAAGACTGTGCACGAAGGCCTACAGGCCCCAGCAGCAGCAATAAAAGTGCTTTGTTTACTAGCTTCATGGCAGGCTTGTTTAGCGTGATACAATGATTTTGTGGTGCGTTGGCTGCTGCCCGGCTATTTGCAGGCGTGCCCAGTAGATGCCGGCTCATCTATAAAATTGAACTGAACACGCAGGAAATAGCTCTTGGGGTCTTCATCGTGCTTCCCGTACAAACCATAAGTGACTTAGTTTTGCCCGGTTGCGGTATGCAAGCCTGATATCATGAGCATGAGCCAAAGAAGCTTGACGGCGTACCGTGCGCGAAATGGTGTGTGTAAACATGAGGTCCGTTTTTTAGCGGTTAGTGAATAATCGGTAAGATACGGAATTGGGCGGAGAAATACAATGTTAGATCCTCGCCCGCTGCATTCCCTTTCCGACATAGTTGCAATTTTGTCGGGTCCCCTGCCCGGCGTACTGCTCTTGCGCTTACGAAAAGCACACCGGGTGAATGCCCGGGGCATGGCTTGGCTTACTGCACCCGGTGAGAAAAAATTAAAAAAACCTCCGTTTTTTGAGTACAACTCCCCACTCTCCTGCCTTATTTTACAAACCGAAAGACTGTCATGAAGCGAATCCCTGCAATTATCGTATTTTTATCGGTACTGGCCGGCTGCCAAAAAGCAGAAGAGGCAACGCCTGCTATTACCGTAGATGCGGCCTTTCAGCCTTACTTTGAACGCTTTGAAGCGGAAGGGGTGTTGCGGGGGCTGGATATCGACCTGGCTAGCGAAGAGATTGGTGCGGTGTTTTCCGATGAACTGGTCGATGGTCAAGCGGGTTTATGTACGCAGTACACCTCGGGCATCAGCATTATTGAAATCGGGCCTGCGAATTGGTCGGCAGCCAATGACCTGGAGCGGGAGCACCTGATATTCCACGAGCTGGGGCACTGTTATCTGGGCCGGGCGCACGAAGATGCGAAGGATGCGGCGGGCTTTTGCCTCAGCATGATGCAGAGTGGGAATGGCAGCTGCCGGTACAACTACCGGAATGTCACCCGGACTGCTTACCTGGACGAACTGTTCGGACAAAACTAAAAGACATGAAAGCACAATACGTCAATTACGATGCAGTAGCGCTGGCCCAGGAGACGGACGTCATCCACTGGGTGCGGGAGGGCGACAAAGATGCCGAATGGTCGGAGTGGCTGGAGGAGCACCCGGAATGCCAGGCGGAGGTTAGCAAAGCCCGGGAGCTCGTACTGGCGATGGAATTTGACACACAAGAGCCCACCCCGGCGCAGGTGGACAATATGTGGTCTACCATTGATCGCGCTACCCGCGAAGAAGCACAGGTTACCTCCATCTGGCAGCGCCGGCGGTTGACGCTTCTGGCGGCTGTAGTGGCTGTACTGCTGATTCTGGCCGGATGGTGGGCATTGCCGGCACCGCCTGAAATACGCCTGGTCACCACGACCGGTGGCAAGGATATTTACGAACTGCCCGATGGGTCTGTGGTCATCCTCAATGCTCAGTCAATGATCTCCTACGAGCCTGATGAATGGCCGAGTGCCCGGCGCATCGAGCTGACTGGGGAGGCTTTTTTTGACGTCAAAAAAGGGACGCCCTTTTTGGTGAAAACCCCTTTCGGTGATGTGCAGGTTCTTGGTACGAGCTTCGATGTGGAAGCCCGTAAGGAGCGTTTTGCCGTTGCTTGCTTTACTGGCTCCGTACGCGTAGCGGCAGCGAGCAGCTCCGAAGTGCTCTCTCCGGGCGAGATAGCGATCAGTCAGGGTAACGTACTGCAGATAGATACTTTTGAAGGCGAAAAAGCAGCTGCCTGGCGCGAAGGGGTGCACTACTTTGAATCCACCACTCTGCGGATGGTTTTCACAGAACTGGAACGACAGTTTGAAGTCAAAGTGAAACTCCCGGATGATCTCGCCGACCGGGAATACACCGGCTTCTTTGAAAGTGGCGATCTCAATGCTGCTCTGGAAGCCATCTGCTGGCCCATGGACCTGACCTTTGAGGTCAATGGCAAACGGGTGATTATTTCCGACAACTCCTAACCTGATATGGGACTACGGCCAAGGCTGTACGTATTTTGGCTCTCTTTACTTCCCGTTGCGCTCTTTGCGCAGCAGCGGGTGACGGAGCGGTTCCAGGAACAGCCGCTAGCTCAGGTTTTCGAGGTGTTTGAACAGAAATACGGCTTGTCTATCGCTTACGATGCCGCTGCCATCTCGCCCCACACCCTGACCCTGCAATTGGATGGAGAGCCGGTGGTGCAAGCTCTGTACCGGGTACTAGATGCTTCAGGTATGGAATACCGCACCCTTGCGGAGGATAAAATCCTGGTGCGGCCGAAACCCGCTCCAGCTATACCTGTGCCCGCCACAAGTCTGCTTACGGGTATTATCCGTGATGCCGAAACACAAGCGCCACTGCCCTTCGCCAGCATTCACTGGGTGGGGCAAACTGTAGGGGATTGCACCAACGCTGATGGGTTATTCAGCCTGTCACTTCCTGATCTGGACACTGTTATTCAACTGGAGCTGCGTTATATCGGGTACGAAAGCCGGCGTGTAGCTTATACGCCCGGACAGCCCCTGTCTGACCTCTCGCTACGCCAAGCCGAAGTACGTATCCCGGAAGTGGTGGTGGTGGAAATGACTCCGGCGCTGTCTGCCAATGGGCGCGATCAGTTTTACACCATCCGGCCAGGCGCGCAGCTCCCGGGGCTGGGCAGTCAGCTGGACCCACTCCACCAATTGCAACTGCTGCCCGGCGTGGGAGCGCACAATGATTTTTCCTCCGGCCTGCAGGTCCGGGGTGGTATGCCCGACGAGAACCTCATCGTCTGGGATGGTATGATCCTGTACGATATTGACCACTTCTTCGGCATCTTCAGTAGTGTGGACGGGAATCTGCTGGAATCGGTACGCCTCTACAAAAACAGTTTTCCGGCGGAGTATGGCGGCCGCACGGCGAGTATCGTGGAGATGCTGAGCCCGGAGGGGCTGCCCGAAAAAACCACTGGCAGCGCCACCGTTTCCAACCTACTGTTGCAGGGCAATGTGTCGGTACCTCTGGGCAAGCGCATGAGCCTTACCGGCGGGGGGCGCATCACCCACAGCAACCTGGGCACTTCTAGCCTCTTTCAGGTCTTCAGTCAGCAACTGGACCTGCCCGGTATGGACAATGAATCGCTCCTGACAGACCGCCTGATCCGGGTGCAGCCTGCTTTTCAATTCCACGATGCCTTTTTGAAATGGCGCTGGCAGTTGTCCGAAAAGACCACGCTAGAGGCCAACGCTTTCAGCAGCAGCGATACCTACGATTACGAATACGGGTTTGACTTCCGGCAGCGCCTGCGGGACGAGTTCATCATCAGCCAAAGCCTGGTGACCGAAAATTCCAACTGGCAAAACCAGGCCTGGAGCACCAACCTGCAGCACGAGTGGAACGACAAATGGCAGTCTGCCCTGACGATTGGCGGCAGCCGCTACGAAGAGACCGAACGCACCACCACGAGCTTCCGGCGGGTACTTCAGGATACCGTCCGCGCTTTCGGGACAGATAACCTGCGGTACAATGACCTGGATGGGCTGCACCTCAACTGGAAAAATACCTGGACGCCAAAGTCTGGAACGACCTACACCCTGGGCTACCGTCTGGAGCACAACGCCACCGCACTGAATCTGGAGAATGACGAGGTACCCATCCGCTCCCGGATTTCGTCGGGTACACAGTACGCGCTATACGCTGGTGGCGAATACGAATCTGGCCCCTGGGACTGGAGCTGGGCGACTCACCTGACCTACTATTCCCGTACGCAGCGGCCCTATGTATCCCCCCGCCTTCGTGCCCGCTACCGTTGGTCGGACCGCTGGTCGGTCAATGCCTCGCTGAGCCGTTATCATCAGTTTTTGCGGCGCTACTACCATGAGAATCGTTTTGGGCGCAGCGTAGCCGTTTGGGAGCTTGCGAATGAAGCAGCCGTGCCCGTTGCCCATGCCAATCAGGCTGCCGCAGGGCTGCAGTATACTGGTGCTGTCATAAGTTGGGAAGTCGGCGGGTTCTTCAAGCGCACTGAAGGCAGCCTGCAGCACGCCGCCCTAATCAGCGGCCTGGGCACTGTGGGCGATCCCCGCCCCCGTACCCGGGAATTCCGGTTGTTCAGTGGAGAAGGGCGGAACTACGGGGCAGAAGTCCTCATCCGCAAAACCGGCGACCGGTACACAAGCTGGCTGTCCTACACGTTGAGCCGCTCCCTGCAACGCTACCCGGCCGCTTTCCAAAACGAATGGTTTCCCACACAGGAAGACCGGCCGCATCAGCTCAGCTGGTACAATGAGTACCGGTTCGATCGCTGGGCGTGGAGCGCGACTTACGTCTACGCCAGCGGTGCCCCCTTTCTGGATACTTCTCTGGACGACTTCCGCGATGAGCGCGGGCAGGGCGCCCCGGATTACTATCAGCGCATTGCTGCCTACCACCGGCTGGACCTCAGTGCCGCCTACACCATCCCCCTGAAGGGCAGTGAGCTGACCTTTGGCGCATCGGTTTACAATCTGGCGGATGCGCCCAATACCCTGTACCGGCAGCAATTCTACGGCATTGATTTGCCCGCGCCCAACCTGCCCAACCGCACGGCTGTACTGGGCAATGAGCTGCAATTGCTGGGGCGGACCTGGAGTGTCTGGGGGCGGTGGGCCTGGTAGGGGAGCGGGGCTGTTTCTTGTTTTAGTTAGGCAAATGTAGTTAATATAAGGCTCTTTACCGTTAGTAGGAACAAGCTCTAAAAGCAGCATATCCCTGCTGTATGCGTGCCGCCTAACAGGCAACCTCCAAAGTTTCCCTACCTTTGCCCGCCATGACTTATCTGACACATAGTTTGTTGGGCTGTGTAGTGACCATGCTCGCCATGCTGCTGCCTGGGATGGTGAATGTGACTGCTGCCCGGGAGTATCTACGCCGGGGGGCTCCCGCTGCGTTACGCTTCAATATCGGGGCTTCTGTTGCCGTGTTTATCCATGCGTATATCGCCATTGCTTTCGCCGGGCTGCTCGCCCGCGAACCCACCTACATCAACTACCTGCGGCAAGGCGCGGTGCTGCTTTTTCTGGGCCTCAGTGTTTTTTTCGGACTACAGGCTTTCCGGCGGCAGACTATTCAGGCCAGTGAACAAAAAGGGCAGCCCATACTAAAGGGCTTCCTGGTTTCTTTTTTCAACCTCGTCAATATCCCGGGCATGTTTGTGCTGACCACTGTGCTGCGTGCGCGCGGGCTACTGATTTTCGCCGCACCCTACCGGCTGTTTTATGTTTTCGGTACTGCTGTTGGTGCATTCGCCATGCTGTCGCTCTATACCCTTGCCGCAAAGCGCATCGAGCAGGCCGGGCCAGGATTTTACCAAAAGCTGAATGCCGGGCTCAGTGGGCTTTTCCTGCTGTTGGCGCTCATGCAGTTGGGGCAATTGTGGGGGTAGTCACATTCTACAATTGCACTTGAAGGCTAAACACAAATTGCCGGGCCGGCAGGTAATAATCCAGCCGGTCTACACCTGCCGCAAGTGGGACCCGTTGGTCTGGCGAAAGGTTGTCACCGAAAATGGTCGTTCCCGGGTCTTCCAGTACCGGCTCGGGGTCTATACCGGAGTAGCGGGAAGCAAGCAGTAGATTGCGGGCAGTCAGCGATAGCCTCAGCCTGAATGCCCGACCTCCGGTATTAGCGGTAAAGGTCTTGGCAATCTGTAAGTGGTCAAACTTTACAAAATCAGCCCGCTCGGTATAATAGGAGGAAAATTGGTAAGCAGTTAAATTTTCCAGTACGCGTTCGTTTTGGAATAGGTTATAAACACTCCTGCCAGTGAAAGGACGTGGCTCATAACGTAGCCGGTGCATATTGGCCATACTATGCCCCAAGGCACCTCTTAGCAACGCCCTCACTTCCCAACTGCCCCATTGCAGCCGGTGCGACCACCCCCACTCCAATGTGGGCAGTCCACTGCCGAGCGTAACCAGATCGCTTTCCGGTTGCCCAAGCAGGGAGGGCTGTAGGTTGATCACGCCGTCTCCGTTCTGGTCTTCAAAAACAGGAACGCCTTCCGCATTGACTTCCCCCGTAAATTGAGGGCCGCTCACCTCGCCCATATTTCCGCCCTCCTGCATAACGACAACCGGCGTGCCATAGATGTTACCGGGGGTGAGGAGTAGGGCAGGGCTTTCTGTTCCGGTTTCCTGATATACCGAACGGTAGGTAGACCCTTGCAGTCCGGTGGTATATGCTAAGCTCGGCCGCTCCCAAAGGATAAGCTCGAGATTGAGGTCCAGCCCGGTGGTCCGAAAGGCATTTTGGTTGGTATAAGGAGTGTTGAAAACAAAATCGCTTGTGATCCAGTCACTTACCGTTCGGGTATACCAGTCAATTTGCGCCAGCAGTTTGCCGGTTCGGAGCGTCAGGCCTATGTTGAATTCTTGCTTTTTCTCCCAGCCCAGGTCCGGATTTGCGGTGTGAATGACCGTTGTGTCTACGAACCCATTTGGAAAGGCTGTAGTCCGGATGCGCCGCTGTGAAAGACCGGCTTCGTCGGGCAGGGCACCGGTAGCACCGTAGCTGGCCCTGACCCGAAGTTGTTCTACAGCCGATTCCTCATTAGGCTTGATTAGCTCGTAGCCCGCGCCTACTGCCGGGAAGAGGCCCCAGTTGTTATCGTCGCCTAACTTGCTTGCACCTTCGTACCTCAGGGATGCGAAGGTGTGCAGACGCTCTTTGACCGTCAGGTGCAGCTGGCCAAAGAAGGCGGATGTTTTTTCCGACCAGCCGCTGCTAGTGGTATCGGCTTGGTAAGTGTTTAAAGCCCATGACGCATAGTCGCTGATTCTTTTGTTGGACAACAACCCGTCATCAGTGAAGCCAAAAAGATTGAGTTGGTCAAAAGTGTGGGCGATATTCGTGTAGGAAGTACCACTGCTGAATCGAAGCTCAATGTTTTCCAAACGTTTGTTGTAGTGTACAAAAGCTTCGTAGAGTGAGAGGGCAGCACTTTTATCGGTGAGGTCTGCCCGCCCGCGCCTTTCTTCATAAGGGCTGTAGGCATTTCCGCGAAGCATAGACTGTGGACTGTAAAAAGCCCGCTGATTAATAAATTGATCCTGATAGGCATATCTGGCCTGTACCGACAGCTGTTCGCTGATCCGATACTGCACCAGGGCGGAGGTTTGAAGCAATTCTGTTACCCCATCATTGGTATTCAGCTCCACCATCGCTTTGGGGTTGAAGGAGTCGAACAGCCCAGGCGTTTCGAAAAAACCGCCGAAGCGGACTGCATCGTATGGGAAAGGGGCATCCGCCGCGTCTAGTGGGATGGTGGGATTGAAAGCGGCTGCATAGCGAAAAGCTTCCGGGAAGCCCAGTTGACTGCTGCGGTTAGTGTAAGCGGCGTGGATTTTAACATCCAGGGCATCTTGTAAAAAGGACCGGTGGAGGTAAGCGCGGAGGTTGGCTTGTGTGAAGCCGGATTGTTGTAATACGCCCTCAATATCCCGGAAATGACCGGCAATCCTGAAGTTTGTACCCCCTTTATGCCCGCTAAGGGACAGGTTGTGCGCCTGACTGCTGCCGTTGCGCTGTACCTCTTCCAGCCAGTTGGTCGACCCGCCGAAGTCCCAATGGCCAGCCAGACGAAATGCAGCAGCGTCCATGACCGGGAAGCCCTCATAGGGTGTGGAAGCGGCTAGCTGCCCGGTGTAGGAAACGGTCAGCGTGTCTTGAATGAACGAGCTGGTTTTGGTGCGAACGAGTATTACGCCGTTGGAGGCTCGTATACCGTAAACGCCTTGGCTGGCTCCGTCTTTGAGTACAGTGATTTTTGCGATGTCCTCCGGATCAAGGCTATGCCAGGAAGCTCCTGCAATACCATCCACCACCAGCAAAGGCTGCCGCTGTGAATAGGACGAAAGCCCCCGCACCCGAAATAGTGGCAGGGCATTGGGGTTGCCGCCCCGGTTGTAGATCTGAACGCCAGCAAGCTGCCCCTGTATCAACTCGGTTGGGTGTGAGAGAAGCCCCTGATTGAAGCTTGCGGTGTCAGAGGTAGTAGTTGCCGTGACCTGTTCCAGTGGTTGGCCAACAGTGTATCCCCATACGTTATTTGTGGATTTTTGCGCAGGCCCGGCAACCTGAGCGGGAAGGCTTAGGGCGTGTAAGAAAAAGATAAATGCGACGCATGCAGGTGTACGGAAGTGCATGTTGTTGGGGATATAGGAAAACATAAGGGCATGTTTTTCTAAATTCAGAACATGTGGGGTTTGAGTAGTTTTCATGTACAATGGCTTCGTCAACCAGGACCTGCCGTATTTCAGCAATCTCCAGGTAGGTATTGATGATGGCTATAGCTTCCTCTTCCCTTCCAATACTGGCTAGGAATTGGATTTTCAGCTGGATCAGAACCTTGTTGTAGTATTCGGTATAGTAGTCACTTTTTCCTGTTGGTAGCTTGAGCATTTATTATCAGTAATGTTTATTGTTTGGCCCGTCTTGTGCTTTACCGGACACCCGCCTCCAGCAAGGTGATCGACCGCGCCGCTGCATCAAACCGTGCCCGAACACCCACCGGGAAAGTACACTGATGGTCAATATGCCCAAAGGGTAAGCCGTAAGCGGTTGGGGTATCTGTGGGGCGCAGCTGTTCCTGCAGGGTTTCGGATAGGGTGAGCGAGTCGCTGCCTTCTTTTTTGGCACAATCTGCAAAAACGCCAAGCGCTATTCCATTAGCAGCTTTTAGCGGCCAGGCCTGCCGCAGCTGTGTGAGCATGCGGTCCACCCGGTAGGGCGCCTCCCCAACGTCTTCCATAAACACAATAGCGCCGGTTGGGTCAGGTAAATACCCGGTGCCTGCCATAGCGGCCAGCAGGGACAGATTGCCACCCATCAGCACGCCTTCTGCCTGCCCTTTGCGGATAACCTCCGGCTGAAAAAGTGAATCTTCGGAGGCTTCATTGTCTTCGGATAAAGGGATGGGGTAGGGGGCGGTCCCGTCCATCAGTACAGCACGGACCTGTGCTTCGGTATAGGTAGAAAATTCGGATGCCCCTACCGGCCCGTGGAAAGTCACCAAACCGGTCTTGTGGTAGATGGCATTAAGCAGGGCGGTTATGTCGCTGTAGCCAATCAGGATTTTCGGATTACGGCGGATGAGGTCATAGTCGATTTTGGGCAGTAGCCGTGTGCAGCCGTAGCCGCCGCGGGCGCACCAGACTGCATCTACAGACCGGTCGGAGAACATCGTGTGCAGGTCATCAAGGCGTTGCTGATCGGTACCGGCCACAAAACCATGCTTAGCGCGGATGTTTTTGCCCATCTTCACCCGCAGCCCGAGCTTGAGCATATTGGAAACGGCCTGCTCCAGGGATTCGTCACTGATGTAGCTGCCCGGTGTAACGAAGCCTACCGTATCGCCGGGGCGCAGGCGTTTGGGGAGAATACGCTTTGGCGTGGTTGGGTTCAGGGATGCACTGCCTGGCAGAAAGGGTAAGGCAAGAGCATGTTTGGAAAAAGACCTGCGGTTCATCGTTTTGGTCAAAAAGATAGGCTTATTCTGGCAAAATCCAATCGGATGGCGCCCAAAAGGACCATTCCACCTGCGTGAGGTCGGTCTCCGGGTCGATGTAGGGATGGTAATCTCGGTAGTTGAGTTTGCAGCGGATGTCTGCATAGACCGCTACTTCCTGCCCTTCTTCCTCAAATTCTTTTTCCAGAAAATGGGCAAACTGCAGGATCATGTCGGGGTGGGTATACAACTTGCGCTCCTGCCGCTCAGAAAGGTAGGCTTTGGGGCGGACAATCGTCTCTTTCCCTGTCGCCTGATTGACAACCCGGAACTGCCCGAATCCGATTTTGGATCGCAGCATCATCCGCCAGGAGTAGCGGTGCCCTTCTTCCGTCCAGGCGACATCACCGGGGTACAGGTGGTGGCGCAGGGGCAATAGCAAATGGATAGCCATCAGTACGCCAAGCCCGCTGAGGATAACGGTGCGGTTGCGGGGAGCGGCTTGCCACATTGGAATCTTTTCAGTACTGCTTTGCATCCTCGAAATCCAGGCGTTTTGTTGCTTGTTGAGCCAATCCCATCGGTCTGCAAGCCAATGCAGGAAGCGGCGCGGGAAATCCGGCGCAAAGTACAAGGCGGTCAGGGTAACGGAGAGGAAAGGGAAAATGCCGATACTAAACACCAGCAGATTCATAAAGTGAAAAAACAGGACGGCTGCAAAAGCCCAGGGGCGAGTCCTTCTGAAAACCAGGAAAAAGACCACGAATAAGTCCAGCATTACGCCACCATAAGCCATAAAGTAGGCCATCCACTCCTGCTCCAGCAAGGGGCCGATTAACGGGTGATCTGCCCGGTACCTAATCCACTGCTTGAGGGGGATGGCATGGAGCCAGTCGCTGTTGAGCTTGGCAATGCCGCCAAAAAAGTACACTACGCCCATAAGAAACTGCGGGATGAACAGGCACCAGTAGGGAGCCGTGTCAGACTTGAGGTCCGGGTTCTTTTTGACATCAAGGGACAGCTGCCGGTCCACGGGCAGGAAAATCATCAGAAAGCTAATCCAGCAAAAGAGGTAGCCGTGGTTGAGGTAATGCGCTTTCTCCAGAAAATAGGTATAGGTAAACCCGAAGGCAAAAAGGGTGGCTGAAATGCGGTACCACTTGCCCAGCGCTACCAGGATTGCACAGGCACAAATGCTCAGCAGCAGTATGCTCATGAATGGCTCGGGCAGTGGCCGCACCCATTCAAAACCGTAATATTTAAACTGGAACCCTTCCGTATCAAAAGCGCCTTTCATCATGTGGTAGTAGATCCAGGTGCCGAAAACATCAGCAAAGCCCAGTATGCCAAATACGATACGGAGTAGAATGAGGGAAGCAATGTCTACAGGTTGGAACAGGCGCTGCATGGGATGTCGGGTTGAACAACCCTAAAGATAGACAATTCCCGACGCATCAAGTCTAATGAAGATGGCAGCCTAGAAAAAAGCGATAAAGCGAAACGAGCAACCCGGCATCCTGTAACAGTGAGTCTGACAATAGTTTATCTAAGGGTCCAGCGAAAAATAACTTCCCCATTTGATACGGCTATTTTCACCCCAGCCTTCGTTGCTCATCACTTACGTAGCTAGTGGATTGAGCCGTAAATGCTTGACCGTTTAATATTCAGCAACTGCAAACGTTCCAGGCGTGAAAAAACGATCAAAAAATTCGGTCTAGTCGCACTAGTGGTTCAAGTTGTAAGTAGATACACAATTTAGACGCCGTCATTTTTCGTCTAATCGAGACGGAGGTTCGGGATCGTAGCCAAAGCTACGAAGCTCGGTTCTCCGGGGAAGAGTAGGCGGAAAAGGACAAGTGTAAATGTGGAGATATTTGCGACATGAACCACTAGGCTATGCTCGTTCTTCGCGCCTTGTCTGGTGCAAAAATAGCTCGCCTGAAATGAAGACCTTATTTTCCGCTGAACCCTAAGTGGATACTCTAATTAAAGTAATAGCGCAAGTATCCAAAATCGTAGCGTCGCTGCCCAGGGTTTGCCAAATTACCAGTCCCATTGCTTTTTCCTCACCTTCCGGGAAAAACAATTTCATCTTCCCTACCGTACCGGGGTGATAAGATTGGCATTCCGGGTGCTCTCCCTGATGGAAAACATTGTACAGGCTCAGGTTGACCTCCTCGCCGCCTTCCTGCCTCATGATATATCCAGTTTCATGGCCGTAGTAGCCTGATCGGTCATATCGGCCTGTGAACTGCCCTTCTCCGGTAGGTGCTTCGATAATTGGAAACTTGAGGGCAAAAGTATCCGGGGTGTTATTGGTTAGCGCGGTGCACTTGCAATCGCTGGTGGCGTAAAAGACTATTTCTTTGCCCTTGGATACAGTAATGCAAATACCGGTTTGAGTGCGGTAATCGTTGTTACCCTCTTCCGGCAGGTCGCCAATAAGAACATAAGGCTCCGGGCACCCACATTCTCCATCAGTGTAGTAAAAATAGCCGCCTCCACATGGCCTCCCATCGTGTACTAAGGCGGCTCCATCTTCTTTATTTTTGTCGCAGGCAAGCAGCAGGCTTGTTGCCAGAAGTATCAGCGTAAGTTGATTGATTGGTTTCATTCTATAGTTATTTAAGTAGGGCAGCGACCCTCCGGTCGCTGGCTGTCATTCAAAATTTTGATTTTGACTCCTTAGTAACCAGCTCCGAAGAATAGCTTTTGAGTGGTAGCGCTATTGCCATTATGGTAGCGGACCAGATAAATTCCGGTGGGATATCCTGAGTTAGATATACGTTCCCGCAAAAAAGCTTCTATTTCTCCAAAGTTATTAAAACCTTGATTGTTGAATTGCCGTAGCACTCTGCCCTGTATATCCAGCAAAGCAACCTCGGTGATGGAATTATGACCAAAGCTTACCAAACCGTTGGAATCATGGCTTCTCTCTATCACAGGCACGCTGCACTCTGGTCTTTCAGTCGGCACGGAACAGGTGCCAAACTCTCCATTGCTGATGTCGCCATCAGGAGTTGAAAAAAGCGTGCAGCCTGGAAAAGTCATAAGAGTGCCATTTAGAAACTCCTCCAGCGTTGATTGCAGATTAATCTGCTCACCTGACCCTCCGGGCATTAGTGTCGAACCGGCGTAAGATGCACCCCAGTCGCTACAGCAAGATACATTTGGCTCTTCCGTACTCCCCGGAAAGGTCTGTACAGTCATGGCGAAGCTGCTTTGTATTCGTGCTTCTGATTGCCAGCTGCGTTGACCTTCAGCTCTCACAATGCCACTGGTTCTAATGTTAAACCGAAGCTCCTCATTTGGGTGTAAAGTAAAATCCTCCTTGCCATCCACACCGTAGAACCTGGTGTCAGTGTCACAAGGCATATCAAGGAATCGCTCAGTCGTAATCCAGTTGGAAATTGATGCAATCAAATCAGGTAACTCTGTATCAGAATTGATAATATCTCCAACTTCCCCATCTCCCGATATGAAATTTTCAATATCTCCTAGCGTTACGTTTCCAAACAAATCTTCCATTACAGCATTGAAAGCCTCTTGCCATTCAGGATTTAACTCAGTGCCACATTCTGCTCCAAATGCCCAGCGGTTTAAGTCCATAATCACCGTTTCATTATCGGAGCCAGCGTTGTCGCCTGCCTGTCGGGTTTCCTTGGTTACGATAACAAAATCTTCGGCATAGGCAGCCGCTTGGCGCCTTCTGTTACAACTAAAGGCACTGCTGCGAAGACGTTCTGCACGTGCTGTAAGAGCATTTCTGTACTCGTAATCGAATAGTATTTTCTTGCTACAGTCACACCGCTCAGGCAACTGGTTTCCATTATTACAAAGTAAGGATACTGCTATCCTGCCATAGCTGCCCGCTTCTCTCAGTAATTCTACATCCTCAGCCTCATCAATGTCAGGCCGTGCGTCGCCTTGGTGATTGGCAGACATGGAGTGCTCCTGATCGCAGTCGGCTTTCCATCCACTTGTGTATACAAAAACTTCCTTTGCAGCACCTTTGACTTGGTACCAATGGAATTTATTGACATTAGTTGCTTCTGAATAGTTGTCACCATTATTGTTAGTTACAGGCACAAAGAACTCTTGACCAGTTAATTCTGTAGTTCCAGCTGTCGGGCTCGCAGATGCAGAAAGCTTAACAAACGAACACTCACATTCGTCTTTCCTTGACTGGGGCTTTTCAAAGGCAGTAGGAATCAAGTCGCTTTCAACGGGAGTAGAATAGCGGTCTCCCTGCATGATATATTGTTGATAAAAATTTAGCTTTTCAAAAGGGTGTATTTCTATGTTCGATTCGCTATTCATAAATTCGTGAAGCGCAAGAGCGTTAGAAGTGTCTTGAGCAGCAAAGGATGACGCTAGCAGAAACATTTCTTCCGAAAATACTTCTGTGATTCCCTCTTTGTAGGAATGAAGCTGATCATCTGTATAGAACGTTAAAAATGGTACGATCTCACCGCAACTGTTGGAGCCGCTAAGGATATAATTTTTGTCAAAAGGTAAATTTCTAATAGTTATAGCTCCGTCACCAGACAGCGGAATAGCTACAGGTTGATCCTCGGAGCCATCAAGGCTTAGAAAAACAGTATTTACTTGAAGGTCAGACAGCTGCACGTAAATGGAAAAGCCTTCTTGATAAAGGACAGGCACAACTTTCCTGACGCCAAGAGAATAGCAATTTAAAGCCTGCTCCTCAATCCTAAGCATCAATGAGTCGAATCTTTCAGCCATACCGAGGCTGTCAACCTCATACCCCAGACTATCAAAGGGCTCAGTCTGAGAATTTGCATTGTAAGGGGATAACGCAATGACAAAAGAGCAAATAAAAAATGCTTTTACCATTCCCTTAAACAGGGGGGACCTGTGATTTAGCGTAGTGATCCATTGATCCAGTGATCCATTGATCCAAAATAGATTAGTGTTATCCATAAAAGATGGATTTGAAATAAGAAATTTGAATAATAAACCAAAGCTCGACTAAACCGCGAACAAATGAAAGACCCCAGTATTGAACCAATTTGAATTAATTGGAAATCATTGGAAAATATCAGAAACGCCAGGTATCTGTTATCCCTCTTGCACGGCAATAAGCCAAGACTTTTGGTTTAATCTTTCTCGCCTCAGCTTCCTGTAAGCAGGTTGGGATGCCCAGATGAGCATAAATCTCGATTTGCTTGGCGATACTGATCAACTGCCGGGCAGGCAGCTCAATACCTATAGCTTTTAAGCGATTGGAAAGTGTACGGGTAGAAAAGCCATAAAGCTGAGCTAGCTGGATTCTGGTTTTTGGAGTCATAGCGAACGCGTTTGATTCTCAAATGAAAATAATGGTTATTGTTGACATATGCAAGGTTCAGGTATGGGGTCTGATGTATGTGCTGCAGGCTTATTACAATTAGATAGACGAGCAAGGGCAAAAGTAAAGTCATTCCCTTTTTCTCTACCTTTGCCTCCCATGACCTGCCTGACACATAGCTTACTGGGTTGTGTGGTGACCATGCTCACCATGCTGCTGCCCGATGGTAAACGTAACTGCTGCCTGCGAATACCTGCGGCGGGGCGCCAGTGCAGCATTGCGCTTCAACCTCGGTGCTTCTGTAGCCGTGTTTATCCATGCCTATATCGCCATTGTATTTGCCGGGCTGCCTCAACTATCTGCGGCAGGGGGCCATACTGCTGTTTCTGGCGCTAAGTGCTTTTTTCGGACTGCAGGCTTTACGAAAGCAAACGATTCAAGCGAGTGAGCAAAAAGGGCAGCCGTTGCTGAAAGGCTTTTTTGTTTCGTTCTTCAATCTGGTTAACATCCCGGGCATGTTCACCCAGACTACTGTGCTGGGGGCGCTTAACATCGAG
The DNA here is from genome assembly GCF_040219495.1 of Phaeodactylibacter sp. Lineage (GTDB taxonomy): Bacteria > Bacteroidota > Bacteroidia > Chitinophagales > Saprospiraceae > Phaeodactylibacter. The sequence continues at coordinate 64,171 of NZ_JAVJSK010000020.1, read as the reverse complement.
CGACAGCTGCCGGTCGACAGGGAGGAAAATCATTAGAAAAGCGATCCAGCAGAAGAGGTAGCCGTGGTTGAGATAGTGGGCCTTTTCCAGGAAATAGGTGTACGTGAAGCCAAAGGCAAACAGCGTCGCCGAGATGTGGTACCATTTGCCCAGCATGACCAGAATCGCGCAAGCACAAATACTGAGGAGGAGTACAGACATGAATGGCTCCGGCAATGGCTGTACCCATTCGAAACCGTAATATTTAAATTGAAAAGCTTCCGGGTCGAAGGCCCCTTTCATCATGTGGTAGTAAATCCAGGTACCGAAAACATCGGCAAACCCCAGTATGCCAAATACGATACGGAGTAGAATGAGGGAAGCAATGTCTACAGGTTGGAACAGGCGCTGCATGAAGGTTGGGTTGTCTGTCCTTAAAGATATGATTTTCGGTACGGGGCAGGCAACTCCGGAGCTAAAATGTAACAAACGGGCCTGTGGTTTTCTTATTTTTGCACTCAAATCAGAAACTTATGCTTCGTTCACTCCTCCTCCTGTTTTTCAGCGCCCATTTTGCCTTAACGGCTTTCACCCAGGAAAAAGCCAATGTCCCGGCTGATCATCCCTACGTCATCCTGATTTCCTGCGATGGCTATCGGTGGGACTATACGGCGCGTTTCCGGCCGCCTAACATCACAAAATTGATTGCTCAGGGCGTGCAGGCCTATTCCATGATCCCGAGTTTCCCGTCCAAGACCTTCCCCAACCACTATGCGATTGCGACGGGTCTGCTGCCGGAGCACAACGGACTGGTGGACAACTCTTTCTACGATCCGGAAAGGGCACAGCTGTACCGCATCAGTAACCGGGATGTAGTGGAGGATGGGAGCTGGTACAACGGGACGCCCCTTTGGGTGAATGCAGCGCAAAACGGGATGAAGGCAGCCAGCTTTTTCTTTGTGGGCTCGGAAGCCGATATTCAGGGCGTGCGGCCGAGTTACTATTACCCCTACGACGGTAGTGTCCCCAATGAAGACCGGGTACAGCAGGTCCTCGACTGGCTGGAGTTGCCGGAAGCGGAGCGCCCGCATATGATCACCCTTTACTTCTCTGATATGGACGACACCGGACACCGCCACGGCCCTTCCGACGATGAAGCTATCCGCGCTGCACTGATGAAGCTGGACTGGGCATTGGGCAAGTTATTTGACGGTGTGGAAGCCTCGGGGCTGCCCGTGAATATCATTATGGTCTCAGATCATGGCATGATTGATGTCGGCCCCGAGAAACTGGTCAACATCGATCCCCTGCTGCAAGACAGCCGCTACCGGGTAGCCAACAACGGTGCCCTGGCGCATATCTACCTGGAAGACGGTGCCGATCCGGAAGAAGCTTTAGCCTTCATGAAAGAAAAATCAGAGGGACTGCCGCTGGAAGTATATCCCATTGCTGAATTCCCGCACTACAGCGATAAATCTGACCCCCGCCTTGGTGATTTTATCCTCTACCCGGCGTATGGCTACTACCTGGCCAACAGCCGCCGCATTCAGTTGGTCAAAAGCGGGAAGTTTTCCCAGGGCGGCGAGCACGGCTTCCACCCGGAGTTTCCGGAAATGCACGCTATCTTTTATGCTAAGGGCCCGGCATTTCGGCAGGGGCTTACCATACCCTCATTCCGCAATGTGCATGTCTACCCTCTGGTTTGTGAAATCCTGGGATTGCCGGTGCCGAAAGGTATTGACGGGCAGTTAGAAGTCCTGAAAAGCGCGCTAAAGTAGGCAAATAAAAAAAGCAGGCTGTATCCTAAGTTCAGCCTGCTTACCAAAGTGTGTTTAGTTTTTTAGGGTAGAAAAACCGGCTTCCCATTTCTGGTCTGCCGGATGAACTGAGTGTATCTGATTTTTTCAGTAGCCCTGATGACCAATGCGGTCATCAGGGAGTCAACTGAGAGACATTATTTAAATAATGCTCCACTAAACATACGGTTAAGTGTCTCGGTAGAGGTACTAAGACATTGGGGTTTCGGTTTGATTTATTCTTGTATAATTAATGTTTAAATATTTGTTTATCAGTTTTTTAAGGTTTATTTTGTTCTATTGTTAATTTCGGACTTATGCGGAAAAGTAAGCTATATGAGGTTTTTGAACGGCTAAGCCCGGCTGACAGGCGTAGCTTTTTATTAACAATGGAACTGAAGGAAAATAACCTGTCACAAAATGATCGGGATTTGGTGCAACGGTATACGGAAGAAATCGTCAACCGCAGGTTTCCGCAGGGCGAGGCCGCGTTCTGGGAAGCCAATGCAATGAAGCCATTGGCGGCTAACAAATTTAAAACTCGTGTACTGCGCGCTCTGGAGCGGTATCTGCTATTGGATGCACTGGACAAAGAACCCCGCCTCAAGCATATTCTGTTGGCAGGTAAATATGATCACCTGGGGCTTAGAAAACACCTCGACTACCATTTGCGGGAATTGGAAAAGGAGCAGTACAGTCACGAAGAACAAATCATTGGCCCTTACTTGGGAGAGACGCTTGGGCAGCATATTTTGATAAAAGCTAGGTCTGAAGAGGAAAGGAGTAATGCTCAGCTGGGGTATGCAGATATGAGAAAGTGGGGCAGCGCGCTGGAAAAATTTAGTGATTATATGCGAATGAGCCTTCTTTTAGAGACCTATAATCGGATTAAAGTATACGGAGGAGAAGAAGAGAATGTTGAGGATATCCGCGAGAAGATTCAAACTATAGTAGGGCAGACAAAAGATGAAAATATTAAACACTTTGGTCAATTGGTTCGAGTCCTTGACCAATGCCCTCCGGAAGAATATCTGGAAATAGCTAAGGAACCAAACGGTTTTGATAAAGAAGTAGCCAATGTTTACCAAAAACAATATTGGGCAACCTTATTTAATTACTGTGTTGACCGATTAAACATCAATAAAGACCGCCGGTTTGCCGGAGAATTGGTTAAAATCATTAAGCAACTTGAGGACCGTAATCTCCATTTGAATGACGGACACATCATAATGCTAAATAGAATAAATGGTGCTATGAGTGCAGCAGTGATATCCGGGGAAATAGGCTGGTTTTCAGGTTTTCTGAATCGGAACTGGGATAAAGTAGCCTTGGCTTCAAGGAAAGAGCGGAAAGCATATAGGTATTTTTCATTGGCTTATTTAGCGCTATATCGTGGGGATATCTCTAACGCGCACCAATACATTCATATTTTCCAGCGCTCGGTACTCTACAGTAAAACCAACTACTCTAATTTTGCTATGAGAATTGGTTCTGATAAGATTTTGAGCAAAATTTATTTCGAAAATCAGGAGTTTATAGCTTTGGAGCGTCAAATCCGAAGCGTTAGGGGGTACGTAACCCGCAGTCAGTATCCACCACATGTACAACAAGGATTAATGAGCTTTTTTGACGATTTGCTGAGTTGTAGTCAAAACAGCCAACCCTTTACCAGTGAACGGATACAAGGCTGGCCGCTGATTGATCAGGTCTGGGGCGAACAAGTGCTGGCCAAGGGTAAAGGGCCTACTTTGTAATACCTCCGCTAAAGGATCCGGCATCTGTAGTAACAACAACGGAATAAGTCCCGTTAGCCAGGAGCGAGATGTTATTCCTGCAAACAGATGCTCCACAACCGGTAAAAGACATCACGACCATTGCACCGTCATAAACCTCAATAGTGAGAATATTCTCGCTCGGGTCGTTGGTAGTAGTAAGTAGTACTACAACGTTTTCTAAAGTAATACTCCCTCCAAGCGTCTCCTCTGATTGCAAGTGGTTGGATGCATAAGGATTAGCAGTTGCAGCTAGCCCCAAAATCGTAACGAATAGCAATAGTGTTTTCATCATTAGTAGGTTTATAATGAAAGAATAGGTAGTACAGGCCTGCCCGGTGTGGTCTTGCCGTTGGGCAGGCATCGCAGGTTAGATAGGTTCGGCTTTTTGAGCCGTTACCTAAGCCTGTTTAAGCTTGGTGTACTTCTTTTGTAGGTAATTGCTATTCGTTTGCACCGTGGTTTTTACATCACGTACATTGTATGCGTGGGTTGCAGGCATGGGTCAGGCTGCTGTCAGCGCTGTACTTGCCTTATCGGGGCGCTGATTCCAGGCTTTTAGCAAAACAAGTTTAGCCCTGAGCAGGCGCATGGCAGACTAGCTCAGCGTAGTAATCTTCAGTAAATTTTTTGCTTCGGTTTTCCGTTTTAAAGCGTACTGTATCAATGCATATAAATTGGAGCATCTACAGTGGCTTTTTACGTATTAGTGGTAAAATGACTAGATAAAAGGATAAAATATAAATACTTCATCTGTTTTTTCTAATAAAATTGGCAGGATAGTTGCAGTGTTATTGATATTAACGGGAATGGAATTGAAAGCGTTCCCAACCAATCCTGATTTTTTGAAGTTTTTTTCGTTCAGAGGAAAAGCCAGTAAGGCTTCTGCTTTTCGCTAAACCATTTAATAGAAAGCGGAGACTGACCTTCCAGCCAGCCTCCGCGATAAAGTGCTACATCATTCTCTTTTACAGAGCAGTTTTTCTGCCTGCTTTGCGGGTACTTACTTACAATTACTCCGCCTCCAACGCCTGCCGTATCCCCGCCAGCCCTTCATTAAAGGCATCCATCTGTGCGATGACCTGCGACATGCGGTCGCTGCCGCCCGCCCCGCCGAAGCGCTGTTTTTTCTGGAATGCCGCTTTAATTGCCGACCAGCGCTCTGCCTCCGCCGGGCTTTGCCAGCCGAGCAGTTCCTTCAGCTTGAGGAAATTGGCCTCGGCGTCTGCGGTCAGCGTTTGCACTTCGCCTTCGTAGTGGGCGAGGAGCAGGGTACGCAGCTCCGACTCGTTCATGATGGGGGCGATCTTCTCCGCCAGCTTGTTCATGTTGCGGTAGGAGCCTTGCAGCTTGAACGCCGGCTCTGTGCGGTAGTCATCGGCCATCGCTGCGGAGCGGATGTACGCCTGATTGACGGTCAATACCACATCGCGCACTTTCAGCAGCAGCTGCAGCACCTTCCGGTAATCGGTCAGCTCCTGAGTGCTGTGGCTGCCTTCATATTCCAACCCTTCGAGCTGCCCGGTTTCCACGCTTTGGATGAGCGTGTGCACATCCTTCGTGCTCTTGCCGGCAAGTTGTGCCAGGGTCGAGTTGGAAGTCAGGGCGTTCTCCAGATAGCTGAGCTTGAAGGCCGCTGCAGAGTCACCGATGATGTCTCCCAGGTTGTAAATATCTGCCCGGTTAGCCAGCATGTCCGGGATTTGGAAGCGGTCGCCGCTCTCGGTGTAGGGGTTGCCAGCCATGACCACAGCGAAACGGCTGCCCCGCAGGTCGTAGGTTTTCGCCTTGCCTTTGTACACCCCCTCTATACGGCGCTGCGCATCGCAGAGGGAGATGAACTTTTGCAAAAACTCCGGATGGCAGTGCTGTATGTCGTCTACGTAGAGCATGACGTTGTCGCCCATTTCCAGGGCCAGGTTAAGCTTCTCCAACTCTTTGGCAGCAGCCATGCTATTGGCATCCTGGGGTGCCAGGGAGGTCACCTGATGCCCGATCGCCGGGCCATTGATTTTCATAAAAATGAGCCCCAGGCGGTTGGCGATGTACTCCATGAGCGTGGTCTTGCCGTAGCCGGGAGGGGACAGCAACAGCAGCAGGCCCATGCGGTCGGTACGGGTCTGCTCGCCTGCCGTGCCCATCTGCTTGGCGAGGTTGTCACCAAACAGGGGCAGGTACACCTTGTCGATAAGGCGGTTGCGCACAAAGCTGCTCATCACCCGCGGCTTGAAGCTGTCGAGCTGAAGGGTTTCCTTCGTCTCCCCTGTGAGTGCCCGCTTACGGCTTTGGAATTGCTCAAACAGGGGCACGGTTTCCCCGCAGTAGCGCTCCAGCTTGTCCATGAAGGCGTGGAAGTTGAGCGCATACTGTCCGTCCTGTAGTACCGGGTGGTCGCTCCGCAATCCTTCCAGCTGACGGCTCGTGGGCAATTCGATTACCCGTGTTTTCTCAAAATCATCCGCGAACAACAACGCCGCAATTTCCTCCTGATACGGCAGCCACTGCGCCTCCCCTTGCTCCTCCAGAAAAGCGTGCACCCACTTACGGATGAGCAGGTAGCGCTCCCGGGGGCGCTCTCGCAGGGCATCGAGCGATTGCTTAAAGCGCTTCAGGGCTTTTTTGCCGGAGAGCAGATCTACAAACTGCCGGTACAGCTGCCCGGCTTCTGCACTGATGACAAAATGGTCGTCCTGTGCCAGCTCGCGGAACAGGTACTCAGCGGCGCGCGGCACGGCAAAAGCAGGGAACAGGCGGGTGTCAGCCACAAAAGTGCGCAAATCCTGCGCCAGTTCTTCGATGAGGTAGTCAAATTCCCGGGTATTGGGGAAGAGCTCCAGAATTTCGCCGGCGCTCTTTAGCTGCTTTTGCAAAAGCGCCTTCCGGTCGGCCTCCACGAAGGCGGTCCACCAGCTTTTGGCGCAAGCCCGCACAGTAGGCGGAAAGCGCAGCAGTCCAATACCCTGACTCATTTCCAGCAGAGTAGAAAGCATAATCGTAGCATCAGCATCGTGAATGCCCTTGGTGTAGCCCTCGGCGTAGCGCTGCCCGGCGGCCTTAGTTACGAGCGGTAGCAGTGCCTCTGTTTTAACAGGCCAGTCCGGATGCTCCCGGTACAATTGGTAAGCCAGGTACTCGCTGCGGCAGACCTCCGGGTTTTCCGAAATCAGGCTTTGCTGCCAGACGGCTTGGGTGTGCAACAGCGCCTCGTCCTCAATCGGCTCATAAAAGTTGGTGCCGGTGAGGTGGTACAGCAATTGCCCGTCGTCCTGCACCACAGTCAGCTCCAGCGGCTGCACATTTACGGAGAAGCGGTGCTGCCCGAGACGGATGATGTTCTCGCCCTCCTCGAAAAGCTCCTTACGGTCGCGCAGGCTGCGCAGGGTATCTTCCTTCAGCGTTTTCAGTTGGGTCTGCACAGCATTGGCCTTGTTGCTGTCGTCCAGCTCCTGCAGTTGGCGGATGAGGCCGCGTACTTTTTCCACCATCAGGTCGGCAGCGAAGAAGCTGTTGACCTCGGCTTCCTCCTTAAAGGCAGCGGCGCGCTTTTGCATGCCGGCCAGGATGCGGTCGGCGGCTTTCGCCAAATTAGCGGTACGGCTGTTGCGCGCTTCCACCAGGCTGTTCTTGCGGCTCTCCAGGGCGGCGTAGACCTCTTCCCGCTTGACGGACAGCTCAGTGACAAAGGCATCGACCTCCGCGAATTTCCCTTCCAGCTCTTCCAGCTGTACCATCAGCCTGGTGAGGTAGTCGTCGCACTTCTCCGGCGTATCGGCCAGGTCGAGGTAGTTGATGATGCTCTGATCCAGCAGCTTGAGCTGTGCATCGAACTCGGCTTTGGACTCCTGCGTACGGAACTGCTTCCCGCGCTGCTTCACCGCTGCTTTATGCTGATTGAGCAAAGTAAACAGGGCAGAGATGCCGTCAATAATACGGGTGGTCTGCGTGGCGTCTTCGATTTTGAGGTTGCTGACGATCTCGATGAGCAATTCCAGCGCTTGCCCGATCTTATCAAAGACGGCCTCGAGTTCTTCGGCCTGCCGGGCCGTTTCCAACTGTGGAATATGCGCTGCTTCGGCCTCAATCTGCTTGCGATAAGGCTGTAGCGCATTGTCTTCCAACAAGAAGGTTATACAGTCTTCTGCCAGTTGCGACTGTGCTTTTTGGGCTTGCTCTTCTAAAGCGTCGACCTGCTCCAGGTCGGCATACCGTAGTTCACGCATTCCGGCGATTTCCCCCCGCAGTGCCCGTAGCCCGCCCAGATTGTCCACAAAGTCCTCAATGCTATCAAAGGAGGCACGGCGGATGTTGTCGAAGCGGGCTTGGGAGGCTTGAGCTACGCGCTCCATTTCGGCTTTGTCGCGGCGCTCGGCGCTCCGTTTTTTCTCATACTCTTCGATGGCGGTGTTGGCGGTCTGCCGTAGTGTTTTTAAGGGTTCGTCAATCTGAAAGGCATCAGGCTGATCGATCCAGTAGTAGCGGTCGAGCACATCGGTGGTGCGCTTTACCAGCTCATCGTAGAGGTTGGCGTAGGCGTCTTCTTTTCCCGTGAGAGTGAGGACCTCCTGGCACTCGGCCATGGCGCGCACGATGTCTTTGTTGCCTACTTTGTACAGGTAGGCGTCGGTATGCCCGGAAGGGATGGCCTCACCTTCCAGAAAGGGCGTTTGCCAAATCTGCAGCACGTGGTGCTTGGTGGGCTCTTCCTCGGCTTTGAAATAGACCAGCTCCCCGTTCGGGAACAAGGTGAAGCCCTGGCAGAGAATGGGCGTAGCGACTTCCTGACTGATGATGTTGTAGTGCAGCAGCAGGTAGGTGCCGCTGTCCGCTCCGTAGAATACAAACAGGAAGTCCTCCCCATTGGGCGAAGCAACCCGCTTTTTGAACAGCAGCCCGGTCGGAGAGTGGTCGAAAAGCTTGTACTCCCCCGTTTGCAGGTAGTAGCCATTGGCAAAGATGAGGCCCTGCTGATCGGGGAGCAGCACGCCGGAGTCCGCCAGGGCAGCTACGCGCTCTACGGTCTGCATCTTCTCGTTGAAGACGAAGTAGCGGTAGTCTTCCTGATAAGGCTTGATGCGCAAGGCGATAAGATGGCCCAGATCGGCGTAGGCAAATTCCGCATCATCCAGGGTTTGGTCTTTGTACTCCACGGCCTCCTGATAGATGCCGCGGCCATCATCGGTATTGTCCTCTACCTTGATGGTCAGGTCGCCTCCGGTCGTCTCCACAAAGACACGGTCGAGGATAGAGACATGCGGGTGCCGTCCGTGGCGCTGCTCATCCCGGCCGGCCTGCTGCCAGCGGAATTCGTATTGGTTAGGGAAGCGCACCTCCTGATCGGAGCGGTTGTCCACATACTGCAGGCCATCGTCCGTGCGCAACCACTTGAAGGCTTTGAAGTCAGGGCTGCCCGGCTTGAGTTGGAAGACCATGTAGAGGTAGCGGCCCCGCTGTGCAAAGCGGGCGAAGCAGGCCTCTTTATAGTAGCGGTACAGGTTCAGGAAGTCGGTTTGGAAGCCCTCGTTTTGGAGGAGAGAAAAGTCCTGTGCTTCAAAACCCTTACCGGTAAAACGGTACACGCTAAATACATCCGGCAGTGCGATACCGCTACGTAGCCCGAGGTGTACGTTGTAGCCCAGGATGCAGTGCTCGCCTACCGCCACGATATCGCGCGCCGTACAGTAATTGCCGGTCGTGATGCGGTCGTTGGCAATCAGTGCGCTCTCCACCGCGCCGAAGACGTCCTTACGGGCGGTATTGAGCTGCTGTAGCCGGTTGCGCAGCTCGTCGGCTTGCTGCTGCAGGCGGTTGCGGATGATATCGTAGGTGGTGGTTTGCGTCATTGCTTTGAGGTTTTGTTGGTTTGGAATGGGACTTGGGGATGAGGCTGAGGTTAAGGCTGAGGTTGAGGTTGAGGCGAGCGGTGACGTGTACGCCTGGCACGGCAGCTAGCTGCCGCGGCTGGAGAACATGCCGTGTATGCCTCAACCTTATCCTCAACCTCAACCTCCCCCGGCCTACTCTAGAGCAATTGCCCCGCACTAAGCCCCCCCAGCCCCAACTCCTCCACTTTGGTGGTCAGGCGCTTGAGCAGGCTTTTCTCCTCCACGTTGCCGGACTGCTCGCCGAGGCGCAGCAGCAGAGCGGTGAGGGTGAGGTCCTTGATGTCGTCCATCGTCAGGCCGGCACGGCGGATGAGGCTGCCCAGTTGGGAGAGCAGGCCATCACCATTTGAGCCGGATGCTGGCAGCAGGTTTTGGCTGAGGTTGCTCAGGTGGCTGCTGTTGTTGATCAAACCGTCGATACTCTTGCCCCGCTGTACGGAGTTGAGGATACTGTTGACAAACTGCATTTCACCGCCTACGATGTCGATGTTGGCGTGCTTCATGGCCTCACCGAGGACGCCTGCCTGTGCGTTAGCGATATCCTTGGAGACATTGATATTGGCCAGCTGAATCTCCTTGTCGGTTTCCAGTCGGATCTTGAACTCCTCGTGCTCGCGGCCCACACCGTCCAGCTCTTTCATAGCGTTTGCTTTCTGCTCAATGCCCTTGGCTTCGGCAGCAAACTTCAGCTCCAGCACACGGGCATCAGCCTGTCCTTTCTCGTCGGCTACTTCGGCCTCGGCACGGCCCTGCTTGCGCAGTGCTTCGGCTTTAGCTTCAATGCCGATGGCTTCGGCCTGAGCTTTGCGCTCCAACACGCTGGCTTCCAGTTTGCCTTCCAGCTCCCTGGCTTTTGCTTTGGCCTCGATCACCTGTGCTTCCGACAATCCGATAGTGGCTTCTTCGGCGGCAGTTGCTTCGGCCTGAATCTTGCGGGCTTCGGCTTCCTTCTCAGCGGCATTTTTCTGCGCCTCGGCGTCGATCAGGAGCTTCTCGGCCTGCATTTCGGCGGCGAGCTTAGCTGCTTCAGCATTCTTCTGCTGCTCAATCACGGTGGCTTCGCCTTTGGCCTGCGCCTGAATGACTTCCTTCTGCCGCAAGCGCTCGGCCTCAGCCAGTACCTTGGTGTCTTTGATGATCTCTTCCTGCTCGACCACCTTCTTCTCCACCATGATGCGGTCGCGGATGACGTCCTGAATGTTCTTCTTCTCTTCTTCCACCGCGCGCTGCTTCTCGATTTCGGCCAGGGTGACAATCTTCTCGCGCTCGGTGCGCTCCAGCATACGGTCTTTCTCTACGCGCTCCTGCTCGATGGCTTCGGTCCGCTCCTTGTTTTTCAGGGCGACAATCACCTGCCGCATACGGTTTTCTTCGGCGACCTGAAGCTCCTCCTCCGTTTTGATGCGGACCATTTCGGAACGCAGGCGCTCTTCTTCATTGATTTTGGCGATTTCGGCGGTTTCCCGGGCTCTGATGTTGGCCACTTCCCGCTTCTGCCGCTCTTCTTTCTCGATGAGTTGGCGCTCGTATTCCAGTATAGCTTCCTTGGCTTCCGCATTCTGCTCGGTGATGGTCTTCTCCTCCTCACGGCGGATGAAGTTGGCTTTCACCTTCTGCTGTGCGGTCAGCTCGGTGATCTTTTTGATACCCTCGGCATCGAGGATGTTGTTTTCCTTAAGGTAGCTGATGTCGGTCTGCTCCAGGTAGTCGATGGAAGCATCCTCCAGGATGTAGCCATTGAGGTTGAGCCCGATGGCGTTCTGTATTTCAGAGTTGAATTTCTCGCGGCTGTCGTAGAGCTCCACAAAGTCGAAGCGCTTACCTACCGTTTTGATGGCTTCTGAGAATTTGGCTTCAAACAGCTCCCGCAGGGTGGCGGTATCTGAGGCCCGCTCACAGCCGATAGACTGTGCGACCTTTTTGATGTCAGCCACTTCTTTATTGATACGCACAAAGAAAACGACTTTGGTGTCCGCGCGGATATTGTCTTTGCAGATCAGGCCATCTTCCTTCATGCGGCTGATTTCGATGGTGCGCACGGAGAGGTCCATCACTTCGTGCATCTGAATACCAGGCACTACAATGATGCCGTTTTCGATGGCGACTTTGGTGCCGCCTACGCCAGTACGGATGATGGCTTTGCCCTGTGGCACTTTCTTGTACCAGCTAATGAGCATGACGATGAGGCCGAAGACCACCAACAGGCTGATGCCCAGTACGGTCCAGCCCAATGGGCCGGCCAGGTTTTGGAGTAAGATCATGGATTGAGAATTTAAGGGTTTGTCAATTTATGTGTTCAGGAGCAGCGTACTGCGCCGTGTATGTTGTGATTACAGAAGGGGTTCGTCTTCCGGATAGGGCCGTATGAGGTAGTGGCTGCCATCAGGGGCAGTACGGGAGACCACCCCCTTGGCCCCGCTTGGCAGTTGCAGTTCAGGCGTTGCTGTTTTGACATAGATGAGTAGCTCGTCGTCTTCTACCTGTACCCGGGCCTGCCCCATTTGCGTAAAGCTGGCCGGCAGGATCAGCTCACAGGCTTGCCCGATGTAGTCCATGGGTTGTGCTTCCTTGCTGATTTGCTCAAAGATCGGCACAAATGGCGTTGTAACCACTTTGGACACCAGTAGCCCAATGAACAAGATGGGGACGGCAGTGGCCAGCGCGTAGGCAGGGCTGTAATGCCCCAGATAGTGGTTGCCCAAAATGGCGAGTACCCAGGCAGTAAGCACCGTCGCGGTGAGGACCAGCATAAAGGGCACACGCCCGAAGTTGAAAAAATGCAAGGCCCCGGCGAACCAGCCGCTCATACCGCCTGCGTCTACATCGGTATCGATATCGGCGTCTACATCAAGATCAACCTCCGCATCGACATCAAAGTCGAAAGCGCTGAGGTCTACTGCCCCGAGTATGACCGACAGCCAGTACAGGATGACGAGGCCTAGCAGCAAAGTGAAGGGCAGGTTGACGCCCGCTATTGCAGCATTCAGAAGGTCTTGCATTGGCAAAGGTTTTTAAGCTTGCAGCGGGGGCACAGCAAGCAAGGGTTATACAGTAATTTGTTGATGTTGTGTCGGGGAGGCGCTAGCGCGGAGCGTTGCTCGGTTGGCTAATCCTCAGTATATCATTTCAGGAATGGGTACTTTCTTACCCTGTTATTCTGAATACGATCTTAAAATGTGTTAAAATTCACTGATTCTTCCATTTTCCTCGTCGAAGCTGTACAGAATTCCGACGAAAATGAGCTGTGGCGAGGGTAACCACTTAGCTGCTGTTCAAATATGCAGGGCTACTGGAGATTACTTAACTTTACATTTATGAAGCGATTTTTCAACACAGCGGGCTTGTGTGATCCCCGGAAGCACTATATGGTGGATCCTTTTCGGGGGCTATTTGATGGGTTAACCGGCTGCTTCTGACCTTCCTGCAAAGGGTAGTGAACGGCGGTGGCCGGATTGAGCGGGAAATGGCCACTGGCAATGACCGCACAGACCTGGCTGTTTTTTGGAAAGGCCAGCTGGTCCCCATTGAGTTGAAAATTCGCTACGATAGCTATACCTTGTCCGATGGTCTGCGCCAACTCGGCCGCTACATGGACAAGCTGGGTCAACAGCACGGCTATCTCATGATCTTTGAGGCCAAGCCCTACATCCATTGAGCAGCCTTGGGAGGAACGCATTCGGCGAGAGGAGCAGGAGTATGAGCAGAAGGCGATTACGGTGCTTTGGATGTAGGTCGTTTTTTTTAGTGCAGCTGGCAGGCCGCTATAGTCCTCCAGGTCAGGATAACTACATAAACACAGAATAGAAGATTAGAAAATCAATGGCTAAAAAGAAAGCAGAAAAGAAGCAGAAGAAGCCCAAAAAGGTAAGCTACTACCGGCAGCCGGAAGAAATGACCCTCCGGGACTGGCAGGTCAACCTTAGAAAGCAATATGGCAAAGAGCAGGCTTTTCAGTTGGTCAACGAAGGTGAGCACCCGGTCTGGTCCGATTTCACGGTGATCAATCCAGAGCGGAACAGCCACTACCGGGTAGCGCTCAGAGGGCAGGAGCCCGGGGGGAACTTTTGTGAATGCATGGATTTTAAAACTAATGCGCTAGGCACCTGCAAGCATATCGAATGGGCACTTCACAAGCTATACAATACCCATGGCAATAAGCAGCACTTTCGTAAGCCACCGCCAGCCCGCAATTACAGTTCTGTTTATCTGGAGTATGGGGAAGAGCGGCGTTTGCGCCTGCGCCTCGGAGGAGAGGAAGCGGAAGCGCTGCAAAAACTGGCCCAAGACTACTTTGATGAGGCTGGGGTGCTCTATGAGTATGCCTATCCGGATTTTGACCAGTTTTTAGAAAAAGCCCGGGGACTTGCTCCGGCTTTTCGTTGCTATCCGGATGTGCTGGATTTCGTTATTCAAAAGCGGGCTGATACACAGCGGAGCGGCAGGGCTGCAACATTAGCGAAAGCGCCCGGTGGACTCGACGGCCTGGTCCAAACTACCCTATATCCTTATCAGGAGGAAGGCATCCTGTTTGCCTTCAGAGCCGGTCGTTGCCTTATTGCTGATGAGATGGGCCTGGGCAAAACCATTCAGGCGATAGCCGCTGCAGAGCTTTACCGGCGCGAGATGGGCATCAGCAGTGTTTTTATCATTTGTCCTACTTCGCTCAAGTATCAGTGGCGTTCTGAAATCGAACGGTTTACCGGACAGCAGGCACACGTGGTGGAAGGGCCTGCCCACAAACGCAGAGCGCAGTATGACGACTTTGAGCCGGTCTATAAAATACTGACCTATAATGTGGTGGCCAGGGATTACCCTCATCTGAATGCCGCAAATCCGGATTTATTAGTCATTGACGAAGCCCAGCGGATCAAAAACTGGGACACAAAAATTGCCCGGGCAGTAAAGCGGTTGGAAGCACCCTACCGGATCGCACTCACCGGCACCCCTCTGGAAAATAAGTTGGAAGACCTTTATTCTATTGTTCAGTTTCTGGACCAATACCTGATGGGGCCACTTTATTTATTGCTTTACCGGCATCAGGTGAAAGACGAAAACGGCATCGTGCGGGGCTACCGTAACCTGGATGCTATCTACAACAAATTGAATAAGGTGATGATCCGACGCCGAAAGCGGGAAGTACTCAAGCAGTTGCCTCCGCGGCGGGATCAGCAGCTATTGGTGCCGATGACGCCCCGGCAGATGGAAATGCACAACAGTTATGATGCTGACGTAGCACAGTTGGTGGCTAAATGGCAGCGTATGGGCTTTCTCACCGAAAAAGACCGCAGGCGTTTGCTGAGCTGCCTCAATCTCATGCGCATGTCCTGCAACAGTACCTACCTGATTGATCAGCAAACCCGTCACGATACCAAGCTCGACGAGCTGTTTTACATTCTGGAGGAGCACCTTGCAGAAGCAGGCGAAAGCGCGGTGGTGTTTAGCCAATGGGAGCGCATGACACGCCTTGTCGCTCAGGAGCTGGAAGCCCGCGAGATCCCCTTCGCCTATCTGCACGGCAGCATTCCGGGCAGTAAGCGTGGTGCATTGCTGGACCGCTTTCGGGAAGACCCCGAATGCCGGGTGTTCCTGTCGACAGACGCGGGGGGCGTAGGGCTCAACTTGCAGAAAGCCGCGCTTGTCATTAACCTGGACCTGCCCTGGAACCCGGCAGTGCTGGAGCAGCGTATTGGGCGCGTATTCCGCATTGGGCAGGAGCGGCAGGTACAAGTCATCAACCTCATCGCAGAAGGCACCATAGAGCACCGCATGTTACAGACCCTGCAGTTCAAGTCGTCATTGGCGGAAGCCGTTCTGGACACGGCACAGGATAGCGTCTTCATGAGTGACCGCAAGTTTAAGGACTTTATGGAAGAGCTGGAACGCGTGAAAACCGCAAAAATGCCTGATCACGAACCAGCGGAAGCCAGCAGTGACGAAGACCTGGAGAAGGTGTCTGCCAACCGCGGAAGTGAAACGGTAGAGCCCTCCGAAGCTACACTCGAAGCCTGGTGGGAAGATGAAGAACCAACACCGGAACCAACGCCCAAGCCCAGTCAGGGATCGCCTGCACAGGCAAGGCAGCCTCAGTCCTCCTCCGGAGCAGGGCTGTTGTCAGAGGGGCTAAGCTTTCTGGGTCGGCTTTCAGAAACGCTTGCTGATGAGCGGGCGACTCAGGCACTTGTGGATGAAATTGTAGAAAAGGACGAACAAACCGGGCAGTCGTATCTGAAAATCCCGGTAGAGGGTTCTGATGTAGTCAAAAATGCGGCGAAGTTGCTGGGCGGCCTGCTCAGCAAGCTGGGGTAAAAGAGGTAATTATGGCAGACCGGTTTTCGAATATCGAGGAGGTAGGCAGGTTGTTGGAAGAGCACAGGGCAGTCCGGCTTTTGCGCAAAACGCATGCCCCGATGATTGCTGCATTCCTCTGGCGTGCCTTCCGCGAAGAACGCCGGCAGGCCTACGGCAGTCAGGAGCTCAACACGATGTTGTCTGATTTTCTGTTTGCCGCCAATGAAGGGGCAGAAGAGGGAGGGAAACCTTACCCACGGACTGCACGGGCGTACCTGGAAGAATGGACACAGGAAGGCTTCCTGCGGCAGTACTACGAGGTAGGTGCACCGGAGGCTACCTTCGAGCTCACCCCGGCTACGGAGCAAGCCCTGGTTTGGATGGCAGAACTCGACAAGCGCGAGTTTGTCGGCGCTGAATCCAGGCTGTTACAGCTCTTCAACATGTTGCAGGATTTGACCTATGGCAGCTCCACGGATGCACAGGCACGCCTTGATCAACTCCTGGCTCAGCGCCTGGAACTGGACCGGCAAATTATGGAATTGGAAGAAGGCGAAGTCAGCCGTCTTGACCCCACCCGCATGCGCGAACAGCTGGGGCTGATCGAAGAAACCGCAGCCAAGTTGCTGGCAGATTTCCGGCAGATTGAAGAGAACTTCCGGCAGCTCAATACCAAAGCGCGGGAAGAGCAGATCAACCGGCAGCACAGCCGGGGGCAGGTACTGGACGAGATTTTCTCTGCACAGGATGCCATCATGGAGACGGATCAGGGGAAGACCTTCACGGCTTTCTGGGCTTTTTTGATGGACCAGGAGCGGCAGGACCGCCTCGACCAAATGGCGGAGCAGCTGTTTGAGCAGCCGGAGCTGGAAGCCTACCGCGCCTACTCTGTACTTCCGCGCCTTAAAATCCTGCTGGTTGAGGCCGGCGAGCGGGTAGACCGGACCACGACCCGCCTCATAGAACAATTGCGCCGTTTTCTGGCCTCCCGTACTTTTTTGGAAAACCGCCGTGCCGGGCAGGTGATTGAAGAAATTGAGCAGTTGGCTCTACAGGTCAAAAGCCATCCGCCCCCTCAACGCTTCTTTAGCGATATCGCCGGGAAGCCTGCCGTGAACCTCGTGATGGAGCGCCGCCTTTTTCAACCTGCCGATGAGCTTCAGCTGGCAACTGATCAGCCAGTACCGGGCAATGCTATAAAGGTATTGGCAGAGGGGCTCTACAATCAACTCTACATCGATCCGGAGGAGCTGAAGGGGCGAATCCAAAAAATGCTGCGCGGCAAAAAGCAGGTGAGCCTTAAAGAAATAGTGGCGCATACGCCGGTAGAGAAAGGGTTGAGCGAGGTGGTTGCCTATTTCAGCCTGGCTACGCAGTGGGAGCTCAGGCAAAAAGCAGTAGTCAATACCAAACAGCAGGAAAAATTATTTTATGAAAGCGAGGGGCGTACCTATGCCGTAGAGCTGCCCCAAATCTTGTTTCTGAAATGAGTGAACCATCTGTAAAAGCCGAAATCCGTTCCCCGGCGGTCTATCTGCTGAAGGGCATCCTGTACCGGGAGCAGCACCTCGATGCCTGGAACCTCCTCCTGCGATACCGGGAGCGTCTGCGTACCTATTTTGAGGTGCTGGGGCTGGAATTGATCGTTGAGGAAGGGGATGGTTATGCCTATCTGCGCCAGCAACCGGAAGAAGAGGAGGCCGAACCACAGCCCCGCCTGATGACCCGCCGTCGGTTGAGTTATCACCAAACGCTACTCATTGTGCTTTTGCGTAAGCGCCTCCTTGAATTTGAGTCAGAAGGTAGCGAAGTCAGGTTGGTCTTGCGCTACAGCGATATCGCAGAAATGATGCGGCTGTACTGGGATGATACCACCGCCAATGAGCGCAAACAGGAAGATAAGCTCCGGGCCGACATCAAAAAAATGATCAACTTTGGCTTCCTGCAGACCGTGCGGGAAGAAGACCGCTACGAAGTGAGCCGTATCCTGAAAGCCTACGTCCCTATCGAAAAACTGAACGAAATCCTCGGGCAGCTCCAAGCCTACGCTGAAGCCCAAAAAGAATACTGATGCCAGCTCAACCTGAAACACAAATGCCCTCAGCCGGTTACCGCCTGCAACGCCTGGAAGTCCTCAACTGGGGAACCTTCGACAAGCACATTTGGGAAATCAGCCCCAACGGTCAGAATGCCTTGCTTACCGGCGATATTGGTTCCGGAAAATCTACGTTGGTAGATGCCATTACAACCTTACTGGTACCTCAGCAAAAGATCACCTACAACAAAGCTGCCGGAGCAGAAAGCCGGGAACGCAACCTCCTTAGCTACGTCCGGGGTGCTTATAAAAACGAAAAAGTCAATACGGCTAGTAAAGGGCGTGATGTGTACCTGCGGCCCGATAATAAACACCTGACCTTGCTGCTAGCGGTGTTTGCCAACGCGGCTCAAGACGCCTTCGCCACTCTGGCACAGGTGTACTGGATGCAGGACGACAGCGTCAAACGCTTCTATCTGCTGTCAGAGGAGGCTTTGCAGATCGACCCGGACTTCAGCAACTTCGGAACGGATATCCGGCAGCTCAAAAAACAACTGCGCAAGCAGCGGGGTGCAGAGCTGTTCAATAGCTTTAGTGCCTATGCCGACCGCTTCCGGCAGGTTTTTGGCATCCGGCAGCCCGAAGCACTGGACCTGTTTTACCAGACGGTATCTATGAAATCGGTCGGCAACCTCACCGAGTTCGTCCGGGAGCAGATGCTGGGGCAAACCAACATTCAGGAGGACATCAACGAGCTGGTGGCGAAGTATGCCGACCTCACTATGGCTCACCGGTTGGTGGCGCAGGCAAGGCAGCAGCGCGATCTCCTGCAGCCCATGATAGAAGAAGCGGATGAGCGGGAAAAGGTGCTCGAGCAAATCCATCGTCTGGAAGCGCTGCTGGATGAACTACCTGGCTATTTTGCGAAAGCTAAGCTTCAGGCGGCGATCCGCAGCATGGATCGTCTAAAACAAGACTGGGAAACCCTGGAGGCCGAAATTCTTGATTTGCAGCAGCAAGAGCAACAGTCACGGGAAGAGCTCGCCCGGCTGAAGGCAGCCCGCGACAACCTGAGTGTCAATCAGCAGTTGGCTCAAATTAAGCTGAAAATCAAAGAGCAAAGCGCAGAAAGTGAGCGCCGGCGAGCGCAAGCCCGTAAGTACGAAGATCAGCTTACTGAATTGGGCCAATTCCTGGCAGGCAGTCATGGGATTAGCTTAAGCATGCCAACAGCAGTGGCCGGCTTTGTGGAGCAGCAGCACCGCTTCGTAGCCCAACAAGAGCAAGCTTTGGCACAATTGGAGGAGCTGCAGGAAGCCCGCGACCCTTTAGCTGTCCGTATTGACAAGCACCGGGCGCGGCTGGAGGAGCTGGACAAGGAGCTACACTCCCTGCGGCAGCGGCCTACTCAAATCCCGCAGCGCAACCTAAAGCTCCGGCAAAAGCTGCTCACCGGGCTGAACCTGACGGAAGAAGACCTGCCTTTTGCCGGCGAACTCCTACAGGTGCTCCCGGAAGAGGCCCACTGGGAGGGAGCGATCGAGCGGCAACTGCGGGGCTTTGGCCTTAGCCTGCTGGTCCCTGACCAACACTATGAAGCCGTCAGCAATTTCTTGGACCGGAACCATCTCGGGGGCAAACTGGTGTACCTGCGCACTTTGCCACACCGGGGCAGCCAAAATAGTGAGCCGGATGCCAATTCGCTGGTACGGAAAGTACAGATCAAAACCGATACCCCGTTTTACGAATGGCTGGAAATGGAGTTGGCCAACCGGTATGATTACACCTGCTGCAATACGATGGCCGAGTTCCGCCGGGCTGCCCGCGCCCTTACACCGGGTGGCCAAAGCAAGGACAGCCGGGTGCGGCATACCAAAGACGACCGCTATGATGTGAACGACCGGCGGCAATATATTCTGGGCTGGAGCAACAAGCCGAAAATCAAGGCGCTGGAGGAAGAACAACGCGAGGTACAGGGCGAGCTATCAGGCGCACAGGCTGAGCAGAAGGTATTACGCAATACAGAACGGGCTTTGGACGAACAGCGGCGCATACTTGAGCGGCTACTGGAGTGCCCATCATTTGAATCCCTGGATTTTAAGCCGCTTGTCATCCGTATTGCTCAGCTGCAGGAAGAACAACAGCGCCTTGAATCGGGATCGGAAGAATTGAGGGATTTGCAGGCGAAAATCGTGGAGGCGGAAGCGCTCGAACGCAAGTTGCGCGCTCAGGTAGGCAAGCAGTACGAGCGTAAGGGCGTACAAAAGGATACGCTTTCCAAATTGCTGGGTTTAATCACGGCCTTTCTTCAGCAAACCGGGCTACCACCGCTCCCCATAAGCGCGGTGGGCAAAGAAGTGACGAATGAGGTGGCCGGCAGCGTGTTCAATGCCTGTAAAGAGATCACAATACCCGAACCGGAGCCCTCGGCCCAATTGCGAAAGCACCTGCCGGATCTGAGTGGGGCAGAGCCGGCAGAGGCATTGGCAAAAACCGAACAGCAGCTGAGGGATAAAATTGAAGGCAATAAGGGGATGATCCGCAAATTCCGCGATCAGGAAAGCCGGCTGGCGCAGCGCATCGTTCAAAAAATGACCACCTTCAAACAGCAATTCCCCGAAGAAGTAGTGGATGTGGATGCTGATATCCGGTCGGTGGGCGAATTCCGCGAGCGGTATGAGCGGCTGCAAAAGGATGACATCCCCCGGCATGAAGAACGCTTCCGGGAGCTGTTGCGCACCAAGACCATACAAAGCATCCTAATGTTCAAGTCCAAGCTCGATAACTTCGAGCAGGACATCAACCGTAAAATTAACGAAATCAATCAGCACCTGCGGGAGATTGACTACAACCCCGGGCGGTACATCAGTATCTCCAAAGAGCAGGTACATAGTGAAGACATCACTACGTTCAAACAGGATCTACGGGCCTGTCTGTCCAATACTTACGGTGATGTTGCAGACGAAGAGCTGTACACCGAAGAAAAATTTGAGCACGTCAAGCGGCTACTCGACCGCTTTGGTGGTCATACCGAAGAGGATAGCCGCTGGACGAAGAAGGTAACTGATGTAAGGCAATGGTACACCTTTGGTGCCGAAGAGCGCTACCGGGAGACCAATGAGCTGCATGAATATTTCAGTGACTCCTCCGGTAAATCCGGTGGGCAAAAGGAAAAACTGGCCTATACGATCCTAGCTTCCGCCATTGCCTTTCAGTTTGGGCTGGAATGGGGGCGCTCCCGGTCGAGATCCTTCCGCTTTGTCGTAATCGATGAGGCCTTCGGGCGTGGCTCGGATGAGAGTACGAGGTACGGGCTGCAGCTATTCGAGCGGCTCAATTTGCAGTTGCTTATCGTGACGCCTTTGCAAAAAATCAACGTCATCGAAAAGCATATCTCGACGGTGCACTACGTGTCCAACCCCACCGGGCAGTCGTCTATGGTGCGCAATATCAGTATTGCGGAATACCAGGCAGAGAAAGCAGCCCGGGAGAAAGCCGTTAATACTTCAAAGTCATGATTACCGAAAAAGCAGCCCTTCAGCAGCTGGAAAAGTGGTGGCCAAAGGTGTTGCGGGCCGGATTGGAGCAGGTAGATTACTTTCCGCGCTCCCTGAGCCGTATCGGCAAGCCCAAACCAAAGGAGTGGATAGAAAACTTTGATGAGGTACGCTCGAGTCAGGAACAATGGTTAAAGCGCAGCCGCCCCTACAAGCCTAAGGGCTGGAGCCTAAGCTGGGAAGAGCGGGATTACCGCAGCATTGGCCGCAACCGCTTTATCCACAGTATTTATGTGGCAACCCTTGAAGATTATTTGTACTTGCTGAAGCGCGAGCAGGCTTATGCTCAGGTCATGGCAGATGCCGCTATGATCGCCGGAGCAATCCCTGGTCTGCAGCTCTGGTGCATCGCTTCCCCCCTTGATGTGGAAAGCCATCACACCCAATGGAATGAGCTGTTAAAAGTAGTCCGTTACTTCATGGAGGAGCACAGGCCGGGGCAATATTACATCCGGGAGCTGCCCCTGGATATCCCCACCAAGTTTATTGAAACCCATAAACGGCTACTCATCAGCTTGCTGGATGAAGTGCTGCCGGGGTCCCGCATCAATGATCAATTTCGGGGTGTGCGCCATTTTGAACAGCGCTACGGGCTAAAATACCGGCAGCCGATGGTCCGCCTCAGGCTGATGGATGTCTCCCTGGCGGATCAGTATTTCTCCGGGGTACAGGATTTGGCGCTGCCCCTTGATGCACTTGCACAGCTGAAGTTGACAGTGCGTCGGGCCATTATTTTGGAAAACAAGACCAACTATACCAACCTGATGAATTTGCTAACGCTTCCTCAGGCAAAGGAGACGATTGGTATTTTCGGAAGTGGCTTTGGGGTGGGGGCGCTATCGGAAGTGGCCTGGCTATCAGAAGTTGAGCTGTTCTACTGGGGAGACATTGACGCACACGGTCTGCAAATCCTCTCCCGGTTGAGGGCCCACCATCCTCATGTCCGGCCTTTCCTGATGGATGAGCAGACGCTGAAGGTATTCGCGGAATACGTTCATTACGATGCCCCATACAGTCCGGCCGCGAACTTGCCAGGGCTTAATAATAAGGAGAAAGCCTTGTTTGAGGAGCTCAATGCCCGACGGATGAGGCTGGAGCAAGAGCATATTCCCCTGGACTATGTCAAACAGATACTTGAGGCGTTGTTTTAGACTATGTTGGGAATTCGCTTTTGGAGCGAATGTAGTCAAATTTTATTCTGAACAAGGCGGGATGAAGGAGCTTAGCCTGAGTTAAGCGACTGAAGAGCAACGAAGTTCAGGATAAAATTTGGCAAATGCAGCCCAAAGGGTGAAATCCCAACATAGTCTTAATGGTTCTACCCGGTTTTAAGACCACAGTGGTGGAATAATAATTGAGAATCATCTGCCAGGTTATTCTGCATTAATACCGGCTTCTGAAAAAACTGCTATTTTGAGCACCAGTAAATACACCAGGCTCATTATGGCAAAACGGAAAACGAAAAAGCTGTCATCAAAGACGGATAAGATCAAAACCAAGCCTTCCGGCTTTTGGCGCCGCTATGCGCTGCCCGGGCTGCTGTTATTCGCCCTGCCTTTTTTACTGTACGCCACTACGCGTACGTTCGGCTATGTCCTGGACGATGTCCTGGTGTTGTCTGAGAACAACTTCGTGAAAAAGGGACTGGACGGGATCGGCGATATTTTCACAACGGATAGTTTCACCGGCTACCTGGGCGAGCAACAAGAACTGGTAGCCGGCGCCCGCTACCGGCCTTTGTCTATTGCCACCTTTGCGGTGGAGTATGGATGGTACGGTTTGAATCCGGGCAACAGCCACCTGATCAATGTCCTTTTGTACAGTCTGACCGGGCTGCTGATCTTCCGGTTGCTGGCTATCCTGATCCCGGGGAAAAAAGGGCAGGCCTGGTACGAAAGGCTTCCGTTTTGGATTGCGCTGCTGTTTGTGCTCCACCCCATTCATACCGAGGTGGTTGCGAATATCAAGGGTCGGGATGAAATACTGGTGCTGCTGCTTTCCCTTAGCACGTTGTACTACAGCCTCCGCTATGCCAAACAACAGTCCTGGTTTGCGCTGCTGCTATCAGGCGGGCTCTTTTTACTGGCTCTACTAGCCAAGGAAAATGCCGTAACCTTCCTCGCGGTTATTCCGCTGAGTATCTACCTGTTTACCAAAGCTGAACTGAAAACCGTGGCCATTAGTGTGCTGCCGTTATTGCTCTCTTTTGGGCTCTATTTAGGGATCCGGATCAATGCAGTGGGGTATTTGTACAATCCGGATCTGGTGGTTTCGGGCATTATGAACGACCCTTTTATCGGGATTGGCTTTGCCGAAAAGTATGCCACGATCACTTA
The DNA here is from genome assembly GCF_040219495.1 of Phaeodactylibacter sp. Classification (GTDB taxonomy): domain Bacteria; phylum Bacteroidota; class Bacteroidia; order Chitinophagales; family Saprospiraceae; genus Phaeodactylibacter. The sequence goes on along the minus strand of NZ_JAVJSK010000020.1, from coordinate 40,526 downwards.
CACCCTTGGGCAATACCTGAAGCTATTGGTTTTTCCGCACCCGCTCACGCACGATTACTACCCTTATCAGGTACCCATTCTCAGCTGGGGGGACTGGCGGGTCCTGGTTTCACTTGCCGCCAATCTGGCACTGTTGGTCTGGGGCATCCGGTCGTTCCGGAAGCGATCCATTCCAGCCTGGAGTATCCTGTTTTACTTTTCTACCCTGTCCATTGTGTCTAATATTGTCATTTCAGTGGGCGCTCCGATGAACGAGCGGTTTGTGTATGTTTCTTCCCTGGGTTTTTGTGTTTTATGGGCCTATCTGTTCCTCATCAAACTACCTGGCTGGCAAAGCCAATATTCATGGATCAAACAAGCAGGGCTGAGCATTTTAGTACTTACCGCCTTAGCCTACGCTGGCAAAACCTACGAACGACTCCCCGCCTGGAAAGACGCCATGAGCCTCAATCGGGCTGCAATTAAAGTGTCAACGAACAGTGCGCGGGCAAACAGTTATATGGCCTATTCCCTGTACCAGCGAGGTCTGCAAGAGCAGGGCGCTCAACAGTTGGCGACCTTCGAAGAGGCGCTCCCACTCGTGAACCGGGCGCTGGAAATCTATCCGGCATATTCTGATGCTTTGACTTGTAAGGGAGGTTTGCTTGGTGGGTTGTATCAGCAGAACAGGGACCTGGATAAGCTGTTGGAAGGGTTCTACGAGATACTAAGTGCCCGACATGTCAACTTCATTGATCAATACATGGTCTACCTGAATGGCCGGGAGGATGGACAGCGACTGGCGCGGTTTTACCATCGGGCGGGGTATGAATTAATGGCTAAGCAGCAGAAGCAATATGCTTTGGCGCTGCAGTACCTGAATTACGGGCTAGAGGTAAGCTCGGACAATGTGACCCTTCTTGAAGATTTGGCAGAAGTTCATGCGCTGGCTGGCAATACCGGGCAGGCACAACAGATGGCGCGGCGGGCATTGCAGCTCAATCCGCAGTCTGAACGGGCGGGGGCCATTGCTCAGTAAGGATCTAAGGCTTCTTCTGGCCTACGCTGTCGCTAAAAGCCAAAGGTTTTTGCCTGTTCTCTTTCATAAAAAAGGGCAGCACGGGCTTTTAAGTGCTGAGAAGTTGAGTTGTAAATATCCTTTAAAGAACATCAGCTATGCAGATAAATCAGCATGTCAGAATGGTGCCGGTTGTGAAAGCAGCCCTTCGTAATCAACAACCCATAGTCGCCCTCGAATCCACCATCATCTCCCACGGTATGCCCTACCCGAAAAATGTAGAAACCGCCCTGCGCGTGGAAGCAGCCGTGCGGGAAAGCGGTGCAGTGCCCGCGACCATAGCGGTCATCGGCGGGCAGTTGCGGGCCGGGCTTTCCGAAGCAGAGATTGAATATTTGGGCAAAAAGGGGACGGCCGTGGCTAAAGTCAGCCGCAGGGATTTGCCGGTGCTGGTCGCGCGGAAAGGAGATGGTGCGACCACCGTAGCCGCCACCATGATCATCGCAGCGCTGGCGGGCATCCGCGTATTTGCCACCGGTGGCATAGGGGGGGTGCACCGGGGGGCGGAAAGAACGATGGATATCTCCGCCGACCTTCAGGAACTGGCCCGGACGGATGTAGCAGTGATCTGTGCCGGTGCCAAGTCCATCCTCGATTTGCGCCTGACGCTGGAATACCTGGAAACCATGGGCGTGCCGGTGCTGGGTTTTCAAACGGATGAATTGCCGGCTTTTTACACCCGTACAAGTGGTTTGCCGGTTGATTACCGGATGGAAACGGCATCGGAAATTGCGAAGGTATTACACGCCAAATGGCAGCTCGGGCTACATGGCGGTGCCGTTATTGCCAATCCCATCCCGGAGGCCTTTGCCATGCCGCAGGAGGAGATGGACCGGGTCATTGAGCAGGCTATCATGGATGCTGAGCGGCAGGCTATCGTTGGTAAAGCGCTGACGCCCTTTTTACTCTCCCGCATCGAGCAGTTAACCCAGGGAGATAGCCTGGAAGCTAATATTGAGCTGGTGCTGAATAATGCGCGTTTGGCGGGGGCGGTGAGTGGCGCGCTGGGTAGCTTGTCCGGATAAATGCACCCTGTATTTTTCAGAAACTGTCTTACCAGAATGGGGAATTTAACAATGTTTATTAGCTTTAAGCAAATATTAAGTTGAATACACTTATCTGAAACTCCATCCACCCGGCTGACTAAATCCTTAACGGTCTAAACCCAAGATTATGAATAGTAGGAAAATACTGCTGTTGGCAGCAGTGATAGTATGGTTTTGTGGTCCTGTGTGGGGGCAGGTGGATAGTTTAAGGCAAGTTGCCGAAATAGCTGTGGATAAAGAGTATGGAACCCTTACCGAAAGAGAAACAAGGCTTATTATCAGTTTTGCTGACACACTACTGAGTTTAAATAACCAACAGGCTCTTGATTTTGTCGAGAAGGTTATTCCTCATACTCAGGCGGTTGATGATAATGGGGTTAGTGAAATGCGGGCAATAATAGTCTATGCAAGTGGGTTGATAGCGGCGAATGAGCTGGATAGCTGTATTTTGATTTTAAAGCGATCAATTGCCAGGTTCGAAAAACCAGATGAGGAAAAATCATACCTTGATCTAATTGGAAACCTGTATCAGTACCTGGGCTTTGCGTACAGAGATAAAAGCGATTTTGTAAAGGCATCTGAAAGTTTTAACACCGCAGCTAAATACTTCGGTAAAAGCAATAACCAAAAGAATCAGATGTCATCGAAATATAATCAGGCCAATTTGTTGACCCGGCTGGAGAATTATAGAAGGGCTGAGAAGAGTTATAAGGAGTTGCTCGATATTACCGACAATCCGGTAGTTCATGGCGTAGTATTTTCCAGCTTGGGGATCTTGAATATGAAGCAGGGGAGACATTCAGAGGCTTTAGATTTTTTACTGAAGAGCAAAGCGCTGATTGATTATGCCAGTGAGCCCGAACTTACTTATCTGAACCTGGGTATTGCTTATATGAAACTTGAGCGTCATCAGTTGGCGGAGGACGCATTGGCGCAAGCAGCAGCAATCTGTAAGGAGCGGGGGTTAAAAAGGAGTTTTTTACTGGTCTGGAATAACTTTGTTAAGCTGTATTACAGATCGGGTGACCTCGGCCGGGCGCGGGAATTTCTGGATTTGGCAGAAGATCAGGTTGCCCCTTCCAACCTGACGGAGCAGGCTGTGATTTACGAGATGAAAGCTAAAATTTATGAAGAAGAGAAAGACTGGGAGAATGCGCTGGCTTTTTTGAAGCTGAAGCAAATTTATATGGACAGTATTGAGTCCATGGAAAAGCTTGAAGCGATAACTGAAATCGAAACTAAATACCAAACCGAAAAAAAAGAACTCGAAATTCAAACCCTACAGCGTAAAAAAGAACTACAAGCCCAAATCAACCGCAATCAGCGTCTAGGGCTGGGCGGGTTGAGTCTGGGGCTGATTATCCTGACCGGGTTATCGGCCTTTCTGTACCGGCAGCGGCAGCGAATCCAAGCCCAGAAATTCGAGATCGAGCTCCTCCACGGCGAGCAGCGCCACCGCATGATGAACAACCTTGTCTTCGCCAACAGCCTGATGAGCCTGCAGGTCCGCCGCCTTGAAGAGCAGCCCGAGGCGCAACAGGCCGTCAGGGAGGCCGAAGGGCGCCTTAACGCCATGTCGGCCCTGCACCGCCGCCTGCACCACGATGGGGAAGGGCAGAAAAGCATTGCCATACATGACTATCTTCAGGAAGTGACTCATGCCCTGCAGCGCAGCTTCAGCAGTCCGGAGCACCCTGTCGCTATTCAACTGCACTGCCCGGAGCAGGAGCAGGTAGACGGGGATGCGGCCATGCGCATTGGCCTCATCGTCAACGAGCTGGCGACCAACTCCTGCAAGCACGCCTTTGCCGAACAGCCGAACCCTGAAATTAATGTAGAGTTGCAGCCCGAAACAGAAGGGCATTACCGCCTCATCTACACCGACAACGGCAGTGGCCTGCCCGCCGACTTCCAGGTGGACACTAAACAGTCAATGGGCCTGTTCCTGATCCACAACCTGGTCAAACAGCTCAACGGGCGCATTGCCTTTTCCGGTGAGAAAGGCACCCGCGTGGAGTGTGAACTTAATTTAAAAGCCGCATAAAAAACCCTTTGCCAAAATGAAAGCCGCAAGTATTTTACTCGTCGAAGACGACCTCATTATCGCCGCCAGTCTGCAGGAGCAACTGGAGCAACAGGGCTATCGCATCACCGGCCACGCCACCAACAGCGATGAGGCTATGGCGCTCTTCCAAAAAGAGCGCCCCGATATCGCCCTGCTGGACATCGAGCTTAATGGCAGCAAGCTCGACGGCATTGAACTCTCCATCGCCCTGCACAGCATTTCCCCCCTGCCCATCCTTTTCCTCAGTAGCCACGACAAGCGCGAGTTTGTAGAGCGGGCCAAGCAGGCGCCAATGGTGCAGTACGTCCTCAAATCTGCCCCCATTGAGCAGCTTTTGATTGCATTGGATACGGCCTTTGCCACCTTCTACAGCCGCCGTCCCGCCGTTGTGGCATCTATACCGGCTTCCTCCGGCAGCGGCTGCGCCCTGTACGCCGCCCAGGATTTCTTCTTCGTCCGGCAGGACTACCGCCACGTGCGCGTGGAAGTCGCCGACATCCGCTGGATAGAAGCCAAGGAACACGCCGTGAAAATCGTGACCGACGCCAAAGCCATTGCCTTCTCCGTCCGCCTTAACAGTTTTCTGGAGCAGGTACCTCATCCCGCCCTAATGCGCACTCACCGCTCCTGGGCCGTCAATACCCGTCATGTAGTGGCCTACCACCGCGGCCGCGTGATGGTTCGCTACCGGGAGGCTACACAGGAAATCCCGCTGAGCGACAAGTGGCGGGAGTCGTTTTTGAGCGGGCTGCCTAATTTGCGGGCGGATTGAAACTTTGCCAAAAAAAAGTATTTTTACAAAACAACAATAGACATTATGAATATCGGTTGTATAGAGGATAGACGCCGCAATTTTTTGTCCTGTCAAGGCGAGAAACGTAGGCATAGCCGGGGCTACGGCGAGGCTTCTCAACGCGGAGAGGGCGAAAAAGGGCAAGTCTATACCTATATCAATTGGTGTTCATAATGTCTAATATCCTGATCATGGAATCTTACCGCTTAGACCGGCAGGCATTTAGTGTTCAATCCTTTGAGGAAGCATCAAAGCAGCGTGATTATTGGATGCAAAAAACAGCTATGGAGCGGCTTGCGGCTGCCTGGTACCTGGTTTGTACCGCTTACCAGTTAGATTACCACGGTCAACACCGGTTGGATCGTACAGCCTTCAGTATAAGAACACGTTCAGATGGCTAATATCTTCAATCGGGATTTCCAGGATTTCATCCAGGCGCTCAATCAAAGTCAGGTAGACTACATCCTTGTTGGAGGCTATGCTGTGATCCTCCATGGATATGCTAGAACAACCGGAGACATGGATATTTGGGTGAAAGCGGTTGGCAGTAATTACCAAAAGCTATCAAGGGCATTCGAAGTATTTGGGATGTCCGTTTTTGACATGACCGAAGCGCGGTTCCTGAATACTAGCGAGAATGAGGTATTTAGTTTTGGCCGGCCTCCTGTCTCAATTGATATTATCACCAAAATCAAAGGTTTAGAGTTTGATGAAGCGCTGGCATCTGCTGAATGGTTTGACATTGAAGGCGATTTCCGGGTCAGAGTGTTAAACCTTAATAGTTTGATAGCCGCCAAAAAGGCATCCGGTCGTAATAAGGACTTGGATGATATAGAAAACCTGCAAGCATAAGTAGCGCTCCGCACCGTCCTGATGCACACCCACCGCTCCTGGGCCGTCAATACCCGTCATGTAGTGGCCTACCACCGCGGCCGCGTGATGGTCCGCTACCGGGAGGGTACACAGGAAATCCCGCTGAGCGACAAGTGGCGGGAGTCGTTTTTGAGCGGGCTGCCTAATTTGCGGGCGGATTAGTGGGGAAGGATTGGGGGTTGGTGGGGATAGAGTGAAGGTTATTGTAAATGGTGCCATTTTACAGGATACCCAAAAGTCGGGAAGGTAAAATAAAAGGATCAATTTTATAAGCTAAAACATTGACTCATGAAAACCTCCATCATCAAAGTCTACAACGCCCGCTACGGTAAGTGGGAGCAAAACGCCAAAGTCGTGCTGTTCTGGAATGGTCTGCTCAACTCCGGCTTCAGCAAAGCGGTATACACCAATGCACAGGGCGTTGCCGAAGTGCAGCATGCCTCTACCGGTATGGCAGATGTGCATGTGAATGGCAAGTTCAGGGACAAGCTGCGTACGCCGGGGGCGATTACGATCACGATATGAATGGATAACCTTTGCACCGCTGAAATGACAAATATGCCTTTTAATATTCGGAGATAAGAACCTTAGCAACCATGCAACCCCAAATCTACACCACCCTTGTAAGCATCTTCCTGCTCACCTGTTCGGGCCTCACCGCCCAGCAAGCCCAGCTACAGCCCCCCGGCAACCTTAGCGTTTGCGAAGATCAGACCTTCCAATACACCATCACCGGCGGCACCAACGGGCTGCAAGATGCCACCCTGACGCTTGGGCTACCCTGCGGTATCACCTATCAGGCCGGCAGCATTAGCGGCGGCACCGAGGAAGCGATTGGCAACCTGTCGGAGCCCGTCTTTACCTTGCCGGAAGTGCCTGCGGGCGACACCCTCAGCCTCACCTTGCAAGCCGATGTCAGCTGTCAGGCATTGTCCTGTATTGATGCGGGGGAGCTGTTCTTCATTACCGCAGAACTGGAACACGCCAATGGCAGTCAGGGCTTCGCCTCCGACCCCTTCAATGTGGAGACGGCCAACCTGCTCATCACCAACGGCGAAAACCTGTACTGGCAGGGTACGCTCAACGGTGTGGTATTCCGTACCCTCACCGTCCGCAATACCCGGCCGGGCAGAGTCTCAAGTTTTGAATTTTTGGATACCCACGTCAGCAGCATCGCGGTGAGCAGCAACGATGGGGAGACCCTTGTCGAAAACGCGGACACCCTGCTCCTGCGCTTCGGCCCGCAGGACTTTGCTCAAATTGGCAATGGCGACGGCTGGTTTGACTTCAACGAACAAATCACCATCACCGAGCGCGTACAAGTGGTAGACTGTGCGTATGAAACCCGGGATGCCCTCTCGGAGCTTTGGGTGCGCTGGGGCTGCGGGGGCAGCTTCTGTCAGTCGCGGCGGGCGAATGCGAAGGTGGAGATTGTGGATGTGGTGGAAAATGGAGATGTATTAGGTTTTCTGGAAATCGTGGAGGAGCCGACCTGTTTTGATGGCGGTACAGCAGCGCAAACCCTTCGCGTACGGCGCAATAACCAATCCACCGGTCTAATGGATTTTGTGCTCAACATCCGACAGCCGGGCGAGGGACGGGGTATTTTGCTGGGCAGCCTGAATAGTCCCTTTCTGGATTCTGTCGTCTACCACGAGCCTTTGCTGAATACCTGTGGGGATAGTGTAGCCCATGCCGTTACTTTGCACTTTATCAATCCTTTGGCACCACCAAGTTTCGGTTCGCAATTTGACATCACATGGACGACCAGTATTTGTGAGCCCGGACAGTGCAATTCTGCGGCTTCTAACTGGACCTACGATTACGAATACATCAAGGAATGTGCAGCGCCGGATGATCGCTTCGTTGACGGGGAGGGAGAGGCTGGAAGCGGTGATCCTTTGATTACCGGAGCCCTTTCCATAAGCGGCGTTTTGCAGAATAACAACCCGGTAGACATCGTCTATGAGATTAATAACATCGACCTTGACGATGTGGCAGGTGAGCTAAGGGTGCAGTTGGCCTTCCCGGCTTTTTTGGTGCTGCAGTCTACTGATTTTGCCCTGGAGGGTGTTTTGCCGGTCAGCGAGACTGTAATTACGGATACCATTAATGTCGTAGAGCTGGTTTATCCCCTACCTATTGCATCAGGGGCTCCGTATACGCTTGAGGTACCTACCGTTTTGGACTGTAGCGTTGCATCAGATTTATTATGCCTGCCCGGAATTCTCTCAGACTGTGCAGAGTCTTGTCCTATTGGGACTGGTAAGCTTTATGGGTTATTGGCAGAAGCGGTAGTGGTGGCAGACGAGAACTGCAGCAACATCGGGCAATTGCGCACCTGTAGTGATATACTTGTGCCCCTGCCTTGCTATGAAGGTATCTGTTATGATACGCTGGCCGGCTACCTCGATTATACTTTTGAGGCCCTCCGCACAACCTTGGGCTGGCCGGATAAGGATGGCGATGGGCAACCCGATGAAGATGGGCTCTACGATTTTAGCCAAATGCGTCTGGACTACCTTGCACCCGGGGATACTTTCGAACTGCGCGTCGATGGTGTAGTGCAAACAGACGTACCCGGTACGGAGCTGGAGTACTTTACGCTGGAAGTCGGCCACAAAGGGTTTGAAGTGAGGAACATTGGGACCGGAAACAGTCTGCTCACTGGCCCAACGGTCAACCACATGATAGGTGAGCAAAAAAAGATTGCCGAATTAAGCAATACCCTCCTCCTTTTTGATGCCTCCGAATCGGTGTGGTATGAGGTCAATGGCCTCGACCGTATTTTCTGGTCTCCCCGTGATGTCTTTTTGTACGACCTTTCTGTTCCTGTATTACGGACATTGAATCCCGCCATACCGCAAGGGTTTAAATATGCAGCGGGCGACTCTGTCAAAATGGTGGTGCAGCAGCGGGTAGATGCTAATTTAAATTTGGTTGGAAGTAATATTTCTTCACCAAGCTCTTCCCCATTATATCCTTTTTCGTCAATACGTTTTGCCTTCGACTACGATACCCGTACGTACTTTGACCATAGCCCTATCGATGCAACCCGCATCCTGCCCACTTGTAACTGCCAGTCGCAGCGGGTGGAAATTGCGAATGTAACATTACGGGACCAGCCAGGTGGAGGTGGAGCCCGTAGTGGCAACTGTCAGGTCGCGTCACCTGCCTCTGTCGCACGTAGTCTTCGCTCAACCCTCTCTTTCCCTTTTCCTGGTGAAATCAAACCTTTTCACCGGGCCGCTCAGTTCCGGGTGCCCAAGGTGGCAGGCATAGTGGTTGATTCCCTGGAGTTAAGGCAACACAATACGCCTCCTGTATTCTTACTTCCCTATGATTCTGCAGAATATGTGCTTTTTGATGTGCCAGAGACGTTCCCTTTTGTTGGTGTGAATAGTAATTATCACTTTCAGCTATCGCTGCACCGCCATTTTACCGCTTGTATAGCGGAATGGCCTTCTCAGAATGGTCGCTTGCCTGTTGAAGCCAGGCTGGAACGGACCCCGATTGGCACTCGGTTCTTCCCAGCTTCTTACACATTAGCGGTGAGCTTGGTTGGGCCACTTTATGATGCCATCGACATTTGTGACCTGCCACTCCTTCAATCCACTGTTACCTCCTTCGCTGCAGATTTCGAATTAGAGGTTCCCTTCGTAGTCAGAGCGGGCAACAATACTTTTCTCCCCTACGACAACCTCTACCTCCGCCCCGTCTACCCGGCCTCCGTCTTCGACTCCATCCAAGTCGTCAATGCAGAGACCGGGGAAGTGTACCCCGAAGTCAACGGCATCTTCCAGCTCGGCTCCGTAGTCACGCCGGATACGCTAAACCTGCTGCTCCGCGGCCGCTCCAGCAGCTGCGGCACCGAGACCATCCGCCTCGACTACGGCTTCGACTGCTCGCCCTTTACCGACCCAGCGCAGACGCCCTGTGCCCTGGAAAGCGAAACCCTGACCATCGACTTCCCGCCCGGGCTCATCGATTTGCAGGCGGAATCAGAAAACCTCAGCGCGGACCTCTGCGATACCATGCCCCGTACGCAGGCGCTGCTGTTTAATGCAGGGCTGGGCGCGGTCTACGAGTTGCAGGCGGAGGTCACCCTGCCGGTGGGCATGGATATACTGCCGGGCTCCTGTGCAGTGGAGTACCCGGCGGGGAGTGGGCAAACTTCCCCATTGCCTGACCCCGAGCTGCTACAGGGGCGCACCTTTATCTGGGATTTTGCAACGGTCTGGTCACTCATTCAGGAACAGGGGCTGTCTGGCGTCAACAGTACGCCGGGCAATAGCTTCTACCTGCAGTTTGATACCGAGACCAACTGCGATTTCATCTCCGGTACCCGCATTATTTACCGTATGCGGGCGGAGCAGACTTGTAAAGAGCCCACCAATACCGTAGCCAAGGTCACCGGGCGCTACCAAATCGAAGGGGTGGAGCCGCCCTATGCCTCCAATCTCAACGTCAACTTCTCGGGCAGCCTCAACTGTGGGGATACGCTGGCGCTGAATGCCACTTTCCAGTACCCTGCCAATACGGATGCCAACCTCTACGTCACCCTCCCGGTGGGCATGGCCTATGTGCCGGGCTCCACAGCAGGCAATACCGACCACCCGGAGCCTGCTTTTCAGGACGGGCAGCTCAAGTGGACCATCAACAGCCCTTCATCGGATGTCACGCTGTCCTTCAGCATCGTAGCGGAGGAGGGCATCGAATGCGCCGTGCCCGTCCTAAGCCACTTCACCACCACCAAGGTGCCCGCCATTTGCGTAAGCGAAGGACAGCCCTGCGAGATCGAGGTAGTCACGGGTGATGCCAACCTGCCGCTTTCGGTGGACAAGGCGGCCTATGAAATAACCGACATCTCTGCCACGGCACCTTCCAGCATCTCCAATGACTTACAGCTGGAGGCCACCATTACCAATACCGCTGACCCCAACGGACTGCCCCTTCAGGCGGCCCTTTACCTCGACCTCGACGGGGATGGCGCACTGAGCCTGCCGGATTCAATGCTGCAAATGCTGACATTGAACGGGATCGATCAGGCCGGCGGCAGCACACAGTTGAGCGCCTTCCTTCCTAATCTGCCCCGTCAATACTGGTGCCGGCTCTTGCTGGTCCTCGAAGCGGAGGCCAACTGCGCCTGTCAGACGCTGACGGTCCCCATTTCAGGGGTGCCGGTCATCAAGCCCACGACCGTCAGCCTGTGCTGGGACCAATCCGCTGAGCTGGGCGTCGACCCGCTGACGGGCTATACCTATCAATGGTCAGATGCTGATGGGTTGAGCTGTACCCAATGCCCGCAAACGGTTTTCTTCCCACCGGAAACGACTAGTAACCAGGTACTCTATACCTTCGAATTGCAGGAGACAGTCGGTAATTGCACCATCAGCCACCCCTTTGAGGTTACGGTTAATCCGGAGCCCTTCATATTTTCTGAAAACATCACGATTTGTCAGGGCGATACGGCTTCGCTCATCGCTTCTTTGGGCGAGGCCTTCGCCTGGTCGGGCCCGAATCTGGTCATCGACGATGAGCAGGCCGCTCTTGCCGCCCCTGACAACTCCGCGGTATACACCGTCAGCATTACGGATAATCTGGGGTGCATGGGTATGGATTCTGTGATGGTCGAGGTGCTCCCTGCCCCGGCCCTGCAGGCCGATCCGGCACAAAGCTTCTGTTTTGGACCGCCGGCGCAGTTGCAGGTCAGCGCGGAGCCCGGCACGGCCTACGACTGGGTCAATGCTGATGACCGCCTGAGCGATATTTACAGTCTGAGCCCGGTGGTGGAAGTGCAGGAGGATTATACCTTTCAGCTGCAGGCCGATAACGGGGCCTGCACCCGGCTGCTTGCCGTATCCGTGGATTTCTTCGAGGCTTTTGAAATCGGGGGCGTACCGGACACTTTGCAAGCCTGCCTGGGCGACACCCTTTCCGTAAACCTTACCGGTGGGGTGCAGTATGATTGGTCCGGGGCTGAAGAGGTGATCTGCGCAGGCAGCAACTGCGCGGAAGTGAGCATCCCGGTACCATTTAGCGAAAGCAGCTTCCTGATTGCTGCCACCGATAGTGCTCAATGTGAAGCAGAGCGTCTGCTCACTGTGCAGAGCCAAACCGATACCATTCTGCCAACGCAAACCGAAAGCATCTGCACGGGCGACAGCATCAATATCTTTGGGGCCTGGGTCAGTGCCGCCGGGCTGTACTGCGATACCACGCCTACGGTTGGTTCCTGCGTCCGGGTGGAATGTCTGGACCTGGAACTGCGGCCTACCTGGTCCACCGATGAAAGCGCCGCCATCTGCCAGGGCGAGACCTACGACTTCTACGGTACCGTACTAACCGAGCCAGGCCTGTACACAGAGCCCCTCACCACCAGCAACGGCTGCGACAGCCTCATTACGCTCGACCTGAGTGTGCTGCCTGCCGTTTCTGAAAGCCTCCAATCCACCATTTGCCAAAACGATACCCTCTTCTTCAACGGGCAGCCCCTGACCGAGCCCGGCACTTATTTGGCCGATTATCAGACCACTTTAGGGTGCGATAGTATCGTGGAGCTCGAGCTTACTGTGCTGCCGGAGTTTGAAACTGAGCTGGCCGAAGTGATTTGTGAGGGCGAGTCCTATCTGTTTAACGGACAGGAGGTAAGTACACCGGGCACCTATGAAGCCGAACTGCAATCCCAGGCCGGCTGTGATTCCCTGGTGGTGCTGCAGCTGTCGGTGGAAGCCCTTTCAGAGTCCTTTTTCGATAGCACCCTATGCCTGGGCGAAGTGCTGGATATAGGCGGAGCGACTTTTGAATCCGCGGGCGACTACACCCTGCAGCTCACCGATGCCAACGGCTGCGACTCCACGGTCTACCTGATGCTGGATTACTACCCGCCGCCCCTGTACGAGGTGGAGGCTGCGCCCGACTTTGGCTACGGAGACGGAAGCCTGTCTCTTATCCTGGCGGACAGTACACACACCCTGATCTGGGAAGACGGTAGCACCACTCCGGAGCGCAATAACCTGCAGGCGGGCTTTTACTACGCCAGTATTGAAGACGAATGGGGCTGTGTGGCGGAGATCGAGGCAGAAGTCCCGGGCGGTGAACTCCTGCTGGCTATGCCCAATACCTTTACACCCAATGGCGATGGGACAAACGATTTCTTCAATGTAGTAGGCAATGCCGAAGCGCGGGTGGCCGCCTTCCGCATTTTCAACCGCTGGGGGCAGCAGGTGTACGACAACGAAAATCCTGCTCAGGGCTGGGACGGCACTGCTAATGGGCAGCCGCAGCCTACGGAGGTCTACTACTATCAAATTGAGGTACAAACGCCAGACGGAGTGTGGACAAGGCAAGGTGATGTGACGTTGGTGCGGTAAGGGGGATTTTTACTACCCCCACGTCACCTCCGCCCCCGGCAGCACATCATAGCAGCCCCGGCTACGCCGCACGAACAGCTTACGGTTATACGGGTCATCCCGGTCCACCTCATGTTTAGAGAGGATACTGTTGACATACTGCCGCTTTCGGCGGTAGTCGGGTAGCAGGGACGGCGGCATTTCTTCAATAAACTGCATGAAGTCGTCCATCAGCAGGCAGCGCCTGGGCAGAGGGTCATTGGGCGCAAATACATCAAGGCGTATAGCGTTGAGCACATTGTAGAGGAAGAACGCCATACTCTTGTGGTTGATGATGTACAAGCGGCCATCATAGCGGCACTGACCGGCAGAGGGGGCAAGCTTAGGGTACCAGGTTTCCAGCAAAAACTTATTGAGCTGCCGACGGTCGTAGCCCAAAATCAGATGCTGCAGAGCCGTGCGCCCCAGGTTGTCTTGCCGGTTGCGGTCTGCATCCTGATCCAGGAAGTAATATAGCATATCGATTTTGCCGTATTGCGCAGCAATCATCAGCCCGGTCATGCCCTCTGTAGCATCAGGGATATCCACTCCGAATTTACCGATGAGGCGCTCTGCTTTTTTCCGGTTGTTGTTGCGGACATGGCCCGCCAATTGCTGCTGCGCCTTCTTGTATTCGCCCAGGTATTGCTTGGCGGGCCCATAGTTCAACGCTTCGTGCAGCCGCTGTACCAACCCAATACGGTGCCGGGTGCGGGCAAACAAAAAGAGGCGCTCCACATCCTTATCAGTATGGCTGACTTCCGGGTCGAAAATCCGCTCTTCCAACAACTCCGCTTCGTCTGACCCCACAAACTCAATCCCGCGCAGGCGGGCCCGTATCGCTTCTGCCTGCTCAAACTTGCCCTGTAGCTCCAAACGGCGGGCTTCTTCCAGCCATTCTTCCTCATCGCTGGCCTGCTGCTCAATCTTGACTTCCTCTTCTGTTTCCATCACACCGAGGAGCTGCAGCAGTTCGTTCTTGGTTTTGGTTTCTACAATATGTACGTTCTGTACAGCCCGGGTGAAAGCCACATATAGGGAATTGATGTAGAATTTGTAAGCTTCCTGGTCTTTATTGGTTTTGTCCTTAGCACGGGAGTACTGCAGATTTTCGTCTAAAAGGTCCGCTTCGGTTACGCCTTTCGCGATGGTGCGGAATTCGCTGTCGTGATCACTGATAAAGTTGACCAGAATAATATTCTCGTACTCCAGCCCTTTGGCCTCCTGAATGGTAAACACAAGGGGTGTTTTGAAATCCTTCGCGACTTGTGCTTTCTGTAGCTTGTCCAGTACCAGTACGGCAAATTTTGCGGAGTCCTGCGTACGTTTGTTGAGCTCCTTGCGTACCTTGGCACTGTCTGGATAAAAGTGAATCTTCCCTTCCGTATCGGCCACGGTATTGATCAGGTAGGTACTCTCTTTGTCAATAGACCCAAAGCGGGCGTTTTTGATCTTGAGTAGGTCGTTGGACAGCTTGGTCACCTGCCGGGAGTTGCGGTAGTTGGTTTTGAGAATGCGCAGCGCACTGCCTTTCAGGTCCTGATTGAAGAACAAGCTTTTTATCTTTGACCAGGAGAAAAAGTTGGGGTGCACAATCTGATTGGCATCCCCGCTGAGCAAAAAGTTGCCGGGCGTCTTCAGCGCTTTCAAAATCAGCAGCAACTGAATATTGGTAACATCCTGCACCTCATCTACAATGATGAAGTCGTACTTCGGGGCTACCTGATCCATGTACTGGTAAGCGACCATGTTGCTGTCGTAGTAGTCATTTTCTTTCAGGAAGCGCAGGTAGCGTTCAAAGAGGTCGTAAACCTTACCACGCTCATTGCCCAGGAAAATAGACTGCTTGACGCCCAATTCCTCATAACGCTTCCGGCTGAGGTAAGGCGCATCCGTAACGGAGCCGGTCAGTACGCCCTTAAACTCTTCAAAAAGCTTGTAAGGCTCCTTGAATTTAAAACGTTGCCGGGGCCCGCGCTCGTACCAACGTTCAAAGCTGCGGTAATCCAGTTCCCTGCCTTCGGGGATTTGTATCCCTTCCAGGTATTCCCGGAAAGAGAGGAAGTCAATTTCCTGCTTTTGGTTCTCGTACCCGAATGATTCGTAAATGCGCTGCGCATTTTCCACCAGGTAAGGCGAGAGCGATACATAGGCAACGTTACCAGGATAGCCTTTCATCTTTTCCAGGGTGAGCGCGGTCTTGCCACTGCCTGCCGAGCCGATGATAATGAGGGGAGCAGGCAGGTTGTAAATTTCTTCCTGATCGCGATCTAAAGAAATGACCTTATCCAGTAAATGGAACCGTTTGCTCGCTTGGTTAATATACCGTATCGGCTCTACGGTATCCTCTTCGACATCCCCCGGGCCCGCGACCTCACTAAAATGGTTCTCTTTAACAGAAGCGCCTCTCAGAAATCGGGATTTGTCGTACTCGTGGTTAGGGATAACCTCCAGAAGCAGGATATAGGTCTCCCCCTGATGCTTCGCAAATTTGAACAACAGCCGGTTCTCACGGTCGAGTTTAGCCCGAAAGTAGCCCAGGTGCTTCATTTTTTTGACCTCCGCCGATTTGAAGTCGCCGGCGCGCAGCATCTGCTCCACCTTTTTTAATTTACTGCTCATCCCTTTGGCAGAAAATTCGTTATACCTTAATAATTCCATGTAGGAGTGGGTCTGTTTTTGAAAAACGATGAAGTTGATTAAGAGCGTGTTGGGATTTCGGTCTTCTAGTCTGAAACGAGCATTTTTTTGGTTAGACGAGGTGCGGAAGCCGGAGTTTAGCCTGAGCTAAATAAGGATTTCCGGGACGAAGTATAAGCAGACCGATTACTAAAGTCCCAACAAGCTCTAAATCGCTTCACAGCCAAATAAAACCAAAAAATTGATATTAAATGGCAGAAATCAACCTTAACTTTGTAAAAAAAATATAGAGCGATGCCTAATGCTCACATGCCGCCCGATTTCCTGCAGCCCTGCCTGTTTAGCATTGAAGAAGCCGTGCTGAAGGTCTATAAAGATCACCCAAGGCTGGAAGATAAAGACATCGAGGTAGTCTATGAACAGCTGCAGCGATTTTTCAAAAAGCTCGCCGGAGGTGCAGAGCTGGAGGAGCCTCATTCTACGATTACCCGCAAGCAGGCCCTGATTGAGTCGATTCTCCTGGCACTTGCTGTCCGTGAAGAGTTTGGAGCAGATGAGCATTTGCTCCAAAATGACCAATATACCCTGGGAGGCAGAACCATTCCGTATCTGGAAATACTTTACGCCACTGCTTTAACTTACCTGCAACGCTCCGCCCGCTTTTGGCGTAAGGAAAGAGGGAAAAGAGGCTACCTCAGTTTTATTGCTCAGCAAGTACCGGGAGAGGAGCTGTAGGCGTGCTACTCCAATGCTCCCAAAACCTCCTGTGCCTGCCCGTAAAATGTTGTCCCCGCTTCGATCTGCTCCAGTACGCTGCGGGCCGCCTCCTTATCGCCTTCTTTCAAATAGCTCAGTGCTGTATACCACTGCGCATAATCTGAAAGGCCAGGGGCTTTGGTGGCCACGATGGCAAACAAAAGACGGGCATTGGTCAGTTGCCCGGTCTCCATCCTGGAAATGCCGAGGTACAGACGGGCTTGCTGATCATTAGGAAAAGCCTGCAGATAGTCTTCCAGCTGTTCAACAGCTTCGGTGTAGTCACCGGTGTTGAAGGTTTGCTCGGTGGCGGCCCAATTCGTGGTAGCTGTGCCCTTTTCGGAAAGGGCCAGTGGCGGAAACTCGGCGTACTGTTGGTATAAATCCGGCTGAACAAAAACGGGCCAAAGCACGAAGAGCAGAATCGCCGCTGCTGCTGCGGTAGCAGCCCACCCTATCCATCGGATCCGGGCCTTCGGGCGGGAAGAAGGGGCTTCCGCAAAGAAATCCGCTCCGGTTTGTTCCATTTGGGCCTTGAGGGCAGCTCTGTCCTTTTGGTGGCTAAGGAGAAAAGCCATGTCCCGCTGCAGGTCCACTTGCCTGCGGAGCTCCGGGTCGCGGTTCAGTTCCTCTTCAAAAGCCTGTTGATCTGCTGCACTCAGCTGGTCGCTCAAATACTCATCTATGCGTTTGGACTCCTCCATGGCTTAATCGTTGTACTGTTCAAAATAAAGCTGACGCCAGCGGGAAAGACAGCGGTGCTTATTCTGGTAGACTGTATTGGCCGAGCTGATCCCTAAGTGTTCAGCAGTTTCCTCAACAGTCAGCCCTTCCGTCATCAGCAGCGTCAGCACTCTGCGGCATTGCTCGCTCAGGTATTGGAACACCTGCTCCAACCGCTGCTGCCGTTGCTGCTGCTGAATAGTTGCTCCGGCAGTTTCCCACGCTTCGGCTTCATCTTCATATCGGCTGGCTTCCGCATTTCTTATGCCTTCGTCCTGCTTTTTTCCGGACAACCGGTCGTACCACCGTCTTTTGCAGATGGTCATCAACAAGCCCCCAAAGGAGCCCTGAAAGGCTGCTCCGCGCAGGCAGTACCGGTCGTAAATAGCCATGAGCGCTTCCTGGAAAAGGTCCTGAGCATCGGAGGGCGTGCCGCTGTTGTTGCACACCCACTGACGAACGGCGGGCGCAAAGGCCTCATAAATCTCCCGGATGCCCCGGTCGTCCCGTTCCCGTAATGCTTTTAGATAAGGTTGTGCGGCTGCCATGAATGGGCTTTTTGACAAGATAGTGGTTTTCAGCTAATGGGAAATCATTTTCCTTAACAAAATCTTAACATTTCAGGGCATAAGATTCTTCTTTACGTGCGGATAAGGGGATGAAAACAGACAACAATCAATTAAAAATCAGAAGTCATGAAAACGTTATTTCAAATCATCCCTATCCTTGCTTTTGCAGCCACCATCACTTTTTCCAGCTGTGATAAAGAAGAACCGGCCACTGTAGCTGGCCCTAATCCGGAAGACTTCCATCAGTTGCGGGAAGCAGCCATTCAGGCCCGCACTCAAACGGCAACTTTCCAGGCCGAAGACGGGCTTAACTTCCTATCCGAAGGGGGTGCAGAGCTCAATATCGCTCCCGGCTGCCTTACCGATGGCGACGGTGTGGCAACCGGAACCGTAGAACTGGCTTTTGTCGAACTCTATGGCCGGGGCAATATGCTGGCCACTAATAAGCCTACCATGGGTATTACAGCAACCGGAGCACTTGCCCCCCTCGTTTCCGGTGGCGAATTCTTTGTGGAGGTCACTCAAAACGGTGAAGCGTTGACGCCTGGCTGCCCCATGATGCTGCGAGTGCCTTCCAGCCTGACAGGAGGTGGAGACCCGGCTATGACCCTTTGGGAAGGGCAGATTGACGCGGACGGCGACATCGCCTGGGAAGAGGAAAAAGAAGATGCCGATGGGCAGGGCGACCGCGTATTCGTGGAAGGCGAAGGGCAGCAGGCGCAGTACTATATATCCTTCGGCGACTTTGGCTGGACCAACGTGGACCGGTTCTTCAACGACCCTCGCCCCAAAACCACTCTTCAGGTAGCGGTTCCCGATGGCTACGATGCCGATAACAGCGCCGTGTACCTGTCTTACGATGGAGAACCGAACACCCTGGCCAAGCTCGATACCTACGACAGCGCCACCGGCTACTTCTCCGAGCACTACGGGCAGATTCCGGTCGGGCTGGAAATGCACGTCATCTTTGTCACCGAGGACGCAGGTCAGTACCGCTATGCCATAAAGGGCGTGACAGTTGCCGAAAACGATATTTACAGTTTCACCATAGGCGAGACGACTACCGGTACCGAGCAAAACCTGGTGGACGCCATTGACGCACTGCCGTAGACTTGACTTGTATTTATAATCCCTGAACTTCGCTCCCGGGTAATCAGCCCGGGGGCTTTTTGCGTGTAAACGCTTATCTTTAGACTATACTGGCAAAGCGCCTCTTTAGCTTCAGACTGAAAAACCTTTCACCATGCGATGCTTACCGATTTTGCTTATTTCTATGTTATGGGGTTGTCATCTACTTGCACAGAATGAGGCCCGACAGGCTGATTTTCTAATCCGGATGAGCGGAAACAGGCTGGAAGTTCAGCCTCAGTTGCCCCCTTTGCAACAAATAGCAGGGGCACCCCCCGCTTTCTATGACTACTATTGGGAATTCGGGGACGGTCAGTTCAGCTTCGAAGAGGCCCCTGTCCATTTCTATCAGGATACCACCGAGAAGGAAGTCCTCCTGCTGGCTACCGGCAAATACGATAACGGGAAGGCACCGCGGTCGCGTAAACGGCGTACCAAACCTGATACAAAGCCAAAAAACGAGCAAATGGCATCAACCGCCCCCTCTATCAATGTCCTGGAACGGGAATCCGATTGGTTGGGGATGAAAGCCGTGCGCAATCCGAGCCCCGGAGAGGAGCTTATACTGGTGGTGTCTTACGCCAATCAAAGCCCGGTTCTTCAATCCGGTCAGCTACAACTGGCCTTCAATCAAAGGGTTTACCCCCAAACTCACTTTGAATGGGGAGAAGCCCGCACCCACTTTGGAGAGCAGCCTTTAGGCCCCTTGCTTTCGAAAAATGAACTTTCCCTTCCGGCTGAAGCATGGGCCGGAGAGACCCCTCCATCAGACTGGTACAGCTTACTACTGCCTGCTTTAAGCTCCAATCTGGCAGACGCTGCGGAACACTTCCGGGAACAGCGCCACTGGACTTTTGACGAGCTGGCGCCGGGGGAGACTCGTAATTTCTTCGTTTCCCTGCAGGTCACTGAGGCTATGCTGGCAGACACCAACGCCATTATCACCCTGCAGGCCCGCCTCACCACTGACGATGGGCGGGTCGATGAGGTGTACCCATTGGAGTTGGAAATTGTCGCCTCCCATGACCCCAACTACATCGCCGTTTCCCAAAAGCGGATGGGTTTCCGCCGGATGCGGCAAAATGATCTGACTTACAAGGTGCATTTCCAAAATACCGGCGAAGGCCCCGCCAGCCGGGTGGAAATCAAAACCGATCTTCCTCCCGGCTACGACTCTAAAAGCTTACGGGTTATTGAGACCCAACCGGCAGTCCCGAATTGCCCGGAGCCTTCGGCATCCTGGAGTTGCCTGGATACCACCTTTCAGGACGGGCAGCTGGTTTTTACGTTCCGGGACATCTATTTGCCGGGCACCCGGCAGGAAGGTGTGGGGAAGCGGGACTCGACAAAGGGTTACATCAAGTATCGGTTATCTCCGGGGAAGCAGGTGGAGAAGCGCCCCTTCAGTGCCCGGGCGGCCATTGTTTTTGATCAAAACCCACCCATTAAGACGGGTAGCGCGGCCACCCGCTTTCGGCCCGGTTGGTCGCCAGGTGTGATGGCTGGCAGAATACTGGGCCTGGGCAACGGCAATACCTGGTCGGTTGGGTTGAGTATTGCTCCTTTTAGCCCCTATCGCCTGTTTTGGCAGGGGGAGGTTTGGGCAGGTTTGCCTACGGAGTTCGAAACTACGGAGTCCAGCCGGGATACGATCCGGACCCAAACTGACCTGTTAGGGCTGCCTTTCGTTGCCACCGTAGACACCATTACTTCCCGAACCCTGGACCGGACACAACGGGAGCAGCGATTCGGGGTCGTCCCGCTTCAGTTGCGCTACAATTTCTCGGACTGGCTGGCTGGAGGTACCGGGCTGTTGCTGGAAATCACCTACCGGGAGCAAATCACCAACCGGCAAGAGCAACGAACGGTGCAAGTGTACGATCCGGACGGGCAATTCATACAGGACTTCTCTCAAACTTTCGATCCGGTCATGCAATCGTTCGACCTTTCTTCCTTCAACTACAGCGGCAGCTGGTTTGCAGAATTGCAGATTGGAAAAGTCCGCAAGGGGCCGGCACTGGGGTTGCGGGGCGTGCTCCCCTTTGATGGGCGACCGGCCTACGGGCTCGCCTTTTTGCATTGGCGGTTTTAAACACTTAGCTTTAGGGAAAAAGGGCAATGGTGAAAAGGGGCTGCGTGTTAGGAATGTTACTTTTGCTCAGTGCGGGCGTGGCAGCACAAGACAGCCTTTCGTACTGGCAGGACCGTACCTGGTTTTTTTCCGAACCACTCCAACCCGACAGCCTTACTTTTTACTACAACCGGATCGCTTCCCACCAACGCAATACTGACGATCTGGAGGGCTTCCTTTATACTTACTGGGACTGGCAGGCCGCCCATTTTGATGAACCGGAGATTGCGCTGGCATTGCTGGATACCGCCGTGCAGCAAATTTGGCGAAAGCCCAAAATACCCACCGAAATGGAAGCCCTGCTTTGGGTGGAAGTCAACCGCGGCTTCCACCGGTTTCAACTGGGGCGGGTTACCGGTGCGGTCCGTGCCTACGAGCGTGCCCTGGGGCTTTACGAAGCCCACCGTTTTGAAGGATTTGAAGCCCTGGACTACCTCTACCTGCCACTTGGTGCCCATTACACCCGACTGGGGGATAACGAGAAAGCCCGCACCCTCTACGAAGAGGCAATTGCTGCATTTTCCAATGAGGCAGACGCCGGCACCCTGGCCGGGCTGTACAACAACATCGGGCTAACCTACTGGAATGCAGGATTACAGGGCGGAGCTATTGCGGCTTATGAAAAAGGCCTGGCACTGGAAGGGCTACCCCCTGAACAAGCCGGGTTGCTCTATCTTTCTGCGGGTCGCAGCTACCGTGCGTTAGAGCAACAGGAACAAGCCATGGTTTTCGCCGAAAAGGCATTGTCAATGCTGGAGCCATTGCAGCAGTCGGGCCATCCACCCGAAGGGCTGCAGGATTACCTTTCCGGTGCTTACCTTTTAAAAGGGCAGCTCATGAGTACATCAGAAGCCGGGCTGACCGCTCTGCCTATTCTGGAAAAAGCCCGGAGCTATGCCCTGGAAGCCCGGTCAACCCGCTACCATCGTACCATCGCTAAAGTAGAAGTAGCGATAGGGGAGGCGTGGCTGAGGGCGCAGCAGCCCGGGCAAGCTCTGGAGGCTTACCATGCTGCCCTCTGCAGTTTGTTCCCTAATCTGCCGGAAGCGGATGCCTTCGCACTACCGGATACCGCACAGCTGTACGGCGAAAATACGATTTATGAAGCCTTGGCAGGCAAAGCAAATGCCTGGTGGAGGCAGTACAGGAAAAGTCGGGACCTTAACCTCCTTGAGGCGGCACTGCAATCGCATCAACTGGCCAGTCGGGCAGAATGGCAGCTACGGCAATGGCTGCAGTATGAGTCTTCCAAAATCACGCTGTTGTCGCAGAGCCGTTCCCGGGTCGGCCGGGCGATTGAGGTTGCGCGGGAATTGTATGAGCGGACTGGCGATGAGCAATACCTGCATACCGCCTGGGCGTTTTCCGGTCAGGTGAAAGCTGCCGTACTGCTGGATGCGGTACGCCGCAACCACCGCACAAGCCCCTCCGGACAGGCCCTCCGGCAGCAGCTGGCTTATTTTGAACGGCAGCTGCTGCTCCACCCGCAGCACGATAACCACCTGGCCTGGCTGAAGGAGCGCGATGATTTACAGGAAAAACTACAGGCGGCCTTTGCCGAATCGGGACAGAATGGGAGTTGGGCCCGCACATTGGCATATCGATCAGGTGCAGTTGAAGCCGCAGCGAAGCATTCCGCTGTGGTGGTGGAGTACTTTGTCGGGGACCGCACAGTGGAGATCTTCGCGCAGATGCCGGGGCAGGAAGCCGTTTGGGTACAATTGCCTGACGCAAGCCATTTGCAAAATAAAGTGGTGGCGTTTCAGCAATTGGTGCAGTCGCGGCAGGCGCTGGAAAACTCTGGAGCCTATCCGGAGCTTGCGTTTGCATTGTACGAGTCGCTCCTGGGAACCATCTTGGAAAAGGTCCCAGGGCGGTTGCTGATTGTGCCTGATGCCTGGCTGTCTGCCTTGCCCTTTGAGGCTTTGTATACACAACCGGGCGATAGCCGCTGGTCTACAGCGCCCTTTCTGGTACAGCAGACGGATCTCCATTATGCTTTTTCTTTGCGGGTGCTGGAACAACAACAGCAGTTGCACGTCCGCGCCCCTGAAGGCTTGCTACACTTCTCCCCCCGGTTTGCAGCGGGCGAGCGGGGGCTGCCGCCCCTGCTCAGCAGCGGTACGGAAATTCCGGCCTCCTGGAAGAAAACCACTTACACAGGGCCTAATGCCGATTGGGCTCAGCTACAACAGTATGCAGGGCAATACCGTATCCTGCACCTGTCTACACATGGTACCGCAGCAGACAGCCTCCCGCGCATAGAGTGCTACGACCGGGCGGCTTACCTGCCAGACATTTATGCCTTGCCTTTGAATGCAGAGCTGGTCGTGCTTAGCGCTTGTGAGACGGGCCTTGGTACCTTTGAAGAAGGCGAGGGCGTTATGAGTTTGTCCCGTGCTTTTACCTATGCAGGCAGCCGCGGATTGGTGGCGAGCCTTTGGGCGATCAATGAATCGGCTACCGGGCATCTGCTGAGCCAAATGTACGGGTATTTGGAGGAGGGTAGGAATAAAGGGCTGGCACTCGCGCAGGCGAAACGGGCTTATTTGGCCGATGGGCAGGTACCTGCTTTCCGGAAGTCGCCTTACTATTGGGCAGGGATGGTATATGTTGGGGAAGCAGGAGCTTTGCAGTATCCACCCGAAAAACGGTTAGCCTACCGGTACGGAGTATGGGGCGGACTGGGTCTCTTAACTTTGCTGTTTCTTATTTTCTGGCTAAAGCAAAAGCCCTCATCAACCCATAGGTAGATGAGGGCTTCTGTGGACTTAGAGCAGGGCGAGATTTGGTAAGAGCAGTCCGAAGTGTAAAATCCCGAAGCTCCTAATCCACCCGCTCAAAAACAAGCGCGCCCCCGGCAGCACCAAGAGCAGTGTACTCTAGAGTGGTGGCATTCGCTGTGATGAGCACATTGCACTGTGCGTCATACTCGTCTTTTTCGATAAAGCAAAAACCATTGGGAGTTGTGCCAGTGACGGCGCAGGCTTCAGACTGGCAGCCGGGGTCCGCTTCGATGCTGACCGTGTAGGTCAGGCGCTGATTGTTGTAGTGGCGCATCTGATCGCCTTCGATGATGATTTCGTAGCCTTCATCGGTTGTTGAGCGCCAGCCACCCTGCATCATCGCCATGGGGTCCGGATTGGGAGCACTGAGCGATAACTCACTAATGAATGGCTTGGCATTACGCACAGCAGGGGCATCGCTGCTGATATTCACTTCGCCAAAGAGCTCAGTTGAGGTTGTTGCGTCAGCATCGGGCTCAAACCGGATGCTGAATCCTTTGCCTTCCAGCTGGCCGCCGTTCCAGTTGTTGACGTAGCCGCCATAATCCCACCCAAAGCCATAAATGTCAAAGGGTTTACCGTTCAGGCGTTGCACTTCTTCCATTGACGTACCGATGGATATGCCATCATCGGTCTTCCAGTCGGTCTGCCGGTTTTCACCGTAGATGCTGACAAAAGAAGGGCGGTCGGTGCCCATAAAAGGGTCCCAGTAAAGGTAAACCCGGTTTTCAGGCGTGTTTTTGAAAAGCACCACACCTTGCTCAAAGATGCCTTCACCCAGATAGACACTGTCTTTTTGTGCCAGGTCACCGTAGGCTTGCAGCACATCTGCTTCGGTAGCCTGTTTCAAATCGACAAGCCCTACGCGCTCACCTGGCAGAATGGTGTAGTCGAGCCGCGGATCAGTTGGGGTTGAGGTAGCGGTAGTGTCCTGCGTGTCCGTTCCCGGGTTGCCGGAGGCTCCCGATTGACAGTTGGTAAGTAGGAAGGCGAGCAGCCCGCCAAATAAGAAGATCTGTAATTGGTTTTTCATAGGTATTCAATTTGAAAGGTGATACTACGGCGTGGTAGAGCATGTTGAACCTTTGTTCTTCTAGTCGGAAACCAGCAATTTTTGGTCAGACGAGACTCGAAAACCGGAGACCTCTCCCGATTTTTGAATTCAAAAAGCGGGAAGGGTTTCCGGGACGAAGTATAAGCTGAAAATTACAGTTTACAGACCGATTGTTAAAGTCCCAAGACGCTCTAAAGCTAAGCCGCACCCAAAAATACACCACCTTGTCTTTGAGAACCCTATTTGTGCTGCTTAAATTTTTCCAGCAATTCGGGAGCAAGGTTACCCGTGCCATACATCCCATCTTCTTCGATGAGGGTGCCGTTATCGTTGCTCTTGGTGGAGATCAGGAAGAGTGTAGACCGGGTATTTGGGCTGCTATCTGCGCCTTCGAAGTGGAAAACCTGTTCGACCTTAAAGTCGTTAGCAGTAAAGCCTTTGTCGAGGTCTTTACAGTAAATCTGGTCGTGCTTCAGGCTGAAGTCGTGGATGTATCCTTTCTTTTTCAAGGTTTGAGTGGCTTCAACCAGGTTGTCGAAATGTTGCATTAACTTTTCTATTCAACTCTGACAGGCAGTGGCATGTTCAGATTAATTCAGGGCATCTATATAAATGGCTTTGAGGTAGGCCCCTTCCGGAAAACCGATAGGGTGGTCGATATCGTGGTAGGTACGGTCGCTTTCGCGGAAATGCCGGGGGTGCCCGTCGAGTACTCGCAGAACCGCCTCAAAAAAATCAGGCGCGGTGACCCGACTGGAGCAGGAGGCAAGCAACAACAAGCCTTTGGGCGCAAGGATATCGGCGGCTAACTGAGCGAGTTGCTGATAGGCCTCAAGAGCGCGGCTTCGCTCACTGCGCTGCTTGGCAAAGGAAGGCGGGTCTACAATGATGAGGTCAAATTGAGCACCTGCCTTTTTCAGTTGGGTCATTTGTTCAAAAGCATCACCGGCCAGTACCCGGTGGCGCCCCTCAAGTTGGTTGAGGGCCACGTTTTTAGCGGCCATCTCCAGGGCTTGTGCGCTAATGTCAAGGCTGGTAACGGATAAAGCGCCACCTGCCAAAGCGTGCACCGAAAAGCCGCCGGCGTAAGCAAAGACATCCAGCACGGTTTTCCCTTGTGCCAGTTCCCCGACGCGCTTGCGGTTGTGCCGATGGTCTAGGAAGTAGCCTGTTTTATGGCCTTTTACCACATTAGCAGAGAACCTTAGCCCGTGCTCCCGAAAAATCACTTCCTCCTGTGGCAGTGTCCCCACGATGACCTGCCCGTCGGACAGCCCGTGGCAAAGCTCTGGTAAGGCTTGAAGATTGCGGCTCAGGCGCAGGACTACCGTGGCGCATCGGCTCAGCTGCAGCAGGGGTGGGAGTACCCACTTCAGATAGGGTAGCCATATAAAGGAGTACAGCTTGATCACCAGCACCTGATCATATACATCGGCAACGAAGCCCGGCAGTCCGTCATTCTCCCCGTAGAGTAAGCGGTAGCTGTTGGTGTCGGTAGCAAGCAGGGGCTTGCGCTTTTCGAAGGCTTGTGCAATTTTGCCGGCAAACCAAGAGGCCTCAATTTTGGCAGGTTTTCCAAACTGCAGTGCCTTGATCCGGATAGGGGAGTGGGGGTCATAAAACCCTGCCGCGAGGAATTTGTCCTTCTTGCGGTCGAAGATGATCGCCAGGCTGCCGGCTTCCCCCGTAGCATTTTGCTTAGCGATAGCCTCTTCGAAGATCCAGGGGTGCTCCCGGCGGAGGGCACGCTCGGCAGCGGGCTTCACGTGGATAGCCAGGCGCTTGCCAGGAGGAGCAGGTAGGTTGGCGAATGTTTCCATGCTACAAAGGTAAAAACTGGCAGCTGCTTTTGGGCAACGCTGATTTCTTAACAATTTTAAGACCTGGGCCAGGCTTTCTGTTAGTAGGGTATTAAATTGCATGGCTTTCCGTTAACCCTCCGTTAAAGATCAGCACGGTATGCGTAAAGCCCTTATATTTGAAGTGTAATCAAAAAAGAAAAACCATGAAAAAGCAACTGCTCGCATTAACCCTCGCCCTGTCCTTCGGACTTAGCTTGTCTGCACAATCTGCTGACCAGAACCCGCGGGCACAGTTGGCTCACGAAGCATACCAAACAGAAAACCCCACTGACCACGCCAACACTATGGGTGTGACGATGGATCAGACCTACGAAGCCTACGACCCTATCCTGATAAAAGAAGCACGCCGCCAGGAACGCCGCGACTTCCGCCGGCAGCTCCGCCTCGAACGGGCGCGCCGCCCACAGGTGATTGTGCCCCGCCGCCCCTGGGGCTGGAACCGCTGGTAAATTCCGGTAAACCTTCTGAAATTAACAAAACGAAACAGGTGTATGCCAGATCCTTCGAACAATCTGGCATACACCCCACACCAAAACACAATCTACATGAAACCCTTCCTCCCTCTTTTGTTCCTAGCCATCCTCATTGGGACTTCCTGCAACCGTAAAGTACAGCGTATCGAAACCGATACGACAGTAGACCTTAGCGGCCGCTGGAATGATACTGATGCCCGCCTGACAGCCGCCGAGCTGGTCTCCGAAATTATGGGGCAGCCCTGGCTGGAGCGCCACAAACGCAACAACGGTGGCGAAGAGCCGGTGGTTATCGTCGGTATGGTAGAGAACAAATCCCATGAACATATCGAAGCGGAGGTCTTTACCAAGGAGCTTGAAAAAGCCTTCGTGAAAAGTGGCCGGGTACGCCTGGTGCAGGGCGGTACCAAGCGCGAGCAAATCCGCCGTGAGCGGGCCGATCAGCAAAATAACGCCTCCCAGTCTACCATGAAAAGCTGGGGGCTGGAAGTTGGTGCTGACTACATGATGCAAGGCTCCATCAATTCTATTATGGATGCTTACAAGCGCAAGAAGGTCATCTACTACCAAATTGATATGATCCTTACCAATATGGAGACCAACGAGGTCGTCTGGATCGGCGATAAGAAGATCAAGAAGTTTGTGAAAAATTAACAGAAGGACTGAAATCTGTTAATTGGGGCGCTCCTCTTCCGGAGGAGTGCCCTGTTTCCCTGCTTTTCTCGCCCCAACCCGACACCCATGAAATACCTTTACCTACTGTCATTATTGGCTTTGGCCGGTGGGCTGACCTCTTGCGCTTCCTTTGAGCGCTACCGGGTGCTGTACAACGACCGCATCGAGACCGGGAACTTCGAAGAGGCAACCCGCCTAATCGAAAACAAGCGATTCTATAAGAAAGACCGCAACGAGGTGCTGCGTTACCTGGAGCTGGGCGCCCTGGCCCGTATGCAGGGTGATCTGGAAAAGAGCAACGAATACCTTAATAAAGCGGACTACCTGATTGAAGACCGCAGTGCTTCACTGGGCGCTCAGGGTCTGGCCGTGATGAGCAATCAAAGGGTGCTGCCTTACCGGACCGAGTATTTTGAGAATATCGCGGTGCACTACCTCAAGAGCCTTAACTATCTACAGCTGAATGACGTATCTGCTGCACGGGTAGAAGCCCGGCGGACAAACATCCGCCTGCAGGAGTTGAACGATGCAGTGCCGGATAAACCCTTGAAATACCACGACGATGTGCTGGGTCACATTACGATGGGGCTAAGCTACGAAATGAATGGGGAGTGGAATAACGCTTTTATCGCCTTCCGCAATGCGGCAGAGTTGTTCCTGGAGGAGGACAAGGAGCAGCCTTACATGGGGGTCCGTATGCCTGAACAGCTCAAGTGCGACCTGGTAGGCATGGCTGACCGTCTCGGCTTTGCAAACGAAGCCTCCCGCT
The DNA here is from genome assembly GCF_040219495.1 of Phaeodactylibacter sp. Lineage (GTDB taxonomy): Bacteria > Bacteroidota > Bacteroidia > Chitinophagales > Saprospiraceae > Phaeodactylibacter. The sequence goes on along the minus strand of NZ_JAVJSK010000020.1, from coordinate 11,735 downwards.
ACCGTCGCCTGTTCAATCCGCGTTGTAAAGAAGATGCAGGCGAAGGCGGTAGTCTTGTCTTGTTTTGGGAAAACGGACAAGGGCCTATCAAGGAAGAAAATATCATTGGCTTTGATGTCGTGCGCCGGGGCGACCGCTCCCAAGTGCGTTTTGTCAATAACCGCATGGGCATGGAGTACGATTTTGGACAAGACGTCTACAACGAGTACAACGGCTTTGAAGGCATCAACAACATCCGTCTGGCTTTGCCTGCCTTCCGCCCGCGCCAGTATCCTTTGCACCGGGCCGACATTAAATACCCGGGAGGATTGCAACGTATGGAAATGCTCGAAGACCTCAATGTGGTAGCCGAGCAGTCCCTTCGCGACCGCTTTGGGCGGGAGCTGGCGACCGCCCTTATCCGGCTGGCGGCCAAAGAAGCGGTAGAGGCCGGGCTGCGTTCTATTAAAACCAAGAAAAAAGACGACGACGAAGAGGGGGAGGGTAGTGAGGAAGAAAAGAAGCAAGCCAAAAAAGAGGAAGCTAAGGAAGAAGAATACGATGAAACCCTGGGCCTCATTCTGGGTACGACTATGAGCCTCGTCAATGCCGCTACCGAGCGGGCTGATATCCGGTCCTGGCAGACCCTGCCTGCGGAAATCTACTATCAGCGTGTGCCGCTGAAGCGGGGCTTTAATGAAATCCGGGTTACCTTTTATAATCAATACAATCAACGCCTGGACGAGCACCGCCTGCGCATCAATGGTGATGGCGGACTGGTGGTCAGGCATGTCATTACACCCGATAGCCGTGTGGTTCAGCCGGCTACATCACAAAATCAAAAAACTATACAGCCATGAGAACGATACTACTGACTTGCATTATGGCCCTGATGGCCACCGTTGCTTTCGGGCAAGACAAAATGGATGTCATTTACCTTAAAAACGGGCAGGTGATCAAGGGCTCAATCATCAAGCCAATGGACGCGGATGGCGTGCAGATTATGACCACCGAAAGTGATGTGTATACCTTTTCTCCGGATGAGGTGCGCCGTATCGTCCGGGAGGAAGTCCCACATGACAACCTCAAAAATAAAATCATCGTCCACGATGGCGAAGGCTTTACCAATATTACTACCCTGGGGTACGGCTTTGGTATAGGAACAATAGGGGATGAACGCTCTATGGACAACGACGAGGATTACTTTGCCATACATACGGTGAATGGGTATCATCTCAACCGGAACATCAGCCTGGGCGTGGGCGTAGGCGTGGAATGGTACGGCAATTACGAGCTTGTGCCCCTCTACGCTGACGTACGCTACTACCCGAGCTTAACTGAGTGGGCACCGTTTTTCTACGGTGACCTGGGCTACGGTCTTGGCTTTTTGGATGAAGCTACGGATGGGGGTATTCTCTTTGGGCTCGGCGGGGGGATTCAGCGCTCTGTCAATTCCAATATGGCTTATGTGGCCTCCTTCGGCTACCGCTATCAGGAGAATACACTGGGGACGCTGAATGCCGATGGGCACTTTCTACAGTTTAGCGTAGGGCTGAAGTTCTAAAACTTCTTATCTTCAGCCCCATGGGGCTACTCCAGAATATATCACTGCAATGGGATCTGTGGATCGGTAAATACCGGGCATTTTTTGTCACAGAGGCCCAAGACCGGGAAGCTTGCGAGCAACTGTTGAATTACGATGGTAACCGCAAGCTTCCCGTGTCCGGGCAGTGGGTGGCCTGCCAGGATACCCGCCGTGGGGAAATCATTGCCTGCCTGGTACTGAGTGATGCTGAAGACCGCGCCGCAGCAACAGCGGATGCCTTCGGCTACGTGGAGGCCGGGTATATGCCCCGGCTTGCAGTAATTACGCACCTGTCCTTCGATAGTACTTATCTCAATACGCCAGCGGTACCAGTATTATTAAGCCACTGCTTTGTGGAAGTGTTAAAGGCAGATGGGCTGGCGCTGCTGATGCACTGTGACCCGGGGCATTACTCTATCTACAAACGATTGGGGATGCGCCCCATCGGGCCCCTGCAAATGGGGGAGGGGGGCGATTACCAAATCCCTATGATTGGGCTGCCGGATATGGAATACCTTTCCGTGATTCACTCGCCCATGCTGCCTATGCTGCGCGGGGTTTCCTTTGACCGTTATCAGGATATTTGCGATTGGTACTATCAGGTGGTTCGTGAGCATAAAGAATTGCAGACCGGTACAGCCTTTTATCCGGAAGACGATCAGGACTTTCAGGGGCACCATGCTATTACGGAAGGGCTGAGCGAGGACGGGAAAGCGGCTTTTCTGAAAGATGCCATGATCATTACCTGCCGGCAAGACGAGGTGCTGTTTGCTGAGAATGACACCGGGAAGTCTATCGGTTACGTGCGCAAAGGGCTACTGCGGGTGGAAATCGGCGGCCAAACGGTGGTGATGCTGGGCGAAGGGGACCTGTTTGGCGAGATTGCCTACATTCTCAATACCAAACGTACGGCTAAGATTGTCTCCGCGAGTCCGGAGACAGAGGTAGTCCTCTTTCAGGAGAAGGCTATTGACCTTTTGGTCAAAGAATCGGACCGTACGGTGATTTGGCGCAACCTTGCGAAAGTGCTGGCCCAGCGGGTAGTGGTGACCAGTAAATTGCTGAAGTAAGCCTATTTGACTTCTTCCACCTTATAGATGAAGTAATTGGTGTCGCCCTGCCAGGGCATCGCTTTATACTTTTCGCGGTAGTGGAGCTTGATTTGTTTACCCTCATAATTTTGCAGTTCCCGATAGACTTCATCTTCCCAGACAGAGAATTCCCAGACATTGCCGGAAACCCCATCTGCTGCATTCTGTTGGAAACCGCCGAGGTTAAGCTGCCCTTCGTACGTTTTTAAAACCACGCCCTTGTGAGAGATTTTAATCAGTGTGCCGGCACGGGTGCCGGTACTGTAGGTCCAGTTGCAGACCCACAGGTAGCCTGCTCCCCCGATGATAGCCAGGGTGAGGATGATGAGGAAGAAACGCTTGATCCAGTTGCCCACGGTGCCTGCCCCTTCTTTGATGACTTGCTTGAATTCGCTCATAGTCGTTTTGCTTTGAGTACAATATTGCAGAAAGTTGGCGGTATTATCAACTATCGTTTGCTCCAAACATGCACTAAGGATTAAAAAAAACGCCTGGAAACCAACGGTTGGGTGTCCAGGCGTCTTTTCTGAGAGGTGCTTTACCTACGGCTTTCTATACTGACTCTTCAGCAGCTCCGGGTGGGCTTTGACGAACTTCTCGATCTTAGGCATGGAAACCCCGACCACGTAGGGCTGATTAGGGTTGTGCACGATGTAGTCCTGATGATAACCTTCGGCCGTGTAGAACGTCCCGAGCGGGCTCAGTTTGGTGACAATCGGCTTGTCGTATTTGCCAGATGCACCGAGCTTTTCTACGAAGGCTGCCGCCTGCTCTTTTTCATGGGTATTGGCATAGAAAATAGCAGACCGGTATTGTGGGCCAACGTCGGGACCCTGCCGGTTGAGCTGTGTGGGGTTGTGACCGGAGAAAAAGGCGGTGAGTAGCTCCTCATAGCTGACTACGGTAGAGTCGTAATAGACAATTACAGACTCTGCATAGTCTGTCATGCCAGAGGCCACCTTTTTGTAAGTGGGGTCAGGTGTTGTACCGCCTGCGTACCCCGAGATGGCCTCCTCTACGCCCTCAACGCGCTCGAATACCGCTTCGACACACCAAAAACAGCCACCAGCAAATACCGCTTTGGATAAATCTTGGTAAGGCGCATCAATTTCACTGACAGGAACGACACCTTCAGGATAATCTACTTTTGAGCTTTTTTCAGCCATGCTGTCACCGGTCTTCTGCGAATTGGCGCAACTCAACACAAGGGTGCTCATAGCCAGGAAAAGAAATATGCGTTTCATTTTTTTATTTTGGTAACAGGAAATCCGGGTGTTTTGTTAACCGAAATACCTGCTCAATAGCGGGGGGGCGACAACTCGGCTGTTACTCCACCATTTTTACGGAGTTGAGGTGGCCATATCGGTCATACTCCCTGATTGGGTTCGCAGGATCGGTGATCCATTCACCATCAATAATAAACTTGTAAAGGTGCTTCCCTCCAGTCAGCGGAAGGCTCACTACCCAGGATTTGCCCTCGCGGTGCATGCGCAGGGCTCCCCCTTCCCAATTCGTAAAAGACCCGGCGAGCCTGACTTCTGCGGCCTCATCAAAGCCCGACAGTCGAAACTGAACCTCCCGCCTGATCTCATAGACAGAGTTCAGGGTTGCATATTGGTTCTTCACGGTTTTGGGGTTATTGGGGTCATGCATCCACGTTCCATCGACGATGAATTTGTACTCATACCGGCCGGCATCAAGGTCCAGGCAGGTTTCCCAACCACCGTCTACTTTTTGCATGGTGAATGCTGATTCATTCCAGGCATTGAAATTGCCACTCAGTACGACATCCTCTGCATCGGGGTAGCCGGGCAGGAAAAAACAATCGCTGGCAGAGGAATCCGGGCGGACAGTGTAGAGCTCCATATTATACACCGGTCTCCAAAAAGAACCCACATGGGTGGTTTTACCTTTGTTACGAATCTCTTCAGAAGGCTCAGCCCAATATTTGCCATTAACGACAAACTTAAATTCCCACCGGAAGTCATCATCGAAGGCCTCAATGCGCTTTCGGAGCTGATAGCGGCCTTCTCCGACCTTATTCATCCGCCATCCATCTGTAGACCAGTTATTGAAGTCGCCGGCTACGGCAACAGACTCCACGTCAATATCTTCAAAATCGGTTCGCCAAAAGGCACCGTGGCGGGTAGCTTCCCGGAAGTATTGTATATCGAACTCAAAAACCACATCATCGCCTTCAAAAAAGTAGGCATGATAAGGCACTTGCCCTGTCAGCCACAGCTGCAGAATGCTCCATAAACAGAGCGTCAGGTATAATCGTACGGTTTTCATTCCTGTTAGGGTTGGTACCATTGAAAGAAGTACATTTTTTTCTTTTTATAGTTGATCAGAGTGCGGCGGACACACAAAAATTCGTACCCGATGAGCCCGTCGAGCCTGGTACGGTAGGCCCGGTTGAAGGTATGCATATTGGTCAGTAAGGTACGCATGCCTGAGCATCTTTGTTGCCCGGACCGGAACCGGTAGAGCTTGCCGGCAATTACTTCCAGCTCTTCTTCACCAGACATGCCGGTAAGGTGGGTGCGCTGACTGATCTTAAAGTGATCGAGTATGTCTCTCTTGACCCGGTTGTGCAGTAGATTGAGCTCCGCTCCGGAATCCAGTCCCAGCTTTAGTTTCTCCCCCGCTACTTCACCGCTGATCACTAGAAAATGCTGATCCCGCGTCACACTCAGGCTGTCGGTCGGTTGCTCGTAAAAGGCCAGGGTGTCTAAACGGTTGCCCTTCCTGTCGAGGGTGGTAAGGGTGAGCTGTTTGAGCTGGAAATCGATCATCAGCTCGAAATTTTCTACTACATTATAGCCTAAAAGGCCCAGCAGGCGGATATTTTTTTTACGCTCAATGTGGTTGAGGTCGATGATGTCGGCCTCCAGGCGCGGGTACTGAAGGGCATCAATGGCTAAATCGCGTATCGTTGCTGCCCGGAGATCTTCCACTTCCCCGGTCATCCCAATACCGGTCAGACCTTGTATGGTTTGGCCGCCTTCGTAGTGGCGCGCATTTAGTATCAGTTTGCTTGAGCCGGTGTCAAGGATGAAGTTGCCAGACTGCCCTGCGACTTCTGCCTGTACAATAATAAGGTGGCCGGCCAGTTTAAAGGGGATCCTGATCGTAAGGGGCGAGAGCTGCTCTGCATTCGGGAATTGAGGAGGGGCTACATGCCTTTGCCCAAGTACCGGATAAGGAGAGGTTGATGCATTTCCTGTAGCCGGCAAGGCTGCAAGCGCCATCGCTAGTAGGAACAGTCGGGATAACATAGTGTGTGGTGGTGATTTCTACCTAAAAGATGCGCAAGATTTCAATAAGCTGCATCTGACTTCTACGAAATCCGGCAAATTCCCGACAAGGCTGTAGAGGAGAGCAAAGGGCAAAAAAAAACTGCCCGACTAATCGGGCAGCACCATACTACTGCATACTGAAAGCACAACTTTAATGCCCTAAGTGCTTTTCTTGATGGTTCTTTATGATAAAGGCTGAGTAGCCAATACTAATGATCAAAAACAAGGCACAGTTGCTGTACATTCCGTACAAATAACAGCCCAGACCAGATACAACTGCAATCAGGCTAAGTAAAAAGAGCCAAACGTCTGCTTTTAGTGCCATGAGCTTTTTTTATTTTAATACTTACCAGATTGAAACCGATCTGATAGATATCAACGTTGGTAGCTTTACTATTAGACAAATGGTTTTTAGTTGTGTTCGTGAAAAGGTGAATTTTTTTCAAGCTTTCCTTATCCTCCGGAAGACACCTTGATCATCATAATGCTGTCGGGTTTGGAGTTTGCGTAAGATAGAGGAGCGTTCCATATAGGATGTTGCCGGGCATTTAGCTTTTACTTTAGGCTTGCTGCCGCGCAGATTAGGAGGTTTATAGAATATTTCAGGCTATTAGATGTGGAAGTAAAGCTATTTTATTAATTTAGATGTCGGAATAGCGGGCAGAGGCTCGAAAAAGAGTTGTCCTTCAAATCCGGAAAATAATTTAACGTTAATGCTGCAAGTGAATGTAAATCTGGACATCAACGAGAAGCTGTTTATTAAGAACCCTCAGGAGACTGCTCTGGGGCGCCGTATTATTGAATATTCCGTTGTTTTAATTGACGAAGTGGGTTTTGATAATTTTACCTTCCGTAAGCTGGCGGACCGGATACACTCTACGGAAGCATCCATCTACCGCTATTTTGAAAATAAGCACTATCTCTTTATTTATCTGGTAAACTGGTACTGGGAATGGATGCGCTTCCGGGTGACTTTCTTCACTATGAATATCCCCGCTCCGGAGGACAAATTGAAGTCTGCGTTGCGGGCGATAGTTGATACTTCCCGGAAAAGTACAAGTGTCGATTTTATTGATACGGAAGTGCTTCACCGCATTGTGGTCACGGAAGGCCCAAAGGCTTACCATAAGAAAAATGTAGACGAGGAAAACGACTATGGCTTTTTTCTGGCGTATAAAATGCTCTGCGCTAAAATTGCAGATATTATTAAAGAAATAAAGCCATCCTATCCTTTTCCCCGGGCACTTGGGAGTATGTTACTCGAGTCTGCGAACAACAACATTTACTTTGCTGAGCATTTACCCCGCCTGACGGATATCAAATTTGAGGCGGACTACCTGGACAGAGTCGTTGAAATGCTTTATTCTTTTGCTTTCGGGTGTATTCAATCAGAGGTTACAGGGCAACCGGAAGAAGGTTAAGAGCTTGGTGGGGTTTTACACTTCGGACTGCTTCTGCCAAATTCCGCCCTGTTATTCTGCCGAGTAGATAATAATATGCTATATAGTCGCGCCTATAGTAGAATAAATTTTGGCGACGTTCGAGCCTAAAGCAAAGTCCCAACACATTATTAGCCCCGTACCGTGTCAGGATGCTTGTTTTTACTCACGAGTCCGTATATCACGCCAATCAGCAATAACACGGAAGCGATGATCAAGGTGGTTTGGAGTATCCCCCCTTCTGCCTGCCGGGCATAGATCCCATAAAAAGCCCACAGCAATACACCATTATATAGGAGATCCCTGAAACGGGTGGCGAAAAACAATCCGGCAATTGTAGCAACCCCAACCATTACCGCCGCCCAGGTTGTTTCGGAAAAAGGGCCTCCCTGCCAGCCTGAGTCCACCAATACTGCCGTTGTGTTCGCAATCGTAGCAACAGAAATCCACCCCAGGTAAAGCTGAAAAGGCACTTTGGCAGCCCAATTGGCTGATAAGTCAAAAGGCTTTACGTGGATGTAAATTTTTATCAAACTAAAGAGCAGGACTAACATCAGGGCTAGGGCGATCAGTGTTAGCTGATAATGCCAGGCCAGGATCCAACTCGCATTGGCCAGGCAGGAAATAAAGAACCATACGCCAATCGCCTCCGTAACCGGTCGGGCCTTCCGGAAGAATTGGAAAATGATAAACCCGAGCAGCGCAAGATAGATCACGCCCCATATACCGAATGTAAAACCCGCCGGGACAAAACGGTTGGGGTAAAGTGCGGACAGCTCTCCGGTGGTCATACCATTTATAGGTAATGCATTCGCAAGTACATTTAAGGTAATGACCAAAATAAAACCCAGTAGATTCAAAGATCGGATTGCAATGATTGACATTTTGGTTTTTTTTAAGGGTTAATCGTTTGTTTTTTTTTAAAACAATTGAGGAGGCGGGGAAGTTGGCAAACGAAGGCGCGCATCAGGGATAGCAATGCTTTCATTTTTTTCTGAAAAAATCGTATCGAACTTCCTGTAAATACCCCATCGGATTAGTCAGATAAATTCCAAATACCCATCGAACTGAATTTAACTTTTATTGTTGATAGTAAAACTTTAAAAAAATAACAATTGTCCACTTTATGAAAGAACAATGGAATGCTGACAACAGCTTAATGGGCAATGCTTCGAGCCCTCAGTCACAAGAATCCAAACCAGAATCTAACACTTTGTCCAACCGTATTGCTGTGGCATACGGAGATGGCATCGGTCCGGAAATCATGCGCGCGACCCTCGACATTCTCGAGGCTTCCGGCGCCGGACTGGAATACGAAGAAGTAAAGATTGGCAAGGAAATGTACCTCAGCGGGCACCAATCCGGAATTGCTCCTGATGCCTGGGATATCCTTCGCCGCAACCGGGTATTTTTGAAAGGCCCGATCACAACACCACAGGGCGGTGGTTACAAAAGCCTTAATGTAACGATCCGCAAGACGCTGGGCCTTTTTGCCAACGTTCGGCCCTGCCGGGCTTTCACCCCCTACGTGGATAGCAATTTCCCGGATATGGACCTTATCGTCGTCCGGGAAAACGAAGAAGACCTGTATGCAGGCATTGAGCACCAACAAACCTCTGAGGTTATTCAGTGCCTGAAGTTGGTTTCCCGCCCCGGCTGTGAACGGGTAATCCGCTACGCTTTTGAGTACGCCCGTGCCAACGGCCGTAAGAAGGTCACCTGCATGAGCAAGGACAACATCATGAAGCATACCGATGGGTTGTTCCATAGTGTGTTTAATGAAGTAGCCAAAGAGTACCCGGAGATTGAAAACGAACACCATATTATAGATATCGGCTCTGCCCTGCTCGCCGACCGTCCGGAGCAATTTGATGTCATCGTAACGCTCAACCTTTACGGAGACATCGTTTCTGATATTACGGCTCAGGTGGCGGGTTCAGTTGGCCTTGGTGGCTCTGCGAATATTGGCGACCCCATTTCTATGTTTGAAGCCATCCACGGTTCTGCTCCTGATATTGCAGGTAAAGGGATTGCAAACCCTTCCGGTTTGATTCATGCAGCCTGTATGATGCTTGCTCACATCGGCAAGAATGACATCGCAGTGCGGATTCAGAATGCACTTCTGTGTACCCTTGAAGATGGTATTCACACCGGCGATTTGTACAGCGAGGCTTACACTCGTCAGCGTGTGGGCACGAAAGACTTCGCTAAGGCTGTCATCGAACGCCTTGGCCGGGTGCCCAAGCACCTGAAAGAAGTTGAGCAGTCCGCTGCACAAAAACCAATCGAAGTCAAAATCAAGCCATTCGTTCCAGCGAATAAGAAATTGGTTGGTGTGGATGTGTTCATCGACTGGGCAGTAGGAGACCGGGACCCTGACGTACTGGGCAAAGCGCTGGAAGAGATAGCCAAGGATGATTTTAAGCTCAAGATGATCACCAACCGGGGGGTCAAGGTTTATCCAAACGGCTTTCCTGAGACGTTCTGCACCGATCATTGGCGATGCCGGTTTATCGCAGCAGCTGATGGTGGAACAGAAGCAGGCGGGAAACCCCGTATAGAAGCTGTGACGTATGAGCAGATTACAGGGCTCCTGCAGCGGCTAACCGTCGAGGGGCTCAACTTTATCAAGATTGAAAACCTCTACGAGATCAACGGAGCGCGGGCATATTCCCTCGGGCAAGGAGAATAAAGAAGATTAGATTCATCGTATCTAGTCGCAAAAGCGGAAGCCGGGCACTTGTGGCCTGGCTTCTCTACTTTTATAGCCTGCCAGGTCAGTATTCATATATCTGGGGTTGGCAGACTATATATAAAGGTGTCCCTGAAAAACCTCCACTGCAGGGCCACATAACCATATATTATGGAATCTGCTGCCCTGCTTCTCTAAGCGGACATCCAACTGCCCGCCTTTAGTTTGTATCGTAACCGTCTGCCCGGATGCTGTTGCTGGCTCACTTTGGATTAAATAAGCAATAGCTGCTGCCGTGACGCCTGTGCCGCAGGAAAGGGTTTCTGCTTCCACTCCTCTTTCGTAAGTGTTGACCTTGAGCGGGAGATTCTGGGCTGCGGAAACGAAATTCACGTTGGTACCTTGCCCGGCAAACCGGTCACCGTACCGTATGCGCTTCCCTTCTGCTTCCACGTCAAGGCCATCCAGGTTGTCGACAAACTGCACATAGTGCGGCGATCCGGTATCCAGAAAGAAGTAGTCTATGCCTTGCTCTACGTGCTCAACATCTGTCATTTCTATTTCGATCCATCCATCTTTATGCGGGCTCAACCTGCCACGGTGCGGCCCATCCGGGGCATAAAAATAGTACTCTTTTTGGTCAAGCCCCAATGTTCGGGCGAAGGCAATAGTACATCTTGCGCCATTACCACACATTGACCCACGACGCCCATCTGCATTGAAGTAATCCATCTCAAAATCATACCCTGTCTTTGACTGAAGGAGAATCAGACCATCAGCCCCAATGCCAAAACGGCGGTCACAAAGCTGCTGAATTATAGCTGTTTCGCTCCCATCCAGAAACTTCCGGGTCAGTTGGTTGATCATGATGAAGTCGTTGCCCGTACCCTGGAATTTGGAAAATTGGATGCGCTTCATCGTTCCTGAGGCGTTGAGGTTGTACTGCTATCGATCACAGGCTGTTCTTTGGCCTGCTCGGGATCTTCCAGCCCAAAAGGCACACCAAGGGAGTGATGCCGGTAAGCGGCAAAGGCAGAGAGTAAAACAATGACGGCTGCACCGATGAGGGAAATGCGCCACCCCCAGATATTACCGATGTATTCTCCATCAAAAGGGTCTTTTTTTTCGGGTTTTTCTGACATTTTTGTTGCTTTTGAAGAACAAAGATAAGAGATAGATTATCTGGATCTCAATATTTCAATCTGCTGTCAGGACTTTTTTTACAGCATGAGGTTTCCGATCCGTTATGCTACACACTGACAACCAGTATATTTAGGATTCTGTCCTAATATCAGAATGCGAATTCTCCCGTCTTTATGTTCGCAATGTTGCTTTTGGATGTAAAATATTATTATCTTTACCCCCGCTGTAAAGGGCATATGGAGGTTGCACCTTATATTTAGTACGCTTTCACTTATTCCTCTTATGTTCAGCTTCTTGATAAGACGACCAGATACCTACAAAACATAAGTCATCATTAATACTGATGGTTTTACTATTTAACGACCTTTTTTTTAACCTAATTTTTTTCTAAACAAATCGTGATCTTATGGAAAAAACGAAATTTACATTCGTTTCTCCATCTCAGCTACTGAGCACACTGGCGTTCGCGCTGTTGACTTTCCTGGGCCTACCACAGGCTTTTGCACA
>NZ_JAVJSK010000019.1:0-13903 GCF_040219495.1 Phaeodactylibacter sp. | reverse complement strand
CTCGTTTCTATTGCAAATCAACGCTTTATGAACCTGACTTCCTCACTAAATTTTCATTTAGCCCGCTAAACTCAAATTTAGTGACTTCGCCAGAGCCATAAATCCTTGATTTTCATGACAAAACCGCTCCAAACATGCTCTAAGCAACCGCCTCATTCTGCAAACACTACAGCCCGGTGCCATGCGGTAAACACTGAATGAAGCAGTCAAACAAATCGGTCTTGCTGATATAGGTTTTTCGGTCAAACCCCTTGCCCCGGTGTTCGATTTCTATCCAACCGAAATAGTCCAGAAAACGCTCAAAGGTCCGGACGGCATAACACCCGGTAGCATACTCCAAAGGGGTACGATAGGAGGTCGGTTGAATGGATTGCAACAGCTGCGGGAAAGCCCTAAAATACCGCTCGGCATAAAACGATTCCAATCGCTTTTCCGCTCCGTACTTCGACAGCAGGATCAGGGAAAACCCGTACCCCAGCTGCCCGATCTGATTCTCACCGTACCCATCATAGTACGCCCAGTTGAATTTGGTGGCGAAGGTCAGCAACAGGAGGCGGAGCAGCTCTTGGTCATCCCCCAAAGTTTGAGTCCCTTTTTTGGTTAGGCTTAATTTACTATGCCGCTTTTTCGCCAGGCCTGCTATTTCGATCAGCAAGCGGGTCAGGTTGATGGTCAGGGAATCGGTCTCCTTGTACAGCTTGGAGATGCCCATTTCAAACTGCATCTCTTTCATAAACCCCTGCTGATAGATGTCCGCCACTATTTTGGTCGGCAAAAAACCCTTTGCGGTGAGTTTGAGCCCCCCGCTTTTTTCGATCAGCCCGCACAGGTACTTGACCTGATTGAGAAGGGGCACTTTCCGGTAGTCTGCCTCCGTTGCCTTTTTAAGTTGCAGCGGGCTTTCCGCCCCGAAGGTGTCATACATGATTTGGCGCATTTCCAGAGGGGAATACCCTTCAAAATCGGCAATTGGCCGGTTGTTCTGCGCCTTCATTTGCTGATCGAGCTGTTTTTGCAGGTCTTTTTCGTTCATGTCTGATATTGTCAGGTTTGCGTTTTCCGGGATCAAAATTACCGTTTTTGATCTGTAATTGAGTCTGAGCAATTAAGGAGCTGATAAACTGCTCAATAATGCCCCCTGCATAAACGGTGGGCAGCACTGCCTGAATATAGGGGGCTGTTTTAGAATAAGCCCCACATTTCCGCCGGGTTCCTCAGCCCCTGATCTGTCAACAGGGTTAGGCTCCAACCAAAGCTCTTAATTTGCTAACCGCTCCAAAACATACCTAAGACAGGCATTTTCCCCATTTTTATACTCCTCAAAAGTGGGGATGACTTCATGGTGGGGAATGACCCCTCTGCCAAAGGGCAGTGTGGGCTTCACATTCATCACAAACTGCAAAGCCGGGACAGACACCTTAATCTTTGAATTTGGTAACACCAATGCTCTGCCATAACCGCTGGTATTCCCGTAGTAGCCCCCTCCGGTTTCCTGCCCGACAAAAGTGGCTAAACCCTGACTGTACATCATGTTGCTGAATTCGCTGCCCCCGGAATAGGTCACCGGGCTGATCAGGACGTAGGTTTTGCCCTTGAATTTGTATGCCGGCTCCTTCTTATAGGCCATCAGCCCTTTGCCGGGTGCCGCTCTTCTTTCCAAAGAGCCATCCTCCATTTTCCGGTTGGTCAGCAGCCGTTCAAAAAAGCCGAATGCCTTTAGGGTAATGGGCTTGTCCGTTCCATTATCCAACACCGCCTTTTGGGCCTTTACCCTCACCTTTTTGTATTTCTGATAGTTGTCGCCGAAGTAGGAATACAGCAACCCTTCATTGCCTTCCGACCCGCCGGTGTTTTGGCTGACATCCACAATGAGGGTTTGAATATCATTTTCCCGTATGGATTGAAAACTGTTCCTCAGGAAGACACTCAGCTTCTTTTCTTTTGAATGGGCTCTTATTTCACCATTGCCAAAAGTATGAATGCCCAGATAGGCTACCGAGTCATTGAGTATTTCGTATTCCAACACCTCCTCCTCCGTGTTTTTGGGCGTGCCATACCTGTCGTTCAGGTGCCGGGTAATCGCCTTTATGGTCAGCGGTTGAAGGATTACGGGCTCGTTTATGCCCTTGAACTTAATCTCAAACTGATCCACCTGCCCGTAGTAGTAGAAGTGGTACACCGAAAAGCTCAACCCTTCCAAGTCACTGTACTTGACGGCATTGATAAACCCGTCGGAAGCAAAGAGATTCCCAATGTTACCCACTATATGCTCCGGCGTTTCCCCGTTAATGGATTCGATGGGTTGGCCTTCGAGCGCAAAGTCTTCAAAGTCCGAGCCGTTCTTAACGCAGTAGAGTTGTTTACCCAGGAAGACCACTCTCAAGGGCAGCAACCTCACTTCGCTGTTTAATTTTTCCTTCACGATCGCAGGGCGAAAGATATCCGTATGGTCTTCCCGGGAGAGGGCCACCAACGGCGCGATGAGCTTGTGAAACTCAAGGACATTTAAATCCTTCGTGATTTTCCTTCTGGCGTCTGCAAAAGCCCTGTCCACGCTGTCTTTGGGCGTGTACCAGTACATGCCGGAGTGGAATTTGTCCAGCCCCTGATACAGTATTTCCAGGTCACCTAATAGTTTTTCTTTCTCAATCTTGGGCAAATCGCCGAAATCCTGGGCACCTGCTGTTTGGAGTGCAAGACAACAGATGATGATGACTTTAGAAATGCTTTTCATTGGTGCTTGATTAATTACAACCGGCCAGCCTAAATTCAGAAGCCCGGAAACGAGGGATATTGCATTCCAGCCATTTTTTTACAGTTATTTTATACATTAGAGTTTATTCAACCTAATTTTGTATACGCGTACGCGTTGAGCTGCTCTCAGAGCCAGTTTTAATAAACTTTATTATAGTATTTCTTAAGCTCCTCTTCTGTCAATTTAAAAATTCTTTTGCCAAGTCTGAATACCTGTGTTTTCCCTATGTCGGGAATGTACCCATTTTCACTGAATTTGGCACGTGCATTTTCAATCGCTCTTGCAAGATAAGTCTGATGTTTAGTGTGATCGAAACCTCCATGTTGCTGATGTACATGAGCCTTCCAACTTTTACAGCTTTCATCATTTTCCGCAGGTGGCATGGGGGATGCAAAGTGATCATTGAGCCATACTTCAAAACAAGGATTTGAAATAGCTACATTCCAGCCCTTTTGCAAAGCCTCTTGCTGCAATTCGTGTATTTGACCCTTCCATCGATCTACATCAATTACGAACCATAATTCAAAATCCCCATCATCTGAATTATGCTTTTCTATTGCCTGATGTGCATTAGGTATTAAGTGAGTTGGCGAGCTTCTGCCTTCGCTACTTGGAACCGCTATCACCTTTATGCTCTTCGTCAACAAATGAAAGAAACTGAAGGATTCGGGTTCTTTGTGGCTACCTTCACAGACTATAATAAAAATTGTTGCGTCTCTCCAAGGCATTTTCTTTTCGTATTCTCTCTTATTCAGCAATGGCATACTTATTCCAATTTAAGTCCTGCAGATTACTTAAAAATGGAATCCCTCCATATCTGCCGTTTAAATACCCTTTCCTGATATTTTTGGTATGATGTTCTTTGAACTCACTTAAAGGATACAGGTCGGTGCTCCCATTTTTGTCCTTTTCTACGAACCAAATTTCGTCTTGCCTAAATATTTCCTGATCAAGCAAATTTGATTCATGAGTGCTAAAGATCAATTGCCCTTTTGTATTAGAGTCACTAGAGAATTTCCTTATCAGTTCTTTTATTAAAAGAGGATGGATGCTTCTCTCAATTTCATCAACTATATACACTTTTTCTTTATTTACGATATCCTGGAATGCTGGTATATAGTCCAGTAATCGTACAGTCCCATCAGATTCTTCATTAATATAGAAAAATGCTGTCTTGTTGTTTAGACCTTGGTGTTCCAGCCTTAGCCGCTTTACAAAGACTTCAGAACCTTCTTTCACGAGTAAAATTTCTTCGCCCATTCTGGTTGGCAAGCCTATCATTTTTTTAGAAGAATCATCTAATTCTTTAATCAATTCATCGAGTTCACCAATGTTGTCTTGCCCGAAAAACTCAACCAGAGACTTCTTTTCAGTTTTGAGATTTTTAATCCCAGTATGAAATGTACACATTGTCTCATTGGCGTATTCACGAAAATTGTCGTTAGTATCAATTCTTTGTGCTAATGCAGCAGGTTTCGATAAAGGTGTAATAATTTGGATTGTCCGCTCGAACCACCTATACGCTTTCCCTAAATCTTCTAAAAATGGACTATCTAGCGTAGACAAGAGCTTCAATAGCGGCCTGTCGGGTTTACTTAAATTTTTCTCGATAACTTTTTGAAGTATTTTGCTTTCGGTATCCTTCTCAAAATCTTCAGAGAACTTGGTACTGATATGCCTATCCTGATTTGTTTCTCTTTCAAAAATCAGAACGTCATCCTTAACGCCCAATCCTGATATATATAGTTCTTCGTGAAGAATGATTCCTTCGTTAAATTTCAAAGCATAAATAAAGGGGGTTCCTTCGCTAATAAATTCAATACCAAGCAAAACTTCCACTTCTTTGAGTTCATTGTGAAATTTAAACTTATGCTGTTGAAAACGAGGTGGAATTTCTTCTTCTAAGACTATGTCCTTTAGATAAGCAATTGACTTGATAAGATTCGATTTGCCTGACCCGTTTGCACCATAAAAAACTGATAACTTCAAAAAATCGAAGCTGTTCAAGGAGTACTTATGATGCGATAATCTTGAATACCTTGGACTTGGAAGCAAGTTAAACTCTCTTCTTTCACCAAAGGAAAACAGATTTTCCACAATAAACCTGACTACCATAGCGTGAATTTTTCACGCAATATACTTTATTTCTCAGATTAAACCCATTAAATCGAATGATTTGTTTAAATGGCGTGGTTTTTTCACACCAACCAATAGCTTGCCTGCAAACCAGACCGATATCCCTGTTTTTCATTCGATTATGCCCAAAAGCTACGGTGGTTAAATGCTAAACTCACAAGCCTGTCTATACTCACCGCAGCGGACCTTTCAACCTTTTCCTCATCGTCAGTGAAGTTGCCGTCTGTCCGGAATAAAAATCGCCTCATAAAGCATGTCCGCTAAGAAGCCCGATTCCGCTTGCCGTAGTGCCCTGACCGTCATGATTTCTCCGTTGGTTGGTTCTTTTCCTTTGTAAGCCGGTAGTAAAAAAGCTCCGGGTCCCCCTCATCCAGCCCAGTCAGCTGACCGGCAAAAGAGAAACCGGCTTTGGCAAGTGCTTTCTGCATTCGGGTATTGGACCGATTGGTAGAGGTGAACAACTTCCCCGCCTTACACTGCTCCCCCAGAAGATCAAATACTTTCCCGCCAATGCCTTTCCCCCTGCAGGCTTCGTCCAGGATCATCAGCTCTATCCACCCCTGATCAAAAAAGCGGTAATCAAAAATCATAAACCCTATGGCTCGGTGGCCGGCCAAAATGATAAAGCAGGTCTCCTCCAATATCGCTTTGGCCATCTTTTCTTCCCGGTATAAGCTGACCTCCTCCTCCTGCTCAATGCTGTTGTAAAAGCCAACGGCAACGGTTTTGTCTTTATCGGAGGCTTTTCTTAATCTAATGACATCCATAGGGCTCCATTTAGACATTTTACAGGGTTGCGCTCTTTTTTCGCAATGGCTTTAATGTCAATAATATACGAATTCTCACGCTCCTGCTTGTCATTATCCTGGAACCGGATACTGATGTTTGTGTATAGGTGGCGGGTGGTGGGGTTTAGGCCTCCCGTTCCTGCTCCGGCTGCCTTCCCCATCGTCCGTACCAGCTATCGGAGCCGAAGTTGCCAACGGAGTGCAGCCTTGAAAAGGTCTATTTGCTCACGGCTTTAGAGGAACGATAAAACCCGGTCAGCAATTCACTCACGAGCGCATCCAAGTCGATATCTGAGGAGGCGAGCCATTGTTCAACTTCCTTGTCCACACTTAGTTGAATATGAAGATGGCTTTTGTAATGCGCCACATCCGACTCAATAGGCACCCACTCCCCGTCAAAATCTTCATCATCGGCAATATTGGCGTCATCGTAGTAAATACAAGCCTCCGGAACATCTACTCCGATCGCCCCAAGCTTGATCGCATCCGTTGCCTCCACCTGGTCGGAGTCCGAAAATTCAACGGAGTAGCTGCTGTCCAGCCAGTTGTTTGCCAGTAATTGAAGCGCTTCAGGAAGACGGATTTCTCTTTTGGTCATCAGGCCTGTTTTCCAGCTTCGTAAGCGGCTATTATTTGCTCCACTTCCTCAACGGTTAATCCAGTGATATCGGCAATATCGGTTACAGGCATGCCTTTTTTGTACGAACGTATCGTTACGGTCCGCTGGTTCTGCTCAATACCCTGATCAATGCCTTGCTCGATGCCTTGCTCAAGGCTCTGCTCACGCACTTCCTTTAGGATAGCTTCTTCGATTCCCATAGGTTCTCTCGATTTGGTGATTTTACGCACTTCCTCTTCAAATTTAAGCTTATTCTCCAGATTTTGAAAGGATACGTAAGTGTTGATAAAATTATACAGCCGCCGGATTTTTGCTTTGCTTAACCCGCATGACAGCAGATGCCGCATCATATCCAACTTGCTGACCAACAGCTGATGGTCATCTTTGCTGCCTGGATCCAGTGCGTTGCGGGCCGCCTCGAGGGCAAAGCCAAAGGGGTTACCAGAGGCCCGTAGCTCCTCAGCCGTGTGGTCTATCAGTATAAACGATTGAAAACGATAAATTTGTTCCGTACCTAAAAAATCAGTCCGATAAGCGGTGGCGTGGTAAGCCCGGTTCGTATCCGTATAAATGACGACAGCCGTGACCGGCTTGTTGTACCGGTCAAGGATCCGATAATAATATTGAAACATCCGATAAGCAAACTGATCATCCGGATACCCTTGTACTTCTACATGTACCAAAAACCATTGTTCCTGCCCATCCTTTAGCCAAGCCTTGAACAGTTTATCCGCATGCCGCCGTTTGGTATCCGCTTCCGGCATAATTCGCTCCAAATCCTTATCCAAAAACTCCAGCCCCCGGCTGAAGTCTATCCGGTCAATGTATTTGGAGAAAAAGAAATGCAAAAAGTCTTCTGCTAAATCTTCAATAATGCCTTTCCAGAGTATGTCGCGCCGTATCATACATGTAAGATAAGAACAAAACAGATTAAACTCAATTTATTTGAACTTTTTTGTTTTGACTGGTTTCTGAAAGCAGCACCCACAAAAGAGGCAGCATCACTGTAATATGCAGCACACTGACGCTTTGATTGATTTCGGTTGACTTCTGTTAAGCTAATGCTGTAATACACGTACACTCGGCTTGCTTACGTACACTTCGGGCGGCACGGCCTGAATATACCGTAGCTGTTTTAAACGATGCCCTGCCTGTCAGGCCGCCACTCCAAAGTCGCTACCTGACTTGAAGCCCAGGCCACACTTCCTGCTTCACTCCAGCGATTTACCCCTGAAAACCAAGAGATACTGAAGCCACCCCTTCGAAGCAAGCTTGTCATTAGATTCAATACCCCTTCGTTAATCCAACCTTTGTTTTGGATTTCCAGTGCTCTGCTCCTTGACGATCTCAATAATGAGCCTGTTAAAGGCTTCAGGTTCTTCTTCCGGAGGCTCATGCCCTGAATTTTCAAACCAAATAAACGCCTTTTGGGTAGCATCGAGCGCATCAAGGTACTTTTCTGCAACGCTGCCCGGTAAGTTCCAGTCATGCCTCCCAGCCATAAAATAGACCGGCAGGGCCAAAGCAGTAATCCCTGACAGGTCTGTGAAAAACTGCCTGCCTCCTAAACGGGACGAAGTATAATTATAGGCTTCCATCCAATCGTATCCCTTGTAGTCGTCATAATAGCTTTCTGCTTTTGCAATTTCATCAGCGATCTCCTTTTTGTAGATCGTCCCGTTATACTTCACCAATAACTGATACTTACTCATGAAGCATTCCTGTTCGGTTTTACAGACAGACGGGTCCCTGTTCTCAATCAATTTTATTTGCCGCAGTGCAGCGGTGTCGTTCCGGGATTCCGCTTGCGCTTTTATCCATTGCATGGAGACATCCCAATTTTCCTGCGTGTCTATAAGTTGCGAAACCCCGATGTAAGCATAATAATCCTCAGGATACTTTTCGGCGAGTTTCAACCCGATGACACTGCCGTAGGAAAAACCTAAAAGGACTATTTTTTCTTTATCGAACCTCTTTTTGAGGTACTGTGTCAGTTCGTGTGCATCATTGACCAGGCTTTCCGTGCTGAGTTCCCTGGGGTTGGGATTGCGCAGGTAAGATTTTCCGGAGCCCGCCTGATCCCAGGAAACGACGATCATCTCCTTTGCTAAGCCGGAATTGAAATACCTCAGGTGAGGCGTCTGAGGCCATCCGGGCCCACCGTGCAGAAAAAGCAGCACGGGCAGCTCGGCAGAAGCCCCCGTCATTTCCACATATTGTTCTTCGCCCCCTAATTCCACGAATATTTTTTCTTCGACCGTTTGGGCAGTTTCAGAGGGCTTCTTTTGGGTATCGTCAGGCTGCCCCTGACACCCCATCACAAAAACCGCTGATATAAAGAGCAAAAGGTGTTTCATATTATTAATTTGATTGATTGCTATTGGTTTCGGTTATACTCCCCTTGCCTGCCGCTTGCTTACGGACAATTCCTGCCCGTATGGCGGGCGCACTGTGAATATACGGAATCTGTTTTAAGAGCGTGCTGGGACTTTGCGACTACGGATTAGCGAAATCAGCGCAACCTGCCTGGCAGCCTGTGCGTGAGCTTCAAAACAGAGGGAGCAAACACAGCCACAAAGAAAGAGCCGGCTTTGAGGTTCGGTTGGATGGCAAAAGTAAACTTTGCCACTCAAAAATCGACCCCCAAGCCAGCTCTTCATAACACAGAACCGTCCTCAAAACACTATAACAATCGGGTAACTCAATTATTGCTTCATAAACGGCAGCACATCCCGGTTACCATTCTCATCCTGCAGGAGGACGAAGTAAGCGCCCACCGCAAGGCGCGACAGGTCAAGGTCTACCTGTAGCTCGCCTGAATTGAGCGGGTGGTCTTGCAATACCTGCCCCTGCGCATTGAGAAGTTTCAATTGCCCACCTCCATAGAATGAACCGGGCAGCATTACCGTTATTTTATATCCGGCTGGGTTAGGGAACAACAAGGGCTCCGCTCCAACAACGACTTGTGCCAGCTCGGACCGCTTCGGGCGGCCATTGGGGCCCTGTATGACAACCTGATACTGGTGAACGCCAGCCGTTGGCCGCTCGTGCAGGTACTCGTAGTAAGACTTCGTACCTATCATGCCCTGAGGTTCGCTGTAATCAGCTATAGGGCTTAACGAGGCCTCGCCGGGCCCGGCATGCAACAGGGTGTATTGGAAACCGGACTGCAGTTCCTCTGCCATCCAGCCCACTTTCACATAGGTCACGCCCTGCATATCCAGCACATGCGCACTTAGCGGCAGCGGTGTTCCACAGTACAGCGGGCTGTGCGTAGCCGTGATACGCCGGGTCTGCGTAGCGGTGCAGCCATCAACGGTGACCGACAGGGTGATGTCAAAGCTGCCATGAGAATAGGGCGCAGACAGGGTGACCACAGGGCCGGTAGCAGAGGTGGGCAACAGGCCCAATCCCATTGACCATTCGTATAGGGCACCGGGGCCGGCAGCCGTAGCCGTGAAGGTCGCGGATTCCCCTACACAGAGGACTTCCGGGCCTGATATCTCCGCTACCGTTTCGTTGCCCACTTCAATGGTTACGATATTGGTTTCCAGGTATAACGCACAGTCCTCACGCCGGGCACAGCGGGCAAAGTAGGTGGTTTCAGAAAGTGGCCCGGGCGCATAATCAGGTGTATTGGAGCCGGGTATTAAGGTCCACGTTTGCAGGTTGAATGGCCCTGCCACCGCACTGCGCATCCAAATGTATTCGATACCGCCACTGCCTCCTTCCGGCAAAGCAAGGCTTTCGATCGGAGCCGGGGTATTCCCCGGAGCACAGAGGTACTGATCGGGCCCGATTTCGCCGGGTATTGTCACATTGTCGCAGTTGGAGAAAAAGCCGGCATCGATAGTCAGGTTGATCTCCCCTTCTGCAAGCGTGACAACGGCAGTAAACCCGCCATTGGGCAGCGCATCACTGTCCAGGGCAGTGTCCTCTCCCTGAAGCGGCATGGTCAGCGTCAGCTCACCAGACGAGATAAACTGCACGCGGTAAGTACCAGGTAAGGTCACAAATCGATAGTGGCCACTGCCATCTGTAGCGGTGGTCTCTACTTGCAGGAAAGTACCGCCCTCGGCACGCTCCAAAATCACCTCAACGCCTGGCAAACCGGGCTCTCCCGAGTCCTGCTGACCATTCTGATTGACGTCCAGCCAAACAAAATCACCTAATTCGGCAATCAGGGCGGGGGTGACCGTAATGGTGAACGTGCAAATTCTCGCACATCCTGCGGCATCAGTGTAGGTGTAGGTCAGTTCGTGTACGCCTACCCCGGCTACGGCAGGGGCAAAAAGGCCATCACTAACGCCTGCCCCACTGTATACTCCTCCTGAGGGCATAGCGCCACTCAACTCAACCGGTGCGCTGTTCAGGGTGACTTCCTGATCGGGTGGGCAAACCACCATCGGAGCAGTGCTGTCCACGATGTTGATGATCTGTGTAGCCGTTTCTGTATTTTGGCACAAATCTTCAGCAGTGAAGGTACGGATGATGTAGGTCTGACACTCTTCTTCAATCAGGTCGCTGTCTTCAAAAGTGAGGGTTACCGAACCACAATTATCTTCAGCAGTAGCCTCCGTATCGGGGATCTGATCACCACTCGCTACGTCGATGGCACCAGGCACCATAGTAAAGACCGGCGCATCCTCGTCGACATAGTTGACCGTGAGGGTAACGGAAGCACTATTGCCGCAGCTATCAGTAGCGGTCCAGGTGTACACGTCGGTCCACTCATTCGGGCAATTACCGGGAATGGTCTGCGTCTCAAGAGAAACGGGCACTTCCGGGCCACAGTTATCCATAGCAACCGGGGTTGCAATTGTAGGCATGTCGCAAGACACTGTTATTTCATCGTCCCCGATATCAAATGTTGGAGCGGTTTCATCTGCAATAGTGATGACCTGAGTGTAAGTGTCTGTATTCTCACAGGCATCGGTCGCCGTCCAGGTGCGGTAGATGGTGTAAGCCTGTGGGCATGCACCGGGCTCAGAAGTTTCGTCGAAGTCAATGGTAACAGAATCATCGCAGTTATCTAGAGCGGTCACATCAGCCGGAGCAGGAATATCTTCGTCACATTCGTAAACAGCATCGGCAGGTAAGTTCGCAAGAACAGGAGCAACCGTATCGACCAAAGTGATGTAGTGCTCAAAAGTCACCGTATTGCCGCAGACATCTGTAGCGGTATAGATTCTTTGAAGAACTCCGGAACAACCTCCTGAAAACAAGGATTCCTGCACGGTTATTACAACCTCGTCGGGACCACAATTGTCAGAAGCCGTTACATCGCTGATGGCAGGTACGTTTTCGCAGCTGGCAACCATATTCTCCGGAATGTTATCAAAAACCGGAGCAATGGTATCGTTGTACGTCAATACCTGAACACAATCGCTGAAATTTCCACATTCATCATAAGCGCGATAGGTACGAGTGATAACCCCTGAGCAGTCATCGCCCTCTATGACATCTCCAAAATGAGTGATTGTTACCTCGCTGCAATTGTCCGTAGCAGACACTAATGTTGCATCGCTGACAGGTACATCTGTCAGGCAAACATAATTACCTCCATCCGGGCAGCTAGCGATTGAAGGAGAGATTGTGTCAAGAACCGTTACCACCCAATTGGCCAGTGAGCTGTTACCGCAGGAGTCAGTCGCTACCCAGGTGTAGGTAACCACAAAGTTGCCTTCGCAATCCCCCTGATCAGTTTGGGTAGAGACCTCCAAGGTTACATCTCCATCACAATTGTCAATAGCAGCGACATCGGGCACCACAACCGGCCACTCTTCACAAGAGATGAGAATGTCAGCGGGCAAATCTATAAATTGCGGAGCAATCGTATCATTTACAATAATGAGCTGTGTGAAAGCAGTTGAGTTGAAGCAGTCGTCAAAAGCCAGGTAATTATTGATGTAAGTAATGTTATTGGCACACGTTTCATTTTGTTGAATAACGCAATCGCCATCAACATTCACATCTCCATGACCGTTAACCGTCGCTCCATCTATTACCCCGGTATAAGTAAACCAACCGCTCATACCGTAATTGGCATTTTTGTTATTGGCGGCTACACCAACCTGAAAACCAAAAAAGTAACTTGCGGGCGCATGCTGAAAGTATAGCACGTTTCCAGCCAAATCACCCGTGCCCGTCGCGGTAGAAAAGTTGTTGGCCAATTCATAGTAGCTCCAGGTGGTCCACAAATCGCCTGAAGCAGCAGCAAACCCTGCATCATCCTTATAAGAACGACCGAGCGCAGACCATTCGGCCCAGTCGCGCTTGTTCTCAAACCAAAAGTCTAGTATATAGCTCTCAGCAGGATTGATATCATTCACCACCGTGCCATAAAGGTGAGCCGTGCCATTTTCAAATTGATCAAACGTTCCACCATTCGCATCAAACACAAAGTTTGCAGAAGCAGAAAACCCACTGGAATAATGAGCAGGAAGCCATAAAGCCCAATCAGCACCGGCACCAATTGCTGTGGTAAGCACACAGACTTCTTCAGGGTTCCCACCGCCATCAATCGTTAGTAATTGATAATCCACAAAAGCACCCGAGCATTCGTCATACACCGTTGGATTTGATATTGGGATATCCTCAATACAAGCTACGGTTATCACTTCTTCGATATTTTCGAAAACAGGACCTACCGTGTCAACAACATTGATAATTTGCTCTGCCGTGGTGGTGTTAAAGCAAGCGTCAGTTGCAACCCATGTCCGAATAAAGGTATAGTTGCAAATTTCTGCAACTACTTCATCCGTAAAACTGAGCTCAGTCAACGAACAGTTGTCGGTTACAGAAGGGGGCGGAATGGCATCAAATAAGTCACATTGAACGGTAAAGGGTTCAATGGGCCCAAACACAGGGCCTGTTTCATCAAAAACCCTTGTAACCAATACCTCAGCTTGCGCTGAATTTCCGCATTCACTGGTTACACTAAAGGTGTAAACGCGTGTTTGAATACAATCCAGGGTGGAAATCCCCCCCGGAAGTGCTTCCACAGTTCCACCACCGGTGCAACCGTCAGTCCACGTTGTAGATAGGGATGGTGGCCAGGGTGCGTTACAAAGCGCTAACTGTATGTCTTCAATAGGTGTTATTTCCGGAGCTGTCTCTTCATACTGACGGGTAACCAGGGTCACTGCATTGGACGCATTGCCGCAATCATCGACCACACTAAAGGTGTACGCCCGGCTTTGAGAGCAACCATTAGTAATAATAGGACCGGGCACACCAACGAGTGCACCACCAGCCGAGCAGTTGTCTACCCAACCGGCCAGTACTTCAGATGGCCAGGCAGGGTTACAGCCTGGCAATACAAAATCAGCAGGGTTCAGAATAGTAGGAGGCGTTTCGTCAACAACACGCGTGACTGTAGTGAAAGCAGATGCAGGGGCTCCGCAATCATCATTCACCATAAAGGTGTAAACACGCGACTGTAAGCAACCGGCAACGGAGACTGTACCCGGAACACCCGTTACGTTGCCCCCGCCTGAGCAGTTGCTCGTCCAAACGGTAACCAGTACCGGCCAGTCCGCATTGCAGACCGCCAACTGATAATCGTCAATTGGTACAATTACCGGATTGGCCTCATCGAAAATG
>NZ_JAVJSK010000018.1:0-10843 GCF_040219495.1 Phaeodactylibacter sp. | reverse complement strand
ACTTCGGAGAAGTCGCATGTTCTACCCAGTTAGAGGAGATGCCCTTTCTGCTTATCCGCAGCCACCTAGCTTTTTATACTTCACAGCGCACTGGTCCAGGATTAGGCTTGTAAAACCTGCCGGAGAGCAGGAAGCTATTGTGCCCGAGGGGAGTATAGACGACCAAAGTCCCAACACGCGCTCTTAGCATCTTTAATCACTCTACGACAAACCCAATCACTTCATCCTCAATTGTATGCGTAACAAATAGTTCTCCATTGTTGTAAACCAACGGGCTCCCTATCTGCTCTACCTCCGAGTAGTCGCCTTCGTAATAGGTGCCACTATTTGGGTTCAGCAGGATTAGACGCCCGAAATCAAAGGAAGTGTACATTAAATAATCTTCATGGACGCTAAAATCAGCAGACAGAGTGGGGGCTGTGAAAAGTGTTTGTGTCCAAACCATTTCACCGGTAGCTTTATTCAGCTTGGAAAACTCGCTATAAGTATTCAGGTAGAGTTCCCCTTCCCTGGCAATCAACTTTAAGAGATTATTCTTTTCTATTTCCTGTGCCCAGTTGCGCTCTCCCGTTTGTATATCATAAGAGACCACCTTGTCTTCGTAGGCTGCGTATAAGTCATCTTCAATGATTACCGGCAAGAAGTCGATTGCAGTCCGGGCCTGAGCCGGAATCAACGTATCTACCCAATTGACAGAATAATTGTTGTTCCCATTGATTAGGAGTATTTTCTGATCAAAGAACATATCAGGATCTGGGTTGCCCAGCAGCATTGCCATCAGTAAGTTTAAAGCCCCGCCCTCCGCTTCGTATACCAAAGGGGAGCTCAGCTGCCGATTGTACTCTAAATTATTCAACCACTGAAACTCAGGGTGGACGGCCCCGTCCTCCATATCTATCGATAAAACAGTGGATAAACCATTCCCTCTATTATACACACCCTTGTATATCTTGCCATCATAAATGGTTGGAGGCGTACTAGAAGTGAATCCCGGCGTGTTATCGTAGCGGTAGGATACTAGCACCTCTTGATTCACCAAATTAATAACTGAAAGCCCAATTTCTTTCCTGTCTGTTATCAAATAGTCCCCCTCAAGCAGCATAGGTTGACCCCATCCGATCAAATCATCACAGTCCATTTCCCACAGCCTCAGCTGGGTTTCCAGGTCAAAGGCTACCAATAGCCGATCACCGCTAAGGCTTCTGGCCCACACCAAGTAGGCTCCTTGATAGAGCAGTCCTTGCCGGGGCTGTAAGTTATACGCTGTAGGAATTCGCACCTGCACTTGAATATCGACGAGGTCTTCGGCATTCTCTTTTCTACAGGTACTAAATAAAGGGATTAGAAGGAGGATGACAATGAGGGGGTTGGTAATTTTCATGATGATAAGTTTGAGGTCTTGATCTGACAAAAAAACCTTGATTCATGGCCTATAAAACCTACAGTCATAAATTCTAATGGTCGATTGATATAGGACACCGTTTTCCCATTCAATATATTTTTTTTCGGTAAAAAATACAAGCTCTTAGTGAGGAAGTCAGAGCTTGCCCCGCATTTCTGTGGGGTTCGTAAAACGTTGATTTGCAATAGCAACGAGCTCCAAAAATGCTCTCTTAGTATCACCCGCCAATCATGACCGTAGGAGCTCCTGCTACGATACTCCCCCCGTGAGCCGTCGTGTCTCCCATCCGAGCCGCGGGCATTCCGCCAATCATGACCGTTGCGGAGCCTTTGACGATACTGTCCGGAGGGCCAACACAAGTACAGGTATCCCCTAATACGGCAGCGGGCAGCCCGCTAATCATTACCGTTGGGCTGCCAGGGCCGACGATCGGGCCGCCTACGTGTGGAATTGGAGGTATGCCTGGTGTTTCCATCGGGCATACGTGCATATCTGTTAATCTTGCTGCTGGTGGCATACTTTTTTGTTTTACGGTGTTTTACGTTACAAACATACGAGCCTGTCAGGTCATTGAGTTGCTCTCCGACGGGCTGCTGGAAGACCAAAATCCCAGCACAAGCTCAATTGATCAAGACCATAGCGCCCTTTACAGTGGCCATTCCATTGGAGGTGAACTCCGCCTGAGCATTGCCTTGTGCGGAGAAGCTGGCTTGTGCGTCCAGCTCAATATCCATGGCTTTGGCAACGATTTTTCCTGGTGCATCAAGTTCGATATTGCTGCAACTTTTGATTTTTATGCCGTCATGGTCCATGGTGATTTGATTGCCGTGCTGATCGCTAATGTCGATACGGCTTTCACCGTCTGATAGTACGATGGTATTGTTGGCTGGCGTAGCCAGTGTCAATTGCTGCTTTTCGTCGTCAAATTCCAATTTCAGCCCACTGCGGGTGAGGATGCCCTTGAGGTGATTGTCATCCTCTACAGGGGAAGGGGGAGCCTGTGCTGAGCCGTAAAGCGAACCAAGTACAACCGGTTGGGCCAGGTCATTCCCTTCAAATCCCAGGATGACTTCGTCGCCTATTTCGGGTACAAAAATAGCCCCCTTTCCGGCAGTAGCGTAAAAGCTGGCGAGGTGCGACCAAATTCCAGTGCCCGTAGTGTCCAATTCCGGAACATCTACTAAAATGCGGTAGTTGTCCAGCGGATCACCTTCAAGGGCAACGACCTTTCCGGGAAGTATACCCGGTAGCTGGGGAGCGGTAGGGCGCGCAGGAGCTGCCACAGGCCCAATATCGACGGTGGTCTGCCATTGGCCTGCTTCTGCCAGATGGTGAAAACCGGTAATCAAATGCTTGCCGTTAAATTTTGGGCCGAACTCAGCGAGTTGGATTGTGCTGTTCAGCTGCGGCGTAGCGTTGCCGGTAAAGGTGACTTCCCCGGTAATCGTATGCGCCGGGGCACTACTTTGGGTATTGCCCGGTACCCGCCTGGACTTTCTGGCCACGCTTTTCTTTTTCGCAAGCATATTCCTGGCACTCACGCGCAGGCTCTGCAAGTCGCTTGCTTTGGTATTTAATTTAAAACCGATCACATCTTCACCCAGGGTAAGCAGTAGGGCGGGGGCGCTGGAGGTTGCCCTTGCTTTAACGAATATCTTTCCGTTTTCGGCGTAAGCCAGTAAATTATTGGCCTTCGCGCGGGCCTGGATAAAATCCCAGTCGGTCATTTGAAACTGGCTCAGTTGCTGGTGGCGGACGTTGGTATCATCCACGTCTGAAGGCAGCCCGTTTTCATTTATGATGGTACCGATGATTTCTGCATCGGTAAGGTCCCTGAAAAGCTGTTTATCGAGCTCCTGGTCCAATGTGAAAGCTTTGTCCTGGAAGTCTACAACGAGGGTAAAGCCCTGCGATTCCCTAGTTGCTATAGACTGATTGGTGGCAATGCCAGAAAAAAGGCGTTCATCCCGGCCGTTATACCCCATTCTTAGCTCCATGTTTTTTCCTGGAGCAAGCTTTTCCATCGCAGCTAATAAAGCCCTTTCAACTTGAAAAACAAAAATTACAGTGGCCGAAGGAATCTCTCCAAGTTTACTGTTGACTTCTATTTTGAAGATATCGATCGAGTCGTCCAATTGCTTTCCATCAATAAGAATTCTAAAGTTGAAAGCAGTCGTGTCTTCCATTAAAGGGGAAATAGGCATAGTGTGTTTGGTTTAAGAGTGTGTTCGGATTTTACACTTTGGGCTTCGTTCGCTCCAAAAGCAAAACCCCAACACGCTCTAAAAATTAAAGATGGGGTTATGCTGGTTGCATCCTCTGCTGAAGGGTGATCACCATGAATTCCGTAGGCCTTGTGACAGCTACTCCTATGTTTATTTTCATCCAGCCCTCTGAAATATCTGCTGGGGTCATAGTGGTACCTAGGCCGATGTTCACAAAAAAAGCATGCTCTGGTGTAGGGCCAGCCAAAGCACCTTCCCGCCAGATATTGGTGAGGAAGTTACGAATCATTGCGTTCAGGCTGGTCCAGGTATTCGAATCGTTGGGTTCAAAGACAAAAGCTTCTGCCGCGAATTTTACGGATTGTTCTATGAACGTAGCCGTACGCCGAACGCTGATGTAGCGCCACTCTCCGCTATTGCCGTCCAGCGTGCGGGCTCCCCAAACGAGGACGCCCTTGCCAGGGAAGGTACGAATAGCATTCACGGCTTTGCCATCCAGGGAGACATTGAGGTCCTCCTGTTCGTAACTGGTAATATTGACGGCTGGTTTTACGACGGAGCTCATAGAAACATTCGCTGGAGATTGCCATACCCCTATGGTATGATCGACCATGGAGTAAATGCCCGCCATGCCCCCACTTGGAGGGAGCAGGCTCAGGTGCGCTCGCACACTTTGCATGATCTCTTTGTAAAGGGGATGAGTCGCCAGCAAAGTTTGGTGAATTTCTTC
Source organism: Phaeodactylibacter sp. (assembly GCF_040219495.1). Taxonomy (GTDB): domain Bacteria; phylum Bacteroidota; class Bacteroidia; order Chitinophagales; family Saprospiraceae; genus Phaeodactylibacter. The sequence continues at coordinate 6,486 of NZ_JAVJSK010000018.1, read as the reverse complement.
TTTAGAAGGTGGTTTGCTTTTATCTTCTTTACCTGCCTTTTCCGTATGGCTTACTTTGGTGGGCCGAAGTCGCTCAATGACAGCATTGATATCATCTGCCTGGCTTTGTTTTAGCAAACCGGCCTTTAATTGTAGCTCAATGTCCTCCTTAAGCAGGCCGATAAACGCTATCATGGAACCCTTTTCGATAGGGGGGGGATCAACTTCGTCAGCGCCAACGATATTGGTCTCCACCCAAGGGTAATAAGCCGCTCCCCATTGCAGGTGCTCGCTGCCAATACCCGTTCGGAAAGCTGTGATGACGTCATCTCCTGTTGTTCTTTCTTTAAAACCGTCAAAGATATCCAGTATGGTTATTCGGTCGCGTAGCGAACCACAGTGCGACAGCATGGTCTGCTGCAAGGCGTAGCATTCCTGTTGCTCCAACAACACAGCGTCAGGAATCACAAGCATGGTGGGTTCACGCTCTTGGTCAAGGGTTTGAATGCCTTGTGTCAAACAACTTTGAGTAATCGCATCATTATAATCTCCGACAGAAACAATAAAGCAATCTGATCCGCCATTGGCGAAAAATAATTTCATGCTATAAAAAAGGAGGTAGCGATTGCCATGAGGCTTAATTTTATAGGGCTTATTGGGATCTTGTTGCCGAGCATTTTCTATCGAATAAGTCGTCTTCGGGGCTCCACCAAAGTACAATAGAAACTCCCCTAAAGAAGATACGCGAGTTGGTTTAAGCGCGAGGTCTTTTTTGCTGTAAACAGCCTTTTCGGTATAACCTACAAAAGCGGGAATTGCGGTCTCAACCTGAACGACTGAATTCGGGAAAGCGCTTATTTCTTCGACGTAAACACCGGGTGTTTTATGAGCTTTAGCCATGATAGCGGGAGTTATAGGTAAATGTACATGTCAGAATAAAAGACGGGTTGCCCGTTTTCGTCCTGTCCGGCAGTAATCCTACTTGCATTGGCACTGGGGAGTTGAATTTTAAGCGGACCCTGACTGCCGCCGCTTACTTCCAGTTCGAACTTGTCACGAGGCTGTTCCTGTAGCGCTATTGGTGATTGTAAGGCCATGGTATGGTGTTTTAGGAAAGTAAAATATGCTTTTTATTTTAGGATTTTACACTTCGGGCTGCTCTGTCCAAATTTCGTCCTCTTTGCCGCGCTCCCGCCTGCCAAAGTCAGAAACCACAAATTCCGGCTCGTCGCTATACCTCCAAGTCGCTTCTCTAAAGTCATTGCCCCGATAAGTGCACTGCTCTATCACAGAATGATACAGGTAGCCTGCACCTTTGTGGAGGAAAACGAAAAAAGTCCCAACACGCTCTAACTTTAAACAGCAATGAAATATTTGTCCGTATCTGACTTGCGTGGATTGTCGTTTATATCTAACTTTGATTCCAGACCCAGTTTATTTTAAACACAATATGCTCAAACAAAAAACACAAAAAAGCGTCACGCTTATCGTGGCCGCCCTGCTCTTTCTACCCTGTTTGCTCAAGGCGCAGGACCCCTATTTTTCTCAATTCTATGCCAACAGAGTCTATCTGAACCCTGCTTATGCGGGCTTTGACCCGGGTACCACTTTAACCCTGAACTACCGCGATCAGTGGTTTGGGGTACCGGATGGGGATGCTTCCACCTTTTTGGACAGCTACCGGACTTTTAACGTCACTGCTGGCTTTCAGATGCCCTGCCTGTTTAGCCTGGAAGACATCAACCTGGGCACAGCTATTTCTGTGTTCAGCGATGCAGCGGGCGGTGCACCGATGCGCACACTCGGAGCGGCTTTTGCCGTGAGCCATGAGCAGCCATTGGTCAGGTCGGGAATCCGGGATAAAGGGAAACTGAAAAGGCTGGACCTTAGGCTCGGCGCACAGTTTGGCTTCATGCAGAAACAACTCCGCGGCGACTATTTCATTTATTCCGATTTTCTCGATCCGGTTGGCGGGTTGATAACGGCACCTGCCCTTCTTGATCTGTCAAGCGGGCTGTACCCCAGCCTGAATGCCGGGGTGATGCTAAGAGGGCGGCTAAGTGCTTCCAAATACAAGGAGATGCTTTTCACGGCAGGGCTGTCTTTCTCCAATGTCAACCAACCGGTTGAAGAGCTCATGGATGGTGCCGGTGGCTTTACGATTCCGGCACGGATGACTTTCCATGCAGGGACAACGCATAAGATCAGCTCTTTTAAAGGCATACAGGCCCCTACTTACATAGCGCCGCAGTTCCGATGGGACACACAAGCCGACTTCCGGCTCAATCTGCAAACCATTGGCGCCTACGTATTTTCCAAAGCCTACTATACCGGGTTATTCGTGCAGGTCCCCTTTGGCGCAAGCGAAGGGGATGCCGCAACCTTCAGCCCGGTGCTGAACCGCAATACGGTTGCCCTCATCCTCAATGCCGGTATCGATATGGCGACGGTCACGGACCTGAACCTGCCCTGGCGAAAACGGCGTAATGGGGTCATGCTCGGGTTTACCTATGACGTCAACCTCACCGGCCTGTCCTCTGCTACGACACTGGGCGTCATCGAGGTCAACCTGCGCGTCAACCTGAACAATGAGCGCAAGCGAAAACCATGCGCTGCTTTAGGCAAATTCGAGCTGTACGATGGGAAATGCCCCGTCCGGTTTTAACAGCAGTCTGGCCCCGTCCCAATGCACCTGCTAAGTATCTTCCCCTTTAACTCTGGAAATCCTAACATCAAATGAGAGCTCTGTTTTTAATAGCCACCCTGGCGCTTTTCCATCAATACGGCCAGGCCCAGTGCCCAAATTCCATTACGGTCTCCGAAACTTCACCCTGCGGGTTGGAGCCGGTTATGTTTTCGGTCAACCCTGTTACGCCTGGTTATTCCTACACCTGGGATTTTGGAGACCCGGAAGCGGAGGATAATAACGATACGGGGATCAATGATAATACTTTTGAAGGGAGTTCCGCTGTTCACGCGTTTACAGCCAGTAATATGCAGCAAACTTATACAGTTACACTGTACTCGCAAGATGAAAATGGAGAACCTTGTGATACACTTACTACAAGTTTAAATGTTTTGTCTGCACCTTCTGCGATTTTGGTGAGTAATGATTTTCTTACTTGCGATACTTCTGTAATTGGCAATGGTACTGCGGGAGTGACCGTTTTTTCATCTGAAAGTACTCAAACGGGAGTGAGTTACACTATTGATTGGGGGGATGGGTCGCCTGTTTGGTCAGGAACCTCTGCTCCTAATTCACTTAATCATGATTATCCAGCGGGTCTCTTTTATCTAACCTACACCATAGAGGCCGAAAGTGGTCAATTCCAATGTAATACATCGACGGCTACCTACTTGGTTTATATTGGGACTAATCCAGATCTTGGGTTGGTTAGCCAGGGGGAGAACTTCACGATATGCCTGCCCGATGATATCAATTTTGTAATTGAGGGTACGGAGAATAATACCCCCGGCACTATGTATTTCATAACCATAAACGATGGTACAGATACGCTAACTTATAATCAGCAGACGCTTCCTGATACAATCAATCATGTTTTCGAAGATATTTCTTGTGGAACGACATCTGGAAATCTTGTGGATGCATACGAGTTTGTCATTAGAGCCGTTAATCCCTGTAATGTGAAAGAAGCGGCTATACGGCCAATACAAGTCGGAAGATTGCCCACCGCTGAATTCTCAATTACTCCTGAACCTCCTCAATGCGATACGACGACTTTTACTTTTGTAAATGAGACTGACGATGGTGTTTTCTTCAAGCAGGGAGAATGCGATTTTGAGGTTGAGACAGAGTGGATATTCACTCCACTTACACCAGGGGCAGATGGACCAAACTTCATTCTTGGTAATGCAATTTCAGATTCAATTATTGTGAATTTTCAGGCTGGTGATTATCGGGTTGACATGATTGTTGAAAATGGCTGCGGCCCGGACACCATCACTCGCGAAATCTGCATACGACCCACCCCACAGGCCAACTTCACCTGCTCCACTCTGACGGGCTGTACCCCACTGGAAGTGGCGGTCAACAACCTGTCGAATACCTTCATCAATATGTCCAACTGTAGTGATGTGCAGTACTCCTGGGAAGTTGGGCATAGCGATACAACCTGCGATCCACCCTCTGATGGCAGCTTTACTTACATCAATGGTACAAACGCCAGTTCCCCTCAGCCGGAGATTAGGTTTATCGATCCGGGGGAGTACACCCTGACGATGACGGTAAGCAATGAATGCGGGGAGGAGACCCATCAGCAGACCATAATTGTGGCGGATGGGCCAAACGGGCAGATCGCTCCTGTCGATGAGGTGTATTGCGGTAGCGCAAACGTCAATTTTTCCATGCAGAACCTGAGCACCTGTAATGATCCGCCCACTTTCGAGTGGTCATTTCCGGGGGGCACCCCATCTACCTTTAGCGGAGAGAACCCCACCAATATATTTTTCCCGGAGGAAGGCACTTATGACGTCTCCGTAACGATTACCAATGCCTGTGGCGCTTCTGTAGCTACCTTGCCGTTCACCGTTCTGGAAGGACCGGAAGCTATCGCAGCACTGGATTATGATGCAGAGGAGACCTGTATACCTCTTGAGGTAAGCACAACCAACAACAGTACCGGTGACAACTTATCCTACGAGTGGTCGGTCGTACCTGTTACGGGCTGGAGCTTCATCGATGGCACGGACCTTGACACCCCAAGCCCCACTTTTAGATTTAGTGAAGTGGGGACCTACACGATTTCACTCATTGCTTCGAGTGATTGCGGTAGCGATACGTGGACCGAAACGATCACTGTCCGGGACCGTCCACCTGTGGAATTAGAGGATATCCCGGACGAGTTTTGCGATATCGCATCTATTCAGCCTCTGGCGATTTATGATCAGCCTGGGCTGGTGGATGAGGTGACCTGGTCCTTCCCCGGTGGAACCCCATCCACTTTTGAAGGGCTGCAGCTCGATGCCCCGGTCCTTTATAATGAGCCGGGCACTTACACATTTACCATAACCGCCAGCAATGAATGTGGCAGCCTGTCGGACAGCCATACCTTCACGATCATACAGGGGCCCGACCTGGAGATTATGGTAGACACCAATTTTGCCTGCATTGGCGATCAGATTACGGTAATTAATAACTCTGGCGGGGATAACCTGACGTACGAATGGACACAAATCAGCGGTCCGGGTATGCTCAACTTCATTCCGCCTTCCGGGGGTGAGCCTACTATTGATTTGAGTGATGCCACCCCAGGCAGCTACATTTATTCGGTCGCGATTGGCAATGAAGTTTGCGGAACCATTACCCAGAACTTCAATCTGCAGATCAGTGAACCGCCGGTGGTGGAACTGGCCGAATTTGATACCTACTGCGAGATTGCATCCCTTGAGCTGATGCCCACTTACCCGAATCAGGGGCTCATCGACTCGGTATTCTGGCAGTTCCCGTCAGGGGCGATGCCTGCGGAGACCTCTAATGACTTTGACCCCGGTACGATCACGGTAGAAGGAGCGGGGGGCTACTCGGTCAGCGTGTCGGTCTTCAACGCCTGCGGGGAGGATTCGGCAGAACAACCCTTTACTATCCTTCAAGGCCCGGACCTTGATATTTCCCTTAGCGCAGACTTCATTTGTGCGGGCGGAAGTATCAGCACGATGAACAACTCAAGCGGAGACGGGCTGCAGTACACCTGGAGCTATGCCGGCCCCGGAGACATCAGTATTTCCAACAGCGAGGCAGCTGCGCCCACCTTCGACTTCACCGGCACGGTCCCGGGGCAGTACACGATAACGGTGGAGGTAGGCAACGAAGCCTGCGACCCCATCACGCAAAGCTTTGAGGTGGAAGTCAGTGAACCGCCGGTGGTGGAACTGGCGGAGCTTGATATCTACTGTGAGATCGCATCCCTTGAACTGATGCCCACTTACCCAAACCAAAACCTGGTCGACTCGGTATTTTGGCAGTTTCCTTCGGGGGCAATGCCAGTGGAGACGTCGAACGACTTTGACCCAGGCACGATCACGGTAGAAGGAGCGGGGGACTACTCCGTCAGCGTGTCGGTCTTCAACGCCTGCGGGGAAGATTCGGCAGAACAACCCTTTACTATCCTTCAAGGCCCGGACCTTGATATTTCCCTTAGCGCAGACTTCATTTGCGCAGGCGGAAGTATCAGCACGATGAACAACTCAAGCGGAGACGGGCTGCAGTACACGTGGAGCTATGCCGGCCCCGGAGACATCAGTATTTCCAGTAACGAGTCAGCCGCGCCCACCTTCGACTTCACAGGCACCGCCCCGGGCCAGTACACGATCACAGTGGAAGTAGGCAACGAAGCCTGCGACCCGATTACGCAAAGCTTTGAGGTGGAAGTCAGCGAGACGCCGGTGGTGGAACTGGCGGAGCTTGATATCTACTGTGAGATCGCATCCCTTGAGCTGATGCCTACTTATCCGAATCAGGGGCTGGTCGACTCGGTATTTTGGCAGTTT
>NZ_JAVJSK010000017.1:0-91030 GCF_040219495.1 Phaeodactylibacter sp. | reverse complement strand
TTAGAAGGCATCAACGCTAAAATTCAATTGGCAAAAAGAAGAGCAAGAGGGTACCGGAATATCAATAACTTCATCACTATGATTTATTTATTAGCAGGTAAACTCAATCTTAAATACCCACACAAATCCGCATAGAGCCATTTTTATTTGGTGTAGTAGTTTCACCGTCTTTTCTTTTAGAATATCCAATTTTTAAGAATTTATTTTGAAATGCATCTTCATCCATTCCATTGCCATCGTCCTTTATTACAAGATAGTTTTCCTCTCTATTTAAATATATCCATACATTATCAGCTTCTGCATCCCAAGAATTTGAAATAGCCTCTCCTAATACTGTTATAAAACTCCTGTACAGATTGCGTCCTAAGTGATTGAGAACACTTAATGATATGTTGAAAGTATATTGGTTCATTAAATGTCGTGTTGTTTTAAATGTTCAATGATACTCTTTCCAATTACATAGCCTAAATCAACAGGAACGGCATTACCAATGTGAACTCCCATTTTCGTTAATGCTATTTCCTCTTCGCTTTTGTAGAATTTGTAGTTTTTGGGGAACGTCTGTAGTAATGCTGCCTCTCTAATTGTCAAAGCCCTATTTTGTTCAGGATGCCCAAATCGACCTGTGCCATAATTATAAAATTGAGTCGTGATTGTAGGTGAAGGTTCGTACCAACTCATTCTGCCATATACTGACTTATATGTGTTACCAGTTGATTTTTTATGGCATTCTAATCTTAAACTTTCATCCCAATCAAGCCAAGTGCCATTTGGCTTTGAAGATTTTATCCTTTTAACATTGATTTCTGAAAGCTCAGTTGTAAAGTGAAGAGCATCAGTTTTAGATTTCTCACCATTTTTTAATCTTGGTAACTGTCCAATAGCATCTTTTACAGTCTTATAATTGTCAGGGGTTTTTGTTTTGCTAATTAAGTTAATTTCTCCAAATTGTGAGGCGAGAAGAACCAGTCTTCTACGTTTTTGAGGAATTCCATAATCAGGGCAAAATACGTTCTGATATGTTACTTCGTAACCTAGAGATTCTAAAGTTGATTTGAAATCTTTAAAAATTGCCTTATTTGATAAATTCGGAACATTCTCCATGGAAACTATATGAGGTTCTGTATCTTCAATTAGTCTTAAAAACTCATTGAGCAAATTCCATTTAGTCGTTTTTTCCTTACCCTTTACTTTATTAGAATGAGTAGAAAATGGTTGGCAAGGTGCACAACCAACCAAGATTTTTATTCCGTCATCCTGCCAGTATTTGTTTATTAATTCCTTCCCAGTAATATTAGAAACATCTTCTCCGATGAAATCAGCTTTGTTATTCTGTGTATATGCGTATTGACAAGTCTTATCTTGGTCAATTCCAGCCTTAATACTAATACCAGCTTTTTTAAGTCCATAGGATAGCCCCCCTATTCCACAGAAAAGATCAATTGCTGATATATTTTGATTAATATTCATATAAACATTCTCTTTGATACAAAGGTACTTCTTTTCTTTTGTTGGCACTAACGGTTCGGTGCAGACGCCGTGCCGCCGTTTAGGCGGGATGGTCGTTCTGCACGTTGTTGGCTGCTGCCTTAACTTTTTTATGGATTTCATTCATATGATTCTCGAAATTGACTTCCCATTGATAACCTAATTCCTCCCACGCCCTCTGAAAATTTTCTCTTTTTAGCCAATCTTCCATATAGCCATTCCACCCCTCCCATTGTTCTCTTTTAACTTTTGAATTTTGGTCACGATACATCAAGAAGGCTCTTTCAAGAATAGAGATAAGAATTTCGAATATTATTGTTTCTCGTTCCTTTTGGTCAGGTGTATATTCATTATCTCCTTTTTTTGCTACATGATAGATATCTAAATCAGAATTCTCTAAGCATAGATTTAGAAATTCAATATACTTGTCATCTAATGCATTATATGTCCCATATTCACGTTCCCTTCTTTCCTTTGATTTCTCTTGGAGGTAAGCATAAATTGCGACAGGAACGCCCAATAAAGTAATTAGGTGCGATGCTATTTCGCAATATAGTTTGAAATTTTCCATGTATTCAATTATTTAAAAGTTTCAAGAATTATAAGAATTCCCCGATTTGTATTCTCAAGATTTATAAGTTTCTGTACTTCTTCTTTATAATTGTTCAAGCATTCCGAAATTTTTAAATCTTCTAATTCAAACAATTCTGAAATAGCCATAAAATCTTCTTTGGTGCCTTGAACCTCAATGTCTTCATCTATTTTATATTTCCCGATAATAGGATTCTTATTAGACTGAACCAATTTTTTCATAACCTCCCTTTCTTCTTTCTGTCTGATATGGTACGATTTTGTAAATTTTATTGCTCTTTCAGAAATTCCTAAAGGTAATCCTTTATAGCTATGTGCTATTTCTTCTCTGATTTCCTTGGCAAGAGTGTTATCTGCGTCAACATCTGGATTCGAAGTCAAAAATTGCTTGGCTTTTTCAACAAGTTTAGTGACTTCATTTAGCAATTTTCTCAATTCAATTTCCACTAATTGAAAATTTGCATATTCAATTAGTAATTCATGAGATTTCTCTTTCGGATATCTTCCTGAGAGTAATTCTGCTTCAATCTTAATCCGCCTTATATAGGCTTGATTTACTAATGCTTGCAGGTGCTTTATTTTCATTTTCTATTTTTTTTGGTTGCAGCCAACTAGGATATATACGAACATCCCCCCCCCATTACATACACCCACCTACACACTCCCCCACCACAAATTAATACCCTGATAATCAATTTATTACAGCCTGCCATCCGTTTACAAACGATTATAACCGTTTGTAAACGGATAATAACTGCTCAGAGCGTAAAAGTCAGGCACCCCCGGGCTATAAAATCAGAACCATGCCGCATTATTTCGGATTAGCCGATTGATGCACGGACCACCATTGACTTTAAACCACCACAATATAAAACATTGTGGTTGGAAAAGCAACCCAATTGAACCCAAAGATGCTCACCTGCCAATTCACAATGCACAAGCCCTGAGCCTTAGCGCTTATTTGGAGATGCTATGTTAGCACCCAAACAGCGTCTATAAAATACGGGGAAACGCTACTCCCCCACCCCCTTCACCACCTGCTCTTCCCCACCCACAACCGGCAGCACCAGCTTCGTACCACTCAGGTCGACGGTCAGCTCCGTGCCGGGGTCCGGCCAGAGGGTGAAGTCCCGGTCGGAAGAGAAGATCATCAGCCCTATTTGCTGACCCGCGGGAATGACTTGGTCATCGGGCTGAAGGTCAAAGGAAACGGTATAGTACTGCCCGGGTTTCAGGGGTTCGCTTTCGCGTATTGAGGCGTGGTTCTGCGGATCTGCCCAGCCGCGGGTGATGATGTTGTCGGTAATTTGGGCACGCCGCCCTTCCTGCCAGGGCAGGGAGACGAGCCATACGGACAGATTGGCGGCGGGCTTGCTGCTCGACAAGCGTACGGTGACGCGGGGCAGGCCCGAAATGTGCAGGTCTTCCTGAAGGGTGGGCGTCAGGTACATCAACCGGTGGTCGGTGTATTCGGCTTTTGCCAGTACTTTCCCATCAAAGGAGAAGTTGTCGGTCAGCGTTTCTGTACCGGGCGCGGAGGCGGGCTGCAGGCGCAGGGCACCCTGCCCGGGTGCACCGCCTTCCAGAAAAAAGGTGACAGGTGCGGCTTCCGGATGAGGATAGGCATCGTAGGCGGTGGGGTTGCTGTTCTCCTCAGACTCCCGGACGATCCAGGCGCGCGGGTCTTCTTCCACCCCGTTTTCCACGCCGTGCAGGTAGCGCGTAAACCAGCGGTTCATGATGCGCATAGGCGGTGGGCCACCGTGCCCTTTCTGATGGTAGTAAATCTGTGCGGGCAGCCCTTTGTCCTTCGCCGCTTTGTAGATGCGGTAACTGTGCTCCGGCATAACATTCCAGTCGTTGAAGCCGTGGGACATCAACAGGGCGGCTTTCATCGGCTCCATGTCATTCAGGTAATCGCGGCCTGCCCAGAAGTCGTTGTAGTCGCCCGTACGGCGGTCCATGCCCTCACGCATTTCCTGGTCTCTTACCGTAGCGTTATTGTAGGCCCGCTTCTTGGGGTCACCACTGTGAATGAAGTCATAGAGCACATCAATATCTTCGCCCAGGTACCCGCCGGGCGACCGTACCAGCCCGTTGCTGCGGTAATAATGGTAGTAAGAGGTATTGGGCGCGATCGGGATAATGGCTTCCAGCCCTTCCACGCCGGTGGTGGCTGCCGCCAAAGGCAGGGTGCCGTTGTAAGAGGTGCCGGTCATGCCTACTTTGCCGGTCGACCAGTAGGCTTCCACTTCTTCCTTACCGTCGGGCGTAGTGTAGCCTTTGGCGCGCCCGCACAGCCAGTCGATCACCGCTTTGGGGGCCAGGGATTCGTTATCGCCCCCTACCGTCGGCGCGCCCTGTGAAAGCCCGGTGCCGGGAGAGGAAGAATGCACCACGATATACCCTCTGGGCACCCACTCCCGAATGTGCGAATTGGAAATAATGGGCCGGTTGGTGCGGGTTTCAATCTCGGGGTGTGCCCGTTCCGGGCCGATGTCCCCCAACTCGTGGCGGACTTCCCAGAATAGGCCTTCTACGTTGGGGGCTACACCTGCAAAATAGGGGCTGCTGACGTACACCACGGGGAGCTTCAGCCCTGCTGTTTCTGTTTGTTTGGGGCGGGTCACGGAGACGTGCATACGGTCGGGCTTGTCGTCCCCGTCCGTATCGAAAGCCGTTTCCACCCACAGGTCGTGGCGAATCCAGTCGTCGGCATTTTCAAAAGCAGGAACGACCTGCGCTTCGCCTTCTTTGAAGATGGGTTGTACCTGAGCGGAAGCTTGAATAGCGAGGGCCAGGCTGAACAGCCCGGTGCATATTACTGATCGGAGTAGGTGTTGCATGGACAGGGTTGGTTTTGTGCCGTCCAAGATAGAAAAGTGGGGCGATATGGGGAAACCTGAGCGCTTCTTTGCCTGCCTCTTGCTTTGTAAAGTATGAAAAGTGGGGCGGACAGAGAGGAGCAGAAAGGGCATCCCCTTTGGCTGAGGGGGACATGCGACTTCTCCGAAGCCTTGCAGTGCTTACTGGCCTGGTACTACCCGTAATTTGATACTTGACAAAACCCTGAGAACTTGTTGGGATTTTACACTGCTGAAAGCAAAATCCCAACAAGCGCTAACTCCGGTTCACATTACGTAGCCCCCATCGCTACTACACCAAATTTTCCACTACCGGCTTCGGGGTACGGTCTGCCCGGAACAGCCCCCAGTGCTTTTCCGGCTCCAGGGGGTCCGGCGACCCTTTCCAGGGCTCATCGAAAGCCTCGAAGACGAAGGTGAGGATCTGCTCGGCATCGGTCCAGCCCATCAGGTCATCGTAGTAGGCTTTTTGCAGCCCCTCGTTAACGTGGCCGGGGTCAATACCCTGACCGTTGGAGCGGGTGGTCCAGCCCGCTTCGGTGATGACCACGGGCGTATCCTGGTACAGGTCAGCTACGCCGTAGTAATTCTCTTTGGTGTACTCCAGGGCTTCGTGGATGTGCTTGTACTCCCAAACCGGATAGGTGTGGATGGAGATGAAGTCGACTTCCTGCACCAGCGGGCGGAGCTTGTGCAGCCAAGGCACGTAGTTCTCGCAAAAGGTAACCGGCTGCCTGGTATTGGCTTTGAGCCGGCGCACGAACGCAATCACCCGCCCGATGGGCACGTAGTGATCGGTCCAGTCTACACAAGCCTCATTGCCGGCAGAGGTGGAACAAACGATGCCGGGGTGAGCATTGGCCCACTCGATGAGCTTTTGAATTTGCGCATCGTTCTTCGCTTTATTGGCTTCCAGTTCTGCTTCGGAATATACACCACCGCCCCAGGGGCAGCCGTAGTTATTCATTTCCGCTACGATGTAGGCGCCCAGCATCACCTGAAAGTCCAGCTTTTCCTGCTCGATGACTTTCAGGACGAGCGCGGCGTGCGGGTCGCAATCGTACAAGCGCAGGTATTTCCAATGCCCTTGCAGCATCAGCAGGTCTTCCAGAATCTGTTCACCGGTTGGGTATTCCCCATCAGGATGTTGCCCATCCCGGAAGCCAGAGTAACAAATTGCCCTTCCGTAGGGAAAGGGCAAACGGTTGTTTTGATCCATTAAAATTTCAGCTTTTCGTTTTTGTCCCACAGGCCCCAATAGGCGCCTACGTCTCCTTCATCACCTACCTTCCAGGATTCGTCAAAAGAGGAGAAGTAGAACACCCCGATATTGTCCTGATTGGTCCACTGCTGAATGTTCAGAAAGTACCGCAGGGCATTGATGTGAGAAGGCTGCGCATCCCCCAGCCCGGTGCCCTGACTGGGCCAGCCGGTTTCGGTGATGATGACTTTCTTGCCTTGCCCGGCGTGCAGCGCCTGATAGTACATTTGCTTGGCATGCAGGAGGCTGTAATCAATATGGCAGCCTTCCCAGTAAGGGTAACAATTGGCCAAAATGACATCACAGGCCTGCGTAATCTTTGGCCGGGCACTGAACTCATAGTAGGCGTCCACGTACCCCACCGGAATATTCGAGGGCAGGGCTTCCCGCACGTGGGCAATGTGCTCCAGCAACTCCTCTTCTGAGAGGTCGCCCCGGTACATCACTTCATTGCCAACAGCGGCAATATCGACGTAGCCAGCTTTCGCCTGCCGGATCAGTCCTTCGATTTCCTGCTCGTTCAGGTCTTTGTCATCACCCAGCCAGGCGCCCACCAGCGTTTTGAGGCCAAACTCCCGGGCGACCTCAGGCACCAGTTCATTGCCCTCAATGCAAGAGAAGCTCCGAATCCATTTGATGTGAGGCGCAATGATGCTCATTCGCCTTCTGATCTGTTCCTTTTTGAGGATGGAGCCCGGCTCCTGGCCCTCGTCGTAGGCGCTGTAGCACAAGCCATGCAGGCCATTGCCCAGCACGTCCTGGAACAATTCGCCCAGGCTTTCCGCACTCTGACCAGAATAATCGATTCCTTTAAGGCCTTCCAGTCTTTCTACCCTGATTGACATATACCGATTCGTTTAGTAGCGTTTCTGAATGTACATCTTCTTAAACGCTAGTTGGTTTTTATATTTTCAGCTACAAATTTAGGCTTTTCATGCTTATCCCAAAGCCCCCAGCGGGTACCCACCTCTCCTTCGTGGTATACTTTCCAGGATTCATCGAAGGAGGAGAAGTAGAATAAGTCAATGTCATTACTCTTTGCCCATTCTTGTGCATTGATGAAGTACTTCATAGCGTTCTCCGTTGAAGGCTTCGCGGACTCCACTGCCTGCCCGGCGCTCGGCCAGCCCGTTTCTGCAATGATCACTTTCCTGCCGTCGGCGGCTTGGGTCGACAGCTCGTACATCTGCTGCAGGAACAACAGTGCGTGGTTGTTGTCCGCCCCTTCCCAGAAAGGATAGCAGTTGATCGGGATGATATCGCAGGCAGCGACCAGTGCGGGCCGTTCCAGGAACTCGTAATAGGCGTCCACATAGCCTACCGGGATGCCCGCTGGCAATAAAGCTTTCACCCGCTCCAGGTACCGGATGACCTCCTGTTCTGATAATTCATTCCGCAGCAGCACTTCATTACCGACGGTAGCGATGTCTACCAGCCCTTCTTTGGCCAGAGCCACCAACGCTTTGATTTCTTCCTCGTTGCGCGCTTTGTCGCTGCTGATCCAGGCGCCCACCATCGTTTTCAGGCCCTTTTCGTGCGCAATGCGGGGGATGAGCTCGTTGCCTTCGGTACAGGAGAAGGAACGGATCCACTCCGTATGCGGCATGATGATTTCCATACGCCGGCGGATTTGCTCTTTTGATAAGATATCACCGGCTGCCTGCCCTTCCACGTAGGGGCTAAAGCAGAGGCCGTGGAGGTTTTGTTCCAGCTTTTCAGCAAATAGCCCTTTGATGTCCTGCGTGGATTTGCCGGTAAAGTTCACGCCCGTTGCGCCATTCAGGTGCAACCCAGACTTGATGGACAGCAATTTGCCCGGCAGATAAGCCGATGAGCTGCCTTTCAGCGCTTTGCGGCGGTCCAGCACCCGGCGTACTTCCAGTGCTTTTTCTTCGGTTACACTGTAATCGCGCATCACGTACATCGCGATCAGCGTACCCAAGATGGGCAGCCCGGAGAAGACGACGCGCAAGCCGGTGATGGCCCCTTCCTGTTCCGTGCCCGGAATGCCTTCCTGAAACCCAACGATGGATAAAATGACGCCGCTCAGCCCGCCGGCAATGGCAAAGCCAAACTTCACCATCCACCAGTAGATAGCGCCAAAGATGCCTTCCCGGCGCTTACCAGTATTCAACTCATCCAAATCGATCACATCAGAAGTCATCGACATCATGAGGGTGAACAGGCTTCCGATACCAAAGGAGAAGAAAGGCAGGGCAAAGATAAACATATAAGGCTTGCCGGGGATCAGAAGGAACCACAGCATCACGTAGCCAATAATGGAAATGCCCTGTGACAAAATAAAGGCTTGCTTCTTACCGATTTTGCGGGACAGCCAGGCAACAATCGGGATGACGATAAAGGTCGTCGAAATGGCTCCTAAACTTCCGAAAAGCGTAGGCCAAAACCCAGCATTCGCCGCATCGGAATCACCATTAAACAGGTGATAAACAATGATGAAAAAGGTGAAGGTCGCTACGGTGTTGAACGCATTGAAAATGAAAAATGTAGAGATACACAGCTTTCTGAAAGGCTTGATCCGCAGTGCTTCCTTAAAGCCCAGAATGATTTCATTGAAACTTCCACCTATGTTTTTTAGCGTCATAGGGGAATAGTCTCTATCCAGGGTGGATTCACTTTTGATAAATATAGCGGGCATCATAGCCACCACCATCAGCACAATGCCCACCCAAAAGGCGAGCGTCCTTGTGGCGGTCTCCGCATCCGCAAACCACCCGTCCGGGCCGTTGTCATACATAATCACCCAAAACCAGGGCGCGATCACCCACGCCCACTGCCCGATCCACTGTGCCGTAGCCATGATATTGGTACGCTCGTGAAAATCGTCGCTCATCTCATAGCCCATCGCTACGTAAGGCACACTGAAGATCGTCAGCCCCAGGTAGAAAATAAAGGACCAAATCATGAAGTAGGTAAAATTGTAAGTGAGTGACACCGGCACCCCCGTTGAAGGGTCCGTTTTGTAGAGCTGCCACATCGCTACAAAAGCAACGCCCATAATAATGGCACCAGCCATCACATACTGCCTGCGCCGCCCCCATTTGGACTTCGTGTTATCCGAAATAAAGCCCATGATAGGGTCTGTGAAAGAATCAAAGATCCGGGGGAAGAAGTAAATGACCCCCCACATCCAACCCGGGAAGCCTAAGTTCTGTACCAGTACAACCATGAATATCCCCAGCACGGCCGGGAACATCTGATTGGCGAGCATACCGAGCCCGAAGGCGACTTTTTGCCCGAAGGCAACTTTGTGTTTTACTGTTGCTGTATTACTCATCGCTGGTCTTTTATTGGGTAATCATTATGGTTTGAATCGCTTGCTTGCTGATAGTCGCCTGAGCGGTTTGCCCGCCCAGCGTAATCGAAAAGGGCTTTTCCTGTTCAGTGGGGTTGAAAAGGACTACGGCAATAGAACCATCGGGGTTCCTCGCTGCCGTCACCTGAAGGGCCTCATCAGGGTTGTCAAACCCAATGCGCGTAGCGCCGGGCCGTATGAACTTGCTGAAATGCGCAAGGGTATGATAGATCGGTGTGAAATACACTTCGTCTTGCTCCGGGTCCACAATCACCGGCGCTACGCACCAGTTCTTAAACCAGTTGGGGCCGCCCTGCCGGTTGAGGACCATATTCCAGTCCACCCACCCGTCTACATGATTGTTCAGGCAGCCGATGATGTCGCGGGCGTAGCGGTATACCGGCACGTATTTGGGGTGGAGGTGCTTTTGGTCTTCCGGTGCCCAGTCCCAGCCCCAGTCGGTGCCTTCTTTAGACCAGTACCAGGCATCGTCTTGCCATTTGGGAACTTCAGCATCCACACAGGCTTCCGTCTGAATGAGGTATTTATCTGGGGCCTTTTCGTGGGCATACTGCAGTTCTTCCGGGAAGACCTCATAAGTACTTGCATACCAGTGGATGGCCGTGCCATCGAAATACTTTGAGGTTTGCTCATTTTTGTACATCTCATCCACCCATTCTTTCAGGTGCTCCCGGTTTTGGTCGTAGCCCAGGACTTTGACTTCGCGGCCGTCGGCTTCCAGCTTAGGCCCGAGGTGGTTTTGTACAAAAGCGGTCATCTCTTCCGGGGTAAAGTGCATGCTTTCCCAGTTGTTGTCATTGCCCAGGGGCTCATTCTCTACGGTAAAGCCCCAGATGTCAATCCCTTCTGTCTGATAAGCCGCTGCGTATTTGGAAAAGAACAAGGCCCAGGTATCGTAATATTCTGGAAGGAGCTTTCCGCCCATCCAGTCGTTATTGTCTTTCATCCAGGGCGGTGCAGTCCAGGGGGAAGCGATGATCTTAAAGCCGTCCGCTGAGGCCGCCATCGCATCTTTGATCATAGGGATTATATCGTCCCGGTCTTCCTCGATAGTAAAGTTTTGCAGGGCCGTATCGCCCGCTACCGGTGCGTAGGAATACTGGCCCAACGAAAAGTCGCAGGAATTCATGTGCGTGCGGGTCAGGGAGTACCTCGCCCCTTCCGGCCCGAAGTACGCCTCGATCACCTTGCGGCGGTTCTCCGGGCTGAGTTGGTTGAGCAGGTAAGCCGAGGCCTCGGTGAAGGAGCCTCCAAAGCCGGTGATGGTCTGAAAGGTTTCCTCCGGCTTCAGTTTTAGGGCCACGGGGTTTTCCGCTTCAGCGAAATCCTTCAAAGGGGTAAGCTGATGGCCCGCCGCGGAGGTTTCGTAAACGTCCATCGGCAGTGGGTTTTCAGACTGGCATCCTGCAAGCATAATAACGGCTAGTAGAACGGGTAAAGGGAATATTTTTGTCATAGGTTTTAGCTGTTTTGGTTTTGGTTAGTGCAATGCTGGCATGCGCCGGTATTACTCCGCAGGCTCCGGCATCGGCGGCGGGGCCGCTACGGTTTCCAGTAATGCGGCTTCATCCCCATCGTAGGTTTTGGTAACCGGTTGGCCGCCCCGGCCCAGGCCTTCAAAGACGCCTTCATCGACCAGGTCCCAAAGGGCATATTTGGCTTTGCCGTCAATGGTGAACAGCCCAAAGTGGTTTTCAGAACCACCGGGATTGGGGGCGTCTTTCCAGTTTTCATCAAAAGCCTCGAAGTAAAAGCAGCTGATACCTGCCTGATCGGTCCACGCCCGCATACCGTCATGGTAGAGGGCCGACTTGTATTCATCGACGGCTTTTGAGCCTTCCGGGCTGAAGAACCCGTTGGAGCTCGTAGCCCAACCGGTCTCCCCAATGTGAATGGGTTTGTCGGTTGCGCCCAGCCCGCGAACATAATCCATGACCTGCTGATATTGCGTTTGCGCATACTGCACGGCACGGTCCATCGCCGCTTCGGCCTGATCGGTTTTGGAAAGGCCAGCCTCGGCTTCCGTAATTCCCCAGAAGTCATCGTTGTAATGCGTATCGTGCATAGGGTAAGTGTGCAGAGACACAAAGTCCACGGCCCGCACCAGCTTTTCCAGATCGGGCACATGGTACTCCGCCCCGCCACCGCCCCAGGAGGCGAAGTTGTCGGAGCTCGTGATCCAGAGGTCTTTGGGCAATTCACCCTTGGCTTTCAGCCCCTGCAGGTGGTTGACCCACTTCAGGATCACCCCGGGCTGTACAAAGTAGCTCGTGGCCCATTTGACCATCGCTTCGTTGCCCACCGCAATGATCTTAACGATATCCGGGTATTGGTTGGCCAACCGGACAGCCTCCGCGATTTCGGCCGTATTGGATTCCACGTCCTCAACGCTATGGTCCGGGTTGGCGGTAAAGGCCCCTTTGCAGTCTATCCAGGCACCGAGCATAACGTACATCTCGAAGCCCGGGTCCTCCGCTTTCAGCTCGCGGATGGCCGCCAGTATATTGGAAGCCTGTGCAAGGTGCGTGTTGTAAGTCCGCAGCACTTTGATGCCCAGGGCTTGCAGCAGCAACATGTCTTCCTTCAGTTCCTGAACAGAAGGTTGAACGTCGCGGCTGTTGGTCCGGTAGCCCCCGTAGGAAATGGCGCGGTATTCTGGGTTGCCCAAAATACCGGCGGCGGTCACTTTATCTGGTTTTTCTGAACGGGTGGCATCGCCCTTTTCTCCTGAGGGGCTACAACCGAAACTAAAAAAGGCAATGGCGGCTGCGCCCAGCGCAGCCATTATAATCAGGCTAGTCAATCGTTTGGATTTGTGTTTTTGCATGGCTACTTCAATGCTTTTGGATCCAGGGAAACGGTTACCCTTGTCACGTTGCCGGTACGCCCGAAGACTTCACGGCTGAGCGCTTTGCTCAGTACCGTCGCTTCCGAACGCTGCTGCGTACCGTCCCGGAGTACCACCTGCAGCCCGGCGGGGCCACCGAGCTGATAAACCACCGGCACCTGGCAAATCGTAAAGGCGAGGGAACCGGCTTCCAGCTTAATGTCCTGTGCCTTGCCCGCTAGGTCAAGGTAGTGGAAAGTACGGGGCGCATTCAGGAACTCCTCTTTGCGCAACAGGCAGGGGTCAAACTGCAGCTGCCCCTCGTTGAAAAAGACGCCCAGCTCTCCGAAGCGGCTCAGAATGTCTTCTTTCACCTGCCCGGTCATGCCCGGTTGCTGTGCTCCTTTGCCAGCCGGCGTGTGGGAGTAAGGGTCGGTAGGGAATGCCCCGTAGAGTTCCGGCGATTTGTGAACGCCAATGCCTTCGTTGATTTCGTAGTAATGCTCCAGCAACCGGCCGACTACTTTCGGGCTCGCCTGTTCAGCAATCGCGCTGAGGCAGCATTCCTGAACAGCCAGCTGTAGCTTGGAGACCATGTGCCAGTAGATGGAACCCAGCCCTTCGTACCCGAAAAAGGTGCCCGACCGCCCGGTGAAGGCTTTGTGGTTGAATACCTGCTCGAATATTTTCAGTGCCGCTTTCCGGTCCGCTTCCGCCAGGGCCTGATAAGGCGTTCCCGTCAGACCATCCAGCCCGGCTTTCAGGTCGTTGGCATTCTTGAAATTGCCATTGAAATGGTAAGTGCCATTGATGTCCTTATAAACAATCCCGGTATGCCCGTCTTCGAGCAGTTTTTGGAAGAGGCTGGATTGCTGGACCAGGTCTTCAGGGATGTTATTTTTGGCCATAAACCGGCCCAGGTCTTTGTTGGGGTACAAGATATAGCTGTACTGATCATTGCGGAATAAGGCACTGCCTTTTAGCCCGTCCAGGACTTCCAGTGCTTCGGCCGCAGAGAGGGCACCGGCACTCAGTACCGCCACCTGCCCCTCCAGCATTTCGTCGAGGTAATCAATGGATACGCCCCCGTCTTCTTCCACAGCCATCAGATTGTAGGCGTGGTAGAGCCCATCGGCACGTTTGTTGGCAGCGATGGCGTGGTCCAGGTAAGCCTGGCTGATTTTGACGAAGGCTTTCAGGTCTTCAACGCTCAGCTCGTGTTTCTGGCCGGAAAAAGCGTGAGTATAGATCTTCGTCCGGTACCGGCTGCCGGCCTCGCCAAGCCCGGTAAGGACGGCCATGCGGCCTTTATCGCTGAAAGCTCCGGACAACTGCTCCTGATGTACGTTGAACGTTTTGAAGATGCCTTCGAAGCAGTCCAGCAATTCCGCAGAAACCCGAACGGAAGACACCTCCGTTTGGGCAAACAGATCATCAAAGAAATGCAGGAACCGGCGCATGTAGTAGAGCGTCACCATAGATACACCGTTGCCCACGAGAGCATTATTCGCATCGTTCCACTCGGGCCGCTGGGTGTTCATCCAAATGCCGCCCTCGGGTATGAAATTGGATAGTTTGGCGAGCAGGGAAGCCAGAATTTTCTCTATGAAATTGACGCGGTAAATGTCACCACTCTGATCACTGAGCAGCGCACCGTCTGCCCCGATCTGCTCCCGCTTTTCACGGATGGACTCGTCGGCTTCAAAGTCGAACTCAATCGTATCCTTGGAATCCTCCAGGATCTTCCCGAAGGGCTTGATTTTGTAAGGCACGTTCGCATAGACGAAGAGGTCTTCGTTAAAGTACCGTTGCAAATCACCGGGTGCTGCCTGCTCCCAAAACTCCAGCAGCTTCAGCAGGTAGATGATCTGATGATCGCCCCAGTAGCCGATGTAAGACCAGGCATCATCCGGCTCGATGGTCTCCCAGTCAAAGCCGTCTTTGGTCACCCGGTAAGGGTTGTAGCCATCGAAGGTCGTCGCGTTGAGGAACTTATGGACCATGCTCTCCACAAACCGTGGATAAGAGTGCGCCAGGGCTTCCCAGTTTTGGAAAATATCCCGCCAGTTGCCCTCGTAGTCCAGTATTTTCGAGCCATCCACTTCACTGCGGGTGTTGATAGAAAATTTGTTCCAGGGCCGGCTCGGGTCGCCGTGCCGGCGGCTGAACTTCAGGGGCAGGTACTCCAGGCACAACCGCAGCAGGTGGGGGTTGCCGGTAGATTGTGCAGCGCTGCGCAACGCCCCCAGGGTAAAGAGGTCCGGAAGGCCGTCCAACAGCGGCTTTGCAGCTTTGAAGACCAAGGTGTTGGCTTTCGCCAAATACTGGCGCAGGTCCTCCTTCTCCATCTGGTAGTGGTGGTCAAAAATACCGCCCCTCATGATATTGAAGAGGACATTGGAGAAGTGCCGGGCATCCCGGAACCCATCCGCCGTCAATTGGAACCCATCGGCAGCAGCATTCAGGGCAATCAGCCGTTGGGTGCCCGTACGGATATCTGCCCGGACCGCCCCGGGAAGATCCGCAGTGGCTTCAATTTCGTGCATGATCCGGGCGATATCAGCATGGTTCTTGTTCACATCGGCCAAGATCATCCACTGCTTTTCTGCATGGGGCTCCAGCTGGATTTCCTGGCTGACGAAGTAGGCCCCCTTTTCGGCCTTCATGTCGATTTCTTCTTCCAGTTCCAGCCCTTTTCTGAAGGCGTCCAACTGCAGGGAAGACAGCAGGTAAGTGGGAGATTCCAGCCCGCAGGACCAGGCGATATTTGCCTTGAGCGCTTCGCTGGGTTCCGCCCGGTCTACGATGATAGCGCTAAGGGCGTAGATGCCCAGCCCGGAAGGTTTTTCCAGCTCGCTCTTTTTGTAAGCATCCACCAGGTTGCTTTGCCGCGTTTGCAGGTCGCTGTTCACGCCCTGTGGCAGGATGTTCTGAATACCATCCAACAGGTGCACCGAAACCGCTTCTTCGTTCTGGTTGACCAGGGTAGACTGCCGGACGAAGCCAAAGGCATCGCTCGAGGCCCACTTGTAGCGGAAAGTCAGCCCTAAATCGTGGTTGATTTCCTCGAATAGCACCTTGTTGCCGTAGGTGTTTTTGTAGAGGTTCCGGCTAACGGTATACTGGCCCTCCTGACGGATGGAAAAGGGCTCCCAGAGCAGGCTTTCCCCGCCTTTGCTGACCCGGAACAGCGATTTGCTGCCGGTCACTTCGGCGGATTCCGTGATCTTGTCATCGGTATAGTAAGGAAATAGCGCGTACTCTGAATTTTTCCGCCCCGCCGTCAACCCGCCGTTGCTGGCGATGAACATCCAGTGATTGGAGTCACTGACGATGCTCATGAAGAAAGGGCGCATGGCATTGCTATTGGAGATTTTGAAGTAAGCTTCGCCTTCAATTTTTACCCGTTCGATATTGACGGCAGAAGCGGTTTGGTGGTCACCCATAAAGGTTGGCTGTTTATTTTAGCTAATGTTATCAGACTTGATGCGTCAGGGATCAAGTCTATTCCAGCTTATTGGGATTTTTACACTTTGGACTGCTCCAAAAGCAAATCCCCAACAAGCGCTTAGTTTGACCCGTTATACACCCTGACGTAGTCGACAAGCAAGGTCTGTGGGAAAACGGTATTAAGACCGACCGGCCCAACGAAATCTCCTCCCACGGCGACATTCAAAAGCATGTAAAACGGCTGATCAAACACCCATTCCCCCTCTACATCTTCAGGCGTTATCTGATTGTACAACACATCATCTACGTAAAAATTAATATAATCCGGGCCCCACTCAATGCCGAAGATATGGAAACCCGTATCAAATCGGTCATTAGGCAAAACATACTCTTTACTTACCGCCTCTCCGGCAGAATAACCTGGTCCGTGAACACTTCCGATAAGTGTGGAAGGGTCTTGGCCCCGGTATTCCATAATATCGATCTCGCCGCACTGTGGCCATTCCACTTCGTCAATATTGCTGCCCAGCATCCAGAATGCGGGCCAGAGGCCTCTCCCCCATGGCAATTGCATACGCGCTTCGATACGCCCGTACCGCTGTTCCACTTTGTCTTTGGTCGTTATACGGGCAGAGGTAAAGGTAGACCCCTGAAAACTTTCCCGAAGTGCCGTGATGTGCAACATGCCCCCTTCGACCTTAATGTTCTCCGGGCGGTCTGTATAATACTGTAGTTCGTTATTGCCCCAGCCAACGGGCAGCCCGTTATTGATGCCGTTCCCAATCTCATAATTCCAGGAGGACTCATCAATTGGGCCGTCCACATCAAAGTTATCCTCAAACACAAGGTCGGTGAAAGTGGTCACTGTTTGTGTTTCATCTGGCTCGCACCCCATAACCCCAAGCGCTAAGGCCAGTGAAAAAAGGAGGTTGATGGCAGGTCTGTATGTTTTAAAAAATGGTGTCTGCATTTTTATTTTGTTTTACTTTTTGATGTTTATAGTTCTCCAGGGTGAAATTTGTGAATCCTGACTTAGAGCGGAAATCCTCCTATTAGCTAAGGCTAAACTCCGGTTTTCGTGCCTCGTCTAACCAAAAAATGGTTAGTTTTCGACTAGAAGACAAAAGTCCCAACGCGCTCTTAATCCTTTTCACAGACTTTACCGTGGAGAACTATACAATGACTACTGCTGGTAGAAATAGATGTTATCAACGTAAATACTGGAGATCGTCGCATCTGAAACAAAGATGACCTGTGCCAAATTTGATCGGCCGGTCAGGCTGGGCATGCTTGAAAACGGAACATCAAGGCTATACCATTCCCCCTCTGTCAGGCTGGAACTATTAATCGTAATTTCCCCGCTAGAATCATCGCCCGTACCAAAGGTATTATCCGGGCCAATATCAGCCACTCTGACCGTCAGGAAATCTCCGGGCTGTATAGGCTCTCTGGGCTGAATGTCTACGTGAAAGTGCGTCATGGAAGCGGCATTGATCGTCGGGGCATCCTCCAAAAACTGAATACCTACGAAGTTCAACTCCGTGTAGGCAATGATGTTATCTCCGCCAATATTGACATCATCTTGCCCCTGAGTAGTTTGAAAGGGTGCCCAGTAACCGTTATAATAATCTACCGGTTGGTTGGTGTACGCATCCGAGAAAATAGAAATCACATCAGCGGGGTCCTGAGTAGGTTCCGGAGCGCCATTGAATTCATTAGCGACCGTCACTGTGGCAGAGCCTGTTGCCTCTACCCCATTTAAAGTAGCGGTGATCACGGTTTCTCCCGGACTTACGCCCGTAATATTGCCCTCTTCATCAACGGTTGCTACGCTGGGATCAGAAGAAGTGAATTCGAAGTAAGCCGGAGCGACACTAATGGTTTGATCCTGACCACTGCCCAAATTAACGGTTTGTCTCAGTCCGGAAGCCATAACGGATACACCGACAAAAGTTTGAATGGCAGCGTCTGTACCTTCATAAATGGAAGGCCTCAGTTGGGCCACCGTCCCCAGTTTTTCGAATTTCAATTCGTCAACCCAGAAGGTGTACCCCTCGCCATCCTCAGGTCCTTCAGCGTACCAAAACAAGCCGCTTACCTCAGTTAGTTTGGACGGATCAGGAATGGCAATGGTGTATTGACGCCAGTTGGTGGTCAGTTCCAGGCCAAAGAGCGTGACGGCATACTTATCCTCTCCAAAGTCTTGTCCAAAACCAATCTCATTGATGGTGGCTCTTTTGCTGGCTTTCGCCCAAAAAGTAAGTGCATCGAAACTGGAAAGGTCACGGCCGCCATAATCCGGAAAAATAGCTCCGGCATAAGGCCCGCTGGGGTCCCCTACATTAGGGACGTCAAATCGCATAGCGGATTCCCCTTGGTATACCTCTCTTTCCTCTACAGTAAACGCCTCAAAGTAAGAATCTCCGAATGGCAGATATTCCAACCCCGGGCTAAACCCGTCGATGAAGACGTCACCATTTTTTGGGAAAGTCGCAATAGTGGCCTCGTCAGAAAGGTCTCTTGTGCAATTACTGACGAGCAAAATAAATCCTAAAAAGAACAGGATATTTGATTTCATGACTATTTTCTTCTTCATGAGTTTTTTGTTTTTCACAACGGTTGTTTATTTCCCGATGTTAACGTGAATGTAAGTTCTGAATTCCCACTCGGTCCCGTTATCAAAGCCTACCGGGCTGATGGCTGGCTCTGTGGCAAACTCGGAAGCCGTTTGAATTGGAAGATAGCGAGGGGAAAACTCGTTTAAAGAACGCCAGGTCCAGCGCACGCCCAGTTGAGTACTTGGCAATATAAACCAATCGGGCTTGCCCAGCGTTGTGGACAGATCCAACATTAACTGCACAGGGTAGGTCAAGTTGAAGTCCCGATGGTAGTCAAAAGGGCCCCAGTCATTGATCTTGAAGTGAGAAATCAACTTGTACTTTTTGTAGATGGCCCTCACATCCATAGCATAACGCTCGAGCAATCTGTCGCTATCACCATTGGCCTGAGCCGTTCCGAATAAGATATTCGTGATAATCCCCAGGTCCGGGTTCAATTTAGAGACCGCTCTGATGTTGCCTTCCCACAAGTCTTGTGCAGGAGCAGACCCTGGAAACGCAAAGGAGGTACGATTACCCAAGAAACCGATAGCGGCATCCTGAGCAGTAGGCAGATGGCGATAAACGAAACCGGCGCTCATGGCAAATTTGGCATCTTCCGCCCGGTCGTTGTCCCATTCGTACATCCAGGTACCCGGAGTAGGGTCATAGGTGATCAATAATTCTCCGGCAACGGTTTCCCGGTTTCCTCTCACAGCGAAGGGGTCGTCAAGAATGTTCCTGAGCCGCCCTGGCCCCTGCACATCATTGGGAATAGGGTCAACGAGTGGCTTTTGCCACAGGAAGTTCGGTGCGATTTGGAATTTACCGATCGTATACGTAAATCCGGTTAAGAAATTATTTTGGTTCCCGCTACCATTATCCCTCAATCTCCATCCTGCAAAAGTGAGGGTTGGGTCTGCTCCGCCGTTGGCAACCAGCCCCATTACGGAACCCTGTGCGTACCAGTTGAAGGCTCCTTTTGAAAATTTGACTTTGGCTTTGCCCCCCCAGTTGTCGGAGGGGTTGATCTGATCTTCGTAGACTTCGTAACGGCCCGGTTCGCCTTCAACGATCTGGAAGCTCCGCCCATTCAGGGGCGATCCTCCCCAGATGCCGCCTACTTCAAGGTTCAACGGCCCCAGTTCACGTTCTACATGAATGGTAGCCCTCCGGGTTTTAGGCATAGGCACGGCTATGGAAGTCACAAATTCCGGAGCATCATCAATATCTTCGTGGAAGACACCGGTAACTTTGAACCTGTTGATTTCGCGGCCGTATTTCACCAGCACTGCCGGGTTGGCTCCCCACCACAATTGAGGGCCAAAAGCCACATGCAGCCCTTCCAGGGCTTTTTTACCATCCAGCTCCATCCCCAGGATTTCTCCGTTGTAGATATCCAGGTTGGGGCCGTAGTTCGCTTCCGGGTACAAGCCAAAAAAGTCGCCTTCGTACCCCCAGTGAAAGTGGCCCGTTCTGTAGAATGCCCTCAAGTCGAAATCCTCTGCGGTCCAGTCCACCTCAGCATTGTATAGCCTTAAATTGCCATCGCTCCTGATCCCGTTGCCTCCACGGTCGCGAATGATGTTTTCGTAGAAAATTTCATCGATCGGGTTATCGGCTACATTGCCCACTAAGTTGAAATTGGCACCAGCTCTCAGATTTGGAGTTGGATTGGCTTCCACACCAAAAAAGAAAGACTGCATATGGTCAAAGCCCAGTTCATCCGGATAAGCAGCCAGATTGGGGTTGGTTTGAGCCGCCGGGTCGGGCGAATCGGGCGTAGTGATCAACGTTCCACCGGTATTAAAGGTCTCCAACTCAGCTCTGAAACTACTCAGGCTGAGTTTCTTGTTGTCTCCCAGAGCCGCTTTGTCTCCCCGTGCTCTCAGCACGGCATCCATGAGCTGTATATTATCAAAGTAAGCATTGACCGAGGTGACGGTCGTACCAGACGAATAAGGGTCTAACTGATGGGCTTCTTTCAGGGCATAGTAAGCCGCTCTTGGATAAAGCGTGTACAACCCTCTTTCGCTGGTAGGCCCTTTGGCACAAATGCCAAACCACTCTTCGTTCATGTTGTTCCCGCCCTCAACGAAGTCTATGTTATAACCGCCGTTAGACCAGGAAGCGTTATTGTCATGTACGTCTGCGTTTTCCCGGTCATCAAATCCATATTTCCACCAGCCATCGCTGAACTGGAAAGTGAAACCACCGATAGAGTTGCCTACTTTCCCAACGCCGGCAGCATTCTCGTAGATCTCTCTCCAGTTGCCCACCATATAGTAGGCTTGCATTTTCTGGTCTTCGGCATTTTCTTTGGCATTGAATGCATCCGCGCCAAATTCGGTAAACATGATCGGTTTGTTGAGCTTGTCTTTCACCACCTGAAACATATCACCAAAGGAAACGCCCCGGTAGGTATTCGTTCCGTAGATGTCTACATCTTTACACTCCTCTGCAATGATGTCGATAAACAGCACATCACCATTACAAATGGCCACCGGGTGGGAAGGGTCAATAGCCTTCATTGCCTTGGCAGCATCGTTCATCAATTTATACATAGGCCTTCCCCTCTGCTCTCCAATGAATTGGATCCTTTTTTCATCATCAGGGAAATCCTCCGTTTCCGCTCCCTGCCAGAACAGGCCGTAGTTGTTCTCATTACCCAGCAGATACAGTAAAAGCCCGGGTGTGTTTTTATACTCGTCTACCAGTTGGGTCACTTCTTCCATCAGGTACTCCTGAGTCCTCGGGTTATCATAAAGAGTAACCGGAGTCCATACGCCATCTAAGGTGAGCCCATATCTGCCAAAAGAATGGTTGAGCATGGTGTAGATGCCATAATTCTCATAAATGTACTTAATCCATCTTGCCGGAACACCAGTGTACTGCCGGATCACATTGACGTTCATGTTCTTCAGAAGAGACATCTCTGCGTCCAGTCCGGCCTTGATAATATCGTCCGATTTTTTCCAAAAATCAGCATTTACCGTATTGGTACCGATAGGGATGTAGTCCCAGTTCATGCCATTGATCATGAAATCAGAACCGTTGACGACGAGTTTCATGCCCTGATCGCTTTGAACGACCTTGACGTCGGCTGCCTGCCCGAGCGCGGAGAGCGCAAACAGTGGCAACAATAATAAGGTTAAACTTCTTTTCAACATACAACGAGGTTTTATTCAGTTTAGGGCGTACTGAACCTTCAGTACGGCATAAATGAGGATGCAGTGTAATTCGATCATTTAAAAACCGATGCTATGTTAACTGAAAAAAGTATTATTTTAACCTAAATGAATGAAAACTTTACTCATCATTTCTTTCATTTTGACTAATTTCGCCACTACAAAACCAAACACTAACCAAATTAAATTCTTGGAAACCAAATTTTTATGATCTTCAAGAACTTTCACATTTCCCGTTGGGGCACTCACCTCACATTCATCTTCAGTTTTTTGCTGACGGTACCGTTTTTGTCCTCCGGACAGCCCGCAAAGGGCATCTATCCCATTCAAAATTTCTCTCCTGCAGACTATAAAGCCGGCATTCAGAACATCGATTTTGCCCAAAACCGGGACATGCGGATGTTTGTGGCTAACAATCTTTGCGTGCTCTCTTTCAATGGGAAAGAATGGGAGCGCTACAACTACAAGAGCGGCAAAAAAAACCGGTCCCTGGCGTTTGACGAAAGCAGCAATCGGTTGTACGTTGGCGCGCAGGGCGAATTCGGATACTTCGAGCAAGACTGGCAGTATGTCTCGCTGACCAGTGCGGTGCCCGTTGCGCATCAGGGCTTTGATGAGGTTTGGGATGTTTTTCTGGTGGGGAAAAAGGTGTATTTCTGTACCTTCCAGGGTATTTACGTTTACAATGGAGCTACTATAGAGGTCTTGAACCATCAAGACGGGCTGAAACGGTGTTTTGCGGTTAACGGTAAGCTCTTTGCGCAGACCCAACATGGAGCGTTGTTTGAGATTAATGGCCTGCAATTATCAGCCGTAAGTGGCTTCAGCCCGCTCAGGGGTATCCTGGCAGGGATGGTCGTCCATCATCAGGGCTATCTCTTGTTTTACAATTCAGGCGAGGTAGAGTACCGAACGCCCATAGAGGAGCGCCAACCCTATACCGCCCTGACCCAGGCCCTGGCAGGCACTTATGTCAACCATGTGCTGATGCTTTCTGACCGGAGGCTGGCGATCGCCACACAAACGGCCGGTTTGTTTTTATTCGACCCCCAAACCCAGGTCCTGGAACGCATAACCGTTGATGCGGGCCTGGCCACCAACGCCTGCCTGCGCAGTTATCAGGACTACGAAGGCAATCTGTGGGTCGGGATGCAAAACGGGATTGCCCTCATCCACATCAATTCCCCCATGCGGCTGATCGGGAAAGCCATTGACCTGCAAGGTAGTGGGTACGAAGGCTTTGAAACCAGGGAAGGCACCTACTTCACCACCTCCAGCGGCATCTACTTCCTTGGGCAGGGCAGGGAAAAGAGCCGTTTCCTGAAAGGTACCGAAGGGCCGGCCTATGGTATTGAAGAAATTGGTGGGCGGCTGTACGCCGGCCATCACCGGGGGCTCTTCCTGCTGGAAAACGGGCAGGCCCGGCAAGTGGCCGCCACCGATGGGATCTGGGCCGTCAAACCCCTGCAGTCCAACCCCAACTACGCGATTGGCGGCGGGTACTTCGGGCTCTATCTCTTCAAAATCAATTCCCAACAGTTGCTGGAGTTTATCCGGCCCATTGAGGGCTTCGACCTGTCCAGCCGCTTTTTTGAAGAAGACCGGCAGGGGCGGATTTGGGTCAGCCAGTATTATAAAGGCCTGTACCGGCTTTCGCTTTCCCCTGACCTGCAGTCGGTACAATCTGAACCCATAGCGGTCGATTCGCTCCAGCTTCAAAATGAGCAGATCGTACTGGCACGGGTGGAAGACCAGCTATACCTCGCAACATCTATCGGGCTCTACCGTTTGGACCCCGAGACCAGCACGATATCAAACACCCGCCGGTTTTCGGAAGATATTGATCAGCAGCCCATTTACCTGATCGCACAAGACCAGAAGAATAACGTCCACTTACTTTATGACAACGGCGTCGGCTTTTATGACAAGGTCAGTCAGGACAACTACCAATTCCAGCCTTCTTCCCTTTACCAGCTGAGGTACCACCTCAACAATGACCTGCTCCACGCATCAGTCCACATCAACCAGGGTATCCTGTTCTCCGCAAATGAAGGCTTTGTCCACTATACACCGGAGGCCGAAGACCGGCAGCGTATTCAGCACCCGATTATTACCAAGCAAGTCTACAGCGTTTCCAGAGATCAGGAATTGCGCAGCATCAGCCCTTTTGCTCCGGCCCCCGTGGCAAGTGCGGAGGTTGGGGTAGACCCGGGCACCAAAATCATCAAGTTCGGTATTGAAGCCTTCCAGTTTTCCAATTTGAACGACACCAAATTCCGGTATATCCTGAAGGGCTTCGATGAACACTACAGCCCCTGGACCAACACCACGAGCAAGGAGTACACCAACCTAAAGCCCGGCACATACGAGTTCAGGGCACAAGCCCGGAGCTACCTGGGCAAAACCATTACCAGCCAGCCGTTGAAGGTGACCGTTACGCCCCCGTTTTACCTTAGCACCTTTGCAAAAACCCTGTACCTGCTGTTGGCGCTAACCGCCCTCCTGGCTCTTTTCAGGTTCCAGAAGCGGCGGTTTCAGCGCAAAACCCATCAGCTGGAGCAAAAACAACAAATGGCGCTTCAGAAAGAACAGCAAAAGCTGAACCAGATTGAAGAAGAAAAGCAACAAGCTCTCAGCCGGCTGAAACAGGAAAAAGTACAGAGCGAGCTGCAGCACGTCAATAACCTGTTGGCCGCCTCGACGATGAACCTGGTGGTCAAAAATGAGTTCATCGACTCCATCAAACAGGCGCTGCAGGACTTGAAACAAAACGGAAAATGGGCAGAAGCCAAACAATCGCTGGAGCGGATTGTCAAAGAGATCGACATCAACCTCAAGCTGCAGGAAGACTGGGAGCAGTTCGAATACCACTTCGACAAGGTTCACGGTGATTTCCTCACCCGATTGCAACAGGCTTACCCCGACTTATCCCCGAACGAGCAAAAACTGTGCACCCTGCTGCGCCTCAACCTGAACACCAAAGAGATTGCCAACATCCTCAGCATTTCGCAGCGGGGCGTGGAGGTGGCCCGCTACCGCCTGCGCAAGAAGCTGGAGCTGGAGAAAGGGCAAAATTTATCGAAGTTTATTTTGGAGTACTGAGGCTGTTTTTTCAGGCAGCTGGTGCCAGGGACCGTTGCAGATGGTGGCCTTTGCCGCTATGACCGGAACACGGACGCCTTTGTCGGCTATTTGCCCGGAGCGGAGAGTCTATTTGGAGGTGATTTGCAGTGTAAAGGTGCTCCAAACATACTCTGAGGTAGAGATTGCACCTTTGAACCTCAGTGCCCGCCTCTGATATAAGAGCGTGTTGCAATGTAAGAGCGTGTTGGGACTTTGCTTTTGGAGCGAACGCAGCCAAATTTTGTTCTAATCAAGGCGTGATACATTCAAGAATGGGATTAAAGGGGCCCAATCTTGAATCACATAGCCTTAGCTACGTGACCGAAGAACAACGAAGAGTAGGACAAAATTTGGCAAGAGCAGCCCGAAGTGTAAAATCCCAACACGCTCTAAAAGGTCTACAGGAACCTGTAGAATTTTAACCCCTGAATGTTCTGAATGGTAATTTTTGCCGGTCCTGGTTAGTAAAAAATGACCTCTGGCAGCCTGAATTTCAAATCTGTCTCATCCACCGGCCAGAGACAAGCGCGGATTACGAGGAAAGCGCTATCTTCATCGGGCAAAAGATTAGAGAGCTATAGGTTTTCTATATAGTTCGGAGTTAAAAAAGCGGCTATGCATTTCCCACTTACTGGAAAGAGTTGGACGGGTGTATCTATCAAATGCTGGGTGGGGCTCATCTTGTTATGGATAAGCAGTGGGTTGGTCGCCCCGAGACAGGCATTGGCGCAGATACCGTACCCATCTGGGGCCAAAGCCCCGTTTTCCATTGAGCACTTTACGCCGGCAGATGGCCTGGCTGCTGAAAAAGTCATCTCTGTTGCCCAGGACACTATGGGGTATATCTGGATTGGGACTCAGGACGGGCTCCATCGTTACGATGGCTACGAACTACGCCTGTACCAGCATGATCCGGAGGATAGCCTTTCGCTTTCCGACAACATCATAGAAAAAATATATGTAGATCAGTCGGGTACCCTATGGGCTGGCACCTGGAATGGCCTAAACCGGTACGATCCCCGAACCGATTCCTTTCATCAGTATCATCATGACCCTGAAGATACAACCAGCCTATCAGGGCTTATGGTGATAGATCTGCAGGAGGATGCCCGGGGCAGGCTGTGGGTAGCGATGGGCAAGGGACTGGGTGGTTTGAGCCGCTATGACCCTGAAACGGATGCTTTTGTAAGGTATCTTCCCCGGGCGGAGCACCCTTACAGCCTGACTGCCAACAATCCCAGCCGGCTTTATCTTGACCGGTCCGGTGACCTTTGGGTTGGAATGGGGTCCCCCTTTGACTGGGAGCTCAATTATGGTGGGCTGAACCGGTATGACCCGGATCATGATGGCTTTATCCGGTATTTGCACGAACCGGATGATCCATACAGCCTGGCGCACAATGAGATCATCAGCTTGTATGAAGATCAGGCAGGCGTATTTTGGGTGGCTACCTGGGGAGGGGGCGTACAATTTCTGGACCGGAAAACAGATCGTTTTTATCCGGCGGAGGACCATCCGAACGGGCGTCGCCTTTTTGAACAGTCCCTGCGTAATGGGCGAAATGGCCCGGATCCCGGCGGGGTGCGCTTTCTTCATGAAGATGCCCGTGGGAATCTTTGGATCGGAAATTTCCTGGGGGGAGTGGATTGCTATAACCCCAAGACCGGTGCCATCACCCATTTTAGCCAAGGGGCAGCGGTAAACGGCGGGCTCACTGACCTGGCTGTCTGGTCTCTTTTCGAAGATGCCCAAAAGGGGCTTTGGGTAAGTACCTGGAATGGCTTAAATCACATTCGTCCCCAGTCTGAGGTCTTCGAGGTTATCGGGCATGGTGGTGAGGGGCAGCCTAAATTGGATGATTTGCATGTTGAGGCGCTCCTGCTGGATGAACAGGGGCAAATCTGGGTTGGCACCTGGGCCGGGCTGGAACGTCTCAACAGCGCCAAGGGGGAGCGCCAACTGTTTGAACTGGGGAAAAAACTGCCGGACAGTGGTGGTTTTTCCACAATGGGGCTTTCCCTGCATAAGCCGGAATCTGGTAAACTGTGGGTGGGCACTAATGAACGAGGGCTCGTACAGGTGGACCTTGAGACTAACCATTCCCAATTACTTGCCCGTCCTGACCCCCAGCAGAGTTTTCCTATTAATGTCATCTATGAGGATCAGGCGGGTACCATATGGGTGGGTACCTCTAAGGGTTTATTTTACTGGGATGCGCAATCAGACCTCACTACCGATCTTCCCCGGCAATTGTCCGCGCCCTTTCAGGAGGTACTGGACATTGTACCTGACCAGCAGGGTATGGTCTGGCTGGGGACGCCCAGTGGATTATTCCGGCTCGATGTTCAGTCCCGTAAGACAGAAGCGGTGCTAACCGGCTATAATATTGAAACCATTCTGAAATTGGGGCCCGAAGAGCTATGGCTGGGGTCGAATAGCTTTGGGCTGATAAAATTCAATCCTGTAACTCAAGACTATACGGTATTCACGAGGGCAGACGGGTTGCCGGGGAACCTCATCCGAAGTCTCCTTACAGATCAAGCTGGGCGGGTATGGATAGCTACCAACAAGGGTATTGCATGGATGGAGAAAGGGAATGCCGTTATCCGGACGTTCAAGCCTACTCAAATGCCGCCCATCTACACGTTTTACCCACAGGCCGCAATTGCCTTGCCCGATGGCAAACTTTTATTTGGAGGGAATGGGGGGATCCTCCAGATTGATCCCAGTCAGATGGTGGCAGACACTGTGGCACCCCGGCCCGTCATCCACAGTTTAGTGGTTTTTGATCAGAAGTATGAAGCGCGTCCGGGTGCCCACGCCAACCACTACCAGATTGAAGGCAGAGAGGCTACCTTTTCTCACGATGAGAATGATCTTACATTTGAATTCGCCGGGCTGCACTTTGAGCGCCCGGAGGACAATAGCTTCCGGTATAAACTTACGCCCTATGAGGAAGACTGGCGCACGGTGGGGACACAACGCACCGCCATTTATCCCAACCTGCCGCCCGGGCAATACACCTTCCAGGTGCAGGCGGCTAATCCGGACGGGGTATGGAGTACTGAAGCTGCCCGAATGGAGGTTGTCATCCTCGCACCCTGGTGGCGAACTCTCTGGGCCTTCATCGCCTATGGGTTATTAGCCCTGGGTGTCCTTTTTTCAATTGATCGGTTGCAGCGCCGCCGCCTGATCCGCGCGGAACGTGCCCGGGCCCATTTGCGCGAGGTCAATCTGCGGGCTGAAGCTGCTGAGGCTCAAGCCTTACAGCTTCAGGAACTGGACGAAGCCAAAGCCCGGCTATACGCCAATATCACCCATGAGTTTCGCACCCCGCTGACGGTGATCCTGGGCATGGCTGAGCAGATCCGTGGGCATGGACAGGAGCGCGACCTGATCCGCCGCAACAGCCAAAACCTCCTCCGCCTCATCAACCAACTGTTGGAGCTTTCCAAATTCGAATCGGGCAAACTTCGCCTCGATCTGGTACAGGGCGATATCATGCGCTACCTCCAATACCTGACCGAATCCTTTTATTCTCAAGCCCGGGAAAAAGACATCCGCCTGCTTTTCTATCCGGAAATTGAGGAATTGGTCATGGATTATGACGAGGCTAAAATCCAGCACATTGTGTACAACCTGCTGTCCAATGCATTGAAATTCACCCGGGAACAGGGGAAGGTAGTGCTGCATGCCAGGCGGCAGGATCAGTGCTTAGTCCTCAAAGTACAAGACAACGGCATAGGGATGGAGGAAGCGGATATACCTCATATTTTTGACCGCTTCTTTCAGGTGGATACCTCTGCTACCCGCAAGGGGGAAGGTACGGGCATTGGCCTGTCTCTCACCCGAAACCTCGTTGAGTTAATGGGCGGAGAAATATCCGTGGTCAGCCAACCAGGTAAAGGAACTACATTTACAGTCCGGTTGCCCATTAGCAATCAGGCCCCTGTGATTTCCACTCCGCCTGAAGAAGTGGCCACAACGGACCCTGCCGGGGAACGTAAACCCCTTCTGCCTTTGCTGGCAGGAGAAAAGGAAGCCGGCAAGCCGATCCTCGTCCTTATTGAAGACAACGCAGACGTGGCCACCTATATCTCCGGCCTGCTGCAAAACCAATATGAGATTCATATTGAGCGAAATGGACAGGCCGGAGTTGAGCGGGTACTGGAATTGGTGCCCGATATTGTCATCAGCGACGTCATGATGCCGGAAAAAGACGGATACGAAGTCTGTATGCAGCTGAAGCAGGACGAACGCACCAGCCATATCCCGATCATTCTGCTGACTGCCCGTTCAAGTAAAGAGGATCGGCTCGCGGGCCTTCGGGGCGGAGCGGACGCCTATCTGACGAAGCCCTTTGAAAAGGAAGAACTCTTCATCCGGCTGGAAAAACTGCGCGCGCTTCGGCAAGCCCTGAAAGACCGCTATTCCGGCGACAAGCATCTCATCCAGAATATTGCTCAACAACAAGCCCCCAATCCGGATGAGGCCTTCTTGCAAAAGCTCATCCATACCGTCCAGGAGCGCATTGACGATTCCCAACTAGGGGTTAACGACCTCTGCCGGGCTGCTAACCTCAGCAACACCCAGGTCAACCGGAAACTCAAGGCGCTGATGGGAAAGACCCCTAGCCAATTTATCCGGCTCATTCGCCTGCAAAGGGCGGCTACACTTTTGGAGAACAGCGATCTCAACGTTTCAGAAGTGGCCTACACCGTAGGTTTCAGTGACCCTAACTACTTCAGCCGGGTTTTTTCAGAGGAATTTGGCTATCCCCCCAGCGATACACGCAAGTAGTTGTTTATCAATTATTTACTTGGTTTTTAAGATGACCTGTGCAAAATAGGTGCTAAGATTTCCTGTCCTATGGGGAATAAGTGAAGGAGTGCTTTCACTGCACGGCCGATATTGCAGCAAAGCATTTTACTACTCAAATCACACCATCTTTCTTTTCTATCATCCGAACAATACGCATGGACCGAATAATTAGGTTTTTACTATTCAGCTGCTTATTGACCAGCATCCCCGCACAGATAGAGGCACAGCCCTGCATGGAACTCATCTGGGCCGACGAATTTGACGGCACGGTCCTGGACACCAATAATTGGAGCTACGACATCGGAGACGGTTGTCCGGATCTCTGTGGCTGGGGAAACAATGAGTGGCAGTTCTATACCGACGCGCCCGAAAACATCAGGGTCGAAAATGGCCTGCTAGTCATTACCGGGCGGGAGGATAGCACTGCCTTTAGTGACTTTACCTCTGCTAAGATCATAAGCCAGGGAAAGGCCGACTTCCGCTACGGCCGCTTTGAGGCCCGTATGCGGCTTCCGCAGGGGCAGGGAGTTTGGCCCGCCTTTTGGATGCTGCCGACCGAATCGGTCTATGGCATCTGGCCCCGAAGTGGAGAAATGGATATTATGGAGATGATCGGAACCAATCCCGGTCAGCTTGTGGGCACCGTCCATACCGGTATGCCATACGACTATGAATCTGGATATTATGACCTGCCTGCGGGCCAGATACTGGCCGACAATTTCCACGTCTACGCCATGGAATGGGAGCCGGATTCCATCACATGGTTCATAGATGGTATCCAATACCATCAGCTCACACCCGATGATATTGGCCCCTGGGCGCCTTTCCAGGAAGATTTTTACCTCATCATTAACCTAGCCCTGGGCGGAAACTGGCCGGGAGATGTGGACCCTGCCGTGCTGCCGCAGACCCTGGAGGTGGATTACGTACGGGTGTATAACCGGCCGGATAGAATCAGGATCGAGGGCCAGCAACCCACGGTAGAGGCGGCAGGGCGCTCCTATCAGGCCCCTGACATTGCCGGCGCCGACTACAACTGGACGGTACCCGCGGATGCCACGATCACCTCCGGGCAAGGCACCCACGCAATCACCGTAGACTGGGGCTGTACCCCCGGTGATATTTCCCTTGAATTACAAACCCCTTGTGACAATGCGAATTTGGTTTATACCGTGGCTGGCTTTGTGACGCCGACCCTATCGGGTCCGGAAACTGTCACGGAGAGTCAAATTGGTGTTACATACACCTTTCCACAGACAAGTGCTGGCGCTTTTACCTGGGAAGTACCAGCAAACGCCAGCATTGTCTCCGGACAAGACAGCAACGAGATTGTGGTGGACTGGGGCTGTGATCCGGGAGAAGTGGTCGTCACCTTCAACAGTACCTGTGGCGAGACCTTCAGCGACACGCTGACTGTAGCGCTGCAGACCTATCCCATAAGCGGCCAATCGTACGTGCCCCCCAATACGGTCAATCAGACGTATTCTATTGAGGAGGATGCAGAGGCTACCTATTCCTGGTCGGTACCCGCTGATGCCAGCATCCTCTCCGGGCAAGGCACCCCCTCCATACAGGTTGACTTCGGGACGACCTCCGGTGTCATC
The DNA here is from genome assembly GCF_040219495.1 of Phaeodactylibacter sp. Classification (GTDB taxonomy): domain Bacteria; phylum Bacteroidota; class Bacteroidia; order Chitinophagales; family Saprospiraceae; genus Phaeodactylibacter. The sequence continues at coordinate 59,879 of NZ_JAVJSK010000017.1, read as the reverse complement.
AGCGTAGCGGTTGCGAACTCCTGTGGCACCAAGACCTATGAATTCCCGATTGATGTAACGGAATCGTACCTGTATGTAGATTTTGATACCCGGGATTTGGAATTCGTTCCGCATGCTGATGCTGTATTTGAGGAGGTCGCCAATCCCTTTCCTTCCGGAATTAATTTGAGCCAGAGCGTCGGTCTGGTATATAAGCCAGCTATCGCTCCGCGCTGGGCAGGGGTAGAGGCTGACGTGCCGGAAATCCCGCTGGACCTCTATCCCGTGATGACGAGAAAAGTACTTTGCACCGATACGGGAGCAGTCAGTTTCATGTTGGACGATGTCGACTTGCCCCCGGGTGTGGATAGATACAGAATATTTGTAGAGTATGGCCCAGAAGATGTCAATACCTGGGTTCAACTGGTTTTCGATTTCAGCGGGAGGCCTGGCGGCGTCTATGAGCGGCTAAGGTTCACGCATAATCACTGGGGCCCCAGCTACACCAGCGATACCGAATACTGGTATTTTGATGATGTGATGGCCTGGAGTGACCTGAGCACAAGCACCAGCGCGGAAGTCGGCATAACCGAGACCATTACGGTCTATCCCAACCCCTCTTCGGACTGGTTTTATGTAGAGACCAAAGATATCTTTCCGGTGGGCAGCACTTACGATCTGGAGGTGCTGGATGTACAGGGAAGGTCGGTGCTCCGGCGGAAGGTCTTCGCTCAGGGGCAGCCAGTAGCTTTGGATTTAAGCACCCAGCCAGCGGGCTTGTATTTTGTGCGCCTGAGCGGGCAGTCGCTCCGCTATGTTAAGGCCATTAGTAAAATGGAATGATGAGATACGGATGGCATTGGCCTCAAGTCATTTATCATTGAAGACCGCAGGTCTAAAGCAGGAATCTCAGCAACCTTCAATAGCAAGAGATTGGCTTTCATTCAATTATTCATAAAAACCCAAATTTATGGCATTCAAAAATCACTATTTGATCATGGTGTTCCTCCTGCTTTGCTTCGGGACGATCCATGCCCAGGAATCGACACACCATGCTTCTGGTGGTGAAGCGATTGGAAGTGGAGGGACGGTAAGTTATACGATTGGCCATCCGATCTACACCACACACAGTGGGACAGAAGGGGAGGTCGCACAGGGCATTCAGCACGCCTTTGAAATCCTGGTGGTTACCGGAACAGAAGAAAACGACATTTTCCTGGAGATGGACGTTTTTCCTAATCCAACCACAAGTATGCTCCATCTTCGGGTTCCGAATTACGATCAACAGGATTTGACCTGCCAATTGTATGATACCCATGGGCGCTTACTGGATCGCAGACCAGTGATCAGCAATATGACCAGCATCCCCACAGAGAAACTGGCCGCCGCCACTTATTATCTGCAAGTCACGGATGCAGCAGGGCAAACGCTTAAAACCTTTCAAATAATCAAACGCTACTAAACCTTTACAGATCATGAAAAAGATTACGATAACCCTATTTGCACTTCTTTTTACTTTTTGCTTAATGGCTCAAGCCCCTCTAAAGATAAGCTATCAGGCCGTCGTCCGGGATGCCAATGGGCAGCTGATTACCAATAGTACGGTAGGTATGCGGATTAGCATTTTAAAAGACAGTCCGACCGGACCGGTTCAATATGCTGAAACGCACACTTCGACCACAAATGCCAATGGCTTAGCAACCCTTGAAATTGGTGAAGGAACACCCGTTAGTGGCGGAACCTTTTTCTCTATTGAGTGGAGAAGTGGGAGTCATTATATTCAAACAGAAACAGATCCAAACGGAGGCACCAATTATACGATTTCAGGTACCAGTCAGCTGCTCAGTGTGCCTTATGCCTTGTACTCAAACATCGCAGGAGTGAGTACGGCATGGACGCGGGTAGGTGACAACGTTGCCTCTGTTCCTTCTGGAAATGTCGGGATAGGTACCGGAGCCTTCATTCCAGAATCCAAGTTACAGGTTGAGGCCGATGATGCAATAAGAATCTATGGAACCCAGGGCAGCTTTAACCATGGAGGCACTATACACTTTGGCGATGGAAACATTGTGTATTTGGAAGAGTATGAAGATGACAACCTGAAGTTGAAGGCCAACAAGACATGGGTGGATTCAGACGTCTGGGTGGGCCCGGATCCTTTTCAGTTGAATACCGGAGTGGATGCCAGTAAATTTGAGGTGAAAGGAGAGCAGGTGGCCATCAGAGGACAGGTCTCGGTAATAAGTGCTAATACCAATTGGAATAGAGGCGTAGTTGGTTCTGTGCAGGGAGGTACGGGAACTAACTGGGGGGTATATGGAGCTGCAAGCAATGGTATCAACAGTGTAGGGGTTTACGGTTTTGGTAGTACTACCGTAGGGGCTACTGGGGTTCACGGCTTCGGACAGGGAGATTTTAGCCGTGGGGTATACGGTGAAGCGAATGGGGCTTTAGCTTTAGCAGGCGCTTTCAATGGCGATGTAAATTATACTGGAGAACTTATGGGGCCTTCTGATGCCAAACTAAAAAAAGAGGTGATGGCACTGGATGGCGCGTTGGAAAAAGTACTTCAGTTAGAACCCAAAACTTACTTCTTTAAAACGGATGAATTTACAGACTTGAACTTACCAACTGGCGCTCAGATGGGCTTCATTGCCCAGGAGGTTCAAGATATTTTTCCTGGGGTGGTTCACGAAACGGCGCACGTGGCGCATCCCAAGCCGGGAGAAGAAACGGAGCTGAGGACAACCGAATACATTAGTATCAATTACCTCAGTTTTATTCCCGTGCTTACCAAAGCCATTCAGGAACAGCAAGAAGAGATCGAATCCCTGAAAAAGGAGAATGAAACCTTACAAGCGCGGCTGGAGCGGTTGGAGGCTCTGGTAGAGGGGCTGCAGAAATAGCAGGGCACTCTATCTGTACGGAACGAAAAGTAAGCAGGCCTTCCCGGAATCAGGAGAGGGCCTGCTCTTTTTGGGATGAAGATTGATCGTGTTCTTAGAAACTACCCTAATCAAAAATCTTATTATAGCTGGAAACCGTATCAAAAAAGTAAACCACCTTCATAGTTATGGTATTGCGCTGCCCTTCTTCCAGCACAGAACGCACATTATTGAAGTAGGACAACTCGATATCCTGTTCGTCCCGCTGAAGGTCATTCTTGTAAACGATATTCAGAAAGCTGCCCGGGCCGAATTGCCAGGCAAAAATCAAGTCAGTGTTGAAGGCATTAAAGTTGAAATCCGCATTCCCTCCAAAGGAGTCATCCCGGATGATATAGCCCTCGGGGTCAAGCCCCCCGTAGTAGTTATAGAGCCCGTAGGACCAGTAGTGCCGTACCCTCAGGGTCAGGGACAGGTTATTTTTGAACAGGTACTTGCCCTGCAAAATATTGACCAGAGTCCTGACATCCCGGACGCCGTACATGGGCTCCCCATCAAAGTACCCGGCAAAGCCCGCTCCATTCAGAAATATCGAGTAGTTGGAAGACGGCGTCAGGGTTAATTTGTCATTGAGCCGGATGATGGGAGAAAGGTTGATATCAAAGTAGTTATTGACAACATAATCAGTAAAATACCCCTCGCCGTAGCCGATGCTGCCATCAAGGGCCAACCGCTTCCGGTAGTCGGTGGATATACCAATCCCGTTGTAGTAAAACTCCGGAATGATAAAGGGCTGCCCATCCACTCTGGCTTCAAAGAGATCAATCCCGTCTCCAATTTGCGAACTCATATTGATAATGATGGCATTGAAGCTTGGAAAAACAAAAGAAAAACGGCCACTGTATCTTCTTTTCAGGATATCGCCCGTCGTATAGTCCTGGTCAAGGCTCAACGTAAACCGATTGGAGTTCCTGTTTAGAATCCAAAAGGGGTTATATTTATTGTATTGCAGCTCTAGGGCGTGCGTCCGGATATTGGTCGCGAAATTCAGGCCGAGATCATTCGGGTTATAGTTTGGCGATTTGCTTTCACTGGATAAGGCATATTTGAAATTGCCTTTGATTTTAGCGATACTGACTGCGTAACTGATGCCATCGTTAGGATTGGCCTTAAAGATATTTTCCAGTAAGCTGGTATCTCGTTGCGTAATGTTGACATTCCCGGAAATGGAATAAGCAGAGCTTTTTGAAACCAGGTTGAACCCGGCAGCGGAAACGTTCGCATCCGTAAAATCACCGGCCCGCATGGTATTGAGGTTGATGAAATAGACAGAGCTGTTGTTGCGCAGGTTTTGGTCCAAAGAGATAATGCTGTAATTGACCAGGGGGTTGGTTTCCACGACTCTGGTTGTTTCCGTTTCGGTATTCTGAATAAGAGCGTTGGTGGGCGCTGTTATGGCATTCATGACTCCTATCCCTAACCCATGCTGGTTTCTGCCGGAAATTTTGGCCACGTTGACCAGTTGGGCAGTCGCAGGGTTCTCCAGGCCCACTTCCATAGTGTCCAGATTAGAAAAGGCCTGACCATACCGGCTCGGCACGCCTCCAATCCGCCTGGAGTAAAACAAGTCGCCCAGGTTAAACAATTCCACCCCTTCCTGAAAGAAGGGCCGCTGCTCTTCAAAGACCACTTCAAAAGCCCCCAGGTTTTTGACGATATTATCAGAGCGCACCTGAGAAAAGTCCGGCAGGAGTGTCATATCAAGCGTAAAGCTTTCGTTCAGCCCCAGTTTCAGGTCGGCCCCTGCCCCGTACCCGATCGTACTTTGCCCGTTGCTGTATTCGGCAAACGAAGAGACATAGGGCGACAGGGAAAGCCGGAGCGGGTCCCTGATGTTGTCCAGGCCTTTCAAAAGCCCCCAGTAGTTGAGCTCTGTTTCCACCTCCTTAGGCACCAAAGCCCACTGCAGCACCGTACGGCTGCGCCGGATTTCCCTTTCAAAGTTCACGCGCCAGACCTGCTCCTCCCCTTTCGGGAAACGAATCGCATAGTACGGGATTTCGATCTCCACAATCCAGCCATCCTCCACCACCTGAACGGCACTTTCCCAAACGGCATTAAACGATCGGTCTGAAATCCGGGAGTCAGACTGCACCCCGGATGCAGATACCGAAAACGTAAAAGCATCAATCATCTGATTGTAGGTATCAAAAGAGACTGTAAACAAGTCGGCATTCAAGTCGTCGTCTCGTTCGCCCAGCTGTGTAAGGATGCTGTCCGGGCGCTCATCATAGCAGTAACCGAGGACGTAAATACTATTATCATCGTAAAGCACCCTCACTTCCGTAGGGAACCTGGGCGGTTGGCCTTCCGTGGGGTTGAGCTCCAGAAAATGGGTAGCGACCTCTGCGTGGCTCCACTGCTGCTCACTATCCAGGCCATCGACCGTCATCTTTTCATAGGTCCGGGACGCGGTCATTTCCTTTCCCTGCCCCCAGGCATAAAAGGAAATGAACAGCATAATCAATATGTTTAGTAATCTGAGCAGTGTATCCAATTGATGCCGTAAAATGGTAGTTTTCAGAATGCCCGCAAATATATGAATATTTGCAGCGGTACACCAACGGCCAAAGCTGCCCGCAACGCAAACCGTATGAGCATCCCCATTCATTGGACAAAGGCACCGGGGCTCAGTTTGGGATATGGGGAAATGGGAACAGCCCTGCTTGCGCAGAGCTGTTCTTTTTTGTACCCGGAGCGGGGCTTGAACCCGCACGGCCGCAATGGCCACAGGATTTTCTTACCAGCTACAGCTTTCGCTGCCCCTGACGGTCAATGTCAGGATTTGTGGTCTGGACTTTCTCTTCGCCCTGCTCTTGAAAAGAGGGTAGGCGCTTCCCGTCAAGTCTCTACACCTTCCCCGGCTAAGGCCGGGGCTTGGCTCGGGATTACCATTCCGATAAAGGAGAAGGCTTCCCCGAATTTGAGAAGTTCTACATCCGGCGTTTCCGCCGGCGCACTCAAATTGCTTTAAGTCCTGCGTGTCTACCAATTCCACCATCCGGGCAATTGGGTACGTTATTTGAAAAAACGGCAATTCAGTTCTACTCCATTGAGCAAAACTTAAAAAGACAATGGCAAGATAACCAAAACGGTAATTACTTGCAATAAAAAAGGTCCTCTGCGCGCAGAAGACCTTAGAGCGGATGACAAGATTCGAACCTGCGACCTCAACCTTGGCAAGGTTGCGCTCTACCAGCTGAGCTACATCCGCTTGTTGTAAGTACACCGCCTCTATCTAAAAGGAAGGGTACGCTCAAGTAATATTTCAAAAAACCAGAACACCTATTTGTCCTGTTTATTAGAGCGGATGACAAGATTCGAACCTGCGACCTCAACCTTGGCAAGGTTGCGCTCTACCAGCTGAGCTACATCCGCTTATCAAAATTTCAAACACCCTTTTTTCAAAGAGCGATGCAAATATACTTTAATCTTTCAGACAAAAGCAAGCCTTTATGCAGACTTTTTTTGCCGTACTCCACAAGTAACTGATCTACAGATTAAAAAAATCGGGAACCTGCAAGATCAGCAAAACTAATATGACCTAAAAGCTACACAACAAAATCCGTAATTAGAGTGGAAAACCTGAGCGCTTCCCGTACATTTGCCGCATAATATACCTGAATCCCTCCCAATCATTCCCTAAAAAGACCAAAAAGAAGAATACTGCAATAGCTATTCGTGGATGTTTTCCAACGTAATGGAGCACAAAAGTTCAGCAAAACCGAGGCTTCAAAGCGTGAAACAGGCCACGTTACTGCGGGCTGGTGCTTTGTCAAGTTTGAAAAGCAGCGTAAGGTGGCCGGAGATGAGTAGAAGGGCATCTCTTCTGCTAGGGATCACATGCGACTTCTCCGAAGTTTTACAGTGCTTATTGGCTTCGCTCTACCCGTTGTTTCATACTTGACAGAGCTCTAACTATTGCAGAGCAGATCTTTATTGATTAGGAACCTTGCAAATTGACTATGGCACAAAGACTACACTTTTTTTGGATTGGCCTGCTGATGGCTTTTACCGTACCCCTCCACGCGCAGTTCGATTGCTGCGCTGCCACGCCCTTAGCGGGGTCCGGGCCGATCAACGTGCCTACCGTCGCGGGGCCGGGCAACGACAACGATAACCTCGCCAACGGCACTTGCCTCGTGGGCGGAGAACACGACACCTACTACTTCGTTTTTGAGGCGACAAGCTCGGGCACCTTTGAAATGCTGGTCACGCCCAACAATCTAAACGCGGATTATGACTTCGCACTGATTGCGAATGCTTGCCCTGGCAGCCCCGGTGCCCAGCAAATTTCCTGCAACTACGTAGGCCCGATCAATACCCCGCCTTTTGTACCTACGGGTATAGCCACGAACCCGGTGGCCTCCTGGGGCATCAATGGTGCAGCAGAATGGGAGAATACCGTCAACCTGACGGCCGGCACGACCTACCTCCTTATCCTCGACAACATCACGGGCAATGACGTGGGCTTTACGATTGAGACCGGCGGCACCGCAACCATCGCGCCGGGCGACGTCGGCGGTGGCCCTCCCCCAACCATCTTCCCGGCTGGGCCTTTCTGCCCCGAAGACCCGCCTTTCCAACTCACTGCCAACCCACCGGGGGGCACCTGGGGCGGCAGTGCCACAAATACCGGCCTCTTTGTGCCTGCCAATAACGGGACGGGGACACACGAAGTGACCTATTCCACCCCGGGCGCCATTTGCCCCAATGAAACCATGCTTGATATTGAAGTGCTTTCCGGGCCAACGATCATCATCAACTCCGGCCAGCCACTCTGCCCGGACTCTCCGCCCACCACACTCACCGCAACACCGCCGGGGGGCACCTGGGGTGGTGTCGCGACGCCTTCCGGGCTGGTCAACCCGCAGGCGCTGGGGCAGGGCTCTTTTCAGGTGACCTACACCGTCACCGGGCCAAATGGGTGCGAAGGCACAGAAACGGGCTTCGTGACTATCCTGCCTCCGCCTACGGTCTCTTTCTCTACGCCGGGCCCTTTCTGTCTGGATGAGGGTGTGGTCACCCTGCAAGCACTGCCCTTTGGGGGCACCTGGTCCGGCGTTGCTTCCGCTAACGGGCAAATCATCACCGGCGCACTGGGGCCGGGGCCGCATACCGCAACCTATTCTTTTACCAATAACAACGGCTGTACCACCACTGAGGACCTGGTCTTTGAAATCGTCCCCAATCCGGTGGTCGCTATCGTGGAGCCTGGCCCATTCTGCCAGGACGACCTCCCGGTGGTGCTCGAGGCTCTTCCTCCCGGAGGTACCTGGGGCGGCGCAGTATCCGCTAACGGCTTATTCGACCCTCAGCAAGCGGGGCCGGGCTTCCACCTCGTGACTTACACGTTTACCGATGTTAACTTTTGCACGAGCACCGATGACTTCCTCATCGAAGTAGCCGCACCGCCTTTCACTTATATCGATGCTCCTCAGGGGCCTTTCTGCAGCAGCAGCCCGCCGGTGCCTCTTACCGGTGTGCCCGGTGGTGGTGTTTGGGGAGGGGAGGCTGCGCCCAATGGCACTTTCAACCCTGCTGGCCGTACCAATGGCACCTATACCGTTACCTACACCTATACGGACCCCAATGGTTGCGAAGCCACTGCGGCCTTCGATCTCGAAATCAGCTCTGATCTGCAGGTTAGCATTCAAGACCCTGGCCCTTACTGTGAAGGGGCCGTGCCGGATACACTGTCCGGCTCTCCTACCGGCGGCAGCTGGTCCGGCGATGTGGATGCGCAGGGCGTTTTTGACCCCTCCGTCCTCCCGCCGGGCAACTACACCGCGGTCTACGATTATACCGACCCGGAAGGGTGCGAAGGCACAGACACCCTGGATTTGGAAATCCTCCCCTTGCCTATGGTGGCGATCGATTCCGTGGGCGTGCTTTGTGAAGATGCAGCACCGGTAAACCTTACGGCCACACCGGCGGGCGGCGTTTGGTCGGGCGATGCTGCTGCAATGGGCACCTTCAATGCCTCAGCCAATGGCCCCGGTACTTACCAGGCTATTTATACCTTTGAAAATGCTGCCGGCTGCTCGGATGCCGATACGGTAGCCATTACGATCGTGCCTTTGCCCGCCCCTATGATCAGCAATGCCGGCCCCTTCTGTGCAAATGATACCCTGCAAACGCTGAGCGCTATGCCGCAGGGCGGGGTTTGGTCGGGTGCCGCAGACGCACAGGGCGGCTTCGATCCTGCCGGGCTGGGCAGCGGCATATATGACGTAATTTATACCCTCACCTCAGACGAAGGCTGTACCGCTGCGGATACCCTGAGCATTGAGGCCCTCGAACTCCCCACCGGCAGCATCAGCGGCAATGGTGATATTTGCCAGGGCAGCAGCGATACCGTACAACTGTCCCTCGACTTCACCGGGCAGCCACCGTTTACTTACACCATCGCTATCGACGGTAACCCGCAGCCGGCTTTGAACAGCAGCGATTTATCGGCCTTCTTTGCGGCTACCCTGCCTGGCAATTATACCTTACTTGAACTCACGGATGCCAATGGGTGTACCATATCCGGGACAGGCTCCGCCACCGTCAACCTCAATACTGCTCCCACTGTCTCGGGCATCATGACCACCTGCGACTCCACCAACACCAGCTACACCCTGAGCTTTCTGATCAGTGGTGGCGACAGTACCAGCTATCAGCTGCAATTTAGCGATGGCTCAACGGTTGATAATGCGCCGGGCAATTACACGACTCCTCCCCTGCCCAATGGCAGTGCCTACAACATCACGGTAACCGATGCCAACGACTGCAACCCTACGGTGGTCTCGGGCACGTTTTCCTGCGATTGCGCAACCGCCGCCGGATCGATGGGCTCCGGGCTGACGACCGTGTGTGAAGATGATACCGCAACCCTGGTGTTTAATCAGGATGCCTTGCTTGACCCCAATGATACCCTGCTGTTCGTACTGCACGACAACAACGGCACTTCTCTGGGCAGCATTCTGGCAGAAAATGATACCCCCGTGTTTGGCTTTCAGCCGGGCATGAACTATGGTCAGACTTATTACGTCTCTGCCGTAGCAACGGATGTGACCGCTGCCGGGGCACCAGATTACAGCAGCCCCTGCCTGTCCGTCTCTATTGGTGCACCCGTAGCCTTCTACGCCCTGCCCACCGGTACGCTACTGGGAGATACCGCCATTTGCGAAGGCAGCACGGCTATTCTGACCTTTGGCCTGACAGGTACCGCCCCCTTCGACTTTACCTACGAGGCTAACGGCATAGCGGATACCATTGAGAATGTCAATACGCCTTATACCCTTCCGGGAATGCCCGGTGCGGCCACAACTTATGTGCTGACCGGGCTTAGCGACAGTTCTCCCGCGAGTTGTAGTAATGTGTTGGCAGACAGCGCCACCGTTGATCTTAATGTCCCGACGAGTTCCAACCAGGCCCTTGAAATTTGCCAGGGCGACAGCCTGCTGATCGGGGGGGCGTTCCAGACGGAACCAGGCACTTACGTGGATACCCTGACCGGGGCCAACAACTGCGATAGCCTGATATTCTCTACGCTCGTGGTCAATATCCCGGATACGACCTTGCTCAGCGGCACCAGTTGCGACCCCGCTCAAACGGGTACGTTTACGGAAGTGCTCACCAATGCGGAGGGCTGCGACAGTGTCATTATGACCACCGTCACCTTGCTGCAGAGCGATACCGTACAGGTACAGCTTGAGTCCTGCAATCCGGCTGATGCAGGCACCACCGAAGAACTACTCGTCAACCAGGATGGGTGCGATAGCCTCGTCATCACCATTACGTCCTTACTGCCTGTTGACACCACTGTCGTGGAAATCAGCTCCTGTGACCCCGCTGAGGTGGGCACCACCGAAGACCTGCTCCTGAACCAGTTTGGGTGCGACAGTCTCGTGGTCACCACCACCGTCTTCCTGGAAAGTGACACCACCTTGCTCGACGCCACTACCTGCAACCCCGCTGAAGCTGGCACCACCGCGGAATTGCTGTCCAATCAGGATGGGTGCGACAGTTTGGTCATTACCACTACTACCCTACTGCCCAGCGATACGACCTTCCTCGATGCCACAAGCTGCAATCCGGCAGAAACCGGCGTCACCGAAGACCTGCTGATGAACCAGTTTGGGTGCGATAGCCTCGTGATCACCACCACTACCATGCTGCCCAGTGATACGACCATGCTCAGCACCACTAGTTGCGACCCCGCTGAGGTAGGTACGGCAGCCGAGCTCCTGACGAATCAATTCGGGTGCGATAGCCTCGTATTGACGACGACCACCTTGCTGCCAAGCGATACCACACAGCTCAATGCCACGACTTGCGACCCGGCAGAAGCGGGCACCACGGAGGCTATACTGACCAATCAGTTTGGCTGTGATAGCCTGATCATTACCACCACTACCCTGCTGCCCAGTGATACCACTATCGTGGAAGCTGGCAGCTGCAACCCGGCAGAGACCGGCACGGAAGAAACCGTGCTCACCAATCAGTTCGGGTGCGATAGCCTGATTGTCACCATCACGTCCCTGCTGCCCAGCGATACGACCCTGATCGCGCAGAGCAGTTGCGACCCGGCTCAGGTGGGCACTACTGAAACGTTATTGGCGAATCAGTTTGGGTGCGACAGCCTGATTGTCACCATCACGTCCCTGCTGCCCAGCGATACGATCATGCTCAGCAATACCAGCTGTGACCCCGCAGACGTAGGTACCACAGCCGAGCTCCTGACGAATCAATTCGGGTGCGACAGCCTCGTGATCACCACCACGACACTCCTGCCCGTCGATACGACCCTCCTCAGCGCTTCCTCCTGCCTTCCGGAAGAAGTCGGCACCGTAACGGAAGTCCTGGTCAATCAGTTTGGGTGCGACAGCCTCGTGATTACCACCACCACGCTCGCCCCGCTCGAAATAGCAGCAGCCATCACCTCCACCTACGGGCCCTATGAGGTCAGCTGTGCCGGAGGGGACGATGGCATGGCAACGGTAGAAATCCTAAGCGGCGACTTCCAACCACCCTTCACCTACGCCTGGTCGAATGGTGCAGCTTCGGCAGCAGTGGACAATCTTGGGGCAGGCACCCACTCCGTGACCGTCACGAGTGCTAATGGCTGTAGCGCAGTGGACTCGATCACCCTCACGGCTCCTGAGGCGCTGCTCATCAACCTCAACATCAGCCCGATCTCTTGTTTCGGAGAAGCCGACGGCGCGGTACAGGTGGTTGCAGAAGGCGGCACCCCGCCTTACGTATACGCCATCGATGATGGAGCCTTTCAAAGTAACAGCACCTTTACCGGCCTGAATGAAGGCAGCTATACCGTTGCCGTTCAGGATGTGAACGGGTGTATTGAATCCGCAGCAATCCTCATCAATCAGCCCCTGGAGCTGGAGGTAAGCCTGGGCGAAGACATCAGTATCGAAGTGGGTGCCGACGCCATCCTCCAAATCCAAACCAATTTGGAGCCTGAGGATATCGATACGATCATCTGGGAACCGCGCTTCCCCACCGAGTGCCCGGATTGCCTGGAACAGGTGGTCACACCACTGGTCACCACCGCGTACTCCGTCATGGTAGTCGACCTCAACGGTTGTACAGCAGGTGATCAGGTCAACGTGCTGGTGGATCAGCGGCAGAGCGTCTACCTGCCCAACGTATTCTCGCCCAATGACGATGGCACCAACGACGTCTTCTATGTTCAGGGAGATGACCGGGTGGAGCAAGTCGATGTCTTCCAGGTCTACAACCGCTGGGGCGAGATCGTCTTCGAAGCCTACAACTTTCAGGTCAACGATAGTCAGTTCGGCTGGGATGGCACCTTCCGGGGCGACCTGATGAACGGTGGCGTGTTCGTTTATTACGTGGTGGCCACTTTTAAAAACGGGACCACAGCAGAGTTCAAGGGCGATGTCATTTTGATGCGGTAAACCGCTTAAAGCCAGAACACAACGCCCGATGAAATTCAATTTTCATCGGGCGTTTTTTATTCCGTAAAGTCCTGACCTTACCCTAACAGATCAGCTCCTTCTCCTCAAGGATCGTCAAGACCACCTCATCCATTAGGATCTGAGACAGGCTGTCGACCTTCGCCAGTTCATATTTGTAGAAGAACTTCAGAGTATGCACCTTACTTTCATAAAAAGCAGCGGTGTAAGTCTGATCTCCAGTCACCAGAGCCTGCTTGGCAGCAGTAGCCATCTTCAGCCACTGCCAGCCCACGGCTACCGTGCTCATCATTTGCATGAAGAGGGTCGCATCAGACAGGTAGCGCTCGTATTGCCCTTTCATAGCGTAGGGCATCAGTTGGCCCAGTACCTTTTGGACCAGCTGCAACTTCTGACCAAGCATACCCGCGTAAGGCTTTAACTCATCGTAGGTCAGTGCCGCCTCTATGTCTTTCTGCACCTCAGCAGCCAGATATTCCAAAGCTTTACCTTTCTGCATCGTCACCTTACGGCCCAGCAAATCCTGCGACTGAATACCGGTGGTGCCTTCGTAAATCGCCATGATGCGGATGTCGCGGAAGTATTGCTGCAGCACAAAATCAGTACAGAAACCGTAGCCGCCCAGCACCTGCAAACCATTGTCCACAGCTTCCCGGCACTTCTCAGAAGGATAGGTCTTGGCAATCGGCGTGAGCAGCTCCAGCAGGAGATAGTACTTCTCGTGGTCGGCCCCTTCCGATACCATTTCCAGGTCGTGGTACAGCGCCGTCTGATTGACCAGGCTGAGCGCCCCTTCGTAAATGGCTTTCTGCAACAGCAACATCCGGCGTACATCCGGGTGGTTGATGATCAGGGTTTGCTCTTCGGAAACATCCTTCGTGCCGTCGTTTTTCAGGCGGCGCCCCTGCGGGCGCTCCTGAGCATACTGCAGGGAAGCATGGTAAGCCGCCGCCGCAATAGATACGGCGCCCCGCCCTACCGCAATCCGGGCCTCATTCATCATCTGGAACATATACTTCAGCCCTTTGTGAGGCTCGCCAACCAGCCAGCCTTTAGCGCCTTCGTTTTCTCCAAAGACCAGGTGGGTCGTGCAGTACCCCCGCTGCCCCATCTTCTGATAGTCTCCCGCTGTCACCACATCGTTGGGCACCAGGCCGCCGCCTTCGGGGCGCTTCTTCGGTACCACAAACAGAGAAATCCCCTTAGTGCCCGCCGGGGCGCCCTTGATGCGGGCCAGCACCAGGTGCACAAAATTGTCGTTGTGCTCGTGGTCGCCACCGGAAATGAAGATCTTCTGCCCCTTAATCTGATAGGTCCCGTCTTCCTGAGGGTAGGCGGTGGTCGTAATATCGGTAAGAGAGCTGCCCGCCTGCGGCTCAGTCAGGCACATCGTACCGCCCCACTGCCCGCCCAGCATATTGGGCACAAAAGTCTCCTTCAGCCATTCATTCCCGAATGCAATGATGAGATGGGCAGCGCCCGCAGTGAGCCCCATATAGCCGGGTACGTTATTATTGGCCGCCTCCATAATATAGTAGGCCGCATGGGAAGCAATGCCTGGCAATTGCATGCCGCCGGCTTCCATGTCGTAAGGGCCCCCAATGACGCCCAGCTCACCGGCTTTCTTCATCGCTTCCCCGATCTTGGGGTGAACGATGATTTTGCCATCCTTGAAATGGGCAGGCGACTCGTCCATTTCCCGGAAAGAGGGGTACAAATCCTGGTCCGAAAAATCTTTGACGGAATCCAAATAGAGGTCTATCGCGTCTTTGTCGTACTCCGCATATCGCGCATACTGAAAAAGCTGCGGCATATCGTGGACCTGATAGAGCTGAAAGCGCAGGGTGTCCATATTAACGTACTCGGCCATGGGTCGTGCTGATTTTTAGTAGGTAATAATTTTACCCGCATAATATCGGCATATTTGACCGGACACGCAATAAAATTTAGCGAAAATTCGCTAAAGTCTTTAAATCCGCTCCAGCGCCCCCACCAAATACCGCCAAAACTTCTGCACCGAAGCAATATTCACCTGCTCATCCGGTGAGTGGGCATGACGGATGGTCGGACCAAAGGAAATCATATCCAGCGCAGGCATATGCTGACTGAGGATACCACACTCCAGTCCGGCGTGACAGGCAGAAACTTTAGGAGCGTCCCCGAATAAGTCTTTGTAAAGGCCCTCCATCGTGCGCATAATTTTGGAATCGGCATTAGGCGCCCAGCCGGGATAATCACCGTCATTCACTACTGTAGCGCCAACCGCTTCGAAAGCAGCGCGTACCGCAAAAGCGACATCATGCTTACCGGACTCAATGGAACTGCGCTGCAGGCTTTGGGTGACGAAGCTGCCCTCCTTGACGATCACCCGCGCCAGGCTGCTCGAGGTTTCCACCAGGTTGGGGATGTCGGGGCTCATCCGCCAGACTCCGTTGGGCACGGCGTACAGGGCGGTCAATACTTTTTCCTGGTCTTCCGGCTTCATGGCCTTTTCGGGCAAGGCCGTTTCGGACTGCTCAATGGACAAACCCGGTTCGATATTGGCGTATTCCCGCCTGAGTTCCTGCCGGCGGGCGTCAAAGGCTTCCAAAAATGCAGTCAGATGGCCATTCGGTACCACGACCACCGCCGAAGATTCCCGGGGTATGGCATTGCGGAGACTGCCCCCGTCAATAGAGACGACACGAAGCCCGTAGGGCCCGCCGGTTTTGTACAGCAGGCGGTTCATAAGTTTGTTGGCGTTGCCCCGCCCTTTGTGGATGTCCATGCCGGAGTGGCCGCCTTTCAGCCCGCGCACCACCAGCTGCAGTGCAGTATGGCCTTCGGGCACCGGCTCTTCGGTGTAGTCCATTTGGGTATTGCTGTCGATACCGCCCGCACAGCCGATGGTCAGCTCATCGTCTTCTTCAGAGTCCAGATTGAGCAGTACTTTACCCTCCAGCATATGGGCATCCAGCCCTTTAGCACCGGTCATACCCGTCTCTTCATCTATTGTAAAAAGCGCTTCGATGGCGGGGTGCTTCAGGTCATCGGCTTCCAGTACCGCCATAATCGCAGCTACGCCAATGCCGTTATCTGCTCCAAGCGTTGTGCCCTCAGCGGTCACCCAGTCGCCCTCAATAGTACTGCGGATGCCTTCGGTGTTGAAGTCAAAATCGGTACCGGCATTCTTTTGGTGCACCATATCGAGGTGGGACTGTAAAATAACGGTGGGGCGGTTTTCCATGCCGGGCGTAGCGGGCTTTTTGATGACGACATTGCCCAGCGCATCGATCAGGGTGAGCAGTTTCAGTGATTCACCGAAGGCGCGCATGAAGGAAATGACCCGGTCTTCCTTTTTGGAAGGGCGGGGCACGGCATTCAGGGCTTCAAAGTTTTTCCAGATGGATTTGGGCTCAAGGCTCAGGGTGGGAATTTGACTCATGGTATTTTTTGCTATTGTTGTCTTGTTCTTTTGATTTAACAGCTTGGGGGGCTTGCAAGGTTCACGGAGGGGGTTCACGCAAAGGCCGCAAAGGGGGCACGCAAAGGCCGTGGAGGGTTTCCCGCTATGTCCGCAAAGGCATTCGCAGCGTCCGCAAAGGACAGCTGCGAAGGGTTTCGGCAGCAACCGTTACCGGTTTTCCATACCGGGATACCTCAAAAAGATGGTAAAAACGAAAAGATGGGCATCCAAAACGCCCAACCGTTGTTTTCAAATACAACCTTACAGGCTATACCGATTGTTCACCGGGAATCTAGCAGAAAAAATTAACCTCTACTAATTATGGATGCGAGAACTTGTCCAAACTGCCAATACCGATACAGCCCCAAAGCGTACCTCAGCGGCATGCTCTTCCGCAGCCTGGGGGACACCTGGGCCTGCCCGGAATGTGGGACGGACCTCCGTTTTGACCGCAAACGGCGGTTGCTGGTGGCACTGGGATTCACGGTTTGGATGGGCGCGCTTTTCCTGCTAAAGGAAGCGCTCGGGCTGAATGGTGCTCAAATTTTGTGGCTGCTTCCGCTTATCCCGTTTGGGGTTCTGTTTTACCTGTTGGACCGCTTCAGACGGGCAGAATAACATTAGTGCCTCAAGCCATAAACCCTTGACACCCCAAGTTTCGTTCTTTTCCGCCTACTCTTCGTTAAAGAACCGCTCCTTTAGCTCGGGCTAGTGCTGCAACAGCCAGCAGTAGTGGATCTTAGGATTGCGGAAGTCCTTGGGGATCGTCGCCCCGGTGATGTCTTTGATGCGGCTGGCCTGTAGCTTTTCCGGCTCCAGCCTGAATTTGCGGAAGTTGGTGGAAAAGTACAACTGCCCTTCCGGCGACAACCGCTTGAGGCAGGCATTGATGAGTTCCGGATGGTCGCGTTGGGTATCCAGAATATCATACATGGCCTTGGAATTGGAGAAGGTGGGCGGGTCCAGCACAATGATATCATAGAGCTGCTCCACGGGCTTTTGCAGCCAGGCTTTCACATCCGCACGGACCAACTCGTGGGGGCCACCTGCAAGGCCATTGAGTTCCAGGTTGCGTTTAGCCCATTCCAGGTAGGTGTTGGACAGGTCGATGGTGGTGGTAGACAACGCCCCGCCGGCAGCAGCGTACACCGTGAATGAACCGGTATAGGCGAAGAGGTTCAGCACCCGCTTGCCTTCCGCCTGTGCCCGTACGGTCTCCCGCGTCGGGCGGTGGTCGAGAAAGAGCCCGGTATCCAGGTAGTCGGCCAGGTTTATAATAAATTGCAGCCCGTTTTCCTGCACCGTAATTTCCGATTGCTGCTCGCTGAGCTTTTCATACTGCTCCCGCCCTTTCTGCGGTTTGCGCTCCTTGTAGTAAATATGCGGATTGGGCACTTCCAGGGCTTCCGCCATTGCCCGCCGCGCCCCGCCCCGCCACAGGCGATAGGACTCTTCGTCCATGCCGTGGTCGCGTTTGTACTCCGCTACGTGCAGGTAAGCTTCATACCGGTCTACCGTAAGCGGAAAACTAGGTAAGTCAGCATCGTAAACCCGGTAGCAGGTGATGTTCTTCTTGCGGGCCCACTTGCGCAAATGTTTGTCCATTTTGCGCAGGCGATTGGCGAAACTCTCAAAGTCGAAGGAAGCCATAAAAACGATTTGCGCCCAAGGTACAAATCTGTCCCCTGGGCGCAAAGATGAATGATCAAGATTCCTGCCTAAACGCGGTTAATCAACAGCAATTGCTTAGTCGTTTGCTTCCCCTCCTGCTGAATGGTCAGGAACAGATTGCCAGGTGTGGCGCCACTCAGGTCAATGGCTTCATCGTAGTTGCCATCAAACTGATTGAGCTGTTGCTGATGAATGACCCTGCCGGAAACATCTGTAACCTGTACGCTCACCGGTGCCGCCTCTGCCGTAAATTGCACGCGGACAGTACCGTAACTCGGGTTGGGGAATGCGCGGTAGCCGGTCAGCTGCAAAGTGCTTGAAGGCAGGTCCATGACTGGTGCGTCTTCCTCAACAATCGCGGGTGCATCCTCTTCCACGCGCTCACAGAGATGAAACTTCGCCCCCAGGTCTTTGATCATCCCACCACGGTTGACGGTCAAAACGAATTCATCGCCGGGCTCGTGCTTGTTCCGCTCCCGCAGCAGCTCGGCATTGCCGTTGACCTTCACGCCGTCCATCGCCAGAATGACATCACCGGGCTGCACACCGTATTCCTCGGCTGGCGTACCCCCAATAATACTGGTGACTTCCGCTCCTTCGCCTTCAGGGCCCTCGCCCCCTACGTATACGCCAATAAAGACGTCGCAGTCTTCCCGGTCTTCATTGAGCACAGTGCGCATATATTCCCTCGACCCCAGCTTCACCGACAGCACCTGCGGCTGCCCATCGCGCAGGACTTTCACCTCCACCTGCTGTCCGGGCTCCACCTTACGCAACACACCGCCTAAACCATAAGTGCCGTTGGTCGCATATCCGGCAACAGACTGTATCACGTCGCCTTTCTGAATGCCGCCGGCTTCCGCTCCTTCCCCGGAGAT
This sequence comes from Phaeodactylibacter sp., assembly GCF_040219495.1. Taxonomy (GTDB): domain Bacteria; phylum Bacteroidota; class Bacteroidia; order Chitinophagales; family Saprospiraceae; genus Phaeodactylibacter. The sequence continues at coordinate 41,017 of NZ_JAVJSK010000017.1, read as the reverse complement.
GATACCGTTTACGGCTACGCCCACCTGATCATCAGTGTCGCCCGGGTAAATGCCTAAAAAGGCTTTGACCGCTTTTACTTTTTTGGTGCGGCTGTTTGGATGCTTGCCGCGAATGCGCTCTTCAATGACTTCCGAAAAGTCGCCGGCATCGCCATTCATGAAAATGCGGACTTCCTCAATTTCTTCGTTTTCATCATCTGAATTGGCACGGCGGAAAAACAGGACCGGTTCCTCCTCTTCACCGTTCGGGTCCACTTCATCCATTACCACCTGAATGTCAACCGTTACGGCGCCCTCCTCATCCGACAGAGTCTTCAGATAAGCTTCCGGGTCTTCATCGCCGGAAAGGCGCTTTTTAACCGTGGTTACGGTACCGTCCTCGTGCGTCACGGTCTTGATTACAGTAATGGAACGATCGCCCTCCTGCGCCTGCAAAGGCGTGCTCAGGACCAGGCAAAAGGCACAGGCGGCCATAAAAAGATAGGTAAAATGCTTTTTCATAAACGTCGGGTGTTTTGATTTTTTATAATTAAATCATCGCCCGGAAGACGATTGATTTACCCAAAAAGTTACATACACCCTTAGAGACAGATAATTATTTGGAGCGTTGCATAAACCGCCAGATAGATTAATCATCGATTTTGCTCCAGAAGCTGCTCAAGCATAAGCATGACCTTTTCTTTTTCCTCCTTCTTCAATTGCACCTCATCAAGCATTTGCACTTTTAAAAAATCCCAAAGCGCCTCCACATCAGCCTTTTGAATGTTATTCTTAAACGCCGTCACGGTTTCCTGAGGAAGTTTGCTGAGCTCTGATAAATCTGATACACTCAGTGTTGGTAGCTTAAGCTGAAGTTGAAGAAAAGTAAGTACGCGCTCTTTTCTGACACCCTCTTCACGCCCCAATTCCAAAAACTGCTCCAAAGTACTCATAGCATCCGGTTTAGTGGTGAATTCTATTTGTTCCAAGTCTTTCATAAACGCTGCTGGCGACCGCTCCGCGACTCCTAATATGTAGGTAATTGTCGCCCGCATTTTGTCTTTATCCGTTGCTCCTTCAAAAATAACATCCAAATACTGAATTATCAAGTCAGGTTTATGCCGCATTGACATGGTAAGCAGCAAACTCCTGAAGTAACTAAGTTCGAGTTTAGCCATTGCTTCCGGAGACAAACGCCCTACATCTTCAAACAGGAAATTGAAGTCCGGCAGGTACTCCTTTATTGTCTCATAGTAGGGCGCTTTATCAAACAATGCTCCGATCGTTTTGGGAGACCAGGATTCTTTCCCGTTGTAAAACACCACGGGCAGTACAGGTTCCGGTTCTCTCCTACCCTGCTTAACAACATTATACATCAGTTGAAATACATATAGCCCAACCTGAATAGCTACATATTTTTCAGGCTTCGATTTATGTTCAAATAAGAGGCAAAAGTAAAAGCTTGACCCCTCCTCTCCTTTGAAACGGCATCTAAAGACAACATCAGCATTAAACAATTGAAGGTTTGGATGAATGGCTGTAGTTTGCTCTTGCTTTAGGCTTTTCAAATCAGCAATCGCTGCAATAGCAGGATAAAAATAGATTAGATAATCACTTACAACCTGTGGATCACTCATCGCCTGACGAAAAAAACGATCGTCAGGCTGAAAGACTTTTTTATTCTTTTTCATACAGAGGGCGATTAGTCACCCCTAAAATAACACAAAATATATTTAATTACAACATTTTTAAACAAAAAAATCACGATACCACCCGCACCATGCTAAACCCATTCCCCTGCTTCGTCACCTGCACCTGCGTAGCGATGCGCTCTTTCAGGGCTTTGACGTGAGAAATGATACCGATAGTTTTCCCGCTCGCCTGCAGGTTTTCCAAGGTGGCTATAGCCAAATCGAGGGTATTCTCATCCAGAGTGCCGAAGCCTTCGTCAATAAAAAGGGACTGTATTTGCGTGTCCCGCCCGGCCAGTTCGCTGAGGCCAAGGGCCAAGGCCAGGCTCACCAGGAAGCTTTCCCCTCCCGAAAGCGTATTCATGGAGCGCCGGTTGTCGGCCTGATAGGTATCTACGATGTCGAGCTCCAGGGTATCGCCTTCCCGCTTTTGGATGAGGTAGCGCCCGTGGAGCTGTTCCAAATGGATATTGGCCAGATGCGTCAGCTTTTGCAGGGTGAGCCCCTGTGCGAACATCCGGAATTTTTTACCATCGGCTTGCCCGATGATGTCGTTGAGTTGCGCCCAGCGGTGATAGCCTTTGCGTTGTTTTTCAAGCTGTTCGACCAATCCGGTGGCTTTGGCTTGCTGTGCCTGTTGCCGACGTTGCTGTTCGGTCAGGGCACCCATCTGCTGCTGTACGGTAGACAAGGCTTCGGCGGCTTCTTCCAGGGCAGCTTCCAACTCCGGAGCTGGGCGATCGGTGAGGGCGCGGGCTTTTTCCTTTTCCAGTTCGGCTTTTGTCTCTTTCAGGCTTTGTTGAACCTGTTGCTGCTGCTGCCGTAAGGTTTCGGCCTCTTTTTCCAGGGCTTGGGCTTCCGGCTCAGGTAGTAAAGCAGACTGCGCGGCGGCGGCATCCTCAAAACCTGCGGAGTGGGCGGCTTTGACCAGCTCGTCTTCAAATCCTTGCAGTTTAGCGGTCAGGCTGATTTGCTGTTCCTGTTTTTCCCTGAGGCTGGATTGGGTGGTGAGCACAGCCTGCTCTGCTTTAACGGCGGCGGATTGTGCCTCGTCCCGCTGTGCTTCCGCCTGATCCTGCCGCTCCTGTAGTGCCTGCCCCACCCTGACCGGGTTTTTGTCGCCAAATAAGGCTTCGCGTTCCTGCTGCAGTTGGGTAAGGGCTAATTGAGATTCCTTTACCGCGGCTTCCTGTTCCTGCACTAATGCCTGCCGCTCTTCCGCCTGCTGATTGAGTTGCTCGAGCTGCGCTTCCAGCACCGCGATTTCCTTTGCCAAGGCCTCGGCTTGTTGTTTTTGGGCAGCCCAGACCTCCCGCCGCTCTTCCAGGGTTTGGAACATAGCTTTGGCCGTTTTCAGCTCAAAGGCAAAACCGTGGGGCTCCAGCAATTGATTAATGCGGGCGGTGCCTTCCTCAAATTGCCGGGCTTTGTCGGACTGCTCTTGCTGCAATCGGTTGACTTCGGCTTCCAGCAGCCGCTGATCGGCGGCGGCATTGTGGTAGCGGCGTTCGGCTTTTTCCAGGTCTGCCTTTATCGCATCCAGTGATTTCAGAACCTGGCTCAGGGTTTTTCGGTCGGCCTGCCGCTGTTCCAATTCGGCTTGTACGGCGGTTAGCTCGCCACTCAGGGACGAAGCTTTCACCCATTGGCTTTCTTTGGGTTGAAGGGCAGCAATTTGCTCTTCATGGGCCACGAGCTGCTCGTATTGCTCCTGCAATTTGCCGGCCAAGTCTTTTTTCTCATCGCCCTGCAACTGCTCGATGCGCATTTCGATCTGCTGTTGCTCGGTCAGGAGTTGCCGTTGCTGCTGCTGGGTTTTTTCCAGTTGCGCTTCCGCACGCTTCAGGTCTTCCCGTGCTTCATCCACAAAGGGCTTCACCTCTTTTTCCCGAAAAGGGTGATGAGTCGACAGGCAAAGCGGGCAGGCCTCGCCTTCCTCCAGGTTAGCACGGTCTTTCTCATAGTTGGCAATGGCCTGCTGCTGCTCAAAAATCCGGCTGCGGTACTGCCGGGTCTGCTGCAATTGATCGATCTGATCGAGGGTGCCCAGGACTTCGGTGTTCAGAATGCGGTCGCGGGACTGCAGCTCTTCCAGTTCGGTTTCCAGACGGCTGTAGGTCGCCAGCAGTTTTTCGTAATCCCGGCTAAGGGTTTGTAGTTTTTCCAGGCGGGTCTGCCGCTGCGTAAGCCCGGTGATTTCCTCGTGCAGGCGGTCCAGCAGAGAGCTGGTATCGGTGGTGAAGGACTTGGGTGCCAGTTGCTCAAGCCGGCTCAGGGTTTGGTCTCGTTTTTGCTTTAAGTCATCGGCCTGTTGCTGCAGTGCAGACAGGGAGGCCGCACCTGTCTTCTGCTTTTTTTGCTGCTGTTCCAGCTTTTTGCTGATGGCCTGTTGTTCCTTGAAGCTGCCGGCCAGCTGTTTCCGTTGCTCGCGGATGCCGGGCAGGTCTTCGGCCAGTTTTGACCAGGAGGCGTGGGTTTCCAGCCATTGGGCTACCGATTCCGCCTTTTCTCTGGCCGTTTGCAAAGCGGTGGCTGTTTTTTGCTGTTGCTGCGTAGTTTTCTGCAGGTCCTCCCGGGCATGGGCAAGGGCATGCTGCTGTTTTTCCAAAGCCGGGCGTTGTCCGGCGATGGTCAGATCCAGGGCTTTGACTTTTTCCAGCACCGGTGCCTGTTTTTGCTGTACCGCTCTGGCTGATTGGAGGGCATCTGCGGTTGCGCTGCTGTTCTTTTTTGCCGTTTCGAGCTGTTGTTGCAATGCTGGGAGTACCTGTTCATCCTTGGCTATGCCTGCATTAAGGGCATGAAGCTGACCGTTGGCGTCCTGCAGGCGCTGAATGGGCAATTGCAGGGGCAGGGCTTTGCGGTGGAGGGCAAGGCGGTCGGCTTTTGGCTGAAAAGCGGTGGATTGCTCCTTCAGGTTGGCGGCTTCCTGCTGCAGGCGTTGTTCTTTTTGCTGCAGTTTTTCCAGTTGAAGCAGCCAGTTGAGTTGTTCCCGGAGTTGCTGCTCTTCTGCCCGCCGGGATTTGACGATATCTTGTAGCTCTTTTAATTGCTGATCGAGGGCTGCAGCTTCTTCTTCCGAAAGCAAGTCGAGCATGCCCAATTCCTGTTCCAGGGCTTCCAGCTTGTTCTTTTCCAGTTTGTGGCGCTCAAAGGCGGCTTTGCTAAGGTCAGAATAGATAGCGGTACCGGTGATGCGCTCCAACAGTTCGCTGCGGTCGCGCTCGTCTGCCTTCAGGAAGGCGGCAAAATCTCCCTGGGACAGCAGCACGGACCGGCAGAAGCGGTCGTAGTCCAGCCCTGTGATCTCAATTATTTTCTCATTGACTTCCCGCTTTTTCTCTCCGATGATTTCAAAGGCCTGTTTTTCGGCATTCCAATGGGACAGTTCCCGGCGGGAGGGCTGTAGGGCACCCTCAGCTTTCTCATGGGCCCGCCAGATGCTCCACTTGCTGCGGTAGCGTTCCTGCCCGACTTCAAACTCCACCTCGGCCAGGCTTTTGCCAGTGCCGTAGGACATGATTTCACCCTCATCCGCCTTCCGGGGCACTTGCCCGTACAACGCCAGGGTGAGGGCATCAAGAATGGTGCTTTTGCCCGCGCCTGTATCTCCGGTGATGGCAAAAAGCCCACTTTCTGACAAGGGGGACTGATCAAAACGAAGTTCCTGCTCCGTGCGCAGGGAATTGAGGTTCAGAAAGCGTATGGTATTGATTCTCATCGGCTAAAGTCCAGGGTATTAAAGCTATACTTCTTCTTGTTCGGTCATCCAGGATTGCAACTCCCGGAAAGTGGCGAGCAGTTCGTCCATTTGGTCGGGCGGGCTGCCGTATTGTTCACACTTCATTTTGAAGACTTCTTCGGCTTCCAGGGTGTCGAGGTCGGGGGCATTCTGTTGGGACAGCTCCTGTCGTTGCGGGTAACGGGCCTGTATCTTCAGGATGGATGCGCCGCCACCGTTGGCTTCCAGGGCGTCCTGCAAAAGGGTGCTCAGCTCCGGCACCATGCGGTCCAGTTCTACACTGACCTCAATCCAGGGCTCCAGCCCTTCGCGGTCTTTTTGGACGAAGCGGGACAGGCTTTCCAGCACTTCTTCCAGATTCCCGCTGATGCCCTTCAACCGTCGGAATACCGGCACCGGCAGGCTGCGTATCGTATCCAGCGTTTTGCCAGACCATTCCAACACATAAATGGCTTTCTCGTCTTTCGTTTCGCTAAAGCTCAGCGGGATAAGCGAGCCGGAGTACCGCACGTGGTCCAATCCACCGACCACTTGTGCCCGGTGGATGTGCCCCAGCGCTACATAGTCAAATAGCTCCGGAAACTGCCGCGCCTCGATGTTTTCTGTATTGCCGATGTAGATGTTGTCCTGCTTGCCGGAGGCGCCAGCACCGGTGGCGTAGAGGTGCCCGGTGGCAATCACCGGCACGCCCGAGGTATCGAAGTGTTCAGAAATATAAGCCGCCCGTTCATCGTAGTGCTTTTTGATGCCCGCCCGGATTTGCTCCACCCGGTCGTAGCCCGTTTCGCCGGCCACACTGTAGCGCAGGTCGCGGTCGCGCAGAAAAGGGACTGCTGCGATAATCGCCTCTACCCTGCCGGCTTCATCTTTCCAGGCCACGATTTCATCAGCAGGGGCTTCGCCTGCCGCGCCCACCACATGCACATTCAAGGCCTGCAACAGCTCCCGGGGCGCATTGAGCATAGCCGGAGAATCGTGGTTGCCCCCGGTGATCACTACGTGCCGGCAGTTGGTATTCAATAGTTTGCGCAAAAACTGATAGTACAGGCTGCGGGCGTAGTTGGGCGGATTGCCAATATCGAAAATATCACCGGCAACAATAAGCCCTTCGGCCTGCTCCTGCTCAATGGCCTGCAACAGCCAGTCCAGGGCCAGGCGGTGCTCTTCTTCCCGGTCGTTGTACAAGAGTTTCTGGCCCAGGTGCCAGTCGGAGGTGTGGATGATTTTCATAATATTCCGGTAAGGAAGCAGTATACGTTTTTTTAACCAATCAGCGCTACTCAACGACCGATCAAATGCATTTCCAACCAATCGAGCACCGGGTCAGCGGTATTCAGATAGCTGTCCTTATCTGCTTCTACCCAATGATCCGGAAGAAGCACGTCTTTTGGAGCTTCCGGCGCCGGCCGTTTTTTGTACCAGACCGAAATTGAAATTTCTTCCTTGCTGTTAGGCAGGTTCACTCTGGATACAGCGGTTGCCCCTTCCGGCCGTTCACTAACCACTGTTCCAACCAGCTGCCCAATGCCATTGTCTTTTACCAGCGTAGCCAAACCGGCAGCGGCGCTACCAGTTTGAGGCCCAACCAGAAAAATAACCTGCCCGTTATACTCGGGTACGGGCGGCCGAAAGTATACCGGAGACCTGGGGTCTCTGGCAGGAGCAAAGAAATCAGCCGGTTCTAATCCGGCAGCGATTTCCAGACTGTCTACATTCACGAGTGTACCATCGGCGGGCAATGATTGATTGAGTTTTTGGCAAGCACGGTCCAGCGCTTTCCACTCTTCCTGGAATTGGGACCTTGATAAGGGAGAAAGGTAAATGTAGTCCTGTATGGGGCGCACAGCTGCCTGCGGGGCCAAAGCGTAGAGTAAAGGACGGGCCATTTCCAGATCGCCTCCACCGTTATTGCGCAGGTCGATAACCAGGGTCCGAAGGTTTTTAGCGTTTAAATCGGTAAATACCTCCTGTAAAAAGGCATCAAAGTCCCCAGCATTGGGCTTGACCCAGCGAGTGGATTTCCCCTTTGCTGCCCGCAGGTACTCCCGCCTGAGAAATAATCGGGCGAGCGGGCGGATAGGTGCCCGGACGTAGGTCTTCAGGCCATCCATCACTACTTCCCGATCAAACATACCATTGAATTGAAAGTACCCGTAACCTTTGTCTTCAATGGCCTGATACCAGAACCCATCCTGGCGGGGTTTGGAATGGCTACGGCGGGGCTTTCGGCTTTGCAGGTTGAAGGACTTACCGGGACCGGGGGCAACCTTAAGCTGCCTGGGGCCATCCGGGCAGGAACACTCAAGGGATAGGCCCTGTGCCGTATCGACATCCATACGGGCCAGGAGGCGGGGCCGGGAAAACAGCCAGCGCCGATAGAGGTCATCGCGAATGCCATATTCATGTTCCCGGGCCGTCATTTCCCCAAAAGCTGCGGACAGGCTGTCCAAGCTTCGGTTGCCAATTTGATCCACCCAACAACCAATCCAAGATGCCCCATAAATGGAATCGATGCGCTCAATATACCAGCCATAGCCTTCGTTTCGGGGGGCATAATTCAGCTGATAAGGATAAAACAGAGGTTCTTTCGGGTACCAAGACTTTAGCTGCCGGGTATGGTCATTACGGAAGGTGGCCAGTAATCGCTGCAATTCCCACCGGAATTCCTGTGGGCTGCATGGCAGGGCTAACGCTTCGAGTCCAGCTTGTTCCACGGAGTCAAACACTGCGGGAGAAAGGATAGATTCCCAATGCGGATAACTTTCACGTATCAGCCGGGCTGCGAAGAGGTAATCTTGCTGATAAGGGTTGAGCGCCCCGTAAGCTGGTGTTTGAGTGACCGGGTGGCTGACCGGCTTGGTGCCCTTGAGCAACACCTGTTCAAAGGAACAGGAAGAGAGCAGGTGCCAGACCAGTAGCCAGATACCAATCTTCTTCATTGGATTGACTGTTGTTGAGGTATCGAAAGTACGCATTCCTCACTAAGAGCTACCCCTGATTCAGAAAATCAATTTTTTCTGCCCTTCAACTTAGGTCTCCTATCAATTAATCTCCACCTGATACTGCAAGACCGCCATCCACAGCCGGTCCGTTTCGAAGACGCCGTTTTCCTGTGCCTGGAAAATGGGGCGGTTCTGTGCGCCCAGCGTTAGCTTGCTGTTGTGCCCGTTGAACAACAGGTTGACCGCCAGCTCATAGGCCAGCATAGGGTCCGAAAGCCGGTCGTAACGGGCGTATTCCACGGAGGCATTGGGCTGCAGGCGGGCTTGAGTTGGCGTGACCCCTTTTGGCAATAAATAGCCGGTTTGCCAAAACAGCACCTGCCCGGTACCGATCATTGGGAAGGCAGCGCCGGTGCCATTGAAGCTGGCTTCACTCACTAATAAGCCGGTGGCAGGATTATTAGCGCCAAGGTTGCGCAGGTAGCCGGGCCCAAAGTCATAATTGAAGTAACCAAGATAGGCCGTAAACGCATCGGCAGTGCCCTTAAACACGGGCCACTCCACGTATAGGTCTGCAGCAAAGTGGAACATATCATGGTAATCGGGGCTCAACGCGCTGCCCGTCCACATCGCGCGGGGCTGCCAGGCAAAGCCTGCGCCCAGGTTGAAAACTTTCTTTTTGCCCAGGTAAGTGCCCGCTCCGAATGGCCCGTTCCCCTCGTGGTCGGCAAACTGATGCTTGAGGTAGAAAGACCAGCGGTGGCGGGGACGCGTATTGGCCCAGTCGGCGAATTGCCCAGGCTCACCACTGTCGTACTTTAGCGGATTGTTGACAACTGCGCGGTAGTCCCAGTTGCCGGCCTGCCCTTTGACCCAGATGCCCAGATTGCGCCCCAGGTGGTCGGTCCGGTTGACAGAGTAGAGGGAAAACAGGGGCGCATCCAGCCCCAGCATGGACCGGCTGCTGCGCAAATTCAGGCGGCTCAGCCCGTGGTAACCTGACTTTCCAAACCCTACAGCCAGCGCCCGGTGAAAGGCATACTCTGCGTAAAGGTCCAACACCCCAATTTGGAAGTCTGCACTGTTGCGGTAATTGAGGTTGTTATTGCCAAAACCGGCGTAAACGAAAAGTTCGGGCGTCAACTGCCCGCAGAAGTTCATCCGCAAACGGCGAATGGATACATCGAAGTACTCGCTGGTCGGTTCACCGTAGATGACGGTGCCGGGGTTCATCTGCGTATACCGCCCCCAGAGCTGAGCGCGAAGACTGGCTTTGAGGTAAGTCTGCCCGGTGGTATCAAGGTTGTAGCGCAGTACGCCCTGCCCTTGCAGCACGCTCCATCCCATCATCAACACCACCAGAATTTGCAGGAACCGTTTCATATCGTCATGCTTTTGCCCGCAAGGAACAAAAGGCGGCACACTTCCGCAGTGACTTATCTCAGGGCAAGGGGTGATTTAGTGTTAAAATTACACTATGTGAGGCAATTAAGCAGCATGATACCGGTAGAGACCGGGAAAAAGCTCCCCGACAGGAGCCTAGCTGCTGGTGTAGAGCTTAAGCCCAAACCGCCCCCAGAGCTCTGCCCCAGCTTTCTCAAAGAGCAGGAAGCTCACCGGCAAAGCAAAGCACACCGGATGAATCCCCCGCCAACGGCTTAGTTTAGTACACCCGGTGAGACTGTCTCGCCGGGCGCTCTACTTTCGCCCGGCGTGCTGACCACGCGCAAACGAAAAGTACGCAAGGTGAACCACGGTATATGAAGTCTTTTATCCTTGTAGAACCTGCCGGACCCCGATAAAGTATCGGGAGAAAGCGCCACGACAGGAGCACTGGGCTGCTGGTGTAGAGCTTAAGCCAAGCCTTTTCCAAGCGCTCTGCCCCAGCTTTTCCTACAGAGCAAACCTCCTCCCCCAAGCCTTAATCCACAAATAATATGCGACCGCTCGTGGTACGCTGAAACGGCTGTTGATCCAACTCCCTAAAGCAATCAAGCCTTGCGTGCCAGAAATAAATGCCCGCCGCCAAAGAAAGCTTTGTCTGGCTTAGCCTTTCCTGATCGCCTGACCAGACTTTCTGCCCGGCGGCATTGAAGAGTTCAAGCGTGTAACTTTCCACATTACGGGAAGGTAAAGGACGTAATTCGGCAGGCAGCCGACTGGGAGAAGGGAAGGTAATATCACAGAAACACCCATCAGTTTGAACGGTAAAAGACTGCTGGAGGATATCACATCCATAGTAATGGTTGAGCATATACCTTCCTGGCCTCCGGGTTTGCAGCACAGGTTCTATACCTTCCCCAACCCAGTAATAACCATCTGCATCAGGCAACCCTTCGAGCATTGCACTGCCACTATCGCAAATCACAGTATCTTTTGGAGGCAATTGTGTGACAGAGCTGCCTGTTTCTCCGCATCGTTCCAACACGACCTGATCTACATAGTAGTAAGCCCAGGGCAAAGCATTCCCAACCCCTGTTTCCTCAAAAGTGGTACGTGCCTGATCGTATAGATTGCCAATAAGCAAGTATTCTTCACCACCCTCAGCCAGGTACTGCCCCCGGATTTCCATCCATCCGGAAGTATCCGAAAGAACGCGGCCTTCAAGGTTTTTTACCGAATAATGGTACCTGCTCAAGCTGTCCTGTTCAGGTCGGTTGTGCAACAGCATAGCCCCAAAATCATCAGTCCGAAACTTTGACCGCTCCAAGAGACTAACCTGAAAGGTTAGGGTATAAACCTCTCCCGGCTCCAATGGCGCTGTCAACTGCACTGCAAGAAACTCCCGGACATCCAAAGGATAAACAATCATACCTGCATATCCATCTCCCATATAAGGGTCCTGAAATCCACGTTGATTAGCCGGCACACTGGCAACAGCGGCATAAGACCGATGAAAAAACTCTGTCGTAAACAGCAATTTGAACCAGTCTACAGAACTATTGACCCCTGTTGGCCTGAATTCCGGATCATCAATTACCAGCTCAAAGGACGGATTCGGTACCAGGTTTTGAGCGGATATATGCTGAATGATTAAAGCATGAAACGTCAGGCAAACACCTATACGGAGGAAAAAAGAGATCACGCTCAAAATTTTGATGGACATAGTTGGCAAGAGAGGTTTTTTCATAGCTTAAACAATGTACCATGTAAGATGCAAAAAAAAACAGAAGCTCCTAATTTTTAACACTTCGGGAGCAGAAAACTGAAAGGCATGATGAGCTATCCATTTGCCGGTTACACGGGTTTTCTACGAAACCTGCCGGACACCGGTAGAGTACCCGCGATGTAAGCTCCGCAACAGGAACACTGAGCTGCTGGGGTAGAGCTTAGACTATGTTTGGAGCTTACTTAGATCAGGCAAAAGCTTTGTCTGAAATATACCACGGTAGAGCTTAGACTATGTTTGGAGCTTACTCCTATTGCAAACCAAGGACTTATGAACCTGGCGTCATCTTTTTTAGCTTATTTGACCCGCCAAACGCGCTAAAAAAGATTTAGCCAGAACCACAATTCCTTGATTTTCATGACGAACCCGCTCCAAACATAGTCTAAGCCTGGTCCTTCCCAAGCGCTCTGCTCCAGCTTTTCCTGGGAGAACCTGCCGCAGAGCAGAAAGCTCTACGACAAGCACTGGGCTTGCTGGTGTAGAGCTTAAGCCTGGCACTTCCCAGAAGCTCTGCCCCAGCTTTCCCTATGGAAACCTGCCGGATCCCGGAAAAACCAGGACACGACAGGAACACTGAGCTAGCTGCTGGTAGCTTCTCCCGTGGGAACCTGCCGCAGAGCAGAAAGCTCTACGACAGGAGGGATGCGCACCCTAACAGTTTGCGCCCTCAGGGATACAGCAAATACCCCTCCCGCATCTCCCGGTAAGCGGCCAGCCCTTCTGCCCAGGAGGCTCGGATTTCTTCTGCTGACTGACCGGCGACAATAGCCTTACGCAAGGCATCTGTACCCGCCAGCTTGTCGATGAAGAGGGTCTCCAGAAAGAAGTTCGCCTTTTCCGGGTAGGCTTGGTAGAAATTAACGAGGTAGTCAAGGTTCAGATAGCCTTCCTGACGAATGAGTTCGGGTGCAGTGCTGACCAGGGAAAAGCCACGGCAGCGCTGGCCTTCCAGTTTGGGGTATTTGGCGCCCGGCATGGGCTCCGGCGTGAAGTAGTAATCGCCAATGGTAGCGTCGGGATGGCCATAGACCTGGAATTGGGTGTTCGTCCCCCGCCCTACGCTGACTACTGTGCCCTCGAAGAAACAGAGCGACGGATAAAGGTAAATGGAGCGGTTGTTGGGCAGGTTCGGGCTGGGCTTTACCGGCAATTCATAGGGCGTGGAATGGGTGTAGTTTAGGCAGGGCACCACTTCCAGGTCACATTTGATGCCACCTTTTAGCCAGCCTTCGCCATTGACCATTTTGGCATATTCCGCAACCGTCACGCCATGTACAATCGGCACCCGGTGCATGCCTACAAAGGACTTGAAATCCGGGTCAAGGATTGGACCGTCCACGTAATGCCCGTTAGGATTGGGGCGGTCGAGGACGAGGACTTTGATGCCTTGTTCCGCACAGGCCTCCATGACGTAGTGCAGGGTGGAAATGTAGGTGTAAAAGCGCACCCCCACATCCTGAATGTCGAAAACCACGACATCCAGGCCTTGCAGTTGGGAAGGTTTCGGCTTTTTATTGTCGCCGTAGAGGGAAATGATGGGCAGCCCGGTTTGTTTGTCTTTGCCATCCGTCACCGTCTCTCCGGCATCAGCCGTGCCCCGGAAGCCATGTTCGGGTGCAAAAATCTGCTGCACCGCCACGCCCGATGCCAGCAGGGTATCCACTATATGCTGCCCACCGATCACGGAGGTCGGGTTGACCACTAAACCGACGCCTTTGGCTTGCTGCAACGCAGGCAGATAGGCCGGCATACGGGCAGCACCTGTCACTACGGCTTTGGCCTCCTCGGCGACCGGAGTAAAGGAAGATTGCTGCACCACGTTTTCTGACACACTTTTTGCACAATTTAGTGGCAAAAAACTCAAAATAGCAAACAAAATTTTTAACTTCACAATCATATTGTTTTACAATTGACGGATATTCCAGTATGAAACCTAAACATTACGCGATTGTCGACCTGGAAACTACCGGAGGCCGGGCTTCCCGCCACAAGGTCATTGAAGTAGGTATTGTCCTCCACGATGGGCAACAAGTCCTGGATACGTACAGCACCCTAATCAACCCCGAGTGCTACGTCCCCTACGGCATCACACAGTTAACGGGCATTACGCAGGAGATGGTACAAGATGCGCCCAAATTCTACGAAGTAGCCCGAAAGATAGTGGAAATGACGGAAGACGCCATTTTTGTCGCCCATAATGTAAGGTTCGATTACAGCTTTTTGCGGGAAGAATTCAAGCGGCTCGGCTATACCTATTCCCGTAAGAACCTATGTACGGTCCGCCTGAGCCGGAAAGCTTTCCCCGGGCTGCCATCCTACAGCCTTGGGAAGCTGATCCAATGGATGGGCTGGAAAGCCGATGCCCGCCACCGGGCGCTTGATGATGCCCTGGCCACCGCTGAGCTGCTGCGCCGCATACTAGACGAGGAAGACAATCAAAAACAGGTAATCGAGATGGTCAACCTGGGCATTCGGGAGTCGCTCCTGCCGAAGTCCTTTGATATGGAAAAAATGCACGCCCTGCCCGAAGAGTGCGGAGTGTACTATTTCCATAATGCAACAGGTGAGGTGGTTTATGTAGGCAAGAGCATCAATATTAAAAAACGCATTGCTGAGCACTTCGCCGACAAAACAGAGAAAGCCGGGAAGCTGCAACGGCATGTGCATGATATTACCTACGAGATTACCGGTAGCGAGCTGGTGGCACTTTTGCTGGAAAGCCACGAGATCAAACGCCTCCACCCGCCTATCAACCGGGCGCAGCGGGTACGGCGCTTCCCTTATCTCATACATACCTACACCGATGAGGCCGGGTACCTTTGCTACGAAGCCACACAGGCCACTGCGGCCCAACGCAAAAAGCTACAAGTCATCTCTGAATACCCAAAGCTGGCACACGCCCGCAACCACCTCAACCGGGTGCGGGAAACGTTTGAGCTTTGTGCCCGCCTTTGTAAACTCCAACCTGGCAACAGCGGACCCTGCTTTCACTACCACATCAAGCAGTGCCACGGTGCCTGCGCGGAGCTGGAGCCGGCAGCAGATTACAATGAACGGGCTTTAGCCGCAAAGGAAATCTTATCGACGGTTTTTGAGGAGGACTTTTTCCTGCTTGATGAAGGCAGGGAGCCTGGAGAATTGGCGGTCATTCTGGTTGAAGATGGCAATTACCAAGGCTTCGGCTACCTCGATGAGGAAGGGCTGAATGGCAGCATGGACAACCTACGGGATGCCATTACACCCTACGCCGGCAATCCGGAAACCACGCGCCTCATACAGCGCTACCTCAATAAAAAGCCGCACCTGAAGCGCATTCCGGTGCAAACGCAAGCGGTGGAATGGTAGAGGGTTAGAACAATAGCCAGCGCATCAGGAGGTAGCCCCCAGCCAAAACAGCCCCAATCAGGAGCCGCTCCACCCACAACCGCCGCCGTGTTTACTGAACAACAAATTTAATGGTCCCCCTTCCTTTGCCATTATCCAGTTCCATGAGGTAATTTCCCTTAGGCAGAGATTCGACATCGACAGGGAAGACTTGCTGACCAATGGTTGTCATCTCTTTCTGCTGCCTGAGCAGGACGCCGTTTATGCTGTATACGCTTATCGTGACTTCGCTCATTTCTGCTGAATCGTAGCTTAAGAAAAGCGTAGACGAAGTGGAAGGATTAGGAAATACAGTGAACGAAAGCGTAGTTTCTGTTTTCGAATATTCCGTTGAAGAAGACTCAACTCCCTCATTGATGTACAGTTTCGAGATTAAAGTACCCGGGCCACTTTGTCCAGTGATGAGTACATCCAGATTGCCATCACCATTTACATCTGCAAAGGCGCTTGAGCCGGAAGAGGCGTCATCGAATGGCACATTTGCTAATTCAGAAAAATTGCCCGCTCCATCATTGACATACAATTTTGATATTGCAACTTCTGCACTAATACTTCCTGTGAGGAGTACATCCAGGTCATTATCATTGTCTACATCCGCAAAGGCAATTAAACTTCCTGATACGGGTTCGAAAGGAGCACCTTGCATTTCGGTGAAATTACCTTCGCCGTCATTTATATACAATTTCGAGGTTCGCGAATCTGAGTTATCCCGCCCGGTAAGCAGCAAATCTTGATCATTATCGCCGTCTACATCCGCAAAGGCGATTGAGCCCGCATCAACACTTTCTAACCCCCCCTCTATCATCTCGGTGTAATTACCCGCTCCATCGTTTACATAGAGTTTCGATATTTTAACCTCCGAACTGTTTTGCCCGGTAACTAGTAAATCTTGGTCATCGTCACTATCTATATCTGCAAAGGCAACCGAACTCATAAAAACGCCCTCTAAGAACAGATCTGCTTTTTCGGTAAAAGTGCCTGCACCATCGTTAAGGTATAGCTTAGAAACCAGTAGTGGTCCGGGAGGAAGCCTTAATCCCGAAATCAGTACATCTAAATCATTGTCATTATCTACGTCCGCAAAGGCGATCGATCCGAACGCAACTCCATCGAAAGTTGTGCCCATCACTTCCGTAAAATTACCTATCCCATCATTAGTGTAGAGTCTAGAAATATGTCCCGATGAACTACTTAGCCCTGTGATAAGTATATCCTGGTCATTATCACTATCTATATCTGCAAAGGCAACCGAACTTCCATATACGGGTTCGAAGGGGTTGGCTTGTACTTCAGTGAAGTTACCTAAACCATCATTTGTATACAGTTTTGATACACGGTTAGTCGAGATATCTCCTCCTGTAATCAATACATCCTGGTCGTTGTCACCGTCTATATCCGCGAAGGCAACCGAACTCAAAAATACAGCTTCAAATGGTGGAGTGGGCGTTGCCTCTACAAAGGTTTGTGCGGAGAGCGTTTGCGATAGCATAAGAAACGAGAGCAGCCATTTCAACTTCATTGGAATTGGTTTTTAATAATTAATAAACAGGTTCCATTATCAGCCCTGCCACCAATGCCATGCCTACCTGCGAGACACCGCCAGCAGTTGCTTATTTTTACCTATCACACCAATTACTATTTAACCCTAATTTAACAACTCCTTCGCAGTAATGCAAGGTATCTTTTTCGTATTAATGCCTAAATGCAGAATCCTGCTGCCAGATTGATTGATGGGATTGACGCTCTTCCCTATAACAACTCCATCTTCCGGGCAAAAGTACTCCTTGACGGTTTTTCCAAAAATAGTCTTGACGGCGGCAATTTTATCTCCCTTCTTTAATTGCTGCCCAAGCTGCGGGAAGACATGGAGGATCCCCCCTTCATCCGTGTACAGCCAATAGGAGGACTCGCACAGGGTGATGTCATCGGCAGGGCAAAGGATTTCACCGGGCAGCATCTTCAGATCGTAGAGTATATTTCGGACGCCTACCAGGCTATCGTTGATCACATCCCGTTGAAATAAATGAGGGTCTCGCAACTCTATAGTGATGGTCTTGATGCCATGTATGGCGGCCCGCCCCCTCAGCGTTATCCCGATTGGGGTATGGTTGAGAATGATCTCGGGGTTCTGCAACCTTGCCATCCTTGAGCTCATTTTATCAGACATATCAGCGCGGATGTAGTAGGTGTTCACACGCCCGAAACTTGCGGTATGCAAATCGATCAGGTAGTCGAATTTCTTGACGATCCTTTCAAAAAGGCGGTAGACATACAGCTCGCTTTGGGTACCATCGCGCTTGCCCGGGCTGATCCGGTTGAGGTCGACACCATCGTTGAAAGCCCTTTGCTCCAGCAACAGCCCAGGGACATTAGCGACGAGTACGCCCACAATAGTACCCTTCAGCTCCTCGAGGTTTAAGTCGTTGATGAGCTTTTGGATGACTGGGATGCCATTCAGTTCGTTGCCGTGCAGGGCGGCATTCAGTCCAAGCACCGGACCATCTTCCTTGCCCCTGGCAATAATAATGGGTATCCGGACCGGCTCACCAATCCCATTGTTGATGATGTGCAACCACGCTTCGCTGATCTGCCCCTTTGGGAAGCTTTCAATATTTAGCTCTTTGATCCGATAAGAATGCTGTCCTTCCATTGCCCTGTTGTTTTTTATTCATGACAACCAACGGTACAATATACGAAAGCCCCGTTCATCGTTGCCTAAATTCCAAACGATCGCCATCGTCATTAAACCGGATCGTGTTTTGGTCAATGGAAATGAAATACCAATCGTCATCGAGCTCGTCAAAGTTTCCGACATTAGGAAAGTCCATATACAATTCCACTCTCCCATCATCACGAAAAACATTATATGCACCTGTAATAGTATCACTATTATCCACTACCACTACATTGCCATTTGAACTGAAGTTAAAAACAAAGGACTCAAAATAATCGGTCTCATCATCTCCATCATCTGTCAAAAGGGTAATGATTAAACCCGCATCATGCATAAAGAAGGAGGTAACAGCATCAGCATCATTTGTGGATGGACTAATGTTGCTCCCATCATTCTGAGTACATCCGATAAACACCAATGAGCAAGCTAGCATGGAAGCAAAGTATACGAAAGCATTGCAATCAACCTTCATAGTGTTACTTTAATTTTTAAATAATACCCTATTGACACTTTATCTTAATTTTGGTTCTGACCGACAGTATTTTTTTATTCAAAAAAACGCTATGCTCCCCTGTCATCGCAATGCCCGCTGCATCCGCTTTATCCGGCCGGGATAAAGCACCAGCTGAATGAAGTTGAACTCCAGCTGCCGGAAGGAGACTCCGCCCTCAGGTCCTATATTTTGAGTTGGCGTATACCGCAAATGGGTACGCAGGATAAAGCCCTGCAGCGCATTGGGCCGGATGTCCCAACCAAAGGTAATACCTGGCACCCATTGTACTTCGCTGCCCTCATAAGGCGTAGACCGCTGCACCGTTTCCTCCATGCTGAGCCACTCCCGGCTCAGGTGAGGCCCAACGAATGGGACGAAACCGTGGTAGTCAAACAGAAATTTGTAGGCTTCCAACGTTAATGCCCGACGCTGCAGCAACTGTGTAGACTCATAAGCCGAGCGCTCCGACCGGTTGGCCCGGAAAGCCAGGTTCAGGTGGGCATCCCAGGGATAGTGGTAGTAGCCCAGCCCGAATTCGGGGAAGACAACCGCTCCGTTGTGCTCGCCTATCGCCGGGTACAGCTTATCATTGCGCGGTGAGCGGCCTAGTATGAAGGCCGATGAAGGGCCCACAGCTACCGACCAGCCGCTGAGGGCTCGCTTTTCTTCCAGGCGCTCCACAGTTGCAGCCGTCTGACCGCTCTTCCAGCTTTTCTCCGCACTGAGGGTCGTCTCAATCTGCCAGTTGCACCCCAGCCAGAAGTAAGTGGAGGGGAGCTCAATCTCTACCGCATCATTCGGGTTGACGTAGTAATCCGTTTGATTATTCAAAAACTGACCCACGCCCAATTCAAACAACAGCTGCTTCCGCTGATAGGTCAGCCCCAACTGTACCGGATACCGCGTCTGATGCGCAAATGCCCCCGAGCCCCGGTTGCTGTTCTGTTGCCAGTCGCTTATTGCAAAGGCGGCACCGGCGAAAGGCCGGAGTTTCTTTTCCTCAATGCGCCAGGGGTATACCCGCAGCCCGGTTTCCACGCCGGGGTTGAAGGTGTAATCTCCACCGAAAGGCACACTGCTGTCCAGCACATTCGCAACGGGTATGGAAATATAGAAATTGGCATGCCCCCAAAAGTGCGTCCCTGCGATATTAATGCGCGGGACAAGTGCCGCATTGGGCGTAAAATCCGATAATCTGCCATTACTCTCCAGCGCAAAAGTCTGACCGGAAGCCGGCAAGTACATCGCATCCGCCCCAATCAGCAACTGAGCAAAGCGGTGGCGGGTCTTCCCGCCCGAAACATAAGGCTGAGCCAAAGACGGCAAACACAACCACCCGGCAAACAGGTAAAGCAGTAAGTAGCGCATACATCAGGTTTTATCTCCGAAAGATAGGAAACCTTCCTAATAATTACACCAAAATCAAATAAAGCAACAACACCCCCGCCAAGACCGTAACGCCCTGCGCTGCGGTGATCAGCGTAAAGCTCCGGTACGCCTCCCGCATTTCCATACCACTAAACTGCGTGACCACCCAAAAGTAGCTGTCGTTGGCATGAGAGACCGTCATTGCGCCACCGCCAATGGCCAATACCAGGAGCGACAGTTCCACCGGGCTCTCCATCCCGAGTTGCAAGGCTACCGGTGCCAGCAGAGAAGAGGTAATCACCAGCGCATTGGTAGAGGAGCCCTGCGCCGTTTTCAAAAACGCCGCAATCAAAAAAGCAGCCACCAGCACACCTGCTCCGGCATAACCGCCAATTCCCAGGCTGCCCTCCACCAGCTCCGCGACCGGCGTGGCTTTCAGAACGCCCCCAAAAGCACCGCCCGCACCCGTTATAATGAGAATAGGGCCTGCCAGTTTGATCCCCTCTCCTATCCAGCCGCTAAGATGGGCGCTGTCCCATTTGGGCATTAGCCAAAGGGCGGCCACCGTGCCCAGCGTCAGTGCAATAAGCGGGTGGCTGAGAAACAGTAGCACCGACGTGCCCCGCCCTTCATATCCTAGTAATTTCAGGACTGAACCTGCAGCGATGAGCAAAATCGGAAGGAGTAGGGGCAACACGGAGCGCCCCAATGAAGGTAATGTACCCGTCTCCGGGGCTTCCTCAACCATTTCCGGTAGCTCCAGTTGCTGCCCCAGCCGCTTAGCCAGAAATACGGCGACCAGCATCGTGGGCAGGGCGACCAACAGCCCAAGCAGCATAATCGTGCCCAGGTAATCCGCAGCCCCCAGGTTGCCGGCAGCTGCGATCGGGCCCGGAGTGGGTGGCACCAGCGTATGCGTCGTGTACAGACCAGCAGATAAGGAAAGCGCCAGCACGCCTTTCTTAACGCCCGACTGCCGGGCCACTGCATCATTCAGCCCCGACAGGATGATGAAACCGCTATCGCAAAAAACCGGAATACTGGTTATCGCTCCAATTGCCGACATCGTCAGAGCAGGGCGCCCCTGCCCTACGCTACTGAGCAGCGCTATAGCCAGCCGGTGGGCAGCACCTGATTTCTCCAGAATATACCCGATGATACTCCCGAATACCACAATGAGCCCGATGTAGCCCATCAGCCCACCAAAGCCGTCGTTAACAGCCGTAATCAGACCAGGGAGCGGCATGCCGGAAACCAGACCCAAAAAAAAGGTAGCGCTCAAAAGGCTGAGCAGGGGGTGGACGCCCAGCCGTGCCGACAGCACAATAATCAAGGCAATAGAGGCGATAATCGCCAGAAATAGCGGGAGACCGGTAAGCATGAGGTTATAGGTTTTGGAGTAAGGTAGCCATTGACTGCTGTAATACTTGTGCCGCCGCTCTTGCTTTTTCCGCAAAATCCGCTCCATCGCCGGCGAAAATGATGCCCCGGGAGGAGTTCACCAGCAGGCCTACATCGGCATTAGCACCATGCTGGGTCAGGGCCTCCAGATCACCACCCTGCGCACCCACACCGGGCACCAGAAGAAAATGATCCGGAGCAATTGCACGGATTTCCTTAAACTTTTCGGGGTGGGTGGCTCCAACCACGTACATCAGGTTACCGGGGGTGCCCCATTCCTGCGCTTTACGCATCACTTTTTCATACAGGGGCTGACCATTTTCCTGTTTATCGAATTGAAAATCACGGCTGCCCTTATTGGAGGTCAGCGCCAGCAGGATCACCCACTTGCCTTCAAACTCCAGGAACGGCTTTACAGAATCCACGCCCATGTAGGGCGCTACGGTGACCGCATCAAAACCCATTTCTCCAAAAAAGGCTTGCGCATAAAGGCGGGAGGTATTGCCAATATCTCCGCGTTTAGCATCGGCGATGGTGAAGTGAGTATCCGGAATATAATCCAGCGTCTTGCGCAGGCTTTCCCAGCCTCTACTGCCCAGCGCTTCGTAGAAAGCCAGGTTGGGCTTGTAGGCCACGCAAAGGTCCTGTGTCGCGTCAATAATGGCTTTATTGAATTCAAAAACCGGGTCTTCCTGGTCTAAAAGATGGCGGGGCAGGCGGCTGATGTCGGCATCCAGGCCTACGCACAGGTAAGACTGCTTTTGCCGGATTTGGGAAGTGAGTTCCGCTCGGGTCATGTTCTTTTGGAGCGAAAATAGGGAAAAGTGCCCATTTCTGCCTGCTCAACTACTCTGCTCTTTCTGTGTTATTATGGCTGGCACGAACGTCTTAGAGCTTGTTGGGGTTTTGGGTTTGGAACGAACGTAGCCAAAAGTAAAACCCCAATAAGCGCTAGAACTGGCAAACCCAACCCGGACTATGACCATAACCACCGACCGGCCAACGGCTCAGCAACTGATGAACAAGCTGGGCCACGACCGCCGGCCTTTTATCTTTTTGATTGACTTCGAGATGCAGCGGCCCATCGTACTCCCACTCGATGAAGCAAACCCTGCACAACTGCAGTATGCCATTCACGGCCATCGCAATTTCACCGGTATCGCTACGCCCGCCGATTTCCACTTCCACCGCTACCCTGTAGACCGAGAACGCTATGCCGCTGCTTTCCAACAGGTACAGGCTGCCCTGAAAGCCGGCAATTCCTACCTCCTGAACCTGGCATTCCCCACGCCTATCGAAACGAACCTGAGCCTGCACGAAATATTCCTGCTCAGTAATGCCCCCTACCGGATTTGGCTCAACGGGCAGTTCACCTGCTTTTCGCCGGAGCCCTTCGTACGCATCCGCCCGGATGGCGGCATCGCTTCCTTTCCAATGAAGGGGACGATAGACGCGACCCTGCCTGGGGCGCAACATCAACTACTGAGCAACCTCAAGGAGCAGGCAGAGCACGCCACGATCGTGGATCTGATCCGCAATGACCTAAGCATCGTTGCCAAAAACGTCCGGGTAAAACGCTACCGGTACGTGGAGAGCATCACTACCCACAACGGCAGCCTGTTACAGACCAGTACGGAGATTGAAGGGCAGCTACCACCTGATTTCCATCAGCAGCTCGGCGACTTGCTTTTTAAGTTGCTTCCGGCAGGATCCATCAGCGGGGCGCCTAAGCAGAAGACCGTAGAAATCATCCGGGCAGCCGAACAGCAAGACCGCGGGTACTATACCGGCGTCTGCGGCATTTACGATGGCCAGTCAGTAGACAGTGGCGTGATGATCCGGTTTGTGGAAGAGACGCCCTCGGGCCTGGTTTTCAAAAGCGGTGGGGGCATCACCGCCCGCAGCACTATGGAAGCTGAGTACCAGGAGCTCTTGCAGAAAGCCTACCTGCCGTTCGCTCCCGTAACCGAGCCGGTGCTATGAAGCCACAGCTGCTCGAGACCATTTGCTGTCAGGATGGCCAGCTGCATGGGCTGCCGTTTCATCAGGAGCGGGTGGCCCGCAGCGCCCGGGCACTCGGATTTTCCAACTATCCGGACCTTCAGTCCGTGCAGGTGCCTGCCTCAGCCAGCATAGGCCGGCAGAAGTGCCGGGTCCTCTACCGGGAGCAGATAGAAGCCGTGGCTTTTACGCCCTACACCATCCGTCCGGTGCATCAGTTGGCGCTTGTGGAAGCTGACCATATCGACTATGCCTGCAAATATGCCAACCGGGGTGCGCTTGATGAAGCCTTCGCACAACGCGGCACCGCCGATGACATCCTTCTGGTCAGAAAGGGCTACCTGACCGATACCTATTATGCCAATATTGCGCTGTGGGACGGCGAACGGTGGCTTACGCCTGCCTCCCCCCTGCTGAAGGGCACGCGCCGCGCCCGGCTGATGGCCAACGGGAGCCTGCACCCTGCCCAACTCCACGTCAGGGACTTATACCAATTTGAGCAGATCGCTCTTTTTAATGCGATGATGGATTTGGGAGAAGGCCCGATTATTCCTGTCCTGCACAGCACAATCCGGTAAGGCAGCCGTTTACAAAAAAATAACTCTTTGCATCTTGTAAATCCCATTTTGAAATCCATACCTTACCTGCAAAAAGGCAAAACATAACGCATGAAGTCCCAACTATTCAAACCCGGGCAGTTCGAGCCTGAAGATCATTGGTATGCCAAAGCGCTGAATGCTACCATTCACCCGATGGTCTCTTTTTTCCTGAACCTGAACCAGGAACGTATCATCAAGCGGTACTGCCACCTACATCCGATGGTCAGCCCCGAAACCCTGCGCAATCTGCTCAACTATAAGCCCCGCCACTTCGTCTGGGCAGGAGCTGACCTGATGCACGTCACCAGCGAAAAAGGCAAGCGGCAAATGGTGGTCATTGAGAATAACTCCTGCCCTTCCGGGCAAAAGTCTATGCCGCTGCTGGATGACAATCAGGAGCAGGGTGGCTACCGGGTGCTCATGGAGCGCACGTTTAAGCCCCTCACCAAATCCCGGCGGGGCGCTTCGGGCGAGCTGGCGGTGGTTTATGATAAGAACCCGATGGAAGCCATTGGCTACGCTAAAGTGATGGCCGATGTATTTCAGGAGCCTGTACATACCGTCACTTATTATAATAATGATGAAGACCCGGCGGTGCGCTTCAAAGATGGGTACATGTACGTACTGGGCACCGATGGGGAGTGGCATAAGATCAGAATGGCTTTCCGCTATCTGACCCAAAGCCCCTGGAACCGCCTGCCGGTAATGTGCAAGACGCAAATTTTCAATCCTATCGTAGCGTGCCTGGCTGGCGGCCGCAATAAAATGCTGGCCTCAAAAGCTTATGACCTTTTCAACGCCGAATTGGAAAACAGCGGGCTGGAAATCCTTACGCCCGAAACCATCTGGGATGTCAGCCTGGAGGAGGTCCCGATCTGGGTAGGCAAATTGGGCGGGCAAGCCGTAGTCAAAAACCCGTACAGTAATGCCGGGCAGGGCGTTTACACCATCGTAAATGAGCAGGAACTGGAAGCGTTTATGAAGCAGGACTTCAAATACACCCGCTTCATCGTGCAATCGCTCATCGGCAACTACAACTGGAGCTCAACCAGCAGCAAAGGAAAACTTTACCACATTGGCACCGTGCCTTCGAGCAAAGGGAATGCCTACGTCGCTGACATCCGGATGATGGTCAGCTACACCGCGGAAGGTATCCGGCCCATTTCCATTTACGCCCGCCGGGCCGCCGAGCCGCTGGCCAACTACATTGAAGATGGAACGGACTCCTGGTCTATGCTGGGGACCAACCTCTCCATCAAAGAGGGGTCCAACAGCTGGGGCTCCGACACCAACCGCCTGTTGCTGATGGACCGACGGGACTTCAACAAACTGGGCATCGGGCTGGATGACCTCGTGGATGCCTACATCCAAACGGTGCTGTCTATGGTAGCGATCGATAAAATGTCTGCCCGGCTGTTCAACACCAAAAATAAATTCCGGCCCCGCCTGTTCAAGTCGCTCGATGACGATCAGGTATTATTAGATGAAATTATGTTGTCATGATGGAGCAGATCAAGCCTTATGCTCTTTTTATCGGCATCATCGCAGCTACTATTGTAGCAGCCGTAGTTATTAGTTGGTTATTCCGGCGGTTCCTGAAGCGCTCCACCGGGATCATTATGAATGACCCCACCAACTATATTTTCCTGCGGCATGCCCTCACCGGGCTAATCTATATTATTGGCTTCAGCTGGGCGGTTTATACCATGCCTAATATGCGGGCGATTGCCAACTCCCTCCTCGCAGGTGCGGGTATTCTTGCGGTAGCCGTTGGTTTTGCTTCCCAGCATGCCCTGAGCAATATCATCAGTGGTGTGTTTATTATTGTTTTCAAGCCTTTCCGGATCAATGACCGCCTCCGTTTCCAGAATGGGCTGCAGGGCGCCGTGGAAGACATCACCCTGCGCCACGTAGTGATCCGGGACTTTGAAAACCGGCGCATTCTCATCCCCAACTCCGTCATTAGCGAGGAAGTGATCATCAACTCAGACTTTGGGGACGATAAAATCTGTAAGTGGCTGGAGCTGACCCTGAGCTACGAGGTAGACTTAGAACTGGCGAAGGCGATTGTAGAAGAAGAAGCGAAAGCACACCCCAACCTGATCGACAACCGTACGCCCGAAGAGGTTAGTACAGGGCTGCCGCTGGTCCGGATCCGGGTCATTGGATTGGGCGATTCGGGGCTACGCCTGCGTGCTTACCTGTGGGCGGAAGACAACGCCAGTGCGTTTGCTATGGGCTGCGATGTGATGGAGCGGCTTGTCCAACGGTTTAAAGCGGCAGGTATTACATTTGCTTACCCGCAGCGGGTGGTCAGTATGCGCGAACAAGCCGACAAAGAGGCATGAAAAAACCGCACCCTTTACAGAATGCGGTTCAGCAAATAAATTAGTATGAAAAAACTCTAACCCGTCTTACTGAATGAGGAGATTTTTGTTTCACTTTTTTATTTTTTTTAATAAAAGATCACGTTTAGGGCTTTTTTGTTGAGATATATCATTGAAAAAGCTATCGTAAATGTGGATAATGCCCATCCGTTACCGAACCAAGACCAAACCAGATAAAACCACATGAATAGAGACATTGAAATTGCTCAGCAGGCAAAGCTTCAGGATATTGGAGCAATCGCCGCACAGCTCGGTATTCCGGAGCCCCAATTGGAGCGCTACGGCCACCACAAAGCCAAACTCCCACTCTCCCTTATCCATCCCGAACGGGCCCGGCAAAGCAAACTGATCCTGGTCACGGCCATTTCCCCCACCCCGGCGGGAGAAGGTAAAACGACTGTATCTATTGGGCTGAGTCAGGGACTGCAACACATCGGAAAAAAGGCGGTTGTCGTACTGCGGGAACCTTCCCTGGGGCCAGTTTTTGGTATCAAGGGCGGAGCGGCCGGCGGCGGGCAATCACAGGTACTGCCGATGGAAGACATCAATCTGCACTTCACGGGAGACTTTGCCGCCATTGAAAAGGCACACAATCTATTAGCGGCGCTCCTTGACAACAACATACAAAGCAAACAAAACAACCTCGGTATCGATCCGCGTACAGTGCTCTGGAAGCGGGTGATGGATATGAATGACCGTGCCCTCCGGCAGGTCATCGTAGGGCTGGGCGGCACGGGCAATGGTTTGCCCCGTGAGACCGGGTTCGACATTACCGCTGCATCCGAGATCATGGCTATTCTTTGCCTAAGCGAAAACCGCACCGATCTAAAGGAGCGGCTGGGCAATATCTTCCTGGGGTTCACCTACGGCCGTGAGCCCGTCTACGCGCGCGACCTCGGCGCACAGGGGGCTATGGCGGCTTTGCTCAAAGACGCCATCAAGCCAAACCTGGTGCAGGCACTGGAGGGCGTTCCGGCGATTCTGCACGGTGGCCCCTTCGCTAATATCGCACAAGGGACGAACTCCGTTATTGCGACCCGCATGGGCATGAGCCTGGCAGACTACGCCGTGACGGAAGCCGGCTTCGGTGCCGACCTCGGAGCGGAGAAATTTTTGGACATCAAATGCCAAAGCGCGGGCCTTGCCCCCCGGGCAGCGGTACTGGTCGCAACCGTCCGGGCACTCAAGTACCACGGCGGCGTAGCTTTAGCCGATCTGAAAGCGCCCAACCCAGAGGCCGTCATCAAAGGCTTGCCTAATCTGGAAAAACACCTCGAGAATTTACAACAGTTCGGGCTCCCGGTCGTAGTGGCCATCAACCGCTTCGTACAGGACAGCGCGGAAGAGCTGGCTGCGATTGAAGAAGCCTGCGCACGCAAAGGCGTAAAAGTAGCCCTTTCCGATGGCTGGGCCAAAGGGGGCGAAGGCACCAAAGCTCTGGCTGAAACTGTAGTCGAGCTGATCGATAACACCAAATCCAACTTTCGGCCCCTCTACGACTGGTCCCTACCGGTCAAAGCCAAAATTGAGGCCATTGCTACCAAAATATACGGAGCCAGGGACGTCGCTTACAGCCGGGAAGCAGAACGCGACCTGAGGCGCATCAAAAAACTAGAACTGGAAGGCCTTCCGGTCTGCATTGCCAAGACGCAGAAATCCCTTTCGGACGACCCTAAGCAAATTGGCCGGCCAGAAGGGTTCACCCTCCACATCCGGGGTATTGAGATTGCCGCCGGGGCAGGTTTTTTGGTGCCCCTTAGCGGCAACATGATGCGCATGCCGGGCCTGCCGGCCACACCGGCTGCCCTGAATATAGATATTGATGACGAAGGCGTGATTTCAGGATTGTTCTAATCTTGCCCCTCGTCAATCAGATGGTCTTCCAACGGCAGGCCCTTGCGCAGTAGGTGCAGGCGTTCCTGGCAGTGTTCGCAGGTGCCCAGGTGGGTAATCAGCTGTCGGTGGGGCTCACTGCCCGCCCGTAGCTTACCCCGCCAGAAAGCAGTGAGGATTTCATCTGACGGGCACTCATACACGCGAAGGATCTGCCGGACAGCCCGGTAGACGATATAGGCAGCGATAAGAATAAAAATAGTGAACATCGGAACTTTGTTAGCTTGCAAAGATAAACGGAATAATGCCCCTGATCGATCCCGAATTGAACTATTTATTGGAGAAAGCAGTTTCTAATAATGTAGTGAGTTGTTTAAAAGTTTGTGCAATTTTTAGGTTTTTCTTGCCTTTTATCACTAACTATCTGACAGCCAGTTTTTTAAAACAATCGGGCAACCCCACTCTTTAATCATGGAGCGGTACTCCCAAAAAAATGGCGCAGATCGGCATCTCTACATCTTAAACAGAAAGACACATAAAAACTGGGAAAAATTTCATGGCAAAAATAAAAACCCGCAGGGTACAAGTCATCGAAGCTGGCGCAAAATATATTACGTTGCTCTTTCTCGATCAACATTGCCAAATTCAGCTGCCAAGATTCACCTTCCTTCTCCGGGAAGAACTGGGGCTGTATGAGATTTTGAATCCTGAATTCATGAAATCTGCAGTATAAAACCAAGAATACCATGTGGTTAAAAAAAGTTGTGAATTACTTCAGTGGTGAGGACGAATCTTTTGAAAAGAAAGGGAAAGTAAAGTTTTTTAACCGCAAACGCGGCTATGGCTTTATCGAGCCCGAAAATATGGATAGAGATGTTTTCGTCCACGTCACCAGCCTTGAAGACAAAATTTCTAAGGGCGACGAAGTAGCTTTTGAAGTAGAAGCCAGTGATAAAGGGCTGGAAGCCCGGAAAGTCAGATTGCTTCAAGGCTAGGGAGCCTGAAAATCAAACCTATCTTTTCACTAAACTATCATTATGAAATTGCGTAAGAACTTTGCAATGGGTAAAGGCAAATACTATTTTACCATAAAGTCAGTACCTAATAATATCACCATATTCCGGAAATCGAAGGATGCCGCGATCTCTACCTTTAAGAAATACCAAAAAGCAGGTAAAGAGATCGAATGGCTCGGAAAGTGGGATGGCAAAAAATTCACAGATAACTCTGTGCCCGCAGCAGTAGCTTCCTAAACGATCAACGATTCCATGGCTCTGACCAGGTTTTGCAGGATGTTTAATGAATTAAATGACCGCAAAATCGAATGCTATGGTTCGTAAAGCGCTGATTTACAACGCAAACCTGCTCAAATTCACGCTCAGCCTGCCAGCCTAAAAGCACTTCAGGCTAGCGCCGGACAGAAAACAGCGCCCGTTTGTAAATCTAGGGTAGACTAAAGAAGAAATTTTGACTCTTTATTACAGTGTTTATGAAGGTGCCTTTTGTGTAAGACATGGATCGAAGTGATGCAAAGGTGATTCAGGGGCTACCAAAAAATCACGTTCATAAACGCTGTTATAGCTTTATTGCGAAGCTGATGTCCTGTAGGGGCGCACCCCTGCTTACTATAATTAGTCAAAATCCAAATCTGCCATACTTTATTGCAACCTCAAGCCTCCCTTTGCAGTATAAACAAAACACAGGTAAATGGCGTGCCCCTATAAAGTATTGCTGATCTTATCGCACTTTCCGTCTCCTGTCAGGTTTTACAGATAGAGCGCTTATGAGCGTACTGGGACTTTACTTTTGGAGCGAATGCAGCCAAATTTTGTTCTGATCAAGGCGTGATACCTTTAAGAATGGGATTAAAGGGGTCCATTCTTGAATCACATAGCCTTAGCTACGTAACCGACCTGTCCGTGCCCCGTCGCCGGTGGGCTTTGGCCACCGGAGACCGTACAAGACTATGGCAGGCGGGAGAACAACGAAGAGCAGGACAAAATTTGACAAGAGCAGCCCGAAGTGTAAACCCCTAACACGCTCTAAAGTCTCAATACACTCTTACAGAGCTATTGTTCAATAATTTTAAAGCCTCCACAATATGGTTACCTCTGAGAAAGATGATAAAGTTTATGAAAAAGCCATTACCTGGGTCAAGCAAAGAGGTTACTCCAGGGTAAAGGCGAATGTGGAAAATGAGGAGATTGAAAAGCCGAGTTCTTTTAAGCAGCCACCTGCTTCTCCAGACGAGGAGGAGTCCTACATCACGCCAGACATTACAGCCGTGATGAGGGGTAATAAATGCTACTTCGAAATTGCCATGAAGTCGGACAACAAACAGGACCTCATTACCAAATGGAAGCTGCTCGACCGGGTGGCCTCTATCAAAGAGGGGAAGTTTTTTCTCTTCACCCCGCATGGTCACCGGGCTTTCGCAGACCGGCTCATCAAACAGCATGATATTAACGCAACGCTGATCAACATTTAGAGCGCGTTGTTCAGAACGAAATCTGCCGGCATCCGCTCCAAAAGCGAATGCGCAATAGGGTCTGAGATACCGGTTCAACTACTTTCTTCAACAATTTTAATCGATAGTTATTATGATAGATCGCAGCATCAAAGTCAAAGTATTGAAAGAAACGTCAAAGACAGTGACTGTACATTTGACAACTTTAAACAGGAAAATGCCTGTTCCCCGCAAGGAATTTGAAAAGCGGGTAAAGAACGGCCTTTACGAAGTAATTGGTGGTTACGAAGTAGAGGCTGAGGAGTAAGCTACTTCTGTATCAGTCGTTTCGTACCTACACACTGGCCATTTTCGAGATAAAAACCGATCAGGTATGTGCCAGCGGGCAACCCTGTAAGGCTCATTTGCTGCCCCTCGGGCTGAATGAGCCTTACTTGCTTGCCCTGCATTGTAAAAACCCGGATATTCAGGGGGTCGGCAGAATCCCATCTGATCTCAACGGTATCGCTGCCGGGGTTAGGGTAAACTTCTACCCTCTCCATATTTAAGTTGCCCTCCTGCAGGTCACTGGCTATCGCAGCAAACAGCCATTCGTAAGCAGGCGGGAATTCCCGCCTCCAGTACCATTCTGAATGCGTACCGTCCGGGTGCCCCACCGTATTAATTTCTGAAACCGAGAAGCCTGCTGCCAAAAGCGCCTGCTCCATGGCTAGCATATCGACCACCTGCTGCTCGCTACTGCCTTCCTGCTCACCCGCTATCATATAAATCCGCATATCCTCCTGCTTGCCCTGATTGCCAACGTGGGCATAGCACTCGTCCGCAAACCAGAAAGAAGCCGAGAACACGCCTGCCTTGCTGAATACATCTTGGTGCTCGATAGCAGCGTACAGCGAAATCAGCCCTCCCATAGAAGACCCCATGATGCCGGTGAAATCACGCTCCGGGCGAGTGCGGTACTGCGCATCAATATAAGGTTTCAGGGTCTCCACAATGAAGTCAACATAAGCATCGCCCTCTCCCCCACCATAGCTGGGGTTTACCCAGGGGCTGTACTCGTCCAGGCGGGAACTGCCGCCATTATCTATACCCACCACGATCACGCCGGCATCCCCCTCTTCAAACAACGTATTCAGCGACTCGTCGACTTCCCATTCCCCGAAAGCAGCAGTGGCAGCATCAAACAGGTTTTGCCCATCTTGCATGTACAGGACCGGATACGTCGCGGTCGAGCTATTGTAATCCGGTGGCAGATAAACCCAAATCCGCCGGTCCCGGTCCAGCTGCGGCATGTAGAAGTCCTCTGCAATAACCGTTACATTATCTGCGGCAGTGGAATTACCAGGGCTGTCACCCTCCCAGGATAAAATTTCCAGGTCGACTTCCAGTACGCCCCCCGGATACTCAAGCGAGCGGTTGGGGAGAAAGCCTCCATCGGCATTCCCCTCTACAGTGGCCCAACTGCCACGCGTGAACTTAAACATGAGCGTGCCGGGCTCCGGCTCGAAAGTCAGTGTGTAGGTACCATCAGGCTGCGCGGCCAACGCAAAATCCGAAGCCCCCTCATCCCAGCCATTGAAGTTACCGGCTGCGTAGATGGTCGCCCCTGCAGGTGTATTGCCGGGCACCTCCGTGATGGTAAAGGTCACCTGCGCAATTGCAGTAAGCCCAATCGCAATCCATAAAGCAGTAGCAAGGAATAAACGCCTCATTTTTTTTTGGCAAATATACACCTTTCACCCAACCCTTCATCGGATATTGCTCGTCTGGCTTTTTGGAAGTCATCGGGAATAGATCCATTCTATTTTTCACAAAATGATTCACATGAAAAATTTCCCGACTTTTTATTATCTCATCGGCCTGCTGAGCTTGTCGCTCGCCCTGCCTTCCTGTGTGCAGGATAGCTGTGAAGCCACCGTGGTCTATCAGGGGTTCGAGCCCGTATATGCCAAGCCGGAAAACTTCCGGCTCCCTATTGAATACCAACCGCCGCGCCATTTGGAAAACCCCGGTAAAATTTACGTCTACCAGGATATTTTGCTCATTAACGAGCGGGAGGAAGGAGTCCACATCATCAACAACAGCAACCCGTCCTCCCCTGTGCCTATCGGTTTCGTGGAAATCCCGGGCAATGTAGATATGGCGGTGCGGGGCAATATGCTCTACGCTGATAACTACGTAGACCTTGTTGCCATAGACCTCACCAACCCGGAGAGCCCGGTATTTGCTGGCCGTACCGAAGATGCCATCCCCCATCAGGGCTACGATGAAGAGCTCGGCTATCTGATCCGCTACGACCAAATACCCGTGACCGAAGAAGTGCCTTGTGACCAATACGCAGGGGTCTCTTTTCGGAGAGGCGGCACTATTTTTATTGACGTGGCTGCGGGCGGCGGTGCATTCGACCTTTCGAATGAGTCTTCCGGGCAGGCACAGGATGTAGGCGTGGGCGGCTCTATGGCCCGTTTCACCCTTGCACAGGACCACCTTTATGTCGTAGATGAATACAACCTGCATGTTTTTGGCCTCGCAGCTCCCAAACAACCCGAAAAGCTCACTACCGTAAACGTCGGCTGGGGCATAGAAACCCTGTTCCCATACGGTGATAAGCTATTCATTGGTGCCAACAACGGGATGTATATCTTTGACAACAGCGTGCCTACTGCGCCGGTCCAACTATCCCTATTCCAGCACGCTACAGCTTGTGACCCGGTATTTGTAGACGGGAATACAGCCTATGTGACCCTGCGCGACGGGCAGGAGTGCGAGACTTTTACGAACCAGCTTGATGTGGTAGACATCACCTCGCTTACCAATCCCGTGCTCATCAAAAGCTTTGAGATGCACAATCCGCACGGCTTGTCTAAGCTGAATAATGCCCTGTACATTTGTGAAAACGAGCAAGGCGTCAAAATCTTTGATGCTACTAACCCCGAAACTATTGGCAGCAACCAAATTGGAAAAATGACAGGCTTCCAGGCCTACGATATCATCACCCTGCAGGGCGATTTGGCTATTGTGATCGGCGAAGATGGACTGTATCAGTACGATATTTCAGACCCGGCTGCACCACGCCGGCTCAGTAACCTTTTATCGTTGTAAGAGATACTATGTATAGCAGCTCTAAAATAATGCACCACATGAAGCCATGGAAAGCCGCCCTGCTGTTGATGTTTCTAAGCCTTACGCCATTATTGGTTAAGGCGCAGGCCACCGCAGGGGTCGGCGAACAGGAAGTATTCAGGCCCCACCTGCAGCACGAGGTGCAGTACGGCAACCTGTTTGGAAATGATGGGCAGGAAGTGCAAAACGGGGTATCCCTGCAATATATTGGCACCTACCGGATAAACCCTTATCTTGCCATAGGTGCAGGCTTGGGTGCCCAAACTTATCGTTTCAACAGTGGGTACAGTTACTTCCCCTTTTGGGCAGTATTCAAAGGATATATACCGGCTGCCGGGCGTGTCCGCCCTTTCGGGCAAATTGCCCTGGGGTATGGCCTGGCACTCAACCGAAAGGAAGAGGATCTTCTGCTGGTAGATGCCAGGGGCGGTTTCAACGCCAACAGCGCTGTGGGTATTGAGATCCCTGTGCATGAGGAGTTAGGGCTTTTGATAAGTTTGGGGTACCAATACCAGGCCGCAGAGTCGACTTATGATATTGCAAATTGGTGGCTGACGGACTCTAAGGAAATTCAGCAACTTAGATTCCGGCGTATCCACCTACAGTTAGGTGTTAAATTTTAGTATGGCGAAGGATGCATCCGCATATACCGATGAAGAGCTGGTCAGAGGCTGCCTGAACAACAAACGGCTGTCTCAGGAGATGCTCTACCGCAAGTACTTCAACAGTATGATGCGGATGTGCCTGCGCTATACCCAGGATAAATCGGTGGCACTGGAAATCCTGAATACGGGTTTCCTGAGGGTGTTCAAAAAGCTGGAAAAGTATTCGTTCAGCGGTTCATTGGAGGGCTGGATCAGAAGGCTGGTTTTCCACAGCCTGTCCGACTACTTCAAGAAGCACAACAATCAGGTCCACTTTCTCGATCTCGAAGAACGGGATGGGCCGGCGCCAGACAACGCCCTGAGCCAGCTTTACCTGGAAGACATCCTCAAGCTGGTCTCCTATTTGCCGGATGCTACGAAGGAAGTTTTTTACCTGTACGCCATTGAAGGCTACACGCATGTGGAAGTTGCCAAACAGCTCGGCATTAGCACGGGCACTTCTAAATGGCATCTTTCCAATGCCCGAAAACGATTGAAACAGTTAATCAGAACGCATTATAACCATGCAGGATAACAATACACCGGAAGTGAATCCGGAATGGGTGGAAGAAGGCTGGTCAGGCATGAGCCAATTGCTTGATCAGGAGATGCCTGTTCCAAACCGCCGCCCCGTTGCCAGGCCTTGGTGGGCAGCAGCGCTATTGATGGTCGTGCTGAGCATAGGTTTCCTGTGGTTACAGGGCATTGGCGCCACCATGCAAGCTGTCGGGCAACTCCCCGTACCGGTAAAAGGTGGGGCTGCCCCAACTTTAGCAAGCTCTGGTGCGGTCGCCCCGCCGGCTGCTGATCAGCGCACCCTACGGCCCGCTGCAGCAGAGGCCTTAGCTCCTCAGCAACAAGCCGTGCCCCCTCCTCCTGCTGATTTAATGCCTACCCAAACCGCAACAGTGCAAACGCCGCCTTCTCCGGCCCAATTTGCCACGCAGTCCACCGCAGTAGAACAGCCCAGGGATGAGCCTGGAACAACAGCAGTCGCTGCCTCCGGAAATACCAAGGCCCAACCACCCGCAAATGCCCTTACGGATCTGTCCCCGGCACGCATTCTGGCAACGCCCTACCCTACACTCCTCAAGGCAAAACAACACCCTGCAGATTTTTCTGCCACGCTCCGCAGCCACCCCACAGCAACCCGCAGCCGATGGGGGGTTGGACTCCTGCTCAGTGGCCTGTATGGCCCGGAACAACCTACTGCCGGCTTTGAAGCAGGCACCTTCCTTTCCTGGCAGGCACCGGGCATAAAATGGTACGGGCGCCTTCAGTTGTCCTATCTACAAATTGCTGCCAATCAGCAGGTAGACGAAAGGCAATTCGCCGCTTCGGTCAGACCGATGGCAGCGGCTCCTGCTCCCGCTACTTTGGTTACTTTTAGTGCTGCTGTTGAGACCCTGCACCTGGCTGGCATGGCACTGTATACAGGATATCAGGTTACACCAAGACTAGGGCTTGAAGGAGGGCTGTTTTCCGCCTATCTGGTGAATGCCAGGCAAAAAAACTCCTGGGCTGAAAACTTAGAGACCAATAGTGGTGGCGGGACAGATGGCAGTCAGGCAGACCGGACAGCACTCAACAGCACTCGTCATTTTACCTCTGCTACCGGGCTCGCCCGATGGAATACCGGATGGGCTGCCGGAATCCGTTACCGCATCAACGGCAATTTGGCTACAACGCTCCGGTATCAGGCCCCGTTCGGCAACTTCCTTGAAGCCACCAACCCAACCAGTATAAACAACAACATTTCCCTGTCACTTTTTAGACATTTTTAAGTTCAGTCTGAAGGATATCTTCCATACCTTTCTGGCTCAGAAATCCGGAGACCCTGACGATAATGAATACGCCTAAGCTAGAAGAAGGCTTTAGTCTTCTTAAGTATACTTTTGTGTTTGTGCTATTGCTAGTCTGCTATCCGTCATCTGGCCAGATTAGTACGCAACAGTTCATTCATTTTGATATTGCGGACGGGCTCCCTTCTAAGGTCATTTACAGTACCCAACAGGATAGTACTGGTTTCATCTGGATAGCTACAGACGTTGGTCTTGCCTACTTCGACGGCTATGCCTTCCATACCATGACCACTAAGGATGGCTTGCCTGGTAATGATATTATTGACACCGACTATGTGAATGGTAAACTTTGGGTCAATACCTTGGGGCCACTCTCTTACATCACGCCCGATTTCAAGATTCATCAGGCGCCCGTTTCCTCTACTGATTTTTCCAGTTATATCGACCATCAGTTTGTACAGGACGATTCTTCGCTCTGGATCTCCCGCTATAATGCACTTTTCCTGCTCGACCACAACTCCCTGCTCCGCAAGCCGGTGAACCCTTCGATCTTGCTGGATAATGACACTGAGTACTGGGTTTTTGAGCATCAGAGTGATCCCTGGATGATGAGAAAAAAGAAAGGGCGCAAGATCGAACTCCTTCAAATTGCTGGCAATCAGATCAATAAACGTTTCCAGATTGGAGAACCCAACGATGAAATCTTCTTCTTCTACCAAACTTCCAAGGGCAAGTACCTGTATTGCCACTTTAATGGCAATATTGTTGTCATCAATACGGATACTGGCGTAGTTCGTACCCTCATTAAAGGAAGAGACCTGACCAGCCAAATCATTCTGAACGGTGACCAACTGTGGATTGTACAACCCCGGAACGGCATTGAAATTTTCAAACTACAGGAAGATACCCTGGCCGTTTATCAAAAAACGCTCCTGAAAAGCCTGCAACCAGCAAGTGCCCTGCAAGACCGGGAAGGCAATCTATGGATTTCCACACTCGGCAACGGGCTCTTTTTCCTGCCCAGGAAGGCTGGCGCTATACATGTGCTGCAAAAAGAAAACGGCCTTTCTGAAAATACGATTAACAGCTTGGTGGCTAATGAAAGCTTTTTAATTACCGGCAACCGGAGTAACCTTCTGGAATTTTTTGAAGCCGATCAAAACGGAGAAGTGGCGCTGGTAAATCGCCATCAATTGAAAGACAAACCGAACTTCTCCATCACCAACCGGATCTTAAAAATTATAACCACCGGCCCGGACCAGTACTTTTTGGCTACTGACATCGGGTTGATCCATTATTACCAGGGCAAAGAAGAACTGCTCCTGGGGGAATCTATTAAGAACCTGAAATTGGGCCCAACAGGTGAATTGCTCATATCCAGTCACAAAGCGGTCTGGAAAATTGCGGCCTCAAGACTAGCGGCATTCCCGGCTTTCCCCTATCGCCAGAATCCAAAGACCCGCATGGCATACGACATCGAAAAAGTTATTGATGGACGGTCTTATGCCAGTGGTATGGACTACAGCGGGCACATTTGGGCGCACACCATAGCCGAAGGGCTGATGCAAATTACGCCCACGGACACGGTCTACTGGAAAGAACGGGACCCTGTTTTCTCCACACAGGTCGTCGACCTTGTTATTTTGGCAGACAGTACAATCTGCCTGGGCACCAGAGGTGATGGGCTGATTTTGATCAAAAACAATCAGTACCGGCTCCTCAATCAGGACAACCTTCTGGCCAGTGACTTCATCAACGTGCTTTACAAGGATGACCGTGGTGATTTGTGGGTCGGCACCAATAAAGGCTTATCTCACTGGCCATCCCCTTCCTTCAATATGAACGACGCTTCGCTCATCACGTACAGCAAGTCAGACGGGCTGCTTTCCAATGGCATCAATGATGTGACGGTGTGGAAAGACCAGGTATTCATTGCAACCAACGAAGGCCTGATGTATTTCAAACCCAGCGAAATTATTAAGGTTTCCAATCCACCCAAACTAGTGCTCTACCCGCCGGAAGTGAATGACTCGTTAGTGATAGCAGCGGCAGTAGCTGACCTGAGTGCAGATGAGAACAATATCCGGTTCAGATTTGCGGCCCTCAATTATCAGGACCGAAATACCACTACCTTCCTCTACAGGCTAAAGGGGCTCGACCAGCACTGGCAAGCCACCAAAACGCCAGAGGTACGCTATCTTGGCCTGCAGCCGGGCAGCTATGCTTTTGAGCTGAAAGCCATAACCGACAAAGGGCTCGAAAGCCAGATCAGCACTCCTTTTTACTTCAAGATCGACCGGCCCTTTATGCAGTCTCCAATCTTTTACTGGCTACTCATCATTTTCGGGTTCGGGATTTTGATGGTCCTGCTGCAAAACGAAAACCGAAAAGTAAAAAACCGGGAGCTCAATCAACTGGTAATGGACAAGACCAAAGCGCTAACGGCACAAAATCAGGTGCTCGAAGAGTCTAATATCAAGCTCCGCAGGTCCAATCAGGAGCTGAACCAATTCGCCTACGTTGCTGCTCATGACCTGAAATCCCCTTTACGCAATATTTCCGGATTTGTGCAACTCCTGCGCCGCCGTGCCAAAAAGAAACTGGACGCGGAAGAACTGGAATTCATCGATTTTGCAGTGAAAGGGACTCAGCAACTGGAAAAGCTGATTGACGACCTTCAGGCTTATTCTCAAATTACGTCTTATGCCCAGGAGAG
Organism: Phaeodactylibacter sp.; assembly: GCF_040219495.1. Classification (GTDB taxonomy): domain Bacteria; phylum Bacteroidota; class Bacteroidia; order Chitinophagales; family Saprospiraceae; genus Phaeodactylibacter. The sequence continues at coordinate 2,602 of NZ_JAVJSK010000017.1, read as the reverse complement.
AACGTGGCAGGAGGTAGCCGATATCGTTCAAAATGCTATTACCCATCTCCCTGAATTACAGGATGAAAACGCTATTGAACTAAAAAAACCGCTGCCCCAAATCTGGATTAATACACAGAATGGGCAACTCCTTTTTTACCACCTGCTGTCCAACGCTTCCAAGTTCCGTCATCCGGACCGCCCACTGCAAGTAAAGATTGGCACCACACAGTATAAAGGTCAAACCTGCTTTTACGTCAGGGACAACGGCATAGGGATCGCCCCTGAGTACCAGGAAAAGATTTTTAAGATTTTCCAGCGCCTCCATACCAGCAACGATTATCCGGGAACCGGTATTGGACTGGCGATCTGCAAAAAAATCATTGAAGAAGAGGGTGGGAAAATCGGGCTGTCTTCAGCGGAAGGACAGGGAGCAACCTTCTACTTCTCCTTACAAACGAACTTAGAGCGTGTTGGGACTTTTGGCTTCTAAGTCGAAAACCAACCATTTTTTGTTTAGACGAGGCACGAAAACCAGAGTTTAGCCATAGCTGAATAGCCTGTCCCGCAGTTTGCAGGAAGGATTTTCGGGACGAAGTATAATCAAACCTGCCTGCGTGTCGAACACTTCGGTCTCCGGTGGCCAAAGCCCACAGGCGACGAGACACAGGCAGGAAAGTGTCCCGGTGCACCTGGACAAACTGATTACTAAATTCCCAACACCCTCAAAAAAAGGGAGGCAACTAACGCTGCCTCCCCCTTTCTGACCTGATGCCAGCATGTTTTCCAGCGCAATTGAAACACGCGCTGAGCAATGGACGGTTACTTGTTCACCACCAGATTAATCTGAAGGTCAAACTCATCGTAAATCGTCTTGTCGCCCAAGTTGTCAAAGAAACTGCCCGAGCCGTAGCGCACGTTGAACTCAGAGCGGTCTACAACCACTTCAGCTACCGCTTTCGCCTTATCGCCCATGTCTTCCAGATCAGCCTGGAACTTAATCTCTTTGGTGATATCCTTGATGGTCAGGTCACCTACAATCTTGTACTCTCCCGGCTTACCACGGGAAACCACCTGAGTGATTTCGAAACTTGCAGTGGGATGGTCTTCCACACCAAAAAAGTCTGCTGATTTCAGGTGGCCCACCAGCTTCTGATTCCACTCGCCTTCCAGGTCTGTATTGGAAATGGAGGTCATATCGATCACAAAGCGGCCGCCTGTGAGCTTATCCCCGTCAAATTCCAGTTCGCCTGACTTAAGTTGAATATTGCCCGTGTGAGAACCGGTCACCTTGTAGCCGTTCCATACGATGTCACTTTCCGCTACGCTTATCGTGCGGCGCTCTTTTTCGCCCTCTACCGGGTTAGTGAAACTCATGCCGATCATTGCGATGGCTGCCAGCATAACAGAGAAAATACTTGCCTTTTTCATAATGGTTTGGTTTGATTGTTGTTTTATAAAGTGGATAACAGCGTTACCCTATTAATGTTTAAACTTTGAATGGCACAAATATAGAAGACTTAGATCGAAGTTGCAACATTAAAATGAAAATTTCTTCCAATCGCCTTAATAATCGTAGCTTTACGCCCCGCCCTGACTACAAATATTAATTCTAATTTTTATGAAGATACTGATCATTGGTGGTGGGAATATGGGCCTGACCTACGCCCAGAGTTTCCTCCGCTCCCACATTACCAGCAAAGAAGACATGATGATCCTGGAGAAGTCCCCGCAAAAAGCAGCGGAGCTGGCCAAGAAAGACATCGGTACGGTATACGGCCGCGCTGAGGACTGCATCAAGCAATCCGACCTCGTCATTTTTGCGGTTAAACCTCAGGACGCAACGGTACTCCTGGAGCATATCAGCCCGCTGATTGATACACAGCAGGTGTTTTTATCCATCATGGCAGGCGTTAAAATATCTACAATATCGGAAAGCCTGGGGGCAGAGAAGGTGATCCGCGCCATGCCCAACCTGCCGGCACAAATCGGTATGGGCATGACGGCTTTCACTTCTTCCGATGCCGTCACCCGGATCGAGCTCGTCATGGTCCAAAACCTGCTCAACACTACCGGCAAAACCGTTTACGTGGAAAAAGAAGAAGCCATTGACGCTGCTACGGCTATCTCCGGGAGCGGCCCGGCCTACGTCTGGTTCTTTATGAAGTCGATGATGGACGCTGCCCGTAGTATGGGCTTTTCCTACTCAGAGTCGGAGCTGCTCGTGAGTCAAACCTTCCGGGGTGCAATTGAGCTCTTCAACAAAACCGACTTCACCTGTGAGGAGTGGATAGCAAAAGTCTGCTCCCGGGGCGGTACTACAGAGGCAGCCCTGGCTTCCTACGATAAAAACCTGGTCCGTGACGATATTATCGCGGGCGCACAGGCCGCACTGGAACGGGCAGTGGAACTGGGGAAGAATTAAATCTTACAGGGCAGAAGAATTGAAATGGCCACGCAAAGAAACTACCCTTCGTGGCCATTTTAGAGCATGTTTGGAGCGGTTTCGTCATGAAAATCAAGGATTTATGGTTCTGGCAAAGTCACTAAATTTGAGTTTAGCGGGCTAAATGAAAATTTAGTGAGGAAGTCAGAGCTTGCCCCGCATTTCTGCGGGGTTCAT
>NZ_JAVJSK010000016.1:0-109925 GCF_040219495.1 Phaeodactylibacter sp. | reverse complement strand
TTGGAGCGAACGCAGCCAAATTTTGTTCTGATCAAGGCGTGATGAGGGAACATAGCCTTAGCTACGTGACCGAAGAACAACGAAGAGCAGGACAAAATTTGGCAAGAGCAGCCCGAAGTGTAAAATCCCAACACGCTCTTAATTTAAAGGTATCAAATTCATATTGCAAGTGCGTCTTTAAAAAATGATACTCGAATGCCCTGGGATGATAAGATTTCTGCTCATCTGTAAGTATAGCAATCGCATGCACCGGCACCTGATACCGGTCGTAAATACGGTAAAAGTAGGTGAGCATCCGCCTGGAAAAGTCTTCATCCTTATAACCCTGCACTTCAACATGTATGAGCACCCACTCCTCATGGCCATCGGCAGTGAAGACCTTAGCCAGTTTATCCGCTATGCGGTCTTTCTCCTGAGCTTCCGGAAAAAGGGCTTCCAGCTCCTTATCTAAAAAGGCTACACCACGGGAAAAGTCGAAGTCGTCAACTGCGTCCGGGTAAAAGAAGGCAAAGAAATCCTCAAAACAGTCTTCGAGAATTCCCTTCCAAAGGATATCTTTTCTGATCTTTCGGGGCATCGCGTTAGTGATTATCCCCCAAAATAAGACAAAACCGCACTAATGCAATAAATAAGTTCAAACAAATAAGTTTATGAGACTCCGCATTCACACCTTCCAACTGCCGCTCAGGCACACCTTTTCCATCGCTCATGGCTCACGCGATGCAACGCCCAGCCTGATCGTTGAGCTTTCGGAAGGCATACATTCCGGTTTTGGGGAAGCTACTGAGATCCGGTACTATGGAGTAGCGCTGAGCGAGATGGCCGAACGCCTGGAAGCCCTGCGCCCGGTCATTGAAGCCTTGCCTCTGGAGTCGCCCGAAATGCTCTGGGATCAACTGCAGCCTCACTTGGAAGATGCCCCCTTCCTGCTTTGTGCTTTGGACGAAGCCCTGCACGATTTATTTGGTAAGGTGCATGGCGCTCCGGTATATGAACTTTGGGGGCTGGAGCGAGCCACTACGCCCCGTTCCAACTATACCATCGGCATAGCGAGCGTGGAAGAAATGGCTGCGAAAATGGCTGAACAGCCCTGGCCGCTTTACAAAATTAAACTAGGCACCGACCATGACCTTGAAATTATTGAGGCGCTCCGGGCCAAGACGGATGCTGTCTTCCGCATTGATGCCAATACCGCCTGGACTGCTGAGCAAACCATTGCCTATGCCCCCCGCCTGAAGGAACTGGGCGTGGAATTTATCGAACAGCCCCTCAAAGCCGATGACTGGGAGGGCATGAAGCGGGTGTATGCTGAATCCGTCCTCCCGGTCATCGCTGATGAAAGCTGCCACGGTGAAGCAGACGTTGCCCGTTGCTATGGCTTCTTCCACGGGGTTAACATCAAACTGATGAAGTGCGGAGGGCTTACCCCGGCACGCCGCATGGCAGAGCATGCCCGCAGCCTTGGACTGAAAGTGATGGTGGGCTGCATGACGGAGTCTTCGGTGGGCATTTCTGCGATTGCTCAGCTACTCCCCCTGCTTGATTACGTGGATATGGACGGGGCGCTTTTGTTAAAAGAAGACCCGGCGGTCGGAGTAGAAGTAAGGCCGGATGGCGTTATATTCCCTAACCGGAATGGTACCGGCGCGACCTTGCGGCAATCCTGAAGCTTAAAAACCAACTTAGTATGAAAAAGATTTTTCTTTTTGCCTTACTGCTGTTTGGGCGGTGTGGCTTTTCCCAATCGAACAGTGCATTACTGCAAAAGCTCCTGCGAGATTCCGGAGACAGTACTTTGCAGGCGGTAATGGCGGCTCCGGAAAGGTTTCAGCTGCAACTGATTTACACCCAAATAGACCGGGATGAAGACAATCATCCTGCCTTTACCACTCACTACCTTGGCGTAGATTCCAATCTGTATTTTTATCCGGCAAGTACTGTAAAAATGCCGGCTGCTTTTCTGGCGCTTGAGAAACTCAATGAACTGCGCATTCAGGGGCTTGATGCTGAGACGCCTATGTTTACCGGCAAAGGGCAGGCACCACAAACGGCCGTGCGTGCAGATACCTCAGCAGCGCAAGGGCTGCCCTCGGTTGCGCATTACATTAAGAAGATTTTTCTGGTCAGCGACAACGATGCCTACAACCGCCTGTATGAATTCCTGGGGCAGGCTTATCTGAATGAAAAGCTACAGGAAAAAGGCTACACCCGTTCCCGCATCATCCACCGGCTTTCCGCACCGGGCTATGATGCCGAGTCCAACCGCTACACCAATCCGGTAACTTTTACGGCTCCCGGCAACAGGCTGTTGTACCATCAGGGTGAAGTGTACAGTAGCTTTGACAGCCCCTTACAGCTAAAGCAGGAAGTTCGCGGGCAGGGCTTTATGGATGGGGAAGGGCAGATCGTGCCAGCCCCATTCGATTTTCGGGATAAAAACTATGTGGGGTTGCAGGATTTGCACGATATGCTGCAGGCGGTGCTTTTCCCGGAGGCGGTGCCCGCCCATCGCCGGTTCAACCTCACCCCGGCTGATTATCAATTTTTACGCAGGTACATGAGCATGCTGCCGAGGGAAAGCGACTACCCTGCGTATCCGCAGTATACCGATTGGGACAGCTATGTCAAATTTTTTCTGTTTGGTGATTCCAAATCGCCCATCCCGGACCACATCCGTATTTTCAATAAGGTGGGCGATGCCTACGGCTTTCTTACCGATGTGGCTTACGTAGTGGATGATGAAAACAAGGTGGAATTCATGGTCGCTGCTAACATTCATGTCAATGCCAATCAGATTTATAACGATGGGGTATATGAGTACGATACGATTGGTTTTCCGGCTCTGGCGCAGATTGGGCGCATCCTTTATCAGTACGAATTGAAGCGCGAGCGGCAGTATGAGCCGGTATTCCCGGAAAGGTAGGTGCACTCTGTCAGCAAGTTGACCGATAGAAGGGCTGGAAATTGTTACTTTCGTTTAAAATTACAAATGGTATGAAAATCAAGCTACTGTCTTTAGCCCTGTTATTGAGTATATCTTCCTTGTCTGCACAGGAAGAAGCTAACCTGCTGGGTACCTGGAGCGATCCCTCTTTGGTCGGTTCAGCCTTTTACAACAATATCTACAATGAAATCTGGGGCCTTGCTGTCAACGGGCACGAATACGCTGTGCTCGGGTCTACCGCAGGGACGCACTTCATAGATGTAACGGACCCCACGCAGCCCTTTGAAGCGCACTTTGTGGCGGGCGCTGCGCAGGGGCCGGTTATCATTCACCGCGATTATCATGATTACAACGGTTACCTCTACGCCGTATGCGACGAAGGGCAGAGCAGTCTGCAGATTATGGACATCACACAGCTGCCGGACACCGTAATCGTTGCCTATGATGCGCCCACCCGTATCCAAACGGCACATAACATCTTCATCGATACAACCCATGCCAAATTGTACGGTTTCGCCATGAACGGCGGGCCGCAAAACTATTCTGCATTGCGGGTATACGATATTTCTGACCCACTCAACCTGGACTTTATCGGGGAGTACAACAACTTCGGTGGACTGAATGTCGGGCATATCCACGATGGGTACGTGCGTGACGGCGTAGCTTTCCTGAATGCGGGCGGATCGGGCTTCGCTATGGTCGATTTCTCAGACCCCTTCAACCCGAAAGCCATCAGCACCATCACCGACTATCCATTCCGGGGCTACAACCACTCTGGCTGGCTGACGGATGACGGGCAGTACTACTACATGGCGGATGAAAACCACGGCTACGACATCAAAGCCATCGACGTGAGTGATCCCTGTGAGCCTGACATCACCGGAACATTTGATGCCGAAACTAATAACCCGACGAGCATCACCCACAATCAAATCGTTGCCTGCGACTATCTGTATGTGTCTTATTACTACGATGGTATTGTGGTGTACGATATTTCAGACCCCGCTAATCCAGAGAAGGTATTGTACTACGATACTTCTAACGAGCCTAATGGCACAAGCTACAAAGGCGCCTGGGGTATCTATCCGCTCCTGCCTTCTGGCAATATCCTGGTCTCCGACATGCAGGAGGGCCTGTTTGTTTTTGAAGGCATGGGCGACAACTGCGCTGCCAATCAGCAATTAGAGCCCGTCAACCTCGACTGCCTCAACCCGGTAAGCGTGGAGGAATGGGTGGAAGGCGCGCAGGTGTCCGTATTTCCACAGCCTGCCCAAAACACAATTGGTGTGGACGTGGAATTGCCTGAGGCAGTGGCACCGGCTCACTTTTCCCTTTGGAACCTTAATGGGCAACAGGTAGCCGATTTTGGAACCCATACCCTGAGTAAGGGCGGTCAGCAACTGGAGTTCAGCCGGCCTGGTAGCCTGCCCGGCGGGCTTTATGCCTTGCGGATCACTGGTGAAAACGGTGCACTGACGCTCAAGGTGCTGCTGCAATAAAATCAAAGGGGCGGAGCGTAAATGTTCTGCCCCTTTCCTCAAAAGCTCAACAAAACGTTAAGCACTGGCTTCCCGTGCATGGATACTGCGCTACATGCGTTTTCTTCCTATCTTTGCCGCCTTAAAGAAGTTTGCATGAAGCCGACGTTGCCTTTACTGTTTATTTTTACCTTTTTGCTCGCCCTGCCAGAGAAGGCCCTGGCACAGTTCCCCGGTGCCAACCGGCAGCAACAGCAGCAGGGCGAACAGCAGGGGCTCGATCAACTGGATGTACTCCTCGATACCTTCGATGTGTTCTACTTTTATGCAGACAATCCCAACCTGGAAATCCCTTTTTCGGATACCACCCTCGACGATTTCTTCCGGCAATACGACCCCACCCGCCGCCGCCGGCTTGACTACCGGCAGCTGGGTATTCTGGGGTCCGCTCATGAGCCGATTGTCTTTGAAGTCCCCGTACGCCGGGGCTTCGACATCGGGCAGCATCAATACGACCTCTACATGACCAGCGGTGATCAGCTCCGGTATTACCGACTGGAGAAGCCGTTTTCACTTTTTGGGTACACTTTGGGCTCGGAACAGGCAGACAGCTATACCAAAGCCGACTTTTCCCGCAACTTCGCCAACGGGCTCAACTATACGCTCGACTACGACCGCATCACACAGTTTGGGGAGAACTCCCAGTACCCCAATCAGAATATTCGCAATACCACCTTCAACAACGGGCTTTGGTTTCAGCACCCCAATAACCGCTACGAAGCCTTTTTCAGCGTAGCCGCCAATACCATTCAAATGGAAGATAACGGCGGGGTATGGGAAGAACCGGCACTGGGCGGTGAATTCAGCAGCCCCAGCGCTGCCGAAGTGCTCCTGGGCGATGCCCGCACCCGTCACTCGCACCGCGAAGTGTCCTACACGCATTACTACCGCTTCGGTGGGGGGCAGGATTCCATCAAAGGGACGCGCCGGGCTTACACAATTGCCCATAAGGCTCGTTTCCAAAACAGCCTGTACAAATATGCCGATGCTTATAACCCCGCAGTGGATAGTTTCTACAATCGCTTCCCGGCTTTTCTGATCGACCCACGGGGCGCCCGGTTTTACCTGCGCCACCGGCAGTACGAGAATGAGTTCAAACTGGCGACCTTTAAGCTGAGGGGGGAGGGCAGAGACGAGGCCGTACAGCAGCGTGACTTGCTGGAAGTGGGTGCTGTGCATACCCTGCATCAGCTGGTGCAGACCAATGGGGATTCCACCCTGAATAACCTCTTTCTGACGGGGCGCTACCGCCTCAATCCAAGTGAGCGCCTGCTGATCGATTTGCGGGGGCACCTGGGCCTGCTGGCGAATGCCGGGGACTACCGGGTAAGCGGCGACTTATTCTTTGATTTCAAAAAGCTTGGTCAGCTGGAGCTCAGGGGCGTCAGTCAGCTGTACAGCCCCACCCTTATGCAGCACCGCATGTACCTTTCTGAGCGGCAGCTTTACCGCAATAACTTTGATAAAACCCTATCCACCACCCTGCAGGGCAAGTATATTTTGCCGGGCATTCAGTTTAGCGCCGAGGCGCGCTATCACCTGCTCAACAACTTCATCTACTTCGGTACGGACGGACTACCGCAGCAGACCGGCGTGCCCATCAGCATCGGGCAATTGATCGTCGAGAAAAATTTCAACCTGTTCTGGAACCTGCACTTCGATAACCTGTTCGCCCTGCAGCAGTCCTCACAGGAGGTCCTGCGCCTGCCCACCTTCTTCGGGAAGCACAGCTTTTACTATTCCGGTAAGTGGTTCCGGGTACTAGACGTTAAGCTGGGCGTGGACCTGCGCTATAATGAAGCCTTCCGCGCCAATTACTACAACCCTATCACCGGGCAGTTTCAGCTGCAGGATGAGCAGACCATCCCTTTCTACCCCGCAGCGGATGCGTTCTTCCTGATGAAAGTCACCCGGTTCCGGGCCTTTTTCAAATGGGAAAACGGCACGGCTGCTTTTTTGGATGATTATTTCTACCAAACGGCCCTGTACCCTTACCACCGGGCGGTCTTCCGGATTGGGATCAACTGGCGGTTTTTAGACTAAAAAAGAGCACCGCCTGGTCCCCCCGGCGGCGCTCCTAAGACATCTACCTATTCTTCACTTTCTTTATACCTGCCCCATTCAAAACGTTACAAAAAATGATCACGATTTGCTATCCTGAGTACAATAAAGCGGTGCAAAGCTGGGAAAGCCAGCTCCGGGAGATGGTCGTCGCCTACCGCCTGCAAGCTTCGCCTGAGCTGAAGGAACCGGAACTAAGGGAGCACGACAAAGTGATCAGCGGTACAGATGCGATTACCGCCTACCTGAAAAAACTGCGGCAGGATGTGGAGGACTGGCGGGCTCCGGGTTGTGGGGTTTGAGAATAAGGGTTGATTCTCCATCTAACTCTTCCGCCGCCCGCCCCAAATCCACTTCTCCACCATTTCCACTTCCAGGTCCCGGTCTATCGTCACCTGACAGCTAAGGCGGGGGTAGCCGAAGCGCCGGGCTGCTTTGTCGTGCCAATGCTGTGGGGCAGGCACATCGCCATTAATCCATACGCCACAGGTGGCACACAGGCCCCTGCCGTCGCAGTTGAGCCGGCGGGTGTAGGAAGTGTAGGGGCTGATGCCCTGCTGTAGCAAGGCTTGCCGGAGGTTGGTGCCGGGTTCCGCCTGAAAGCTCACCTGTTGGCCATCGCGTTGGGTGACGGTAATTTTATGTGAGGGTTTTTTCATAGGTTTTTTGGTCATCAACTTCAGCAGGGCATTTATGTTTTGGGCGGGCTGGTTTTGGTGTTTTAGTCAGGGGTTTTAATTTTGAATTTAAAATATTGTTTACCAGAGTTTTATGGTCAATTTTTGAATAGATTAAATTTTAAGTCATCCCTTTGATTTTTGTCATTTGATTACTCCCGATATTAGGCTTTCTTACATTCGCTTTGCTGTAAAGGTCTTTTGAAAAGACCGGCGCTTTCCAAAATTAATTTTGCAAACCAGACTAAAATCAAATTTTACCGTTATGAAGAATTTTAAGTTTTTGCTGATGCTCTTCGCCCTTACCGGCGCAATGGTGACCTGGCAGGGCTGTGATGACGATGGGGACAATGAGCCAGAGCCCACCTGTACCGATGGCATCCAAAACGGTGACGAAACCGGTATCGACTGCGGTGGCACTTGTGATCCTTGTGAAGTGGGCATTCAGGGGCAGTGGCAGAGCTCTGGTGCTAATGTAGCACCGCTGCTGGTCAACCTCTTTGGTACAGACAGTATTTATGCTGAGTTCCGCACTGACCTGACCTACACGGTTGAGCAGTACGATACTTCCGGCGCTTTGCTGACCCTCGAGGGTACTTACGAGCAAACGGAAAGTGGCACAGCCGATATTTGGGATATCACGGTTAACCAGTCTACACCTGCTGCCCTGACTTCTGTGGGTATTTTCTCCATTACGGGTACAACGATGCAGTACGAAATCGTACAAACGGAGCCGGATATCGGCGCTGTACCACCCACTGCAGCCGCTGGCTTCGGTAGCACCAACGGCGGTGCACTGGGCAACCTGAATATTCAGACCTACGAGAAAATCGAGTAAGCGGTCATCCGCTTCCCAAAAGGCGCAGCGCAATTTTTTTGTGCTGCGCCTTCTTCTTTCCCAACCAGCAAAACCAATCCTTACCCTACCATGAAAAACCGGCAACTTTGGCTACTGCTGCTATTGTGCCTGCCCTTTGCCGCATTGGCGCAGGTTCCACCTTACTTTAAACAGCTCGAAGAGGCGATTCCGGAAGAATCCGAAAAAGAGTTCCAGTACATTGCCTTTTTCTATAACCACTACAACAACAGCAATATTTACCCCACCAATGACTTCCTCAAAGGGCAGGTCATCGGGCGGCTGTTTGGGCAGAACACAACGACAACTTCTGATTCGCTGACGTCTTCCTTTTTTGAACAGCGCATTCTGCCTTTCTTCATCTATAAGCCTAAGCTGTTTGACAACCGCGTCACCCTTAGAGCTTCCTTTGAGATCGACTACACCTGGGGTGATGTGGCCTACGGCACTGGCGGTAACTCAGGCTCGGCCCCTTCCGGCGATCAGGTCAACCTGCAAACCCAAAACCTGGAGCTGGAGTACATCCCCGCACCGGGCTGGGCCATCAACCTGGGCTTGCAGCGAATGTACGATACGCCCTACAATCCCTACCGGACCTTCTTCGACGATATGCTCAATTCGGCCTACCGGCTCAACTACTGGGGCACGGACGGCGTGGGCATTACCCTGCGCCGAAATGCCGACTACTATCAGTGGAAAGCGGGCTTTTTCCAACTTTATGAAAACAGCATTCAGCGGGTGGACGATGTGCACTTGATGGAATTCAACTATCAGCGGTCACTCGGTACGAAGTGGCACTGGGGCGGTTCTCTATACTATGTCCGCGACCGCTCCAACGGGCAGGGCGGGCCTTCTATCCTCGGGCAGGGGCTCAACAGTACGCTCACACTCTACAACGGTACTTACCGCTTCCCATTCGGCAGTACGCCTTACCGGGCGGATGTGGCATGGCTGGGTACCTACTTCGACTACAACCTCACCCAAATGGCAGACACTTGGTTCCTGTCGGGCTACGTCAATTATAATCTCGGGCGTACCCAACTACAGGAAGAAGGCACCTGGGAAGACGGGCCATCTATCGGCGGGTTTGGCGCCAATCTCCGGCTTGGCTACCGCTATGGCAAAACGCCTAACGATGCGATTTCTACTGACCTGATGTTCACAAGTGGCGATGATAATGGTATCAATGATGACCGCTATAGTGGTGTAATGACCGGCAATACCTGGGCAACACCCGGTGGTTTGAATGTGGCGCACGGTGGCTATCTCCTTTTCCCGCATGCCAATGTAGTGAACCGCTACGTGGCTGCCGTGACGGATATTTCCAATATGGGCTTCGGCCTGACCGGAGGTACGGTAAACCTGAGTCGCGACTTTATCCCCTACAAGCTGAACGGCAAAGTAGGCATGGCTACGGCCATCAGCAACGTCGCACCGGCCAGAGGCGGGCAGTTTATGGGCGTGGAAGGCAACTTCAAAGTCGGCTACACCCTGGGCACCTTTATGGAAATCGAACTCCACGGCGCTTACCTGTGGCTGGGCGACTTCTACGACAGCCCAGCGGTGAACGGCGGAGCGGATGTGCGACCGGTTGACCCCTACACCGCACTCGTCGTTTTTAAGTGGTTGATGTTTTAACCTGAATTTCAAAAAAGCAGAAGTCCAGATGAGAAATACACTTTTCCTCCTCAGTCTCCTTTTCCTGAGCAGTTGCAGCTGGTCTCAAAAGGTGCCCAAGGTGCAGACTTTTGAGGACATTCCCTACCCTTTCCCAACCCAAAAAGTGGAGCTGGAAACCGGGGAGACCGTTGCCTACTTTGACGAAGGGAAAGGCGAGCCCATTATTTTCATCCATGGCCTGGGCAGTTACGCTCCGGCATGGAAAAACAACATAGAAGGCCTGAAAGACCGCTACCGATGTATCGCCATCGACCTGCCCGGCTACGGCAAATCGAGCAAAGGGAAATACGAGGCAAGTATGACCTACTACGCCACTATCGTGAAAGATTTTATGGCAGCCCTTGGTTTGGAAAAAGCCACGCTGGCTGGCCACTCCATGGGCGGGCAGATCGCGATGACTGCTGCCCTGTCCTATCCCGAAAAAGTGAAAAAGCTGCTATTGATGGCTCCCGCCGGCTTCGAGACCTTCCACAAAGGCGAACGGCAGTGGTTCCGCGAAGTCCTGAGCCCTACAGCTGTTAAACTAACCACGGTTGATCAAATCAAGACCAACATTGCCTGGAATTTCTACGATATGCCGGAAGATGCCGAATTTATGATTACCGATCGCATCGCGATGCGCCACGCTGAAGACTTTGATGCGTATTGCTACATCATACCGGAATGCGTAAAAGGCATGGTCGACGAGCCGGTCTTCGACTACCTGCCGCAGATTGAGCAGCCGGTACTGGCCATCTTCGGGCATCAGGACAACCTCATCCCCAACCGCTTCCTGAATGGGGGCACCACGGAGAGTATCGGTCAGAAAGGAGTTGAACAGCTGCCGAATGCCACCTTGCATATGATTGACAAAGCCGGGCACTTCGTCCATTACGAACAGGCTGAAGTAGTCAACAGCCTCATTAGCGACTTTCTGAAGTGATTAGATGGCTAGTGGATTGAGCCGTAGATGTTTGACAGTTAACGCCCAGCACCAGTAAGCCCTCAAGCATGAAAAGATTGTCAACTATTTCGGTCTAGTCGCACTAGTCCAACAGATCCTGCCTGAAAATTTCCTCCAGCAATTCGTATAACTCGGGATGCTTGCGGCGGAGCTGGGCAGGCCGCTCGAAAAAGTACTCGCTAACTACGCTAAAAAATTCGGCTTCGTTGGTCGCCCCATAGGGACGGATGTCAGATTTGCGCCCGCGAATGGACTCCATCTCTTTGTGTACAAATTTCAGCCAGGGAATGGTGTACTGTCGCTCCATTAACTGAGCGGGTAGGCCATCTGTGTCTCCGTCGAACTTATCCAGCAGGTGCACAAATTCATGAATGCCCACATTGCGGCTGTCAGCGTGCCTGAAGCCTTTATGCAGTGCCCGCCGGGAAAGGATCATCATACGCTGCATACTGCCGGTGCCTACCATGCCATTGATGTTTCGTCCTTCGCCTTCTGTCTGGAAGTCGAGGTTGAAGCGGTCGTTATAGAGGAGCACCTCGTTAAGGTTGCGGTAATGCCAGCCGGGGAAACCAAAGAGTGGGATCACCCCGCTCGCAGCTACCAGCAGCCGATCGGTATCCGTCGGTTCTACATCCACACCCGTGATCGTGATCTCCTGAAAAAAGAATTGAATTTCTGATTCGAAACGGGTACGTTCTTCGGGCGTTAATTGACGGTAAAAGTGGACGTTTTCCAGCAAAATATTCCGCCATGCCTCTGGAAAAGGGCCAGTGGGGCGCTTTCTCTTTCGAACGAACCAGACGAAAAAAAGAATAATCAGTATACTCAATAAGGCTATGGTGACGATAATGCGGGGTTCCATTAGGTTTAAGGGGTTAAATGAAAGTCAAGGACATTCTTAATTTAGGATGGATGGACGTAAAGATAAGGATACAAGCCCCATCTTCAGAACGTATGCTCAAAAACACTAAGAAGTTTGATAAGCCCGGCGTTTCCAGGACATGCAGGGGGATTTGGGCTTTTGCAGAGCCATCCTATTCCCTTTCCTTAAGCTTGATGCGGAGCGTTTTCCGGTTGATGCCCAGGATTTTCGCAGCAGCGGTTTTGTTGCCGTCCACGGAGTCGAGGACACGCCTGATGTGCTGCTGTTCCATTTCCCGGAGGGAAAGCAGGGCCTGCGGTTGAGCGGTTCGTTCAGTCTTATCCGCTGCGTGCAGATACGCAGGCAGGTCTGCTACTTCAATCTGGCCATCGCAAAGAATCAGCGCCCGTTGCACCGCGTTTTCCAATTCCCGGATGTTTCCGGGCCAGTCGTGCGCCTTCAGGCGGTGCATAGCCTCTGGAGTGACCCCGGGCTTGGGCCGGCCATAGGATTTGGCGTACTTGTCCAGAAAGTGTTGTATCAGCAGCGGGAGGTCGCTCTTGCGCTGACGGAGGGGAGACGTGTGCAGGTCGATCACGTGCAGGCGATAGTACAGGTCTTCCCGGAATTGCCCCTGCTGGCTTAGGGTATATAAATCGCTGTTGGTCGCGGCAATGACGCGCAGGTCTACCTTCTGCACGGTATTGGTACCCACCATTTTAACCTCTTTTTCCTGAATGACTCGAAGCAATCGCGTTTGCACCGCAGCTGAAGCATTCCCAATCTCATCCAGAAAAATGGTGCCTCCGTCAGCCGCGTGGAAAAAACCGGGGCGGGTCTCGTTCGCGCCAGTGAATGCCCCCTTTACAAAGCCAAAAAGCTCGCTCTCCAGCAAATGCTCCGGAATTGCTCCGCAGTTAACCGTCACGAAGGGGGCTTGCCGGTAGGGGCCACTGTAGTGAATAGCTCGGGCAACCAGCTCCTTGCCGGTGCCGCTTTCTCCCTGAATCAGGGTGGTCGCCCGGGTATCTTTAATGCGCTCAATGAGGTCGATCAGTTCCATAACCGGCTGAGACTGCCCTATGATACCGTGGTAATCGATTGTTTGTTCTTCTTCCGTAGCGGTGGAGACGGTAGTGTCGGTTTTGCCATCTTGCTGCCGGAAAACCTGCTGCACGGCCTGTTGCAACTCTTTTGCCGTGAACGGTTTGGACAGATAGTCGAGTGCGCCTGATTTGACTGCTTCCACTGCGCCGGAAACGGAAGGAAAGCCGGTGATGACCAGCACCGGCAAGTTAGGAAAGTTCGATTTTGCATATTTGACCAGGTGCATCCCATCGAGGCCCGGCATGCGCATATCGGTGATGAGCAGGTCAATCCGGGCATGCTGTAGCAGGTCAATCGCATCGGTGACGGAGGTAGACTGAAAGGTGTTGTACTGAAGGGCATTCAACTGCCGCCGCAGGACTTCCAGCATATCCTGTGAATCATCCACCAGCAAAATACTCCGCTTCTTCATGCCCCGGAAGTTAAGGGAAAGCGGAGGGTAAAGCAAGCGCCTTCTCCGGGCTGACTTTCAAGCTCGATCTGCCCGCCGTGGGTTTTTACAATACCGTGCACGACGCTCAGCCCAAGCCCGGAGCCTTCACCGGGCGCTTTGGTAGAGAAGAAGGGCTCGAATATCCGTTCGCGCAGGTCCTTTTCGATACCGAGCCCAAAGTCCTGTATGCGTAGCACCAGGTTGGTCTCATGCTGTATGAGGGTAAGCCATATCTCCTGTCCCGGGGCAGAGGCGTGCAGGGCATTGATTAAAAGATTGAAAACCACCTGCGTAAACTGTATGGGATCAACTTGTGCCACCAACGGGTGGTCGGGCAAGGAGAGCCGGGGGGTAATGCCGGCTTGTTCGAAAGTAACCCGCAGCAGTTGGAGGGCTTCCTCAATGAGCAGTCCGATATCCGTATTTTGCTTTTGCTGGGGCATTTCACAGGAGAAAAACATGAGCTTTTTGACGATCTCCCGGGCGTGCATAGAGGAGTTGATGATCTTTTCAATATCCTGTCCCACCTGCTGATCATCTGTACGGTCCTGAATCAGCTGAGCGAAGCCGAGGATGTTACCCAGAGGCGTGTTGAGCTCGTGGGCAATGCCGGCCGTGATTTCTCCGAGAATAGACAAGCGGTCTGCCTGCTCGAATTTTCGGCGCAGTAGGGCTTCCCGGGCTTTCTGCTCGTCCCGTTCAATGATGCCGCTGATTTCCTGAGCCAGGGTTTTGAGCAGCAAAGCTTCTTCGTGCAGGAACGGAGGCGGGGCGCCATTCAGGTAATTGTAATGCATCGCCAGGTGCCCGCGCTCAAGCCCACGTACAACGATGGGGTGCTGCTGCGTCTCGTATTTGGATGCCAGGCTGCCGGACCGGTACTGCTGATCGTCGAGGAGGAGGGCAGCAACGGCGAAGTCAGGGTGTTGCCAGGCTTTGGGCAGCGCCTGTACCACTTCCTGTAGCTTCTCCGGAAGGGAAGCGGTGGAAGTGGCAGCAATATTCGAAATCTCATACAGGCAGCTCAGCTCTTTGATGCGTTCCTGCAAGGCGTGTACAACGTCAGGGCTGGCTTCGGGCATATATTCAATTTAGATTTAGTGGAGAATAGGGCGGAAAGGGTCCCTGATCCGCAAATGATGCTTCACTTGAAAAACGTTGGCGCATCTGTCCGAGTTTGATAAAAGCGTAAATTTTGAACAGCCCAAGCAGGGCAAGCGGAAGGGACAAGTCAAAAGGAGCGCTCAGCCACTGCCCCTGAATATTGGCCAGGAGAAATGCTCCCATGCTCACGGATAAAATACCGGTTAGCCCGGCGGGGGTGCAAGCTGGCCATTGCTGCCGCAGGTAGGCATACCTCCTGATTTGGAAATAGCCGGACAAGACGAGCCATAGCCCCAGGAGCAGTGCCAATTGGTTGCTGCCCTGATACAGCAGCACAAGGGCTGCACCACTTGCCAAAAGGTCTATCAGGGCGCTCTGTTGGATGAGCTTTCGCCAGGAGCTGCCTTTACGGAAAAACCAGGCACTGAAGATCAGCCGGGTGATGCCGCTGAAGCCCAGAAGTATCCCCAGTGGCGTGAGCAGAGGCAGGCGCTGCTCTACGGTGTAGCATAGCGCCACTACGCTTAACCCCAACATGGCCACCCCTTCGAGTACCATCACTTCTCTGCTGTCCATCAGTCGTTTGCCTTCTGTTATCATCACCATCGGATTTGGTTAGGTCTTGATGATGGGTATTCAATTGGCGTGCCAGGATTTTATATTGCTGAATATCAATAATTTATACCTAGTTACTAGCCTTGCCGACCGGTACAAAACACCTCGGCTGGTACTTTTTGTACCAGTTGGTTCTGAGTTTTTTCACAGCAGGTGTTGACTTTACGACAAGTGTCGTATATATTTGTACGACAAAAGTCGTAATTATGGATTATTACCCATCAGATACAGAACTGGACATTCTTAGGGTGCTTTGGGACAAGCAGCCCCGGACGGTACGGGAAGTGCACGAAGCACTGTCATCAATCAAAGACGTAGGCTACACCACCACCCTCAAGCAAATGCAGCGGATGCTGGACAAAGGCGCCTTGCACCGGCAGGAGGACGGGCGGGCACATCTGTACAGTACATCTCTGAAAGCGCCTAAAGTGCAGCGCTCCCTGCTAAGCCGTCTAACGGAGAAAGCGTTTGGTGGCTCGGCTATGGATTTGGTCATACAGGCCCTTGGCCATGGCGACCCCACAGCAGATGAACTGGATCAACTGGAGCAGCTCATTGCAGAAAAGAAAAAACAGCAAAAAGATGGTTGATGTACTTATTAGCGGGCATATGCTGACGGCGCTGGGCCATGCGCTCGTGCACAGCCTTTGGCAGTTCACCCTGCTGGCTTTTCTGGGAGCAAGTGTCAAACGTTTTCGGTTTGGCCTTTCTAAGGCCTCAAAGTACTG
Organism: Phaeodactylibacter sp.; assembly: GCF_040219495.1. GTDB lineage: Bacteria > Bacteroidota > Bacteroidia > Chitinophagales > Saprospiraceae > Phaeodactylibacter. Next base: position 94,377 of record NZ_JAVJSK010000016.1, on the reverse strand, counting down.
GGTTAGTTTTATCTTGTTACTGGTCTGCGGACTGTCCTTTGGGGTGACATTTGGCCATTATTTCAGCATGGCTCCTCATACGGGTGCAATAGCGGATATGCCTGTTGAAGCACCGTTACAACCCCTACCGGAGAGTGGGGCATTATCGGAAGCGCCGACAGCTTTAGAAGGCCTGTTTGATCAGTGGTCGGGCTATTTACCGTTTATGGTAAAACTCTGGATACTAGGGGTGCTTCTTCTGAGCCTTAAGCAAATTGCAGAATATATCTTCCTCAGGCACCTTCGGCACTATGGGGTGCAGGCACCATCCAAAGACTGGATAGTGCGCTTCGAAGCTTTACAGCAAAAAATGGGGGTAAGCGGTGCAGTTACTTTCCTGGAGTCCACTTTGCTTAAGGGCATAGGCACCTTCGGATACCTGAAACCCATGATACTGATCCCGGCAGGTATGCTTAGCCAGCTGACAGAAGCGCAGGTGGAGGCCTTGATATTACATGAGTTGGCCCACATCAAGCGCAACGACTACCTGCACAATCTGATCGTTCGACTTTTTGAAACCCTTTTCTTTTTTCATCCGGGCATCTGGTGGCTCAGTCAGCAGTTGAAGGAATTACGGGAAGAATGCTGCGACGAGATGGTCTGCCAGACTGGCACGCCCCCCTTGCTCTATGCAGAAGCCCTTATACAATCCGCCCGATTTTCTTCATCTTCAAAAGTTACTTTAGTTATGAATGCTAATGCTCATTTGTCCAATCGTATCCAGCAGTTGCTGCAACTTCCAACCTCCTCCTTCAGTACGCAGGCCGCCATGCCAGTAGGCCTAAGTGGAATGTTGCTGATCCTGGCATTGTCCACCATTAGCTTTGTGCCAGCCCTTCAGTCTCAGCCGGTGGTGAGCATCGATCAGGGCGTATCGAAGACCTTGTATCTAAACACGGACAACCCTCTGACCATAGCGATATCCGGTGTGTCGGATAAGGATGTAGTGGTCACTGCGCCAGATCACCTGAACCTGAAGAAAGATGGAGCCGGGCTTTATGTCGCCCGCCCGGTACAGCCAGGCGGTGCTACCCTTGAAATCGAAGCGCCGGGCCTGGGGCAAGTGTCCGTTGACTTTAGTGTGGAGCGTTATCCTGACCCAACTGCTAACCTGGCCGGGCTCAAAGGCGGAAAGATGGAGGTAGAAGTTTACAAAAGGCTGGAGCGGGTCCGCCTGTCGGCTTCCACAACCTTTAATCAACCTTGTGAAGTATCCGGTTTCACTATGGTTCAAATTATCCCAAAGCAGGACCCGGTGGAGGTTGTCATGAAGGGCGCCGCTTTTTCAGAGCCAGCTAAGCGGCTGATGTCCAAAGCTATACCAGGTACTATGACCTACTTCGATGAGGTCCGGTGCCTATGCCCCGGCGATGAAACGCCCCGCCAAATCAACTCTATGGTCTTTAGGCTGGAGTAGGAGATTTTCCGTGAAGGTAGTAGTCAAGGGGTGAAATTTTTGATTGCCAGAAGTTGATTTTTCAGTATTTACTGAAAGGTTTTTGCTATTTTGCCCCGGAATCAACCAGAACAAGCTATGGCGGACCGCCTCAAGTTGATGCTCTGGGTGTGCTGCTGCCTACTTGCCTATACTCCTCTGTTCAGCCAACAGTTAACTGTAGATAGTGTCCTGTCAATGGTTGAACGAGGTCAGCCAGACACGCTGCAAGTGGAATATCTCACGAAGCTTAGCAGCTATTATATGAGGCGCGATCTGGACAAAGCGATTCATTTTGCTAATCGCGCCAGCGAACTGGCAGAGCGTACAGGTCAATACTACCATATGGGTAAAGTACTGACCAACAAAAGTGTAGCATACCTGGACAAAGGGATGATAGATTCCGTAAACATTATTGCGGAGCAGGCAGAAGCGCATTTCCGGAGTCACCCTAATGTCGTGGAACTGTCTAACCTGTACAGTACCCGCGGGCATCTGGAGCGGCGGCTCGGCCGTAATGATAAAGCCTTTGAATGGTACCTTAAATCAGTGCGCAACATTGAAGAGCATGCAAAAGACTCTTCTGATTGGTACGCCTTGCCGGCTTTCCTCAATAACGTAGCTATTTCATTAAGGCAGCAGGGAGATTACGACGAAAGCCTCCGGTACCTGAAACAAGCCCTTACATTGGCGGAAGCTAAAGACAATAAATTGACGATCTGCGTATTGCTATCCGGGATCGGTAGCTGCTTGGAAGCGAAGGGGGATTTTCAGGGGGCCCTGCAGGGCTTTCAGCGTTCCCTGGCAATTAAAGATGAAATCGAGGACCAGGTTGGGAAAATCTCGCTACTCAATAATATAGGCCGGCTGTACGTAAAAATGGGACGTTTTGAAGCAGCAGAGGACTATCTTCAGCAGGCTCTAATGATTAGCGATGCGCTGGGGTATGCCACTGGCCGGCTTTCTGTCTTGTCGGTGCTGGCTAAAGCTGCACTACAGCAGGACAACTATCAGGGGGCAATAGAATGGGGGCAGAAAGGGCTGTTGCTTGCAGTAGAGGATGGCAATACACAGGCTGCACTTGACTTCTATGACCTATTGGGTACAGCGTATGCCGGGCAGGGTAGTTACGATAAGGCTTATGAGTATCGCTCTTTATACGCAGCAGCAAGCGACTCTGCGGGGGTTCAGCAACGGCAGCAAAACCTGGATCAGCTCCGGATGGCCTATGAAGTGGAAAAAACGGAACAGGAAAATGAATATCTGAAAGAGCAAAGGGGGAAAGATCAGGTGATCATCGGCCAACGCAATACCATGATGATGGTAGGTGCTTTTGCGCTGCTGCTGTTGGTGCTCGTCATTGGCCTGATTTACCGCGACCTCAAACGCAAGCAAAGCTACAGTCAGCAACTGGAAGCTACAGTAGCTCAGCGTACTGACGCTCTGCAACGGGCCAATAGGGATTTGGAGCAGGCTAACTACGAGCTCAGCTCTCTGAGTTACATCGCCTCTCACGATATCAAAGAGCCCATACGGGTGATGAGCAATTACGCAGGGCTCATCCGGAAACAGTTGCCGGAGGAGTTAGACCGAAAATTTAAAGATTACTTTGAAATCATTCAAACCAGCAGTCGGCAATTGTACACGCTTATTGAAGACTTTATGCGGTACTCCGACCTGGCCAGACAAGACAAGGGGGAAGCGGAGCAGGTTGATATGCGAAGGTTTATGCAGAATCTGACCAAGACGTTGGACCCTGAACAGCATGCCTCGGGGAAAGTAGAATACCGGGGCTTGGAGGCGGTAAGCGTCAACCGGTCCATGTTGTTTTTGGTCATAAAAAACCTGGTTGAGAACGGGCTGAAGTACAACAAAAGTGAACAACCGCAGGTGCTCGTCTCCTGTACCCGGCAGGGTAGCAACATAGAGCTGCGGGTGACAGATAATGGCATTGGCATTCCGGCACCCTTTCAGGAGAAGATATTCGAAGCCTTCAAACGACTGCATTCGAGGGCTGAATACGGGGGCACCGGGCTTGGCCTGGCTATCGTCAAACTGGCGGTAGGTAAGCTCGGTGGGGAGATTCGGCTCGAAAGCGAGGAAGGGAAGGGGAGTACCTTTATTGTTTTCTGCCTCGAGGAGGTTGATGGAGCAACGGCTGGGGGGTAAGATAGTCTAAGCTTGCTCATTCATCGGGCTATATTGCGATTGGCCGGTTAGCGCTGGTGTGGCGTCCTGTAAGCGCTCATATTTGTGGGTGTAAGGATCACCCGATTGAATATTTACGAGCTTGTTGGGATTTTGCTTTCGGAGTGAACGCAGCCAGAAGTGTAAAATCCAAACTAGCTCCAAATCAACACCACGCTATGAGGATGTTAATACCCCCTTTTCCGCAGCTACAGATATTGATAAATATTATCATGATTGGGCTTTTTTGGGCAGGCTCGCAAATTTTTATGAATTTAAATGCCCAGGATACGCCTGTCGACCCGGCACTGCTTGAAGGAGACTGGCAGGTCGACCTCAGGCCCGCACCGGATGCACAACCCTACTGGCAAACGCTTGTTATCAAAAAGCCTGGCGGGAGCACCTTTTCCGGTAGCTTTTACGGGTCAAAATTTAAAAAAGGACTCCTGAATACGCAGTGGGCAGACCTGCACTTAGCTTTTGAGACCCGCGACCGGAACAATACGTACTACCATGTTGCCCGCTTCGATGGCAAGGAACTGCAAGGGCAAACCTACTGCCCCCAACGGAAGTTTATCGCACCCTGGACAGCCACAAGAACTCAAACAAAAATCCATCCGGATGAACCCTAAATACCCTTTTTGGAGGCGTCAAATGCTGGGCGTTTCGGTGTACGAATACTTTGTCGTCCTGGGGCTGTACCTCTTTTTCGCCTTCAGTTACCACCTGACGCTGTGGCTCAACAGTATGGACTTCAGGGAGGAAGGAGAAAGCCTGTTCAGCTTAAAGGAGTTTATGGACAATGCCGGGTTACAGTACCTGTGTATGGCCCTGCTCACCCTGCCTATTTGGTGGGTGGTCTTCCGGGGGCTGAAGCACTGGGAACTGAAATACCGGCTGCTGCTGCACCTGCCTGGGCTGCCCCTTTTCGTACTGGCAGGCTGGAAGGGCTACTACTGGCTGGCAGAGCAGCTGGGGTTCGGGCACATGGGGGGCTGGGGGCAGGTGTGGGACATTTACATCCCGGCGCTGTTCTACTTTATTCAGTTTGGTATCTTCCACGGGTACGAATACTACCGCAACAATCAGCGTAACCTTCAGCTCAAAGCGGCGCTCAGTGAAGCAGCACTGAAGAGCGAGCTGGCGGCACTCAAGGCGCAGCTTAATCCCCATTTTTTGTACAATACGTTCAACGCCATCAGCGCTTCCGTACCACCGGAGCAGGAGCAGACGCGGGAGATGATCGCGCAACTGGCTGACCTGTTCCGGTATCAGCTTAAAGCCTCCAAAACAGAGCAGGTCGCCCTGGGAGAAGAACTGGGCTTTGTGGAAAAGTACCTGGCACTGGAGAAAGCACGCTTTGAAGACCGACTGCAGGTTGTGGTAGATGTGCCGGAGGCATTGCGGGAACGGAAAGTCCCTCCGATGATCCTGCAACCTCTGGTGGAAAATTCCATCAGGCATGGTATCTCCAACCTTATTGAGGGTGGGCAGGTCCTCATCCGCATCCGGCTACAGGGCGAGCGGTTAGCCTTTGAAGTCTCTGATACCGGTACAGGGGTTCAGGAAAAAGCCCACCTGTTCCGCAATGGCGGTGTAGGGCTCAAGAATACCCGCTTGCGGCTGGAAAAGCAATACAACAGTCACCTGAAGATTAGCGATAATCAACCCCGCGGCCTAAAAATTGAATTTGTAATATGAAGAAGGTCGTTTTAGTAGACGATGAATCTGCCGGCCGGAAGCTTATTCAGCAATACCTGAAAGCATATCCGGAACTCGTTTTGGTTGGAAAAGCCAATAACGGCGTGGATGCCATCAAAGTGATTAATGAATTTCAGCCGGACCTGCTGTTCCTGGATGTTCAGATGCCGGGTATGAATGGCTTTGAAGTGCTTACCCATTTGGAAGAAATTCCGCAGATCATTTTTTCTACTGCCTATGATCAGTACGCCCTCAAAGCATTTGAGGTACATGCGGTGGACTACCTGCTCAAGCCCTACACCAAAGAGCGTTTTCATGAAGCCGTTCAGCGGGTACTGCAATCCGAAAGCCAAACGGAGGCGGGGCACCTCACCGAAAGCCTGCTCGAAGAAAAACAAACCTATCCTGAGCGCATCCTTGTGCAATCCGGGCGCCGGTTGATCAACCTGGCCGTGCAGCGCATCATCCGTGTTGAAGCCGATGGCGATTACTCCCGCCTGATTACCGGAGAACAAACTTACCTCAGCAATTACGGTATCGGAAAAATTGAGGACCGGCTTGATCCGAAAGTTTTTCTTCGTGTCCACCGTTCCTCTATTATTAACATCCGCTACGTTGAGAGCGTCGATAAGTACGCCAGCAGCTATGACGTGAAGATGCAGAACGGAGACGTGGTTCGGGTAAGCCGCGGGTATATGGATAAAATTAAGGCGCTGACGTTTTAGGTGCGGGCTGCCAGCGCTTCTACTGTACCCACTGCTTTTCCTTTGGACCAGACCTGAGACTTAAGATTTCATCAGGGATATATTCCTTTGCCTCCCGCTTTGGGACCGTACCGTGATGAAATACAGCCCGCTTTGCAATGGTTTCAACCAATTGTCCAGCCGGAAGGTTTGCTGCCCGGCTTCCAGTGGAGCTTGCTGTAAAATCCTTCCCATTGCATCGTGCAAATAGATTTCCATTACGCCCTGATTGCTGCCCTCTTTGATGAGCAGCGTAGCGTGGTCAGTAACCGGATTGGGCGAAACTTGCAGGGCAAAATCAGACTCAGGCTCAACTGTGCGGGTATTCATCCCATCCCAAGATACTCCTGTACGCCTGCTCTCCAGATCCGCAGTACTAATCCACTTGCGCCTCAGGTATTCAGAAAGCCCGGAGAGCTGTTCCTCATCAAGGGGCTCTTCATAAAAAAGTAGTTCGCCAATGCTGCCTTCCCAGTGGGTGTCGGTGCAGTCGGTCCAGCCCACCGGCTCTGTAAAGCTCTGCGCCAGCACACAGAAATCCATTGGATTAGCAGTGGCCATCGGATCAACTGCTTTTCCATTGAGGTAGGTTTGCCCATTGAGGGTGCTGGCGGGGGTAGTCTCTGCGTATAGCTGTTCGGCAGGCATGGCGGAATAAGGCATGACATTAGACAAGCCGAAAAACGGCGCGCTTCCCCTCCAGGATAAGGCATTTTCCTCATAAGCCATCACCACCGTTTGGTAGCCCGAGAACCCTTCCTGAATACACTGGAACCAGATGGTCGCAAAGTCAGCTATGCCCAGCCCATTCTGCTGATTACCCCGAAGCGCGAACCAGCTGCCATCGCTCCAGCCGTTTTCTGGTGTAAAAGCCCACTCGTATAACGAACTGGAAACCGGGGCAGGGTCATCCATTTGTCCGTTCCCATCCAGGTCGGAAGCATCCATGCGGACGATCAGACCGGGGATTTGCATGGGGTCCATCGGCTCCGGGAAGGGCGCTGCCCACCAGGCCGCTACCCAATAGTCCCTGGGTTCCGGGCCGGGGGCGAAAGTGGTGCCCTCGTGTACAGGCGTATCGCCACAGGACTGGGTGTACCAGAAGTAAATCAAGTCAGGGTCAGCGTCTTCTACGCCCAGGATACCTTCTTCTACCTCACTAACCACCGGCTGAACAGGCATGGTAACGGAGAATCCGGGCCGGTTGCTGCTCATAAGCCCGGTGGCTTGCTGTACGGCGGCTATCCAGTAATTACCTGGTGCCGGCGGCTGAAAGGTGGGGCCGATAGCTAGTATTTCCGAGGCACCTTCATCGGCAAGCCAGTAGTAGTCTATGCCGGGTTGGGGGGCTTCGATGGCGACCTGACAGCTGTTTTCCTGAACTACATGAAGGTTGGCGGCTACAAAAGTGGCTGCAGTTTCGATAAGGAAGTCTGCCTCCGTACAGCTTTGGTTTTGATCCTTCACCTGATACCGGTAGGCACCGGCTGACAGTCCCCGGCGGACCGTTTGGTTGCCGGCGGCGGGGTTATATTGCCAGACCTCGTCCGGGTCCAGCCCGATAAACTCCAGTTCCTGAAGCTGTATGGCATCTGCTCCGCTATTGGCGGTAATGTAAAAACGGTAATACAGGTAGACCGCTTCATTAGTGGTTTGGAATGCTTTCTGTTGACGCCGCTGCGGAAAGTCTATGCCCTGCCGGGTATCAAGCGTTTCCCAGTCCATACCATTCATTGACCCTTCCAGGCGCCACGCTGCGGGGTCTCGCCCGGGCACATCATCGCCGGACATTACGCTGTAGGACTGCACCCTGCGCCCTTCCGGGAAATAGTAGCTCAGCCAAACATCGGCTTCTCCCAATTGCAACCACTTGGTAAACGGGTCGTCGTCGAAAGCATACTCCGGTAAATGGCCGAAGTTGTACCCACTAGCCGTTGGGGTTCCACCGGTAGCAGTCAGGTCTTGTACCGTCTTTTCGTACCAGGCAATTTCATAGTCGGGGCGGCCTCCGGTTATGGTTAAGTAAATAGCCCCGGTGTTGCCTTCACTAGAAGAAGTGAAGTATTCCGCACTAACCGAGAGGGGCTCTTGCGGGGCATCAAGGTTAATGTCCTTTTCAACGGTGCAGCCATCAGGAGTGGTCACGCTGACGGTGTAGGTGCCGTCTGAAAGGCCGGTTACCTCAGCTGCACTGTCTCCGGTAGACCATTGATAGCTTAAGTCTTCCGACGGATACCCTGAAGTGGAAACCGTCGCTGACCAGTCCTCGTCGTAGGCCGTACAAAGGTCAACCGACAGTACCGGTGACGCTTCAATATTGGCGGAAGCCTCCACGCCGCACCCATTCCCATCTGCTGCCCAGTACTCATAAAAACCGGGTGCCAGGCCAGTGTGCGCAGTGCCTACGGACGATCCATTCCAAAATACCTCGTAGGGCCCTTCTCCTCCGCTAAAGTTAAAACCTATAGATCCGTTATCCATACCGGAGCAATCGGTGTCTGTAGCGAAAGGTGTGGCCAACAGGTCGTAGCTGTCTACGTCAGTTTGCTCAATATACCAGGTATGTGACTCAAAGGGGCGGGGGTAGATGTCATCAAAGTGGGCATCGTAGCGCACCCAGCTTGTGGTGTCTTCTACGGTCAGCGTCAGCTCGTAGGTGTCGCAACTGCCAAAGGTGACGTTGACGGCTTCCGTGCCTTGCGCAATGACTTTGCCATTCAGCAGCCAGGTGTAGACCTGTGTGTTGGGCTCCGGCTTGACAATATCAGCAGAAAAGGAGAGCGTCGTAGTTCCTGTGACTTCAAGTTGTGGTGAGGCTGGCACCGGGCTTTCGATCACATCTACGTATTTGTAAAGGTGGCAGACTACGCGTTGCCGGCAGGGCGGGCAGAGGTCCTGCCCGTAGCCCCATCCGAATCCGCCAGCTCCCATGTAGCAGCCCCGGGCGGTTGGGCGGTGGCAGCCAAAGTAGTTGGTTAGCGCCCCTTCGAAAGCCCCGATTTTGTCCAGGTTGTCGCCAACATAGGGCGTAGGGAGTTGGGTCTCCGGCTCAATCCATTTTCGCCAGGGGATACTGTCCTGAATGGTAAACCGGGTGGTATTGGCGCTTTCCCAGCAGTTGCCGCCTGACCATTCGCCGCTGGACGTATACTCGTCGGGCACTTGTGGCATAGTGTGCCCGAATTCATGCAGTAGCGTTTCCCAACCCACACCAAACATCAAGCCATCGCCGGTCCGCGTTTCGGGCTGTAGGCCGGCCCCGCCGCCACCACCGGTCCGGGAGATGGAGAAGAGAGTAGCCCATCCATGCTCCTCATCCGCCCAGGGTAGGAAATGCAGGTCTCGTATACCTTTGAGAATTGCCCAGCTCCAGCCGGTCTCCTGGCTTGGGGCATCTGGCCACCACCAGGCGGAGAGGTTGAAAAAATTGCGGTAGCGGGCGTAGGGTTCCTTTTCCAGCACGCTGCCCGGTGTGAAGGTGGGCAACAGGCTGTCCTGCAGCAGGCCAACAAATTGAGCTTCATCAACAAAGGCATTACCGGGATTCGGCATGCCCCGGTTTTGAATGGCCCAGTTGATGCGGTTGTCTTTGGGGCCGCTTTCCAAAAGCATCGTGATACTTTGCTGCTCGAGTATCTCCGGTATGCTCATGCAGGAGTCATCGTCTATCGTTGCCAGAGGATTGTAATTCACGGCATCGGGATCGGTACAGCCCGGAATTTCCACTTCACAGCCGGAGGTGTTGACGCCGAATGCGAAAAAGCCTTCCTCACCTTCCTCCAGGGTATAGTTTAAAACCTCTCCTCCGATAGCAATGCTCACCGTACCTCCATTCCACCCATCACCATAACTGTCCCGGGCGTGGAGCAGGTAGCAGGCATCGGGCAGGCATAGGGTGGTGTCGTAAGTGCTGTTATCGGCATCCGCCTGAAAGCTGGCCTGGGGGTTTTCTGATTCATCGAGGAGTTCCCAACTGACCTCTGCGCCCCATTCAGCGGTGACTGTAGTGATGTGGACTTCCGTGAAGGCACACTGGGCTGCTGCGAAATGCGGAAGGCAGGCCAGGAGGAAAAGGATTAAAGGCGTATTTTTCATGAAGGGTGGTTTGTACCTTGCATTAAAGTAGTATAAAATGATCAGCTGTTCACGACCTATTGAAAAAATGATGCTTTTATTGACGATAATTAGCATCATCCAGCCTTGTAGCTCCTGCTAAAACACAACAGCCCCGGACATTGACATTTGCCAACATCCGGGGCTGCTCTTTCGTCCTGATGAAAGTAGAGGATTATTCCCCTGCCCCAATCGGCCGCTGAGGCGTATACGGCGCGCCAGCTTCTTCCAGTGCTTTCTCGATAGCTTTGACTTCCACCTCAGTCAGTTGCCGCATACGTTTGAGGATAGGCTGTGCCTCTTCCTTTACAATCGCGAGGGCATCGCGCTGTGTTTGCGTAGGCGCAGAGGTAGAGCCCCACATCTCGTAAGTCAGCCAGCCGAGGCGGTCCATGATGCCCATGGGCGCACCCTGATCGAGCTCGGAGGCGATACGGTCTCCGTTCAGCTCCGTTTGCAGGGCTTGGAGTTCCTGCCCGGCCTTCAGTACGCGGGTGCGGAGGGCCTCGTCTGCATCCGGAGTGAGAAAGAGGGCGTGGCGGATAGCTTCCAGTCTTTCTTCGGTTTCGCTCAGGCGTGTGGTTGCCCCGTTGAGGCGGCGGTTGGTCTCCTGTACTTCCGCCTGGAAGTTGAGGAGCTCCTCCCGAGGCTCAGCGGGTAGGGTGACACCGCCCAGGCTTTTCAGTTTAAACGGTTGCGGTTCAACCAGCTCGGTTTGTTCACTGCCTTTCACCTGATAAAGGGCAATGAGATAGTCACCGGGTGCAGCCATAACGCCGGAGTCATCATTGGGGGAGCCGGGGCGGCGGATGGGCGATACATCCGGCATTCGGCCGTCCCAGGTAAGGCGGTGCACCCCTTTGCTGACGGAGGCCTTGAGTTGCCGCTTTACTTCCTTTGTTTTGGCGTCCATGATGGCAAACAGCAGATAGGCATCCTCCTCTTCCCGCTCTGCCTTTAGTTCCTCGTAGGTGGGGTAGCGGATGGGCTCGCCTTCTTTAATCTTTTCTTTTTCGTCCTTTTGGCGCTTAGCTTTCAGCGTCTCTGCACTTTCCTTGATGTAGTAGGTGAAGGTAGCGCCGATGGGCGGATTCTCAGCCATGTAATAACTGGCTCCCTGAAAGCCACGCCCGGAGTAGCCCAGCGGGTCACGCTCAATATAGACGAGCCCGTCCTTAATGGGGAAAATGTGGGCGTCTGCCTCCAGCTGCTCTTCACTGATTTGCCGTAAAGGCGAGTAGTCATCCAGCACGTAGAAGCCACGGCCAAAGGTGGCTAACACGAGGTCATTCTCCCGTTTTTGGATGGCGATGTCCCGTACCGCAATAGTCGGCAGGCCGGCGCCCAGTTTTTTCCAGTGCATTCCACCGTCCGGGCTGAAGAAACAGCTGAATTCGGTGCCGACAAAGAGTAAATCCGCATCCACATGGTCTTCGGCCAGGCTGTAAGCAGAGCCACGCTCAGGCAGGTTATTGCTGATGGACGTCCAGGTGCGACCCTTATCGGTGCTTTTGAAGACGTAAGGCTTGAAGTCCCCGTACTTGTGGTGATTGAAGGCGGCATATACCACGTTTTCATCGTACTGAGAGGCGAGCAACGCATTGACGTAGGTACGCTCAGGCGCGCCTTTGATGTTGTTGACATCAACTTTGGCCCAGTTTTGTCCGCCGTCTTCTGAGATTTGGATCAGCCCGTCGTCGGTACCTACATAGAGCAACTGCTCATTGAGCGGGCTCTCTGAGAAGGCAACGATAGTGCCGTAGGGTGAAGTACTGGCATTCTTCGCTACTGCATCAATACTTTGAATGCGGCCCATGACCGGCAGGGTGTTGCGGTCGAGCTGACGGGTCAGGTCATCGCCCAGGGTAGTCCAGGAATCGCCGCGGTCGTCACTACGGAACAGCTTATTGGCAGCAAAGTAGAGTCGGGTGGGCTTATGGTGGGAAATCATCAGTGGCGCATCCCAGTTCCAGCGAAAAGCATTCTCCCCTTTACCGGGCTTGGGCTGAATGCCCATTTCCTCTCCGCTCGCCCGGTCGTAGCGTACCAGCACGCCGTACTGCGACTGTGCGTAGACGATGTCGGGGTTTTCCGGGTCGATAGCCGATTCAAAACCGTCGCCCCCGTGGGTGACAAACCAGTCGCCATTGGTGATGCCAGTGCTGTTGCGGGTACGGGCAGGCCCGCCCAGGCTGAAGTTGTCCTGTGTGCCCCCGTAGACGTTGTAGAAGGGCAGGTCGTTGTCGACTTCTACTTTGTAAAACTGTGTGACGGGCAGGTTGGGCTTGTAGTTCCAGGTTTTACCGGCGTCGAAGCTTTCGTAAATGCCGCCGTCGCAGCCTACGAGGTAGTATTCAGGCTGCTCCGGGTCTATCCACATGCAGTGGTTGTCGACGTGCTTGTTGGGCTCGCCCACGCGCTGAAAGGTATTGCCGCCGTCGTTGGTGTAGTGCATGTAGGTATCCATGGCGAAGACCATCTCCGGATCAGTGGGGTGGGCTACAATTTCAGAGTAGTAATTCCCGCGGGTGTAGTAGTCGTCTTTTTTAGACCAGCTTGCGCCCCGGTTATCTGAGCGGTAGAAACCGCTGCCTTTGTCGGTCGCCTCAACCATCGCGTAGAGGTATTCCGGATTGGCCGGTGAAATCGCCAGCCCGATACGGCCGATATCACCGGAAGGCAGCCCTTTATTGGCTTTGCTCCAGTTTTGCCCGCCGTCTGTAGTTTTGTAGATGCCGCTGCCCGGGCCACCGCCTACGTAGGTGAAGACGTGCCGGCGCCGCTGCAGGGCTGCTGCATAAAGTATATCCGGATTGCGTGGGTCCATGATCAGGTCGGTTGCGCCGGTGTGCTCGTCCAGCTCCAGGATGAGCGCCCAGTGTTCTCCTCCATCTGTAGATTTATACACGCCCCGTTCTCCACCGCTGCTCCAGAGCGGGCCGATAGCAGCTACGTAAACGGTACGGGAATCACGGGGGTCGACGATGATTTTACCGATGTGCTCGGATTCTTTTAGCCCCATGTGCTGCCAGCTCTTGCCACCGTCTTCCGATTTGTAGACGCCATCGCCGTAGGCTACGGAGCGTTGGTTGTTGTTTTCACCAGTGCCTACCCAGACTACGCTCGGGTTATTGGGGTCGAGGGTGATGCAGCCGATGGAGTAGGAGCCCTGACTGTCGAATATGGGCTCGTAGGTGGTGCCTGCATTCTCCGTTTTCCAAACGCCGCCGGAGGAGGTGGCTACGTAATAAACGGCCCGGTTGTCTGGGTGCACCGCAAAGTCGGAAATCCGGCCGGAAGTCAGCGCCGGACCTATGTTGCGGAATTTCAGGCCACTGAGAGCTGCGGTTTCCAGGTAGTGTTTTTCTTTTTCATCTTTCTGCTTTTTTTGAGCCTGCATGGGAGATACCAAGAGTAATGTGGTAAAAGCCAGGAGCAGGGGAAGTGCTTTTTTCATTTTATTGTGCGTTGATGTTGAATAGCTTACAAAGTAAGTCGTTTTGGGATTCCAGCCAAACAGGGTGGTAGGGTGATTTTTTTCAGACGGTCTTGCGACCCGCTCCGGGAGCGGCCGCCTAACATACTAATTACACGCGGTGAGCGATAAGTTGACAAAGCGCGGTTGAAAATAGCGCATTTTTCGCACTGTACTGGCCCGACGCATCAAGATTAATAGTGTACCGGGTTTTCTTTTTAGGGCAGGCACAAAGTGAGGATGGAACGCTATCTTTGCTGCCAGCATTTTTTAGCTATCCAAAACGAAAAAACCATGGACCTGTTTACGATCCTTACCATCCTGATTGTTGTAGCCGCTATATTTGGCTACATCAATGTCCGTTTCCTGAAATTGCCTGTCACTATCGGGCTGATGATCATTTCTCTGGGGTTCTCCCTGCTAACGATGGCTGTCAGTCAGTTTTATCCGGCATTATTTGAGTTGGAGAAGAGCCTCGTGGAGCAGATTGATTTCCATAAAGTCCTTATGGAGGGTATGTTGAGCTTTCTGCTTTTTGCAGGAGCCTTGCATGTCGATTTTAATTCCCTTAAAAGTATGCGCTGGCCCATATTGCTCTTTGCTACTCTCGGTGTAGTCACGTCCACTTTTCTGGTGGGGGCGCTTTCTTTCTTTTTGTTTAATGCGATTGGTATTACGATTCCCTTCCTGCACTGTCTGCTGTTCGGTGCGCTAATTTCCCCCACTGACCCGATTGCCGTTTTGGGGATTTTGAAGCAAGCAGGCGTGCCCAAAGACCTGGAGACCAAGATAGTGGGCGAAAGCTTATTTAATGATGGTATTGGCGTCGTCGTATTTATCAGCATTTATCAATTGGTGCAATCGGGCGCCGGGCACTTTGAAGCAGGAGAAGTAGCTTTCCTATTCCTGGAAGAAGTCGGTGGAGGCATTACTCTGGGGCTTGTACTGGGTTATGTTTGCTACTACATGATGCGGACTATTGACGATTACGAGGTCGAAGTTTTAGTCACATTGGCTATGGTAATGGGAGGGTATCTGTTGGCGGCGAGCCTGCATTTTTCCGGACCTTTGGCTATGGTCGTCGCCGGGTTGATGGTGGGGCACAAGCGCTTTCGTACTTCCTCCATGTCTGAACAAACGGAGCGTTATGTCGACAAGTTCTGGGAGCTGATGGATGTCTTGTTTAATGCTGTTCTGTTTGTCCTTATTGGCTTGGAAATTGTTATTCTGCAGTTCGTTCCTCAGTACTTAATTGCCGGGCTGATTGCGATCCCCCTGGTTTTGTTGTGCCGTGCTATGGCTCTGGCTACCCCTATCGCGTTATTTCGAAACCGGCTGGATTTCTTCCCTAAAACCAACCTGATTATGACCTGGGGCGGCCTGCGTGGCGGTATTTCTATAGCACTTGCCCTGTCACTTTCTGAGCATATGAGCAGAACACCGATATTGACCATAACTTATATTGTAGTTGTTTTCTCCATTATCGTTCAGGGGCTTACTGTAGGTCGGCTCGTTAAGAACGTACAACAGGAAAACAATTCGTCAGGCGTAGAAATTTCGCAGGATTAATTTTTTTATTTCAGTCGTAATGCTTTGAAAAACAATGGGGTAAAGCTTTCCGAGAGCGGCTTTTAAGCAAGAAACTCTCGGTGAGCTAGATCAATATTTATATTTTTAATATATTTGCAAATGCATTATCGTGTAGCCATGCTATACGGTGCGAGTTTCTTCCCCATAGAAAGTTCCTAAACAGGCACGCCTTCCCAACACAGCACTAAGCGATTTTAATACTATTATCCAAACAGCAGGAGGGTAAGGGAAACTTCCCTTTGCACAAAAACTAAATAATCCATGAGAGAGCTTATCCCCCCAAACTGACGTTACAGTCCGCCAAGGCGAGTTTTTTCAAATTCTGTCTTGTTGGACTTGTTTGCTAAGAGCTTGTTGGGATTTTGCTTTTGGAGCGAACGCAGCCAAATTTTGTTCTGATTAAGGCGTGATGAGGGAATATAGCCTTAGCTACGTGACCGACCTGTCCGCCGTACAAGACTATGGCAGGCGGGAGAACAACAAAGAGCAGGACAAAATTTGGCAAGAGTAGCCCGAAGTGTAAAATCCCAACAAGCTCTAAGCCCACGTAGCACTTAAAAATTATTGAAGACGACCCAACCTTACAGGACAGACCCCTCCTGTGAGTCAGGCTTTCTATGCCATTAAGAAAGCACTGGTAACTGCACAAAAACATGAGAAATAGTATACTATTACTAGTATTCCCGCTACTCGTTAGTATCCTTTGCCAAGCCCAGGAAACGGCGCCCCTTCGGCTACAGTCTGCTTCACTTTCTACAGAAGCTGTAGCCGCACTCAGCCACCGCGCACGTCAGGAGCAAGCCTGGCAAGATTACGCTTTTCAGGGCGAGACTTACTTCATTGTACAGTTTCAGGAGCTGCCCACGGCGACTGAGCGTAAAGCCTGGGAGGCGAAAGGGCTGCGTTTTCTGCAGTTTTTGCCCGAGCGTTCCTTTTTGGTAGCGCTACCGGCCCGGTTCTCACCAACAGACCTGCCTTTTCCTACCCTTCTGCCTATGCTGGGCACCTTCAAGTTGACGAGCAACTGTGCGGCACAGATTAACCAAAAGGGCGGCCGCGGACTCATGGACATCACCGTACTGCCAATGCCGGGCCTTAACGCAGAGGCTTTGCTCCCTTCCCTGCCCCCCTCTTTCAAAATAGACAAGGTCAGTACCCAGTACCTGAAAGGTGCAGTAAGCATAGCGGATATCCGCACCTTGGCCAGTCACCCTGGCGTATGGTTGATAGAAGCCGCTGAAGCTGCCCCCCAGCCAGAAGGCTTACAAAATGGTGCGGTCATGGGCGCTCCTGTTTTGCACAATAATGGAGAAAGTGCGTTCACCGGAGCACAGGTAGTCATCGGTATCGCAGATGATGGCAATGTTTACCACAAAGACCTGCAGAACCGGTTGATTCTGGACCTGAGCGATGATTTTGGGACCAGCCATGGCGAAATGACCACCAGTATTGCCGCGGGCGCTGGCAACCTGCTGCCTGAAGCTCAGGGGCTGGCACCAGCTGCAAAAATACACCTTAGTTTTATTTTGGACTACCTGCACCATAGTGCCGCCGTTGAAAATTATTACCAGCATAAAGTCACCATCACTTCTACTTCTTATGGAGACGGCTGTGGTGGGTTTTACAATTCAAAAGCAGCTGAGCTTGATGATCAGATGCATCAGCATCCTGTGTTCATGCACTGCTTTTCGGCAGGCAATGAAGGGGGAGGTACCTGCAGTGAAGTTTATGCGCTGCTCGATTTCGACCTCGTCAGCCCCTTCGCCAACATCACCGGCGGGCGCAAGGCTGCCAAGAACGCTATTACGGTAGGGAATGTAGATACCGACGGCATTCTGGCGCAGAGCAGCAGCGTTGGCCCGGCGGAAGATGGCCGCCTGAAGCCTGATATTGTGGCTGTAGGAGAAAATGCAGTGGCCAATGGACCCGGTAACAGCTATATTAAGGCAGGCGGAACCTCCGCTGCTGCACCAGCTGTAGCTGGTATCCTGGCTCAGCTGACAGAGGCCTACCGCGGGCTCCACAGTGGGGAGGACCCCCCATCTGCATTGCTCAAAGCGGCGTTGTTGAATGGGGCCAGAGATTTAGGGCGCCCCGGCCCCGATTTCCAGCACGGCTGGGGGTTAGCTGATGCCGAAGCCGCTACGGAAATGATTGTGAGCGGTCAATATTACTCAACCAAGCTATCTCATAGTGCAGAACGTACCTTTACGATTCAGATACCCGGCAATACGGAAACAGCAAAGATCATGTTGGTCTGGCACGATATCGCTGGCGCTCCCATCGCAGCAAAAGCATTGGTGAATGACTTGGATCTTCGGGTGCTGGGGCCGGAGGGGCAATTGTATTACCCCTTGGTGCTTTCCAGTTTTCCGCACCCCGACAGCCTGACCGCAAATGCCAAGCCAGGCATTGACCGGCTGAATAATGTAGAACAAGTGGTGATTGCTAACCCTACTCCGGGCACCTATACTGTAAAGGTGAAAGGGCACTTGGTGCCGGAAGGCCCACAGTCTGCTGAAATCGTCTACCGCTTTGAGGAATCAGGATTGGCAATCCGCCACCCCGTTGCCCAGTCGGCAGTAGCACCCGGCAGCCCGCTGAAAGTGGTCTGGGACAAAGGAGGGGCAACCGGGCCTTACACGCTGGCTTACCGCAGGGTAGGTTCCTCAGGCTGGACAACGTTTGCATCAGGCCTCTCCGGCCACAGTTGGTTGCACAATTGGCAGGTGCCAGCGTCTCTGCACGGTTCTTTTCAAATCAGGTTGAGCAATAGCCAGGAAGCCGTTACTTCAGAGGTGTTCACCGTTTTGGCTAAGCCAGGGTTTTATATCGAGCAATCTGGTATTCAAAAGGCGACCATGCATTGGGCTCCGGTGGAAGGGGCGGTCAGTTATGAAGTTTTTGCATTGGGCGAACAGTATATGGAGCTACTGGGGAGCACCAGCGAAGTCTCCTTTGAATTCCCTATTCCTCAGGGTACCGGCAACTGGTTTAGCATTCGTGCCATCATGGAGAATAACATCCCCGGCCCCCGGGCCCGCGCCCACTTCTACCGGCAAACTGTTTGTAACAATCAGGCGCTGCTGAAATTGCACCTGGACGATAAGCCAGAGGAAACCACCTGGTCGCTCGTGGATGAAGCCGGTCAGGAAATGGTGATTGCCGGACCCTATCCGGGTTACATGGCGGGCGAGGTGGTGGAAGTTCCGCTTTGCCTGCCCGACGGTTGCTTTACCCTTTCGGTACAGGATAGTGGTAATGACGGCCTCTGCTGCGAGGACGGAGCAGGCAAATATGAGCTGTATAATCATCAGGGACATCTACTGGCTGAAGGTAGCCACTTCGGTGGCAATGGTATTGCTTTCTTCTGCATGGAGTCCAATCAGCCTACCTTACAGGCTTTCGCTACAGCGGCAGAAACAGTCAGCTGCAACGGTGCAGAAGATGGCTGGGCCGTTGCATACCCGAGTGGGGGTGCGGGCAACTACTCCTTCAGCTGGAGCAACGGAGGCACGACACAACAAATTACAGGCCTGTTAGCAGGGACTTACGAGGTGACCATTTCTGACCAAGTCACCAGCGTAATGTCGAGTGTTATCATATCTGACCCCGCACCATTAAGCGTAATGATTGCTACTGAAGATTCCGGTTGTGGCTCAATAGGGAATGGTATGGTGAACGCCATGGTATCCGGAGGAACAGCCCCTTATCAATTCCAATGGAGCAACGGGGAGACCGGCAAGGAGCTCCTCCAAATACCCGCTGGCAGTTATGCCGTTACGGTATACGATAGTAAAGGCTGTATGGTCTCTACCACAGCACAGGTTTTAGATGCGAGCCCGCTGGCACTTTACCTGGCGGGAGATGCGCCCACTTGTGCGGATGCGCAGAACGGAGCGGCTTTCGTTTCGGTAGTAGGGGGGTACCCACCTTATCAGTACGCATGGAGCAACGGCAGCACCTTTCCAACTGCTACCGGACTGGAGACTGGCAATTATCAGCTGACAGTAACGGATGGGCTAGGGTGCTCGGCAACTGGCCACATTGAGCTGGAAGGGCCCACGCCCATTGGTGCGGATATCACCTACACGGACACGCTTAGCCACCTCGAAGTCTCCGTTTTTGGAGGCGTGCCACCGTATAGCTTCCAATGGTCGGATGGGTCTACGGCCTCTTCTTTATCCATTAACG
Organism: Phaeodactylibacter sp.; assembly: GCF_040219495.1. Lineage (GTDB taxonomy): Bacteria > Bacteroidota > Bacteroidia > Chitinophagales > Saprospiraceae > Phaeodactylibacter. Next base: position 74,900 of record NZ_JAVJSK010000016.1, on the reverse strand, counting down.
AAAGCGAGGTGTACCAGCTCACCATAACGGATGCCAATGGCTGTCAGCGGATCTTGAGTGAGGAGGTCTCGTCGGAGGCGCCAGCGCATTGCACTCCCGAGGTCACTACCAATGCTTACAATTGGATTGATGCGGTCCGGATCGACACCGCTCATCGGTATACCGGGCAGAACCAAGAGCCCTATGTTTCCTTTGAGGGGGCGGATGAGCTGCTGATCTCTGTACGGGCAGGGCAGCCTTACACTATGTCGCTTTACGCTGGCTTCCAAAGTGGCACGTTGCCCGTCTATTGGCGGGTATGGATTGACCTCAACGAAGATGGCGACTTTGAGGATGAGGGCGAGCAGCGCTTCCACTCTGGCCAGCAAACCACGGATTCACTGTCCTTCCTGTTTCAGCTGCCTTCAGAAACCACGCCTGGCTTGAAAGTCATGCGCATCAGTCAGAGCTTCCTTGCTCCGCCGGGCGCCTGCGGGGTTTACCTATACGGGGAGACCGAAGATTACCGCCTGAGGGTGACCGGGCCGGTTGCTTACTGCGCGTCATCAGGGCAGAGTACGTCTCAGGAGTGGATTGAAGCTGTACAAACAAACACCTGGATAAATGAGTCCGGAAACGATGAGGGGTATGGGGACTATACGAGCCTGTCGCTGACAGCAAGTGCCGGCGAGGTGGTACCAATAACGCTCATACCGGGCTACAGTGGATCGCCGATGGTAGAATTTTGGAGCATTTGGGCTGATTTCAACCGGGATGGTATTTTCAATCACGATAATGAGTTGGTCTTTCAGTCTGGTCCGGCAGTAGGCCCGGTGCTCGGCAACATTGAGATACCGGAGTCGGCAACACCGGGGCCTTTGTCTGTACGCATCAATATGCGATGGAATGCGGTGCTCAATCCCTGCAGTAATTTCTCCTGGGGAGAGGTGGAAGACTATCAGTTCATGATTGCACCACCGCCCGGGTTCAGGAGTGCAGGCAATTCACCATTGCCCGTTCAGGTACGGGCCGGAATTCCTGAAAACGCCGGTACACTAAAAGTGTGGCCAATACCCGCTGGACAGGTGTTAAATTATGCCATTGCCCAAGAGTTTGACGGACCCATTGAAGCAGTCCTCTACGATGGGTTGGGCCGGGTTGTGGTCCGAAACCATCAGGACGGCCACAAGGGGCTGCAACAGTTCAAACTTAACCTTGACGCGGTTACCCCCGGGCTTTATCAGTTACTGGTCCGGACTGGGCAGCAGGTGTACCTGAAGGGCATTGTGGTCAGGTAAGAGCCCGTGGAACCAAAAAAAATAAAAAATATTCAATTTTTGTCAATATATTGACTATGTCACAATTAAAACTGATTGAAGGTTTGACTTATAAGTAATATTCCCATAACTTTGTAAGGCAAAGAATAAAGCTGAAACCGCTTTGTTCCTCCTCATAAAATGCCAAGCTGAATTCTCCCCCTTTTTAGGTTTACAGGACTATTGTCAGCAAACACGGAACTTCACACAATTTTTGCAAATACGGAACAACCTACCGGTATACCCTGTGGGCATCCATTGAGGTTGGGCTGAATTAACTTATGGTTGGTCAGCCTAGTCCACGATGAGGGATTCGCTGTGTCGCGAATAGCCCTCTTGATTAGTGCACAAGAACCAAATTAAAGGTCACTTACGCTTGTTTTGATCAAGGGTAAGTTGTACCGCCCAGACAAAAACACAGACAGGACATGAGATGTACTTTACTGTTCATCATTCTACTATTTTTAGTTGGAGTTTCGCCCCTGGCGTCCCAAGACTACGGCGTAAGTTTTCAGTCCGGATCGGTCCCCTCTGATGCTTTTGCCCTGCCGAGTTCAGAAAGCGACTCTTTATTCGCTGAATTCCTCTACGAAGGCAATTACTACATTATCATACAGTTTGATGCGATTCCAGATGCTGGGGCGCTGCAAGTCCTTGAGCAAGATGGGGTGGAGTTGTTTGCTTATATTCCCAACTACGCTTATTTGGCCAAGGTGCCGGAGACGGTCAATTTTGCCGAGCTGCAGGCGCGTGCACTTGCACCTTACGATGGAAGTTTTAAGCTCCCTGCACAATTGTCTGGGAATAACTTCCCTGCTTATGCTTACAACAACGGGGAGCTTAACGTAGTCATCAGCCCCTGGCCCAGTGTCACAAAGGCTTCACTGAAAGCCGCGCTCGAGGATCTTGGGTATGCTCCGTTGGATACACTGCCAACAGAGCTTTCCCTTACCATACCTGAAGACAGCCTGCTCAGCATCGCCCGCCACCCGGCTATACAGTATGTCGATCTTCCGGAGGCCCCGCCCGTGCGTGAAGGTTTTGTGGGGCGTACGTCCCACCGTCTTAACCTCCTGAGCACCGGCCCGGGCTTGCAGTACGATGGTGAAGGCGTCTATATTCTTATTGGTGATGATGGCGGTGTCAGCCACGAAGATTTCCGTGGACGGTTAGAAGATCTGACCAATACCAACTTTGGTACTCACGGAGATATGACGCTGGGGCTTGCCGGTGGAGCCGGTAATATTGACCCCCTTGGCATAGGTGCGGCACCGGGTGCTTCTCTAAAACTCTACGATATTTCCGGCTATCCGCATATCAGTGCGGCACCGGCCTTACAAGCCAGCGAGGGCTTTGTGGTCACCTCTTCTTCCTTTGGTGAAGGATGCGGGGGGCTCTATACTTCTACTTCCCGCGACATCGACAAGCAGGTGTATGATAATGGTTATCTGTTGCACTTTTTCTCAGCGGGTAATAGCGCATCTTCAGCTTGCAGCCCAATTTACGGATCGCTGGTGCTGAATAACTTCCGCTACGGCAACATTACCGGGGGGCGCAAAGTAGGCAAGAATGTTTTTGCGGTTGCTAACCTGTTTTACGATGACAACCGCGTCGCTTCGAGTAGCCGCGGCCCTGCCATTGACGGTCGGATCAAACCTGACCTGAGCGCCCACGGGCAGGGCAATTACTCTACCCGCCCTGACAACGGTTACGGGCCCGGCGGTGGCACCTCTGCGGCTTCTCCAAGCCTGGCGGGTACGGCCGCGTCTTTGGTGCATGCCTTCCGTAGCCTGCACAATCAAGACCCAACTGCAGCACTGCTTAAAGGCACTTTGCTCAATACAGCCGATGACCTGGGGCGCCCCGGACCAGACTTCGACTTTGGCTGGGGCCGGGTACACGCAGGCCGTGCTCTGGAAGTAATCGAAAACCAACAGTACTATGAGACTACCGTATCAGATGGTAGCTCCAATACGCACGACATCTTTGTGCCGGTGAACGTGAAGGAGGTCCGCATCATGATCTACTGGACCGATGCCGAAGGCTCCCCCGTTGCGGCGAAAGCCCTGGTCAATGATCTGGACCTTTCTGTAGCAACGCCGGCAGGGCAGGTCCGGCATCCCTGGAAGCTTAGTACCGTGCCCCATATCGACAGTATTACCAAGCCTGCCTATAATGGTGTAGACCGGCTGAATAATATGGAGCAGGTCAGTATCGTAGACCCTGCTTCCGGAACATACACCGTTAAGGTTGACGGCTACCTCGTGCCTAGTCAAACACAAGACTACGTGGTGGTTTACACTTTTCTGTACAATGATGTCAAGCTGGTTTACCCACAGGCGGGAGACGGCCTTGTGCCCGGCGAGCCTACTACGATCCGTTGGGATGCTTACGGTACAAACGGGTCTTTCGCACTCGACTATTCCACCAACGGTGGTAACTCCTGGAATACGATTGCCAGCAGTATCCTGGGCAGCCGCCGGCATTTCAACTGGAATGTACCTAATATTGCCAGTGGTACTGTGCAGGTACGTGTGCGCCGGGGTGGACAAATCAGCGGAACGGACGGTAACCTATCTATTATTGGCCAGCCTAATTTCCAGGTCAGCACCATCCCCGGTAATCAGGTGCGGCTCACCTGGAGCCCGGTCAATGGTGCTAATACCTACAGAGTATACCGCTTAGGTAGTAAGTTTATGGAATTGCAAGGGGCCACAAGTGGCACGAGCTTCGAAATGGCCGCACCTTCAGGAGCAGAAGGCTGGTATGCTGTGGAAGCAGGTATTGCCGGTAGCGGATTCGGGCGGCGTACCAAAGCTGAACCCCACACTTTCTTTGCCTGTCAGACGGATGTTGAAATCACACTGAACTTTGATTTGCGGCCTCAGGAAACGAGTTGGCAAATTCGTGATAATTCAGGTAACGTGATCGCGTCCGGCGGGCCTTATATCGAGCAGGGGCCGATGTCCTCCCTTACAGTGACTGAGTGCCTCCCTTACGGATGCTTTGAATTTGTCATTAAGGACACTTACAGCGATGGGATGTGCTGTGGTTCTAATGGAAACGGCTCTTACGAAGTCAGGAATGAAAATGGCGTACTTTTGGCCAACGGCGGGCAATTTGGAAGTCAGGAGGTGACACCTTTCTGCCTCGACCCCACCGGTGGCAACGACCTGACCGTTCAGGTGACTGGCGTGAATGCGGTTTCTTGCCACGGCGGCAGTAACGGCAGTGCTACCGTAATTGCTGCCGGTGGTAGCGGTACTTACACTTACGCCTGGAATAACGGATTGTCAGGCCCAACAATCAGCAACCTTAGCGCCGGTACCTATATCGTTACGGTGTCGGATGGAGCTCAGAGCGTCACACAGATGGTGGCCATCACACAGCCAAACCCTCTGCAGGTTACTTTTAATACTGTACAGCCCAGCTGTAGTGGTGTGGCAGACGGTATCATTAGCGTATCCGTAAGCGAAGGGCTGGAAGTAGACTATGCCTACACCTGGAGCAACGGCAGCACCGGGTCTTATGTCACCGGTCTTGCCACCGGCTTTTATGCCGTCACGGTGACGAACAACAAAGGGTGTACCACCCAAGCTTCAACGGCACTGACGAGCCCAAGCCCGGTCACTACACAAATCGCTTCCACACCAGTATCTTGTTTTGGCAACAACGATGGCAGTGCCTCTATTCAATTTATCGGGGGTGGCACAGGAAACTACAGTGTGCAGTGGAGTAATGGTTCGAACAATCTCTCCATCCACAGCCTAAGCCCGGGCAACTATTCGGTGACAATCACCGACTCCAACGGCTGCTCCGTAGCGCAAAACGCAATTGTTGGTGCTGCCCAGCCCCTTGATGTAGGGTTAAGCGCAACCAACGTACCTTGCAATAACAACGGAGAAGGAAGCATCACCGCAACGGTTACCGGTGGCGCGCAACCGTACACCTATAGCTGGAGCAACGGCGCTCAGGGCTCTGTTGCTACAGGGCTGCAACCCGGGGTTTATATGCTCACGGTAACGGACATGAATGGCTGTAGCGCGGTTGAGCAAAGCATTGTACAAACGGCTTCTTCTATCACACTTACTACCTCTGCGGCCGCAGCCAGCTGCTCCGGAGGTAGTGCTTCAGCAACCGTTGATGCTAATGGTGGCGCGCCTCCGTACACTTACCTGTGGAGCAATGGGGCAACTGCCGCAACGGTTTCCGGGTTGTTGCCTGGCGGTTATACGGTGTCCGTTACTGATGCCAATGGTTGTCTGGAAATAGCTTCGGTTAATGTACCGCAGACCACTTCGATCACCCTGAGCTTCATCCGCAACAATCCGGATTGTGCAGGGGCTAATGATGGCGCACTGACCCTCATCGTCAACGGCGGGCAATCACCCTATACTTTTGAATGGAGCAATGGCAGTACCGGTCAGAGCCAGAGTGGTTTAGGTGCAGGTGCCTATTCTGTTACCGTCACGGATCAGAATGGCTGCCAAACTTCGAGCACCATCAGCCTCACAGCTCCGGTGGCTCTTAACGCTCAGGCGACCTCAACGGATGCAACGTGCACGGGCGCTGCCAATGGCGTTGCTTCAGTGTCCGTAACCGGTGGCACGGGTAGTTATACCTACGCTTGGAATAATGGCGGGACTACCAATATCATTTCCGGCCTGAATCCGAACGTATATCAGGTGACCGTCACCGATCAGAATGGTTGTACAGTAGTGGCTTCCACGGAAGTGAAAAAGATTAACGAGTTGGAGGTGTCACTTACGGCACAGGATGTCTCCTGCAATGGGGGCAGCGATGGCAGTGTGGTGCCTACCGTTTCCGGTGGCTCCGGCAATTACGGGCAGTACCTTTGGAATACGGGCGCAACTACCACGACACTGGAGAATGTCTCTCCTGGTGGCTACAGCCTGACGGTAGTAGATGTACTGGGGTGCCAGGCCTCTGCCAATATTGTCGTGCAACAGCCTTCAGTACTCAACGCGAGCGTATCTACCACAGGTGCCAGTGTAAGTTCTAATGGCAGCGCAGTTATTAACACCAATGGTGGCACACCGCCTTATAATTACGCATGGAGCAATGGCCTTTCCTCGGCTTCTTCCAGCAACCTCGGAGCGGGCAGCTATCAGGTGACTGTTGCCGATGCGAATGGGTGCTCTATCAACCTGTCCTTTATCATCGAGAATGAAGCGCCGTCTCCCTGCAATTCCCGGGGCAACTCTACACAGTACGAGTGGATTGAGCAAGTGGCCTTTGGCGCGTTTGTGAACCAAAGCGGCAATGACGGTGGGCTGGGCGATTTTAAAGGTGATCCGGCCCTGCTTATTACTCTGGAGTCTGGCACCACAAATCCGTTTGTGCTCACGCCAGGCTACGCGGCCTTCGCCTTTAACGAATACTGGCGGGTTTGGATTGATTTCGATCAGGACGGCGATTATTCCGATCCGAATGAATTGTTGTTTACTTCCGGCCCTTCTAATAGCAGCGTGACTGGCTTCATGGAGCTGCCGGCAACCATTGATGAGGGCTCCTATACCATGCGTGTATCGATGAAGTATGGCAGTCCGCCTCAACCTTGTGCCAATGTAGCCTACGGTGAAGTGGAAGAGTACACGGTGAATGTTGTTGAACCGCTCATCTATTGCAGCGCGGCAGCTACGAGCTCGGTTATGGAGTGGATTTCAAGTGTACAAATTGGCGATATCAACAACAACTCCGGCAATAACGGGGGCTATGGCAGCTTCCTGTCCATGCAGCACACCGCTATCATTGGGGAAAACGTGGACTTTACCCTGACGCCGGGCTTCAACGGTTCGTCTATACCCGAAAACTGGGGCGTGTACGTAGATTTTAACATAGACGGAGATTTCAATGACCCCGGCGAAGAAGTCTATACCCGGAATAATTATCCATTCCAAAATGGCGGCAGCTTCGCGATTCCGGCATCTGCCACTCCTGGCCAGACCCGTATGCGGGTGATCATGAGCTACGCACCGAACCTTGATCCCTGCGAGGATTACGTCTGGGGGGAAACGGAAGATTATACGCTGATTATTGCCACTCAGGACCCTTCTACGGGTGTCGATCCTTTACAAGCGGGCAAAAACGATCCTGTAGCGCAGTCGCAACGATACCATGCGGCAAGTCAGGAAATGCCCGCAGTAGTACCGCCATCAGTCTATCCTAACCCGGCCAGCCACATGGCGACACTGGAATGGACGCAACCGGCTGAGGCGCGGGTACAATTCAGCCTCTTCAAAGCCGATGGTGCCCGCTTGTGGTTCCATGAAGCAGAACTGGTTGCGGGCTTCCAGCAAATAAAAGTGCCCACCGCTGATTTGCCGAATGGCATGTATTGGATGGTGGTGGTCGATAAAGATAATATGTGGCGCCTACCTCTTCAGGTCGCACACTGAAGGTAAGCGGCGGTGCTCTAAGAATTAAGGTATCAGGTTTCTGAAGCTGCCGGTGCTGCATTTGCAGTAACCGGTGGCTTTTTTTATGGTGTCAGTTGAAGGACGGACTGTACGATTTGCCCGGGCGTATGGCCGAGGATTTCAGGTACACCTCCGCTGCGGTTGAGCCATGCCGTGGAAAGCCCGGCTGATGCGGCACCTGCAATATCCCAGGTATTGGCGGACACGAAGCCGATTTGACCGGGTTGAAGCTGCAGGCGCTTTGCGGCCAGTCTGTAAACGGCGGGCACGGGCTTATAAGCCTGAATGGTATCTGCACTAATGAGGTGTTCAAAGTAGGTGTCAATACCTCTGTGCACACAGGCGCGTTCCAGAAGAGAAGGGTTGGCATTGGAAAGAATGGCGAGGCGGTAGTGCTGAGCAAGTATGGGCAGGGCTTCGAGGGCATCGGGGAATACAGAAAGGTCATAATAAGCGCTCATCACTTTGCGGATTTGCCCCAGTTTGGCGGTTGTGCCGGTAGCCTGCAGGGCGTATACCAAAGCATCCTCCGTGAGCGCATAAAAATCTTTATACTGCTCCATCAGGGTACGGAGCCAGGTGTACTCCAGTTGCTTTTGCCGCCAAACAGGCGCTATATGGCTGGCTTTTGAGCCAAACGCTGCCTTCAGCGCCTGATCGATACTGCGCACATCGAACAAAGTCCCATAGGCATCAAAAACAAGCGCCCGGGCTGCGGTAAAGTCATTGGAGTGCATAGTCAGCTATTTTGGAGATGATGAAAGAAGAGCAGGAGGGCATTGACGGTATGCGGGTGCTCGAATTGCCCACTGTAGAGGCGTTCCCGTACCTCTGCTTCGGGTAGCCACTGCAGGTACACATCCTCCCCTGCATCAAGGGTGGGCTGCTGCACGAGGCGGACATCTTCTGCCAGCCAATGGAAAATATAGCTGTCCTGAAAAACGGGGTTGGATGGGATTTTGCCCAGAAAGTGCCAGGACTGCGCAGTGGCACCGGCTTCTTCCAGCAACTCCCTGCGGGCGGCTATCTCTTGTGCCTCTCCGGTGTCTACCATGCCTCCGGGCAGCTCCAGGGTGTACCGCCCGATGCCAAAGCGGTATTGCTCTACAAAGAGTATACTACCGTCGGAGGCTCTGCGGGCTACGACATTAGCGGCATCCGGAGATTCGAGGACCACCATGCGCTCCACGGCTTTATTCCGCGGATTGCGCATGTAGTCGAAGCGGACGTTGAATATTTTGAGTTCAGGGCCGGGTTCAGCGCGCAGCCGTTCCCAGTCGGGCCTGGCAGTTGCCTGCATGTTTAGCGTTTATTTGTCATCGCCATCATCAAGAATAGCGTCATCGATGATTTCGTCCCCGTCCCCGTCGAGGTCATCAAAACCTTTGACTTTGCCGGTGTTCTTCTTAGGTTTATAATCAGGGTCTTTGCGGATGGTCAGGTCTTTATCAGATTGGCCTTCATCGGCGTAATCCCCGGAGACATACCGTTCGGCCTTATCGAAGAAGCTGTCCATGCCACCGAGGGGTTCTTTTTTGCGGTCCCGTTCCAGGTTTTCCGCGTTAGAGCGTTGCCCGCGTTCTTTCACCCGGCGCTCGAGTTCTTCATCCATCTTTTTGGCCTGCTCTGTGAGGTCGTCCATAGATTCTTTCTTCGCTTCCTCATTGGCTTTATCGACCAGGCCCTCAAAGCGGTCCATGAAAGTGCTGCCTTTCTCTTTGGCTTTATCCCAGAGCTTTTCGCCTTCTTCGAAGAGGCGTTCGTTGACTTTGTCGCTGGTATCGAGGACCCGCTTGCCAACGCGCTCAGAGAGATCAGCTGCTTTGCGGCCTGCTTCCCCGGCTACCCGCGAAAACTCCTCGCCGAACTCGTCAACCTTTGACCGCTGCCCCGGATCTTTCTCTTTTGATTGAGGCTCCTTTTCCGGAGGCGTGGTTTTACCGGAGAAAATATCTTCGAAGGAAGGCTCGTCTTCCTGTAGCTTTTCGTTTTTCTTGTTGTCGTCCATAGTAGTATTGGTATGCGTTACTTCGGGTTCGGTCTCAGGTGTTTCCGCACTTTTGAAGGCTTCGTTGACTAATTCTTCGGCAAAGCCCCGGGCCTCCTGAGCTTTCTTTTTCACTTTTGGGCGGTATTCATCATCTAGTTCTTCCATACGTCGCTTGGCTTTCTGGTAGTAATCTTTGGATTGTTCGCTGAGTTCTTCACCCAGTTTAGTGCCTTGTTCTTCTGCCTTGCGGCCTACTGAACGGGCGGCAGACTTGGCCCCAAACAGCAGTTTTTTCAGATCATCTTTCAGGCTCATAGCAGTTTTTTTAGCATTTGGACTTAGAAAGTAAGTAAAATCCGGGAGCTTGTAAAGCCTTAATAGACGAGGAGCTAAATTTCTTTGGCCTCTGCCTGGTCTTCAATATCCAGGAAACGTTCAATTTGCTGCTCAATATACAGGCCTTCCTCCGGGTTTTTCAGCCCTTTTATCAACTCCAGCCGTTGCCCGGAATGCATACGGGCAGAAAGGGCATACCGAATGTTTGGGCGGCCGTTGGTGGTACTTGCGACGTACTCTTCTACGTACAATTGCCGGATGTCACGAGTGTCTGCCTCCTGATTGCCCCGGAAAGGGATGGGAAGGGGGGCATGCTCGACAATCAGCTTTTGATTGGTGGCCTGAATGGTCGTTTTATTGACCAGGTTGGCAACAAGCGTATAGAGTAGCCACACGCCAACGGACAAATGCAGGCTCATGAACAAAAGTATCTGAAGCTCTCCGATCAAAAAGGCAAATATGGCGAAAGGGAATACGAAAATATTCCAGAGAATTGTAAAAAAGACAAGGAAGCCCTGTACCCGGTTGCGCCACCTGATTTGGATGTTGAGCTCGCTGAGCATCGCCTGTGCTTCAATGCCGGGCGGCATAGGGATATAGCCCCGGTCCTTCACCCGAGGGCGGGGGGGCATAGCCGGTGCAGACGGCACCACTGCCGCCACCCGATCTTCAAAACTAAATACCATACCGCACTTGCTGCATTTGGCCAGCAGCAGGTTGATATTGATCTGGTCTGCGGCTACGGGCGACCGGCATTCGGGGCAGGATAGCTTCTCTTGCATGGGCATTTGGTGTGAAATGGATAATACAATCAACCGAAAGTAAAAAAAAGTTTGAGGTCAGGCAACGCACAGGCAACTTACCGGGTCTAGCAAATATACATACAATCCAATTGCCGGAAAATACCGGAGGTTTAGACAAATCTCTATACTGAATGAGAAGGCTTTTTACATACTTTGGAATTGCGGTGCTACTGACAGGGTGCGTGGAAGAAGTTGATCAATTCCAGCCCCTAGAGCTTACTTCCGGCAATATCAACCGTTTCTTTGAGGCGGTACAATCCAGTCCAATTTTGGTTAGTTGGGACGCATCGCAAGAGAAACTGATCACATTGCCCGGCTACGGCCGGGTAATTGTTCCTCCCAATGCTTTTCTGTTCCCGGATGGATCAGAAGCATCGGGAACAGTTCAGGCAAAAGTGCTTGAGCTTTACAGCAAAGAAGATTTATTGCGCAATCGGATCACCACCGCCACTGCTGATGGCATCATCGAATCAGCAGGTACGGTCTTCATCGAGGTGGAGCAAGCCGGGCAAGCGCTTCGGCTGAAGCAGGATGAGATGATCCGTATTCAGATGGCTACCGCCCGTTACAATTCACGGATGCGCCTTTTCACAGGCAAATTGGCAGAGGATGAGACCCTGGAGTGGGTAGAGTATAGCCTGGGCGAAGCTCCCGTACGCTCCGTCGAACTGGAAGACCCGGAGTCCGGGCAGCTTGTTCCGGGGTTTGAATATTCCAGCCCCGAATTAGGGTACCTGAAATGCGGTAGTTACCTGTCTGATGAGCAAGGCACTGCTGAGGTTTGCCTCAACCTGCCTTACAGCTTCGATGCTAAAAATACGGTTGCTTTCATCGCTCTGCGCGATTACAACGGGCTAACGACGATTCCCTTTGAACAGGAGAATGCGCTCCGCCCGGATTGCTGTCGGGATGGCCTGCCTTCAGGCGAACCCGCCAAAATTATTGTGATTGCGGAAGGAGAAGAAGGGATGTACTTCCTGGAAGAAAAGACCGTAACCATTATGGAGAATCTGACCATTAGTATAACGCCCGAAGCGGCGTCCCTATCCGATATCATGCTTGCCCTCGAGGGGTTGTAAGCATGATATTCGGGTAGTTTCAAACTCGAACACCACGTTTTCCTTCAAATATTGTAATACCGCCGGCAATGATTTTGCCGGCGGTTTTTTACGTTTTACAGTTCTGGAAATCCGCTTTGCATCTACTTCGTAGTCTAGCGCCAAACAGCAAGAAGGCCTTATAAGCACCTCTCATGCTGGCTTTTATCAAAACCATTACGAATGCAACGACTATTAAACCGGGCTTTACCACTCCTTTTGGATGGAGCACTTGCCACCGAACTGGAGCACCGCGGGGCAGACTTGTCCGGAGGGCTGTGGTCGGCACATATCCTGAAAGCGCAGCCGGAGCTCATCCGGGAGGTTCACCTGGATTATTTCAGGGCGGGAGCAGACGTGGCCATTACAGCCAGTTACCAGGCGACTTTACCAGGTTTTCTGCAGGCAGGGTACAGCGCTACGGAGGCAGAGGCGCTCTTACGGCGTAGTGTAAAACTGGCAAAAGAGGCCCGCACCTTATTTTGCTCCGAAAGCAGCGGCATGTCTACGCCCCTGATTGCGGCATCGGTTGGCCCTTACGGTGCCTACCTGGCCGATGGGGCTGAATACCGAGGTCGGTACGGGTTAAGTGACGAGGCTCTGCGGGATTTCCATCAGCCCAGAATAGAGTGGTTACTCTCCGAAACCCCCGACCTGCTCGCTTTTGAAACCCTGCCCAGCTTGCAGGAGGCAAAAGTATTGCTGGAGATGCTGGAAGCGTACCCTGAAGCACAGGCTTGGTTTAGCTTCACGGCAAAGGATGCTGCCCACATAAGCGAAGGGCAACCTCTGGCAGAAGCTGGCCAGTTGCTGGGCGCCCACCCTCAGGTGGTGGCGATTGGGTTCAATTGTGTGCCACCGCATCTGGGCACGGCCCTGCTGGCCAATCTGGCCCGGCATACCTCCAAACCGCTCGTGATATACCCTAATAGCGGGGAAGGGTGGGACGCTGAACAGCAATGCTGGTTGCCGTCCTATCGGGTGCCAAAGGGATTTGGTTCCCTGCCGGAAGCGTGGTTGCAGGCGGGGGCGGGGCTCATCGGCGGTTGCTGCCGCACCCGGCCGGAAGACATACAGGCACTGCGGCAACTGTTTGCCCGGTAGCTTTAGCAAGAGCCGCCCGAAGTGTGAAAGTCCAACAAGCTCTTATTCAAAATGACCGGCCCAGTCTTCCAGTTGTTCCCGGTAAGTCTGGTAGAACTCATCCACATAAGTACGATCGTGGTAGTAGCCGCGGTCAAATTGCAGCTGGGCGTTCGCCACCGCAGTTTTTGCTGCCTCCGGATTGCCCAGCTCAGCCTCTGTCCGGCTCAGCCAAAACCAAAGGTCAGCGCTTTTCCCATCTGCATTGCGCAACCCCCGTTCGAAGGTAGCTTTGGCGGCGGCCCAGTCCTTTTGCTTATACTGTGCAATGCCTTTGAACAAAAACGTCTCGGTACCGATGTAGGCCTCTTCCACGGTTTTCAGTTCCTCGTTGATGTGGCGGTCAAAAAACAGGATGGCCTGGTCGTAATCCTCCAGTTGCAGGTAGCAGATGCCGCTCATGAACAGTATGGAAGTCGATTGCGGATAGTCGACGAAGTTGGGCGTCAGAGCATCCAGCGCCTGAAAATCAGCCAGGGCACGTTCGTAATCGTGGTAGAAGTAAAGGTACAGGTAGCCCCTCCAGCCCTGCCACTCTATCGGGTCGTGGCGTACAGCCCCCTGATAATACCGGTAGAAATCTTTGGTGAGCCCCCGTTTAACGGCCGGTGCTGCCAGTTCGCGGTAGGGGACCGCATTGGTCGAATCATAAAGCAAGGCTTCCTGCATCAGCAGGGTTTCACTTACGGTGCCCTGATAGTGGAATTGATGGCCACTAACCAGTTGCCGGGACAAAGCTTTGCGGCTTGCCTCGGGAATGTTTTTCTGGTACAACACAGGCTTCGGCTGGCAACTCTGCAGGAGCAGGGTCAACAGAGCCAGGCTATGGAAGCAATTCAATTTGTTCACCCTCCTGGATTTTATAGGTTAAGTAAGCGTAGGCGTCAGCCGGTTCGCCCCTGAGTTGCACCGGTGGCCAGTCGGTAAGCCCGGCAGTGATTTTACCCAAATGGGCTACAGTTGCCTTCGGGAATGAGGTCGGTTGGAAGTCCAGGTCTGCCGTCTCCAGGATGAAGCGCCCGGCCTCCCCCTCGCAGTTGATAACAAACCGGAAGGTCAGGTAACCGGATGCCCCCTTCAGCAGCTCCGTTTTCAGCTGTGGCTTTATCGCCTTCCAAAGCGCATACTTGCCACCCCGGTAGTGGATATCAGGGTCGGGGTTGTAGTAGTCAATGATGTCTTCGGTGCGGGTACAAAGCTTGAAATCAGGCCGGTAGCCCAGGACCGTAGCCGGATCGATAAAGGCGGCTCGTTCTAGCCCGTGCTGCTGACGTCGTTTGAATTCCTGCAAGGTCATTTGCTCAATGAGTTCCAGGCTGCCCTGGTAGCGGTCTGACTGGAAAGCCTGACCATACAGGCCGATCCCCTCCGCATAGATTTCCGAAAAGGCACTCGAGAACCGCAGCGTATCGCTATCCGAAATACGGACGGATTCGTACACGCCCGAGAAGAGGATGGCGGGGCGGTTTTCCACCAGGGTGTCTCTCCGTTGCAATTGACGTTCTACAGAGCGGTCCAGGAATATGCCCTCCGTACTGGTTTTTACCGAAGTGGCGGTATCGCTCTGCCAGTTGCGCATGACCGGTTGCAGCAGGGTTTTCCGGAGGGTGTCTGTTCCATTGTACTGCACATCTTCCAGGGTTTTCATTTGGCCTTCTTCAAAAGTGACTCTGCGCATCCGATTGGGCGTCAGGTCTGTACGGTAGTTGGTAATAACGAGCTCCTGAGCATCATTCCATTGGTAGGAAAGGTAATTGATATCGGTCCAGGTCTCTGAATGACCGGGGCGCTGATAGTGGAAGTAGTACTTTTGGGCGACCCCTTCCCGCAAGAGGGTAGGGGCTGGGAAATAAGCAGCAACGGGCTGAGGCAGGATGGCGGGCCGGGTACACTGGGATAGCAGTATACAAAGACCTGCTCCCCACATTAAACGAAAGTACAGCAGGTTATTCATTACTGAGGTGTAGTTGAGTTATAGCAAGGTACACCCATTTAGCGGCAGGGTTCAAATCCGGGTATGAATCAGTCTGTGCAGCCCGGCTTTTACAACTGCTTAATCCAGAATTGGAGGGACTTAGCGGACTCTTCCGCTTCGCCTACTTCCTGCCAGCTGATCAGGCAATGCAAATCTTCGGGCTGAAACCCCTGCTTGCGCCACAGCGGGTCGAGCGGCCGATAGCCATCCGGCTGCATCTTGTGGTCATCGGGGCGGACAACCGCGCAAAAGGTTAGCGTGGAGAAGCCCTGCTGCCGGGCAAATTGCTCCCGCAGCTCCAAAAACTGCTTGCCAATGCCCTGGCCCCGGTAAGCCGGCAAAAGCACGGACTCCCCGAAGTAGAAAATTTTAGTGATGTCCCATCCGGCTTCCAGGAAAGGGGCTTTGATGTTGTCGGTCTCTTCTACAAGCGGTAGCCCGGTACTTGCACCCACCACAGCATCCCCATCCTTCACCACCGCCATGAAGTTTTGCCGGGCCTGAAGGAAAGTATCCACATAAGCGACTTCGTAGGCCAAATCACCATCGTAGAGGTAGGGGTATTCCCGGAAGACCTCAATGCGCAACCGGGCGAGGTGCTCTACGTAGTCAGAGGCATCCCCTCCACTGAGTTGTAATATTTCAGGCATAGCCTATCGCCGGTTGTTCAGTTCTACTTTGAAGATATGCCCTTGCTGCTGATCGGGGTTGAGTTCCACATAGTTCCAGTCATTGAACCAATGGTAGATTTGCCCGGTCATCAGATCGGTCACCCGCAGGTTGACGTTGCCGGTTACACCCAGCAATGCCTTAGGCACTTCCACGAAACCCGACTGCCGGTAATCGGTATCAAGGTTGACGACGCACCAGATGATGTTGCTCTTGTCCCCTGTGAGCTTGACATAGCTCATCAGTGACTCATTGTCGGTGCGGGTGAAATGGATATTCCAGGTGTCCTGCAAGGCCGGTTGCTCCTTGCGGATGTGGTTGACCTTCGTGATTAGCTCCGTAAGCCGGTTGCGGTGGTTCCAGTCGTAGTGGCGGGTTTCATACTTCTCAGAGTTGAGGTACTCCTCTTTGCCATTGGTATGAGGGCTGTGCTCCATGAACTCGTAGGAAGGCCCGTACATGCCATAGTTGGAAGACAGCGTTGCTGCCAACAGGAAACGCTTCGCAAAGGTAGACGGGCCGGCGTTCATCAGCTCGTAAGCCAGGATGTCCGGCGTATTGGGCCAGAAGTTAGGCCGGAAGTATTCCCGGGACTCAGTCCGGGTCAGTTCGGTCATATATTCTTCCAGCTCCTTGCGGGTATTGCGCCAGGTGAAGTACGTATAAGACTGGTTGAAGCCCACTTTAGCCAGCTCTGCCATAACTTTGGGGCGGGTGAAGGCTTCGGCGAGGAAAATGGTATCGGGGTATTCCTTTTGCACTTCTGTAATGCACCATTCCCAAAAGCGGAATGGCTTGGTATGGGGGTTGTCTACCCGGAAAATCCGGATCCCCGCTTCGCACCAGTGGATGACCACGCTTTTCAGTTCTTCCCAAAGGTTTTTCCAGTCTTCGGTTTCGAAGTTGATGGGCACAATATCCTGGTACTTCTTCGGTGGGTTTTCCGCGTAAGCGATGGTCCCGTCGGGCCGCCAGGCAAACCACTCTGGATGTTCCTTGATGTAAGGATGGTCCGGGGCGCACTGAAACGCCAGGTCCAGCGCCACTTCGATACCCATACCACGAGCTTTCTCAATCAGCACTTCGTAGTCTTCCTGTGTGCCCAGCCCGGGGTGGATGGCTTTGTGGCCGCCCTCATCGCTACCGATGGCCCAGGGGGAGCCCGGCTCGCCGGGTTGGGCATTGGTGCTGTTGTTTTTGCCTTTGCGGTTGATCTTGCCGATGGGGTGTACCGGCGGCATGTAGAGGACGTCAAAGCCCATCTCCTGTACCCGGGGCAATAGCCGTTCCACATCCTTGAAAGTGCCATGCTGGCCAGGCTCCTGAGCCGTTGACCGCGGGAAAAGCTCGTACCAGGTGCTGAACATTTCCTTTTTCCAACCTACCCTGACCCGCAGGTTGTGGTCATAGATGGTTTCAAACTGCTTCATGGGCGTAGACTCCACGACTTGCTTAAAGTCTGGGCTAAGCACCAACTGAACAGCCGCTTCGTATTGATCCTCTGCCTCCAGCTGCCCGGCCATTTTCTGCAGGTCCTTTGCCTTGGATTTAGGGTACTGCTCAGCCGTTTTTCGTAAGAAGGCGGCACCGATTTTCAGTTCTACCCGCATATCCTGGCCGGCTTCCTGCTTTTTGAGAAACCCATCGTACCAGTGCAGGAGGTGGTCAACCCAGCCCGTGATTTTATAATGGTACATGCCCTTTTCGTTCACTTGGAAGGTAGCCGTCCAAATATCATTGATGCCCGGTTCCATCAGAACTTCTGTCCAACGCTTTTGGCTTTCGTGGCGGTAGAGGAGGGAAGCACGGATGTGGTCGTGCCCATCGCCAAAGATATCAGCAGTGACCGCTATGTGTTCACCAGGCACTCTTTTGATAAAGTAGCTGCCGTGGTCAACTTCAGGCTGTACATTTTCAATAACGACTCGGTTTCTCATGTTCGTTTTTTGGCTTAAGAGAGGATAGTTTTGTACGCAAACAAAAGTAGGGAGAATAATCGTAATTGAGAATTGAAAGCTCGGCTTTCCGGTAAATGTCAACAGAACGTTAAGCAAGCAGCGAAAGCGTTAACGGGCTGGGCACTATTCTATTTAAGCTGTATCTTACGAAGTATGATGAGCAAGCCCCATTTCCGGAACCTATGGCCAGCCACGATGGTGGTGCTGGCTTTGCTGGGGCTCGGCGTGGTGCAGTTTCAGTGGTTGAAAGCCGGCATTGTGGTGGAAAAGCAGGTCTTTGACCGTGAGCTGCGGCAATTGCTGGCAGCCACGAGCACCGCTATAGCCTGGCAACCGGACCTGGCGCAAGGCATTTTGGCGCTGCAACACGCCCGTCGAAAGGGGCAGGCTGCTCCGGACAGCCTCCGGCATCAGGTTCGTCTGGAACTCGAGGAAAACCTGCGGGCAGTCCTGGGGCAGCAACAGAAGAAAATGCCTTTCTCTATCGCCCTCACCGAATCGATCTGGCGCCATCCCCTGCTTGCCGGTGAGCGATTTGACTGGTCTGAAGCCGCCGCCTACCGGACCTATGCCCATCCGCTTGAGGGGACCTTGGCGGAAGCTTGCGGCTGTCAGTTGTTCCTGCACCTGCAGTTGCGCGACTTTTTGCCGCATCTGCTGGTACGTCTTTGGGTACTCCTTGCCCTGACGGGGCTGGGACTGGGCCTGCTCCTGGCAGGCTTCATACTCCTGGTTCGGAAAGTCCGGCGCGAGCAACGGTTGGTAGCGGTCAAGAACGATTTCATCAATACCCTGACCCACGAGCTTAAGACCCCGGTTTTTTCGAGCAGCCTCCTGCTGAAGCTGGCTCAACAGGCACTGGAGACCGGGCAGGCTGAAAAAGCGCGGGAATACCTGGACCGGCTGGGGAGCGAGCATCAGCAATTAAAAATACAAATTGAAAAGGTATTGGAGTTAGCCAGCCTCGAGCAGCCTGTTTATCAGCTGGAGCGCACTCCGACGGATGCGCAAGCCTGGCTCCATAGTGTCTGTACTGACTTTGAGCCCAAGGTGGAAGCCATGGGAGGGGCCCTGAGGTGGACGTATGCCGGACCCGCGGGGCTCCTGAGTGCAGATACCGGGCATCTGACCAATGCGCTGAATAACCTGCTTGACAATGCCCTGAAGTATGGAGGGCAGCCTCCCGTCATTGAAGTCGGCGTACAGGCGGGCGCACAACAGATCAGGGTAGAAGTCCGGGATCAGGGCCCCGGCGTACCCGAAGACAAGCAAGCGAAAGTTTTTCAAAAGTTCTACCGTTTGCATCAGGGGCAGGTACAGGGCTTCGGGCTGGGGCTCAGCTACGTACACCAAGTCGTCAGGCTGCACGGCGGGCAAGCCGGGCTGCACAATCATACGGAGGGAGGTGCTGTCTTTTGGCTGCAGCTGCCCGGTTTTGAACCCGGAGAAACCCGCACTTCTCCACAAATGCAAGCACATGGCTAAGATCCTCCTTATAGAAGACCATGAGACCCTCGGTTTCGCTTTGCAAGCCTACCTGGAGATGAAGGGCTTTGCAGTCACTTGGTCCAAAGATGGCGATGCCGGGCTGAAGGCATTCGAGAAGCACCCGGTAGATCTCTGCGTGGTGGATGTAGGGCTGCCCGGACGGGACGGTTTCAGCCTGGCCCGGGAGATTCGGCGGCAATCCCCCAGTCAGCCCCTGGTATTTCTTACCGCCCGCGCCCTTAAAGCCGACCGTCTGCGGGGCTTCGACCTCGGTGCCGACGACTACCTCATCAAGCCCGTTGATGAAGAAGAGCTCGTTGCCCGCATCCGGGCTATCCTGCGGCGCGCGCAGCCCGAAGCTACTGCGCCCGCTCCTCTTTCTATTGGCCGGTACACCTTTGACCCCCAAAACCAGGAACTTGTTTTCCCGGGGCAGCCACCCCGCCGTCTGACGGAGCGCGAAGCCCACCTGTTGCTGCTGCTTTGTCAGCAAAAAGGGCAGTTGTTGTCCCGGCAACAGGTGCTCAAGGAAGTCTGGTCGCAGAATGACTACTTCACCCGCCGCAGCATGGATGTCTTCATTTCCCGTCTGCGCAAGTATTTGTCGGCTGACCCTGCCATTGAGATCCGGAATGTGTATGGGAGTGGATTTGTGTTGGAAGTGGAGGGGTAATGGCAGGTTCGGAGAAGGACTAAAGGGTTGGATATAGAAGCAT
Organism: Phaeodactylibacter sp.; assembly: GCF_040219495.1. Taxonomy (GTDB): domain Bacteria; phylum Bacteroidota; class Bacteroidia; order Chitinophagales; family Saprospiraceae; genus Phaeodactylibacter. Next base: position 54,990 of record NZ_JAVJSK010000016.1, on the reverse strand, counting down.
GCGATAGAACTAAGTACCTTGAAAAGTGCTATCTTTGGAAATGATGGTTGTTATTATGATATAGAAAGAAGTTAAAAACAAAAGTCAGCTGGTTTACTTCCCGTGTCAAAATTATTAGCAGTCAGGATACTCAGGATTTAGAAGACTTGAATTTAACTGCTAGGTTGCTGTAAGACTGTAGAACGGCAGAGTAATGTCTGAACCCCGAAAAAGCCTATATTTGACGCAACAGAACCGGTACAGCTATCATGGAAACAAGAGCGAAAAAAGACCAGGTGCTAAAGAACCTGGCTACCTTAATCCTAGAACAGGAAGCAGCCATTATCTCTGCCAATGAGCAGGACCTGAAGGCTTATGACGGAGCGGATGAGTCCATGTATGACCGCCTGAAGGCAGGCCCTGCCAAGGTAAAAGCCATGGCAGATGCTTGTCTGGAAACCGCGGCTATGGAAGACCCGGTGGGCAAATCGCTCTATGAATTCAACCACCCCAACGGAATGCGGGTGGTCAATCAAACCGTGCCTTTCGGCAAAATCCTCATCATCTACGAGTCCCGTCCGGATGTGACCATCGAAGCTGCTGCTACGGCCTTCAAAGCCGGCAATAGGATTTGGCTAAAAGGTGGTAAGGAAGCGCTGCATACCAACACCCTTTTGGCGGAGCTTTGGCAACAAGCCTTGAAATCCGAAGGCGTTGACCCCGGCTTCGTGAACTACCTGCAACTGGACCGCGAAGCAACTCAAATGCTCATCCGGGAAAATCCGTACCGTTTCGACCTTATCATCCCACGCGGTGGAGAGCGCCTGATCGCTTTTGTACGGGAGCATAGCAATATCCCGGTCATTGTGAGCGGCCGGGGCAACAACTTCCTTTACGTGAGCGCATCGGCAGATTACGACATGGCATTGTCTATCATCAAAAACGGCAAAAGCCGCATCAGCGTATGCAATGCGCTGGACAAGGTCCTGATTGACCGGGGCTGGCCGGAGCTGGAAGATAAGCTGCAGCGCCTCAGCCGTGCCCTTTCTGAAGCCGGTTTGGAAATCATTGCGGATCAGGACGGTTGGGCAGGCCGCCACGATGCTTTGCAGCCGGTACCGGAATCGATGTGGTATGAGGAGTTTCTGTCCCACCGCATTGTTCTCAAAGTCGTAGACAGCATGGAGCAAAGCATTATGCTCACGAATCAATACAGCGGCGGGCACAGCGCCACGATTGTCACGCAGGACGCGGCTCAGGCCCGGGTATTTATGGAAGAAGTCGACTGCGCCGCCGTTTACCACAACGCCTCCACCCGCTTCACCGATGGCGGGCAACTGGGGATGGGCGCGGAGATTGCCATCAGCACTCAGAAGCTCCACGCAAGGGGCCCGATCAGTGTAGGGCAACTGGTCTCCAACAAATGGATGGTGTATGGCAATGGGCAAATTCGGTAGGCGCAAACAAGCATCAACGCTATGCAGCAAAAGCAAAAAATCGTCATCAAAATCGGCACCTCCACGCTAACTAACGGGAGCAACCGGATTTCATACGCCACCATCGAAAATCTCGCCCGCCAAATCCTTTCCATACGCGAAACCTACGACGTCATCCTGGTCTCCTCCGGCGCCATAGCCACGGCCCGGCAGTTTGCGGAAATCCATCAGGCCGGTACGGCGCAGATTGACTCCAAGCAGGCTTTGGCAGCTATTGGCCAGCCAAAGCTCATCCGCATTTTTGATGAGGTATTCGGCAGTTTTGGGCTACAGGTGGCTCAGTGCCTGCTCACCTACCGCGACTTTGACAACGGTACGGCCAGGGAAAACGTCCGGAATACCCTGCACAAGCTATTGGAGTTTGGCTACATCCCTATCATTAATGAGAATGATACGGTTGCTGTAGACGAGATCGTTTTTGGTGACAACGACAAGCTCTCCGCTTATGTTGCTATCATCAGCGAAGCCGACCTGCTCATGCTGGTGACCGATATTGACGGCATTTACACCCAAAACCCCCACCTGCACCCTGAAGCGGAGCTCATCGAAGACGTTGCTGACACGGAATCCGTCAAAGCATTTATTGAGGAGCGCGACAACGGGCTCGGCACCGGTGGGATGACTTCCAAGATATACGCAGCCGAGCTATGCCTGCGCCACGGGTTGGAGATGCGCATTGTGAATGGGAGCCGGCCAGGATTTATTGCGGGCGCGCTGGCGGGGGCGTTTCGGCATACGCGGTTTGGGGGGTGAGGGGGGGGGACTTTAGAGGAAAGGGCGGTCAGATTGTTGTGTAGCTCACCTTTTGGCACGGAGCAAGAGCAGGGCGAAATTTGGCAGGAGCAGCCCAAAGTGTGAAATCCCAACAAGCTCTAAAATCCGGGAAGCTGGAAAAATTCCTATCTTGCTATCAGGTGTAGAGATTTTCCGGGTTGTACTGCAGTTCTGCTTCAGCATGTAGCTGTACGATCAAGCCCGCTTTCAAGATATTCAAACCCCAAGGGTGTTTTGTTATTAGTGTACCCTGGTTATGATGCGATGTTTGCAAAGCATCGTCCATCAGATCCTTCTGAGGCACCTTATTTTTAACCCATACTATGAGTGAAATGAAACGAATTTTAATCCTTACAGCCACTTTATTATCCATTACTTTAGCCCTTCAGGCGCAGGAAGCGCCGCTCCCGCCGGACCCGGAGCCGGGGCAGTGTTTTGTCCGCTGCGTAACCCCTGATGTATGGGTAGACGAAGACGTGGATGTGCTGCAAACGCCTGCTTATACTAAGATTGAAGTGACTCCGGCGGAGTATAAAAACGTAGAGCAGGAGGTGATCATCAGGCCCGCTACGATAGAGTATGTAAATGTGCCTGCCCGGTTCGACACGGTTGAAGAAGTCGTTGAACTTGAGGAGCCTTACAATCAGGTGACAGTCGATGCGGCCACCTTTGTAGAGGCCACTGAGGATGTTGAAGTACAGGCGGCTTACGCAAAATACGAGTACCAGACTCAGATGGAGAACTGTGATGAGGATGATCCGCGGAAATGCATGGTGTTGTGTTACGTTGAGCACCCGGCAAAAATCAGGACACTTTCCGTTAAGAGAATGACCAAAGACGCAACGGTGACCAGAAAAGAAGCGGGCCGGAAGACCACCACCATTACTACGCTTAAAATGGTAGAAGCCTCCAAGGTGGTAGAAAAAGAGGTGCCGGCACTAATTAAAACGATTACAAAACGGGTGTTGGTCAGGGACGAATTGGTCAAAGAAATAGAGGTGCCAGCGGTATATACAACAGAAACCCGACGGGTATTAAAGAAGAAAGGGGGGCTAACGGTTTGGGAGCCTATTCAGTGCAGCCTGACCGATTATAACGTATTGCCTATCTTTTATGAGTACAACCGCGCACGGCTGTTGCCGGAGGCCGTTAATGTTATTGATACCACCATTTTATCACTAATGAAAGCCAAACCACTGATTACAGTGGAGATTGAATCGCACACGGATGCCCGTGGGGACAAAGCATTCAATATGGAGCTCTCCCAGCGCCGGGTTCAATCCGTAGTTGATTATCTGGTCTCCAGAGGCATCCGCAAAGACCGGCTGATTGCCAGGGGCTACGGAGAAGACCGGCTGACCAACCCCTGCAAAGATGGCGTGCCGTGCTCAGAAGCAGAACACCAGGAAAACCGGCGTACTGAATTCAGGGTAGTTTCTCAGTAGGCGCGCGTCCGATGGGGAAACGGTTGCGATATTTGTTGCCGGTACTTTAACGTACGCTTCTTCCGAAGGAAAAAGTGCATCCCCTTTGTTTGCAATCATCAGGTTCAAAGCTGCTCCAAGTATGACCATTAGGCTGGAAGAGGAGGGCTGTGCAGGCAGGAAGCCGCTATTTCAACCCCGCAAGGCCAAACCAAATGCCAAAACCCATGCGTCAGTTAATACTTTTCTTATTGTTATGTACAACACTGGTTCTGCATGCACAGGAGCCCCGGTTGATCATACCTACAGGCCACGACGGCAATGTAAAGACCATACATTTCCTTTCCAGCGGGCAGTTTTTTCTAAGTGGAGACAACAAAGGCGTCGTCAAGCTTTGGGAAGCCGCTACGGGCCGGGAGTTTTACACTTACGGCGGGCATCAGGAAAAAGAAGAAATTCTATCTATTGCCTCATCATCAGACAATCGTTGGGTGGTCACAGGGGGAAGTGATGGGGCTATGGTGGCGCATCAAACCTTCTCCGGTGTGCAGCGCTGGAAAATATCAGTTGGGGTACCCGCCCGGGCGCTAGCTATTGTTGATAGTACGGTTTTGAGCGCACAGGGCAACCTCCTGATAGGGTACCGGTTGTCAGACGGGGCAGAGCTGTGGCGGAAGGAAACCGGCGGGGCGCCCATTACTGCTCTGTCGGCCCGCCCGGGCTCGGCATTCGTTTTTTTGGGCAAGGCATCCGGAGATTGTATTCGTTTCAACCTCAATACGCAGGAATTAACGGAGCCTTTGAAAAGACTGACAAAGGAAGTGCTCTGGATTCAGTATTCGGGGGACGGCACTGCCGTTTTTGCGGCCAGCAAAGGCAACCGTTTAATCAGGATGAGGGCAGACAATGGAGCGGTGGCTGATGATTGGGATATTGGGGCGGAGCGCCCTCTGCAGTCCATCGCGATGAGCCCGGACGGGCTTTGGTTCGCTACAGCCTATCAGGCCGGGCCCGGGCTTGATGTAAATGAAATTCCCGCCAGGTTGTGGCGAATGCAGGGGCGCAGCCTGCAGCCCGAGCGGGCACTGAATATTGGTATGACGGATTATGCGCTCGCATTCACTCCTAATAGCCAGTACCTGTTGAGTGGACGAATCAATACGGGCGAAATTGCCATGCAGCAGGTATCAAATGGGGAGAAAGTCCGGGAATTCACAAAACACGCAGAAATTGTATCCCATCTCGAAGCCAATAACTCGGCGTTATTGACGGCTAGTCAGGACCTGTTTGGTACAGCCCGGGTCTACGCCCTCGACCGCATGATGGTGCATTTACTAAAAGACAAGGAAGCCTTCGGGGGTAAAATGATTAGTTCGCTAACGAATAACGGGGAGGCGGCTATAGTGGCCAGGCTGGATGGAGGTGCTATCGAGCAATGGGATGTTATTACCGGGCAGCTGCTGAGCACCCGCCCTTATGATGGATTTTCCCTTAGGGCCCTTACGGGATTACCAGAAGAAGGCGCCTTTTTCTTAAGCGACGGCAGGAGTGTAGAGCGCTGGGGAGCATCAGGCGAAGCCCCTCAGGGTTTCGATTCAACTGTCGATGGGATTTCTCAAATTCATTACAATTCAAAAGCCAAACTTCTGGCTGCGGTGGGCGAAAACAAAGTAGCCGTATGGGATGCGGTCACCGGGGAATTGCTGAATGATAAAATAGCGACTGGTGGGCTTCGTAAGAAAAATGCAGCTGCCTTTTCAGAAGACGGCAGCCTGCTGGTTGCCTCGAACGGGAAGAAGGTCGTAGAGATTTGGGATATGGCATCTCAGCAAAAACTGGATGCCCGCCTGCACGACCACAGCATTCATTCCGTGGCTTTTTCGCCCGACCAAGCCTACTTGCTCCTGGGGGATGAAACCGGCGACATTCATGTTTGGCGTACCGAGGGCAGCCGGGAACCCTTACTTCTGCGGGGGCACACCAAGAAAACTCTGTCGCTGGCATTCAGCACCGATGGCCGTAGATTGTATAGCAGCAGTGAGGACCGTACCGTCCGGATTTGGGATTGGGAAGCCAAAGAGGAGTTAGGCAGGGTCATTAACTGGGATGATGAAGAGTGGGTGGTGACCACTCCGGAGGGGCTGTACGATGCCTCCCCCAAAGCCATGCAGCGAATGTATTATGTATCGCCGGCACCAGGCAATGACAGTCTTGAAGTGATTGCCCTCGACCAGCTATCCGAAAGCTTTTATGAGCCCGGGCTCCTCCCCAAACTGGTGATGCCGGAGGCTCCCCCAATCCGGGTAGTGACCGACCTCAAATTGGTCAAGCTATTTCCTATGGTGAAGGGCCGCATTGAAGGCGATGAGCTGCTGCTGGAGCTTGAAGAACGCGCCGGTGGTATCGGGCGGGTTAGTTTATTTCTCAACCAAAAGGAATTGGAGGCCGATGTAAGTAACAAGCTGAAGAAAAGAGACGGCTTGCATATCCTTCGTTACGACCTGAAGCCCTACGAAGCATACCTTTGGGCAAACCCCGACAGCACCAACCGTATCAGTGTGGAAGTTACGGGAGCAGACCGTGAATTGAGCAGTAGCCGGTTGAGCTGGGTATACGAAAAACACCGGACACAAGGCAGGGGCTTTGGTGGAAACGATGATGGGACCGCAGCTGAGGAGGAAGACGAATTCTATCTGCCCCGGCTGTTTATCATCTCAGTGGGCACCTCAGATTATACTGGCGTGGATGGTACTGATGAAGCAGGCAGAAGAGACCCGCTCGACCTTAGCTTTCCGGATCAGGACGCTACTTATATTGCTGCAGCACTATACAACACTGGTCGGCACCTCTTTGAGGACCGGGTTACAGTACACTGCCTGACTACGCAGAAGCTGGCCCCGATAGATACGATGGACATTAATTGGGCATTCCCACAGAAGAAAGCAGTCAAAGCGGCCTTTGAGTCCGTCGAGGAAGCTGCAAAACCAGAAGATATTGTGATCGCCTACTTTTCGGGCCACGGGCTTGCAGGCGCTTTCGGAGGGGAGGATATCGAATTCTTCTACCTTACCCATGATATTGGTTCGGAAAGCCGGGTCGAGAAGCGAGGGCCCCGTGAAAGTTACACCATTTCTTCGGCGGAGTTGACCAACTGGCTCAATGCGATCAAGGCACAGAAGCAGGCTTTGATAGTGGATGCCTGCAATTCGGGAGCTATTGTAGACAATATGTCCTCCGGGAGCAAGACACTCAATACCACGCAGATACGCGCCTATGAGCGTATGAAAGACCGGGCCGGGCTTTTTTTATTGTCCGGGAGCACTGCTGACAAAAAAAGCTACGAATCTTCAGCTTTTGGGAACGGGCTGCTCACCTATGCATTGCTTTCAGGTATGCGGGGCGAGGGGGAGGTTTTTGAAAGGGATGGCAACAGCGCTAAGCTTATCAACCTCGTAAGTCTGTTTACTTTTGCGCGGGACCGCGTACCTGTTCTGGCTAAGAGCATCCGGGAAATACAAACCCCTACACTGACCTTTCCCGGATCAGCTTCCGGCATTTATATCGGGCAGTTTAAGCGGGCATCAGATGTGCCAATTGGTAAGGCGAAGCCGACGGTTCTCCGGCCCCTGTTTCAAAGTAGCGATAGCTATGGAGACCCTTTACAGCTGAATTTGGAAGTAGAGCAGTTTTTATTCCGGGAATCGGAGCGTGGGCTGCGTGCCAAGTGGGCCTTCAAAGATATGTTTTACGATGATGGCGGCTACACCCTTGCTGGCCGGTATCAGCAGAAAGACGGGCAATGGGTACTTCAGGCCAAAGTTTTCCAGAACGGCGAGGCTGTCCATACTTTTGACCTCCCGCCCCATGAGGATGCTGCGGGCATTGGCAGCGCTCTCAAAAGAGCACTGTACAAGTGGATGGATGAGCAGGGCTTTTAGAAAAGTGCGGATTAGCGGTAGCGAGAATTTCACTTCCCGATACAAAACCTTTATGCTTTGTAATAAATTGGATTTTAAAGACTTACGAATAAGGAAAACCCAAGGAGGTACAAATGGCTGCAAAACGGCCGAAAATAGGGGGGAGGTAAAAAAAGTGCAAGGGGTGACAATGTGGGTGCTGTCGCGGCTCGTCCATAAACAGTAAGTGTGTCAGTTTGAATATGAATTTAAGACGTCGACACGCTGAACTTGACTTTCAGGAGTGCCACTTATTGATGCCCCAAGACTTTAATGGAAGTATGCTTGAAGTATCATTTGATATCTTTGTATCGGTATCCGGAATAGACAAGTAACTAAGTTGGTAACCAAGTCAGTAACTAACCTAACGACCAAGTTAGCGACCAAGTTGACCCTTTAGTTTTTAAAGTAATTGGGATTTGTAAAACCCCTTCTGAAATATTGGAACAGCTTGGCTTTAAAAACCACTTTGACAACTACAAAAAATACATCCTTCCCGCCCTCGAAAATGGCTGGATAGAAATGACCGTGCCGGACAAGCCGCGCAGCCGGAATCAGAAGTACCGGATAATAGCGCTGGGGCGGGTGGTTTTGAAGGGATGAAAAAGATGATTATTTTTCATGTTCGCATGCTCTTACGAACATGCGAATGCAATGCAGTTCCTACGGAACTCAATCTCCAAACTGTAAACAGCCAAGTCCCGGAGGGACGATAATTCTTTCCGACAATCGTCAGATTGTTGAAAGACAATAAGAGTTGCTATTAGTCCTGTAAGGACGGCATTATTACACTTCAACCCAAAATCCAAAGTTACTATGCCCAATACCTTTTCCAAACTCTACATCCACCACGTCAGCGCCGTGAAGTACCGACAGGCATTGATCTTACCATCCTTTGAGGAAGAGCTGTAAAAATACATCGTAGGCATAATCAAAAATCTAGGGCAGACACCACTCCAAGTCAATGGCATGCCCGACCATATTCATATTGCGGCCCGCTTGCGGCCGGACATGGCCCCGGCAACATTTGTACAAAAGGTCAAAGCAAACTCCTCCAAATGGATTAATGAGCAAGGCTTTCTGCCCCAGAAGTTTAGTTGGCAAACGGGAGGCGGTACTTTTTCTGTTAGCCGGACACACGTGGACGCGGTGCGCCATTATATCAAAAATCAAAAGGCGCATCATGCGAAGAAGTCTTTCCGGAAAGAATATATTGATATTCTGAGGAGGAATGATATAGAGCCGGATCCAAAGTATTTGCCGGACTTTTTTGAGGATTGATCACATGTTCTCACGAACATGCGAATGAAATGCCGTTCCTACGGAACTCAATCTAGCAACCTTAAACAACCAAGTCTCAAAGAGACGGTAGCACATTCCGAGAATCGTCAGATTATTGAACAGGTGCAAATCTGGTTGGACAAAATGTAGCTTTCCAAGACCTGGGCTACCCGTCAATGCCCAAATGCTCGTCGAAAACCGCCGCATCGTCGCCCGCGATTACCGCAACCGGTGTGTAGGACTTCCTGAAAGAATTGCACCTGACCGAAGGCAGAGGTACCGGTATTCCGACTATGCGCCGGGTCATGGAGCGCAACAGCTCCCCGCTTCCACAACTGGAGACGGATGAGCAGTGTACGTACTTTTTGACTACGCTGCCAGTGCATCCGATATTTGAAGGTGACCAAGTTAGTGACCAAGTTAATAGCTTGGAGAAAGAAGCCATAGATGATCGGGTTTTGGAAGTTGTCCGTTTGGCAGTAACCCCAAAATCGAGTGCGCAACTCCTGGAAGAACTGGGCCTAAGCGTACATACCAAAAACTACAAAAAATACATCCTTCCCGCCCTCGAAAATGGCTGGATAGAAATGACCGTGCCGGACAAGCCGCGCAGCCGGAATCAGAAGTACCGGGTGACGGAGTTGGGGCGGGCGGTACTTGAGCGCATTATTAGCAAACGCTAAAAGGGATTTATCCTTGAAAATCTGAACCTTGACTTCGAATTTTCAAGGATAATGTCTATTTTCGGGTATGAGTAAAACGCTTCTCGATAGAAAACAAGATCAGGCAGCGGTAGCACAACTAATGCGCGTGTTCCCTGTGACTGCTCTACTGGGGCCCCGTCAGGCGGGAAAAACGACACTTGCCAAGACCTTCCAGCCTGACCATTACTTCGATTTGGAGAACCCACGAGACCTCGCTATGCTGGAGCAACCTCAGCTGGCATTGGAAAACCTGGAAGGCCTGATCATGATTGATGAGATACAGCGAAAGCCGGAGCTGTTTTCGTTACTGCGCTATTTGGTCGATCAGCAGAACAACCAGAAATATCTTATCCTCGGTAGCGCTTCCTCCAGTCTGAAGCAACAAAGCGGCGAATCGCTGGCCGGGCGCATCGGTTATTATTATTTATCCGGGTTCAACTTGTCGGAGGTGGGCGCTGCACATTACCGAAAGCTGTGGTTACGAGGCGGTTTCCCCCGGTCTTATCTGGCAGAGGGGCTGGAGGAAAGCCGGCTTTGGCGGGAAAACTTCATTGCTACTTTTCTGGAGCGGGATTTGGCCGCCCTGGGGAGCTCTATACCTTCCTCTACCATGTACCGCTTTTGGGTGATGCTGAGCCATTATCATGGTCAAACGCTAAACTACAGTGAGTTGGGGCGCTCTTTTGGCATATCGGACCATACGGTGAAAAAGTATATTTCCATTCTGGAAGACACCTTTATGATCCGGATACTTTTGCCGTGGCATGCGAATGTAGGAAAGCGCCTGGTCAAAAGCCCCAAGCTATATATCCGGGACGCGGGCCTCTTTCATACCTTGCAAAATATCCATCAGGAAAATGACTTGCTTACAAATCCTAAGCTGGGGGCTTCCTGGGAGGGCTTTGCGGTAGAGGAAACCATTGCTCAGTTGGGCAAACGGGACAATGAGGTATTTTTCTACGGGACCCACGCTGGCGTCGAACTGGATTTGTACTGGCAGTCCAACGGGCGCTCCTACGGTGCCGAATTCAAATACATGGATGCCCCCAAGCGTACCAAGTCTATGCACCAGGCTATAGAAGATTTGAACCTGTCGCATCTCTACGTCATCTACCCGGGAAGCCAGGAATATGCGCTGTCTGAGCGGATAACGGTACTGCCGGTTCAACAATTAGGGGGGCTGTAGCGCTGCTTCCTGGGGCGGTGGGGGCAGCCTACCTGTGTTTGTTTAAATAAAGTGATTTCTGATTCCATCAAAAGCCGCTTCGCCTCTGCCGGTTTTTGGTCGGAATGTGCAAGTTTGGCGGGATATCTTTTTGCCCTAAATCCCCTCTGTTCCCTGCCCATTCCGAGCGTCAGGGCACTGCAGAAAACAAAGCTGGGCTTTCCCAATGAGGGTTATGGAATAATGTTCCTGAAATCCGTTGCCAATGTTACCAGGTTTTGATTACCTTAGTCTTTGCCAAATAAAGAATTAGCCCCAATGAATAAACAAGTATTCCATATTGGTAGCAGAGGGATTGGAAATGAGATTATCTTAAATGATCCATATATTTCACCCAAACATGCCCGAATCGTCGTCCAGAAAGACGGGCTTCAGTATATAGAGGAGCGGTCCAGAAGCGCTCCTGTAATGGTCAATGGGGTACGCGTTAAAAGGAAAGTTATCCGGCAATCGGATCAAATCAGCCTTGGGAGGTCGCCCTTTTCGATCCACCGGCATTTCAAGGTAAAAGATGGCGTTATTAAGCAGCTCAGAGCATCAAATGACTTTTCTGAAGAGTTTGAGGAGCTCCGGGAGGTATACAGTGAGTACATTAAAGCGAAAGAAGCCATTGAAAAAAGCGCCAAGAAAAAGGAGCTACTATTTGATCCACTGCTGGCAGTACCCGTTGCCGGGATATTCCTCCGCAATATTGCACGGTCTATGGCCAGCGGTAAATCCAGAACTACCCGTATGGAGGCCATTCAAAACCTCAGGTATGAATTCTTTAAGCATTACAAATGCCCTAATCCTGATTGTGGTAAATTGCTTGGAGAGATTCCATGGAAGACACTGGCAACACAAGCGAGCTGCGACAAATGCCATGCTATTTGGATAAAAAAATAAAATACCCGGTTACCTTTTTCAATTTGGGGGTATTAGGGGGTGTAGAATCAATTGTTAAATACTAAATCACAGTATCATGTCAGACGAAACTAAAATTGATATCGACGCGCGTTACAACTTAAACAACGATCAGGAGCCACCAGCTATTCCAACTGAGGAGTTGCAGTTATCAGACGAAGAAAAGGGCGGCCAGAAAACCAAACTCACCGAGACCCAACAGGCACTCGTTAAAGGAGGGCTTATTGGCGCTATTGCCGGAGGAGCGGTTTCAATAGGCGCTAACTACCTTTATGGGATGACTTCAGACGGTGAGCCTGTTCCGGCTGTTGAGCCCAGCTCTCCGGAAGAAGAAACTTTTGAGGCTGTGATCCATGAAGAAGCTCCTTTCGCTACCACGGTCAATGACGATATGTCTTTTTCAGAAGCCTTTGCTGCAGCAAGGGATGAACTGGGGCCAGGCGGTATTTTTAGCTGGAATGGTCACACCTACAACACGTACTACCAGGATGAATGGGAGGGGATGTCTACGGCTGAGCATCAGGAATATTTCGCATCTATCAACCCCGAAGGTGCTCCCCCGGTGACCGGTGAGGAAAGCAACGAACAGGTTGCAGCGAATGATGCCGATAGTACACCCGCAGATGATCAACAAATTCATCAGGCAGGCCCAGATAGCAACGATTCCCAGCAGGCTACAGGAGGAACGGGTACCAGCCAAACCACATCAGGTGCAGATACCTCCTCTCCGGAACCCCCCGAAGTGGTAGCCTTAGACGACTCGGGAGACGGAATCCCTGATGCCTACCTAATTGATACCGATGGGGATGGTTATGCCGAAGCAGTAGCCGTTGACCAAAACCAAAATGATATTCCAGAAGCTGTGCTTGTTGATACTGATGGAGATAATGTTCTTGATGCGGTGGAAATCGATGCTAATGAGGACGGAACTCCCGATGCCATGAACGAACTGGAGAACCCGGTACAGGTTCCAATGCCTGATGCTACCCAGAATACGGAAGAAGAACCATTGGCCTATGAAGACGATGAGCCGGATATGGACGATGAAAACGATATGTCGGACTGGGCCTGATTCGTTACTTCCAAAGTTGTGATTTAGTAACACTACTGCCTGCTACCTGCCAACCTTTGCGGTTCGGTGGGTAGTGGGGTATAAAAGCTATGCATCTTAAGTATGCCAATCATTAAGTGTAAAACCTGTAAGGACTCTTTTAGAATTCCGGAAGCGCTGACCAGCCAAGTTGCTTGTCCTCATTGCCGTACGCCTTATCGCCCTGAGGGTAAAAGCGAAGGGCAAACTTTATCTAAGCCTCCGGGCTGGCTGATTGTGCATGATGAGCAAACCCATCATCAGATTTTAGAGCTCCAGCAAGGTGTCAATACAATTGGGAGAAAAGCAGGAACCTCTAAAGCCAATGCCCAAATTGACTTTGGCACCAGGCCGGTAGATAAGTTTATGAGCCGGGTACACTGTGAAATCAATGTCCTTCCAAAGCCCAAAGGGGCTGCTGGTTTTGATCTTATCCTCAAAGACCTAAGCACCAATGGAACTGTGCTCAATGCCAGAAAAGACCAGAAACTAGTAAAGGGCATTGACGAAATATACCTGAAGCATGAAGATGTCATCCAACTGGGGCGGACTAAGCTGGTGGTGATTTTAGGTACCCATACGGACTCTATTAAGCAAACCGCTGAAGACATTGCCAGGACAAGTTACCATGAAACAGTGATCGATTTTAACTACTAACTTTTTGCTGATAAAGTCAATTTTGACTGGCCATTATTTCTATATCCATGTTGAAAATACAGCTCAAACCCCAGCAACTGATCTACAATCAGGGGCAAAGGAAGAATAACGAAGACTACTACTACCCCCAACAGGATGCCCCGCCGGAACGGGCACCTTTCTTCTTAGTATGTGACGGTATGGGCGGTGCGGAAAAAGGAGAAGTGGCCAGCCGTATGGCAGCGGAGGGCTTTGCTCGTTTTTTTGAGGAAAACCCCACTGCTGTTCCTGCGCCTGAGTATTTATCCAGAGCTTTAGCTACAGTGGAGCAGCAGTTTGATAAATACCTGGAGGAGAACCCAACGGCTAAAGGTATGGGCACGACGCTCACCCTGCTTTGGTTCCATCAGGAGGGCATCACCCTCGGGCATATTGGCGACAGCCGGATCTACCGCTTTAGAAACGGGGCAGCGAAAGCGCTGACCGAGGACCACTCCTTTGTTGGAGAGCTCCTGGCGGCCAACCTTATTACAGAAGAGGAAGCTGAGCGGCATCCCAAAAAGAATGTCATCACTCGTGCTATTCAGGGCGCCTATACCGGGGGGACAAAAATGACGGTTCAAAACTTAAAGCAGGTCGAAGCCGGCGATATTTATATGCTCTGCTCGGATGGCATAACAGAGGCTTGCCCTACACCGATCCTCCAGGAAATGTATGCATCTAACCCAAGGCTTGAGGATTTATATCAGGCGATTGAAGCCAGATGTGCTGAACGTTCTCAAGACAACTTTACTGCATTCCTGATTGAGGTGGAAGCTGTAGAAAATGTAAATCCGGTCCCCGAACGGGAAGAAGCAACAAAGGCTGTTCAGTCTTTGCCCGTTACGCAGCCTTCAGTGGCAGAGGCAGCAGTGCCCAAAAAGAGCTCAGGGCAATGGAGGGTGTGGATAGGAGCATTGCTCATAGCCGCTGCCGCAATTTGGGGTGTTGATCAGGTGGGTAATCCGGGAGCAGAGCCTACGGCTCAGGCAGAAGAACCTGCCGAAGAAGAGGTCCCACCGCCCACACCAAAGCCTACACCCCCACCTAAACCAGCCTCAACGGCAGGCCCAAACGAGGAATCCGAAACAGCCCCGGAGCCTGATTCTATCCTGCCCCCCGAGCCTGAGCCTGCTGATACCAGTCCATTAGATGCACCACCTTTACCTCTACCTGCACTGAGTCCATATCAGGATGACCAAAGCAATTTATTCGGTTACAAATCAGACACCGTAGTTGTGATTGAGGCGCAGTTTGCTGAGGCTTCACCTTTCTCAGAAGGCCTGGCAAAAGTAAAAGATGCTGATAAGGGCTTATACGGCTTTATAGATGACACCGGAGCTTATGTCTTTGAGCCTGAATTTGAAAAGGCCACAGATTTTAAAAACGGCATCGCAACGGTGCAGGAGCCAGGGAATCAAAATACCTATCAGATGGACACTGATGGAAGGAAACTTGCAGAAGAACCGAAAAACCAATAGTGATGACATATGAGGAATTTATAAAACGATACCGGTTTGATATCAATGACCCTCAGGCCGAAATAGGATCAGGAGGCTTTGGCAAGGTGTATAAAGCCTACGACAGCCTGCACCATAAATGGGTGGCCGTTAAAGTTGTCCCGGTCGATCAAAACCGGGACCATATCAGTCTCAGAGCGGAAATTGAGAAAGCCCAATCCCTGCCTGACCATTCCAATATTGTTCGCTATGAAGCTTGTTACCGGTTTAAACTGCCCGGCGGTTCGTATGATTATGCCGTCATGCAATATTATGAGGAGGGCAACCTTAGCCAACTGCTCGAGAAGGGCGGCATCAATCGAATGCAGCAGGATAAGCTGGCTCATGGGATACTTGATGGTATTTCATTCTTGCATAAGCATCGTATTCTTCACCGGGATTTAAAAAGTAGCAATGTACTGATTGCGCGTTACGGAGAAGAGTACATATCTCTCATTGCTGACTTCGGGCTAAGCAAACAATTAGAGGAGGATACATCACAAATTGAGAACAGTATTATAGGCGGATCGGCTTTGTTTACTGCTCCTGAACAGCTGATGGGAGAACAGCTCCGTTATAATGCGGACCTCTGGTCTTATGGAGTCATCATTTACCAGATTTTCACCAAGCAGTTTCCTTATTATCCGGACAGTACCAATAGCGGAGCAAGTGGGATAAAAGTGTACAAAAAGATCATGGAGAATCCGGTCCCTCCATTGCTAAACCATATCCCGGAGCCCTGGAAACAGATCTGCCAGCAGTGCCTCATCGTTGATCCTGCTGTAAGGGCAGCAGGTGCCGGAGACCTAAAGAAGATTCTTGGATCAACAGCGTATCAACACGAGGAGACTACGGTTGAGTTTAAGCCCAGGCAGGAACCGAGCCCCCCTCCGTTACCGGAACAAAAAGCAAAGGCTGATGCGGAGCCGGAAAAAAAAGGGCGGGGACAGCGGCTGACTTGGGGAATAGCGATAGGTGTATTCCTGGTTGTGTTGTTAATCATGGTTGTCATGCCGCCTTTTTCTGGTGGTTCATCTGAAGAAGCGCCGGTATTGGAACCCGCTACCGGATTAAGCGGAAAATGGGGGTACAAAAACAGTAAGGGCCAATGGGTAATAAAACCACGGTTCAAAAAAGCCCTGAGCTTTTCATCCGATGGGATTGCAACGGTGGAATTGGATACCTTAGGCCAGTCCTTCTCCTATACAATCAATACCAAAGGGGTGTGTGTGAGCGGTTGCCCACAGTTGTCCGATCCGATAGAAGCGGAAAGCAATGGGATGGACGAAACCGCTACCAGGAAGATAACGCAACTCCTGGCGGAGCTTAGCTCGGTGGATAACCTGAATGAACGCGACCAGATCATTCAGCGCTATGACCTTCCCGGGGTGATCGGAAAAGAAGTGCAGATCATTTTGGATGACGAACTTATGAATCAGGACCTAACAGGCTTTCTGACCTACCTGGCGATTCAAAACAGAGCCTATCGTCTGGTGGATTTTATCCCTCCGCAAAATGGGAAGCCAGGACTTTTGGAGCTAAAAACTAAATAAAACAAAGCATGAAACAAATATGTCAGGTTGTGCTTACTATTCTGGTCGTCTCTTTACTCACGAATAGTGTACTGTATGGTCAGGAGAAAAAAGGAGGGGTGCTGGATCGGTTGTCAGAAGCTGAGCTTAAATCCAGAATTAGCAAGAGAGCTGCAGAGCGGATTACTGATTTGGGGCAGTATATTAGTGTTATCGGGGATAAGACGAAACCTAATGACCTGAAAAGCAGAATGGTCAATGCTGCAGTCCAGCTATTCAAGGATGAATCGGCTGTTGTTGAGGTCTCTTCTCTGAATAGAACTGTACCCAGATCTTATAAAATCCGGGAGTACCTGAATCGGCTTCGAATTCTGGAATACGACAAAGTAAATATCGAGTGGTATAAAGTGATTTATGTTTCGGATTTAAAGCGAGACCCTGACGGCAACTATCGGGGGGTGATCCGGGTGTATCAGCGCTTCCAGGGCAGTAATTATGACGCGGAGGGAAGCCTGAAGTTGCTCTACGAAGATAACACTACCAAGGATATTGAGTTCATTGCAGAAGTCGGGAGGGTGAGTTATGGCGACCACGAAAAGGAATACTTTAATATCAAACTACTCGATCTGAGAGTTGATGATACGTTCTAGACGCCCGATATCAAGCTCTGCACCTCAAGCATTCTTTGTTGTCCGCAGCAATGTAGATTGTTGATAGCCCTCACATTAAACCAAGCCTTGGCATTGTAGACCAACGTTATCTAAGTTTTCAGAAAACCTATGCTTCCAAAAAAAATAATAATAGCCTTATTCATTGTCCTGCCTTGCATGATGCATGGCCAGGCAGAAGAGGAATTGTATGAAATTCTAGGGAAGCCTGCAGAGGTCGATATCTCGGCGATGCCCCTGCATTTTAGAGTTCGGGTAAACAACCTCAGCCAATTCTTCGGCCGGTTCAATTTAACGCAAAATATTTACGGCGAGAAGGTAAATAATGCTGTTCAGGATTGGGAAGAAAGGTATAGCATCGGAGCTAAAAGAGAGGCATTGAAATCTATCAAAAAAGTGATGCTGCACGCACTGGCTGATTCTGCCTGGGTGAGCGCAAATACCGATCTGTTTCAGGCATTCATTAATGCTGTTCAGCAATCCGAAGCCCAGCTGGACTACGAAAGTACATCCTGGTACAGCCTGAATTATTGCTTTTTTGAATACCGAAAAGAGCGTATCCCTGTACAGCTCCTGATGGAAACAGAAAGATTTGGAAATGGCTGGAGATGGGCAATAGCAGATGTTTTCGCTCCTGATATATTCCCAAAGCAAGACAAGGGGCAGGGTTATATACAACCCATGGCACATGAAAACGGCTTTATGGACCTCCGTAAAGCTTTTAGTAAAGAGGCTGCGCTTCAGGCATACTTCACTTCTGAACTAAATTATAGCAGCAAACACCTTTTTATCGATCTTTTCAATCAGGGAGCATTGAAATACCTGAATGTTGATCGTAGCGAATTTTACTTTTTCTCCGTACCGGGCTGGGTCTTTCGGGTCAGTTATTTCAACCGAGCCAGCAATGCCTCCGGATGGCTGATTGATTTTGCAGCCCCCCTGGGAGAATGTACACAAGAAGAATACATGTCATTAATTATGAACTGATTGCTTATGGACTTTATCAAACAGATCGTACCGATCGCTATCATTATGCTTATGGGAATCACCTCACCGGCCCTGGCTCAGGATGTCCGGAGTGCTGAACAGGAAAAATCAGAGCAACTGGTCAGGGATTTCTATGCACAGTTGTCTAATTTTTTGAAGGAAGATGAAGAGGCAATTTTAGAGAAATACCGTAACGAACTGGAAAGCCAGGTTGAAAATAAACTGATGAATGATCTGGACAGAGGGTCAGAATATTTAACCATTCAGCAGTACCTGGATAAGATTGAGCAATTAAGATCTATTGGAGTGGATACCCTTGAATTGGAGAAGGATGCTGTAAAAGCGGGTAATTCGAAAGTTGGCGAACAGGGGGCATACTGTGAAGTTGTTGTAGCCCGAAGGTTAGCTGTTGAAGACCCTCAGTTTCAAAAAAGGTACCTGAAAATAGTGGTATTACATGAGCAACGATCCATACTCAGTAGCATGCTCATTTCAAAAGAAGCATTCGAAGCCTTTTTTAAGGAGCCTGCCTTCCAAATTAACCACCTGCCGGAAATGGTACCCTTAAAGGGCGGGGAGTGCCTGATTGGATGCACAGACAAGCAAGTGAAACACTGTGAAGAAGATGAAGACCGAAGGTTAGTTACTTTATCTCCCTTTGAGATTGGCAAATATGAAGTGACGAATGAAGAGTATTGCGAATTCCTGAACGACCCCGAAGTGCGCGAATGGGAGGGTTTTCCATGGATCAGTATTAGAGCGTCACGGATCGATAATGTCCAGGGGCGATTTACGCCTATGCCACAAGGCGAAAGGTTCCCGGTAACGGCAGTCAGCTATCATGGCGCAGAGAGCTATGCGTTTTGGCTTGCGGAGCGTACGGGGGAAGCCTTCCGATTACCAAGTGAAGAGGAATGGGAGTTCGCAGCCCGGTCCGAGGGCAACGATGATCTCATTTATGCAGGCTCTGATCAATATGCCGATGTAGCCCACTGCCGGGATAGTAAAGGGCGGATCTTTAACAGGTCTGTGATACAAGTAGGGCAGAAAGCACCGAATAGCCTGGGCGTTTTTGATATGAGTGGAAACGTATGGGAATGGGTAAGCGGGACCGATGGCGAGGAGGCTACCTTGCGTGGTGGCGGTTGGAAAGAAGTCCCTGAAAACTGCCGGGTATCCAATAAAGGCTATGCTCCGAAATCCTTCAGGCGCGACTACAACGGGTTTCGGGTCGCTAAAAGTGTGAAGCCATAATGGTATGGTAGCCCAAGTACATAGCACATAAATACTTCATATTAAATCCCCAAACAAAGTCACCAAAACGATGAAGTTCATTACCCTCAAATTCAAGTACTTTTCGCTCCCCGGAGTTTTTTTAATGCTCTTCCAGCTATGGGCATATGGACAGGAAACCTTGCAATGCAGCGAGGCCGATATCTGGTACTCCGGAAACGAAAAGCGCCTTTACGCTATTTATAGCTTTCCTTACGATGCCCCTCAGGCAGCTTACAACGTACAGCTGAGCTGGAATATAGGAAGCCAAAGCTTTGCAATTCCCGGCAATGTCGAGGGTGCGGGACTGGTGGGATATACAGGCGAAAACCCTACGCTCCTCCGATGGACACCAGAAGCGTCCGCGCTGCAGGAACTGGATAAAGGGGGGGAACCTTCGATTTCGGGCTGTATAATTACGGTTGTCGTTGAGGCGGAACCGGAAAAGGATAATCCTGCCTTGAACCCCGCTGTAGTCACAACGGCAAACAAGTGGACCATTGGCCATACCCTTGTTGGAGCAGTAGCCCCGGGGATAGGGCATTACATGTACAACAAAAAGCCGCTCAACTTTGCTTTCACTGCCGTTTCCTACGGACTGGCAGGGAGCGGTTTTTTCATGCGGTCAAAAGCCAATGATACCTGGGCAGCCTATCTCAATGCGACCGCCCCCGATGATATCGTCAACCTGCGGGAAACCTCCGACCAGGAATTGCAAACCGGAAATATTCTCCTCGCTGCCGGTGGGGGCATCTGGGTCATCAATCTGGTGCGCTGCTTTATAACAGGCTCGTCTGACAGTAATGGGCTGTCCCAGGTGGATACGACAGACAACCGCCTACGGCTCGTAGCAGCTCCTGCCGGTGCAGGAATTGGGCTTCAATACAACTTCTAACCCTTGGATTAAGAATGGTCAAAACCTATGAAAAACATAACGTTTACAATACTTCTTGCTTTAGTTGTTCTCTTTTCCTGTGATCGCCGGGAAGGTATTAATCCCTGTGACCCCGGGTTCGACGAGAACTACCCGCGCATTACAACCGGAGTGCTCCGTCTTCAGGGCACAGACCTTCAAATTGGTTATGATTTGACTTCAGTGGGCAGTGAAACCGGAGATGGGGCAACCGCCTACGGATTCGTCTGGTCAACAGACAACCCGGCACCAACCCTCGCTGACAGTATTATCGACCTGGGCACTGCAAACAGCCCGGTTGCCGATTCTCTGGTGCTGGAAAACTGGCCAGAGGGCAACTACTATTTCAGGGCCTTTGTAACCAACTGCCTGGAAACCAGCTACGGTGCGACCCGGAATATTTCCTTTGATTTGCAGCCAGAGCTGGAATTGGCGGCCCCGGCAGCAGCCTACGTGGAAGACGATGGTAATAATGATGGTTTTGCAGATGCTGGCGAACGCGTTTACTACCGGCTTTTGCTAAATAACACGGGCGTCGCTCCTGCCCAAAATGTAAAAGTGGTCGTCGTCTCTGATACGAGCCTTGCGACACAAATAACCCCTGACACCTTGTTCTTTGGAGACATCGCAGCAGGAGCGAGTAATGCTTTTGCCAATACCGGGCAAGCGCCGCAAACGGGAAACCCTTATAGCTTTGCCGTGCAGTTTGGCGCGCCAATTATTCCGGGTACAGAGCTGCCGTTTACAGCACAGGTTATCGGTGAGGAGATAGAAACAGAGATGTTCTCCCTGATCATTGATGGGCCTGTTATTCGCCATGCCTATGAAATCACTGCTACCTCTGACGGTGACTCCAACCCTGAGCCTGGTGAATTGATTACCATCAGCTCTGTGTTGTCAAATGAGGGGACCAAACCTGCTGGACAACTTTCGGTCCTGCTTTCCGAAAATAATAGTTCATACGTTGAGTCCATTACACCATCTCAATATGAAATACCCGGACTAGCAGTCGAGCAATCCGTTAATACATCCGTTGATATTCAACTAAGTGATGATATCCCTACCGGCGCTTTGCTGGAGATCGAAGTAGGGGTTACGGATGGAGAGGCTAATGCCTACACCGTAGACCCAATCGTGATTGGTATTAACGCTGCCGTTTTAACTGAAACTTCCACGGATAACCGCCCTGTCGTGGTGGAAGAGGACGGGGGCAATGGCATCCTCAATCAGGGGGAGTCCTGTACCCTCAGCTTACAAATTACCAACAGTGGAGGTGCTGCAGCATCCGGGATACAGGTTGAAATATCTGGCAGCGCTCTGGAGCAAGCTTCGAACAATACCCTCGGCAACTTGTCTGCCGGAAGCACAGAGCCCTTACTTCTTGTTCTGAATATCCCGGATGACTTCCCCATAGGTGTTAGCAATATTCCAATTACGATTTCCACCGCTTCGGGGCTAAGTTTTTCTGATGTCATTGAGCTGGAAGTATTTCCCGCCACCACACCCGCACTGTCGCTCGGAAGCATCAGTATTGATGATGGGAATAACATGCAGGCTAATCCGGGGGAGACGGTCAACCTCTGTATGACCCTTCAAAATACCGGAGATGCAAATGCCGGGAATATTCAATTAGGTTTTAGTGCTGCGGATCAGAATGCGGTCTCTGCCATTTCGCCCACCTCGTTCGAAATTAACAGCATACCCGTTGAGGGCGTTTCCAGCCAATTTTGTATCGAAGTGCAAATCACACCTGATGCCCCTGCCTCGGAGGACGGAGTAGCCACTTGTATCGACCTGTCTGTTGAAATAGACGGACAAGAGTATCCTGGTTTGCAGGCTTGTTTTTCTATTTTCCCGCCTCCGGCCCCGGCACTTGCGGCTTGCACGACAAGTAGCTCCTTCACGGTTCAGGGGTCGGGCAATGGAGATCAAGTTGCCAATCCCGGTGAATCTGTCGATGTTGAAGTCGGTGTCATCAATACCGGCGAAATTACCGCAACCGGGACATCTGCTGTCATCTCGTCCTCCTCTCCCTTTGTGGTCATCAATGAGCCAAATATCAACTTCGGAAATGTACCCAATAATAGTGGGTGTTCTTCCACCAACTTTTCCTTTATCCTCGATTTTGATACGCCCGAAGGAACGGTACTGGAATTTAGTATGGCGTCAGTGGCTTGTGAGAACTGCGAAAATGAAGCATCCTTTGATTTTTCAATCACCGTAGGCAGTAACCTGCAGAATGAAGGGCTTGTACTTTATTACCCTTTTGATAGCGGCAGCCTGACAGATGAATCCGGAAACAATCACAATGGAATCAATCAGGGTATTGACTTTGTGTCAGACGGTCCTTCCGGAAGCGGGCAGGCCGCTGAATTTGACGGACAGGGGTATGGGCGAGTCCCTTCTTTCGATGCTTCTGAACTGGAAGAATTCACCATGAATGTATGGTTAAAAGGGTATGCCGGCAATTATGAAGTGCTCTTTTCTCAGGGTAGTCAATTTGATGCTACTGAAAACGTGGTCATACAGGATAATTTGATCCAACCCGGTGATAACCTTTTCAATACTTCCATCGTTTCCCCGCTTCTGGACGGTGAATGGCACATGCTGACAGTCACCATAGATGCTATAAACACAACTTCCTCCGCTAATAACATCAGTAAGGCATTGTATGTGGATGGCCAGCTCTTAGATCAGGGTACGCCGTCAAACCTGGATTTTGATGCTAATTTCACCTTTCTCCTGGGCAGTAACAATGAAGGGACTAATCCATTTGACGGCAGAATGGATAATTTCAGACTCTACAACAAGGTTTTGACACCACAGGAAATCGAAGTCTTATTCTTCAGTGAAGGCGGCGCACCTCCAACTAATTATGACTTTGAAGTACCTGATGGGCTTGTCGCGTACTATACCTTTGATCAGCAATCGGCGATTGACATCAAAAACGGTTTTAATGGAGTACCGCAGGGAGGGCTGTCATACGATCAGGACATGTCGTTGGATAATCCTTCCGGTTATTCCGCCTTCTTCAATGGGAACAGTTATTTTACCGTCAATAACGATTTTCTTGATGAGCTGTCTGCACTTACTTTCAATTGCTGGATAAAAAGCTACGCTGGGAATTATGAAGTACTTCTATCCAAAGGGAGCCAGTTTGATGATACCGAAAACTTTGCTATTTCAGACAATCAGTTGTTTCCCGGTGATTTTAATTTTACATCTACTGTAGACCGGACGTTATTAGATGGCAACTGGCATATGCTGACTGTAATGATACCCTATATCAATACCACGTCAAACGCGAGTAGTATTGATAAGATTCTATACATTGACGGTGAATTTGTTGAAAGTGGGGTTTCTGCCAACTTTGATGTGGACTTTAACGCTTTGATGACAATAGGCCGGGCAAGCGATGGAGGGGGGGCATTCGATGGCTACCTGGATAATATTAGAATTTACAACAGGGTGCTAGCTGATACTGAAGTGGACGACATTTTCCAGTCAGAAGGGGCACCCAATCAGACCGCCTACCCATTTAGCGTACCTGACAACCTCGTGGCTTACTATACTTTTGATAATCAAACGGTGGCAGATGTAAAAAACGGATTCAATGGCATCGTTCAGGGTAATCTGCAGTACCGCACGGACATGTCTGTATCCAACCCGTCCGGCAGGTCCGCTTTCTTCGATGGCAACAGCTACTTTACCGTCAATAATAACTTTATGGATGAATTGGCTGCCATGACTTTTAATTGCTGGGTAAGGGGCTATGCCGGAAATGGGGAGATACTGTTTAGTAAAGGGAGCGAGTTTGACAATACGGAGAACTTATTCATTCTTGATAATTTTTTGTATCCCGGCGATTTCGCGTTTAGCAATAATATCGTCGATGATTTGCTCGACGGGCAGTGGCATATGCTTTCCATTGTATTTGATGAGATCAACACTTCTTCAAATAGTAATAGTATTGATAAGTCGCTTTATGTGGATGGGACTCTTTTGGAAGCCAGTGCTGCTCTTAATTTTGACGTTGACTTTGACGCAATCATGTCAATCGGCGCTGCCAGTAACGGAGTCAGCGCTTTCGATGGCTATCTGGATAACATCCGCATTTACAATACCCGGTTGACCGCTTCCGAAATTAGTGCTATTTACACCGCTGAGGGAATGGCCAACCAACCTGCATATAGCTTTAGCACAACGGATAACCTTATTGCCTATTATCCCTTTGAAAACAATACGCAAGAGGTCATCAATGGCTACAACGCCATAACACCCAATGGACTGTCCTATTCGGCAAGTGCCCCCTCTGGACAGGGATCGTCAGCGGTTTTTTCGGGAGGGCAGTTCCTGCAAATCAACAACAACTATCTGGATGAGCTTGCCGAAATGGCCTTATCCTTCTGGATACGGAGTAGTGACCAATCCGGTATGCCGCTGCTGAATAAAGGTAGTGTCTTCGATAATACAGAGAATATTTACATCTCCTCCAGTGGCACGATCTGCCCGGGAGATTTCTGCTTTTCGCAAAACCTTAATAACAGCCTCCTTAACAATCAGTGGCATCATGTAGTCATCAACCTGGACCAAATCAATACCTCCAGTTCATCCTCCGTTATCTCGAGGTCTCTATATCTGGACGGTATGGAACTGGAGACCATCACCAATACAAATCTCGACTTTGACCTCAGCTTCTTAGCCCGGTTTGGGGCCGACAGCAACAATCAGGACTTCCTGAACGGCCTCATCGACAACCTACGTATCTACAACCGCCCCCTTAACGCAAGCGAAGTTCAAACCCTATACAACAACCAGGAATAACCACCAACCAAAATAAACAGTCATGAAAACCCTACTCCTCCTCCTTTTCCTGCTCCCCCTATCCATCACCCTGTCCGCACAGTGTATCTCCGGCAATTGTGAAAACGGCAATGGCGTCTACCTTTACCCCAGCGGCAACCGCTACGATGGCACCTGGGAGGACAAAAGAAGGGTCAAAGGGGATCTTTTTTACGTCAATGGCGACCACTACACCGGCTACTTCCGGGATAATGAGCGCCACGGCCCCGGCATCTACCGGTACGCGAGCGGCAACCGCTTTGAGGGGATATTCACAGATGGAGAAAAAGTAGAGGGTACCTTTTACTACGTCAATGGCAACCGCTACGATGGGCAATACCGCGACAACAAAAAGAATGGCCGCGGCATCATGTACCTGAATACCAGCGATACCCTGGCTGGCTTTTGGATAGACAACGAATACCAGGGGCAGCCCAACTATGCGGAAAACGGGCGGCAGACTTTTGTGGTCATCGTGGGCGTGTCTGACTATGCCAATAATAACCTGATTACCGATCTGGAATACTGCGATGATGATGCTTATGCCTTTCGCAACTTCCTGCTCAGCTCCGAAGGGGGAAGTGTCCCTCCTGCCAATATTACGATGTTGCTCGACAGCCGGGCCACCCGCACCAATATCCTCCGCGCCATGCGCGATCAGTTTGGCAAGGCCCGGGAAGCCGATAAAATCATTTTTTATTTTTCCGGGCATGGCGCACCGGGCTTTTTCTGTCCTTATGATACCGCACCCTCCAATATCCTGGAGCACGAAGAGGTCAAGAAAGCTTTCCGCCGCTCTGATGCCGGCAATAAAATTTGCCTGGCGGACGCCTGCAACTCGGGCAGTATCAGAGGGGTAGAGGGGCGACGTAGTATCGGCAACGAAGCGGAAGCTATCCTGATGCGTATCGAAGCCGAAGCGGCGGCCCGGGATGAAGACCGGACGGACCCTAAAGTAGCCGTATTCATGTCCTCCCGCGAGGACGAGTACTCTCAGGAACGTCGTAACCTGGAACAGGGCATTTTCACCTACTTTCTCATCTCTGGCATGAAGGGGCTGGCCGATGCCAATAACAATCTACAGATCACCTACGGCGAATTGTTTGATTATGTTAACGGTAGTGTATCCGGGCATACCAATGGAGTACAGCACCCGGTCCTCTCCTGCAATCAATGCAAGGAAACGCCGCTCGTTTATCTCCGATAACGCACAAACAAAATGAACCAACAGCAATTCCTGCAGCGCTACCAGTTTAGTGTGCGCACCGACCGCCTTGGGGGCGGTACCTTTGGCACGGTATACAAAGCCTACGATACCACCCGTGACCGCTACGTAGCCATTAAGGTAGCGGAAGTAAAGACGGTGAATGATAAGACCTTCTCCCTCGAGGATGAGCTCAAAGCGGTCTCCGGGCTGCCCGAACACCGCAACCTCGCACACTACGAGAACGTCTACCAGTTTGAGTCCCCTGCGGGCATCTTCGACTACGCGGTGATGCAATACTACCCGGCCGGCAACTTACGCCAATTGCTCGACAAGGGGCAACTGAGCGCGCAGCAGCGCCGCGATATCGCCATTGGGCTTCTGCGTGGGCTCTCGCATTTGCACGAGCATGGCGTGATCCACCGCGACCTCAAACCCTCTAATATCCTGATCGCCAAAGTGGGGCAGCAGTACATCCCCAAGATTGCCGATTTCGGGCTAAGCAAGCAGGTCGGCGAAGGCTCCCGCTTTACCAATAGCCTGGCAGGGGGCACCCTAGCTTACTCCGCGCCCGAGCAACTGCTGGGCAAGCCCATACGCCTTAATGCCGACCTGTGGTCGGCCGGTGTGCTCCTCTTTGAGCTCTTCCTGGGCTACCGGCCCTTCCGCACCAAGGGAGCAGCAGGCAGCAGCGCTGCCCGCGACCGCGAGCTCTTTGACCAAATCGTGAATGCGCCACTTCCTCCGGAAACGGCACAAATCCCGGAGCCTTTTGCACAAGCTGTAGCGGCTTTCCTCGTCAAGAGCCCGGAAGCAAGGGCTCATCGTATCCGGGCGGATTGGATGGGAAACCAAACCTCAGGCAAGGAGGATACAGAGGAGGGTACTCAGGTGGATATAACCATCACGGACACCCGGGAAGGCCCACCGCCTGCACAGCCTGAATCCCCGCCTGCCCCTGCACCGACCCCATCCCGAAAATGGCTACCGCTGTTGTTTGGTGCTTTGGTCGCAGCAGCAGTGGTGTCCGGGGTGTTATGGTGGTTGCAGCCCAAGGCGGCAAAGCCTGCCCTCGAGCCGAAACAGGATGCCTCCGGCCAATGGGGCTATGTGGATGAAGCAGGTGCGTTCGTCCTGCCGGCCGTTTACGACTCCGCGGGCGTGTTTGAAGATGGGCAGGCACAGGTGGTGAAAGGGGACAGCTTGCTGCTGATAGGCACAGATGGAGCCCTTGTAAGTGTACTCCGGCCAGAAAACACAGCGGGGGTACAACAACCTGATCCAGCCCTCACCGCAGAAGAGGTCGAAGCAGCAGCCTGGTCTAAGGCAGAGGCTACTGGTGATATTGCGGCTTATGAGGCTTATCTGGATGCGTACCCGAGCGGCGCGCATGCCAGACAGGCGAAGGCTCGCCTGAAACAACTGCGGGATGAAGCAGCCTGGTCAGAAGCGAGGCGCCGGGACACGGAATCTTCCTACGAATCTTACCTCCGGGACTACCCCGAGGGTGCACACGTCCAGGAGGCGCGCAGCCGCCTGGAGGAGCTGCGCAAGCCTGCCCTGCCGGGCCCCATAGAGGCGCTGGAGCGCAGCATGGTTCGGGTATCAGGGGGCAGTTTTACGATGGGCTGTACCTCGGAGCAGGGGGATGATTGCGGGAATGATGAGAAGCCCCCTCACCGGGTAGAGCTGAGCAGCTACCGCATAGGCAAATACGAGGTGACACAAGCACAGTGGGAAGCGGTGATGGGCAGCAACCCTAGCAGCTTCAGTGGCTGCGGGAGCTGCCCGGTGGAACAGGTAAGCTGGAACGACGTACAGGATTTTATCGATAAGCTGAACCGAATGACGGGCGGTAATTACCGCCTGCCGACAGAAGCGGAATGGGAGTACGCAGCGCGTGGCGGCAGCCGTAGCCGGGGGCATAAATATTCGGGCAGCGATAATTTGGGCCGTGTAGGCTGGCATGG
This sequence comes from Phaeodactylibacter sp., assembly GCF_040219495.1. Taxonomy (GTDB): domain Bacteria; phylum Bacteroidota; class Bacteroidia; order Chitinophagales; family Saprospiraceae; genus Phaeodactylibacter. The sequence continues at coordinate 26,596 of NZ_JAVJSK010000016.1, read as the reverse complement.
TAGCAACAGTGGTAGTAAAACGCACCCTGTGGGTCAAAAAACGGCAAATGAGCTGGGCTTGTACGATATGAGCGGCAATGTTTGGGAATGGTGCTCGGATTGGTATGGCAGTGATTATTACAGCAGCTCGCCCGGCCGCAACCCGAAAGGTCCTGGTACGGGCGCTGGCCGCGTGTACCGCGGCGGCGGCTGGATCATCATCGCCAGGTTCTGCCGGGCCTCGGGTCGGAGCGGCGACGGCCCAGGCGCTCGCCTCATCAATTTGGGCTTCCGTCTGGCCGCCCTCTAGTACGGCAGTAAGGGTTGAGCAAAAAAAGGGAGCGAAAGAGCGAAGGCCCTCCTAAATGGGCAGCGGCGGAGCAAGCGCCCATTAGGGAGGAGCCGGAGGGAGAGAGCGGTATTAGGCGGCGCAGCCGCCTCGATTTTAAAAATTTTCAGGCTATGCAAATGAAGTTTTTTACGGTGCCGGTTTACGATCCCGCAGAAGCGGAAGCGGCGGTCAATGCCTTTCTGCGCGGCAACCGTATATTGCAAATAGACCGGCATTTTGAAAGCCTGCCCGGTGGCGGGGCCTGGGTTATTTGTGTGGAGTATTTGCCAAACATGGCTCCCGGAATGCGAAAGAGCAGAGAAGGTAAAAAGCCTAAAGTGGACTATAAGGAAGCGCTTGCTCCGGAGGTATTTAAGCGGTTCGAAACCCTGCGGACCATCCGCAAGGATTTGGCGAAAGCGGAAGGGCTGGCTATTGGTAAAACGCCAGGAACTGCCGGGCCTCGAATCGGAACAACAACAGCCCAGACAATCGCAACAACAATTTGGGCTTCCGTTTGGCCGCCGCCCCCTAGCTCAACCCGGCAGTAAGATAGCTGCCCTGCTGAACCGGCACCGATCCTGCCCGGCCGGAGTGAACCTGGCTGGCGAAAAAATTCCGGGCGGGCCCGTGAGTAGCCGCAGGCGAAAATTGGCCCGCTCCTTTTAAAAAAAAGCTTGATATGAAATATACGTTATCCATTTTGGTTTTAATGCTGCCCCTGTTGCTTTCCGGGCAGAAGTCGGCTATGGAAGACTACTTCAAGGGCTACCTGGCCGCACTGAATAACCTGGGCGATGTGTCCTACGTAATGGAGGAGCGCAGCCTGTTCAGGGCAGATATCCTTGATAACTACTTTCTCCGGGGGCAGGGCAGTGTGCTGTACAATCACTTCCGGCCTGGGGGGACTACCTATGTCCCGGCCTCAGAATACCTGGATATTATCATCACTGACTTCCCACGTGGAGTATCATTTTCTTATGAAGGGCTGGAGGTCGCAGACTTTCAGCTGGGGGATCAAGGCACCAAAGCCATTGTAGATTTATCGTGGTCCATAACCGCATCGGGGCGCAGCGCCCGGCAGGTAAAGCACCGGTTTGTGCTGGAGGTGATCGGCCTGTCGTCCGGCCGGGTGAGTGCGCGCATAAAAAGCCTGGATAAAGTGCCTGAGGCATCCAGCCTGCCATCTCAAGAGGAAAAGCCCAATGCCCCAGCCATAGCAGAGCGGCCTCCTAAAACCGTTGCTGCCCTCCCTGCCCCCATTCAGGCCCTGGAGCGCAACATGGTACAGGTATCGGGCGGCAGTTTTACGATGGGCTGCACGTTACCAACTCTGATTCTAGCGGAGCAGGGCAGTGATTGTTGGGGGGATGAGAGCCCTGCACACCGTGTAGAGTTAAGCAGTTTCAGTATAGGGAAGTACGAGGTAACGCAAGGGCAGTGGGAGGCGGTGATGGGGAGTAATCCTAGCAGATTTAGCGGCTGCTTCTCCTGCCCGGTGGAGAAAGTGAGCTGGGAGGATGTCCAGAAATTTATCCAAAAGCTAAACCGGATGACGGGCGGCAATTACCGGTTGCCCACAGAAGCGGAATGGGAGTACGCGGCCAGAGGCGGCAGCCACAGCCGGGGTTATAAATATTCGGGTAGCGGTAATTTGGGCAGTGTAGGCTGGTATACCGAAAACAGTAGAGGCAAAACGCACCCGGTGGGGCAAAAATCGCCAAACGAGCTGGGCTTGTACGATATGAACGGCAATGTCTACGAATGGTGCTTGGATTGGTACAATCACAACTATTACAGCAGCTCACCCGGGCGTAACCCTAAAGGCACTGCTTCGGGCTTTTCCCGCGTGAGGCGAGGTGGGGACTGGAGCACCGGTGCCAAGGGCTGCCGGGTCTCGAATCGGAGCCATAGCACACCAGGTTCTCGCAGCTCCTTTTCGGGCTTCCGTTTGGCCGCCGCCCCCTGAGCGTGGGAGTAGCTGGGAGGGGCAGGGAGGTGTCCACAGATTTTTGGTCAGATTGAGGCGGTGGTTCCCGATTAACTTCAGAAAGGGTCCCCTTGAAATCCCCTTTCTTCGTGGGGCTACATGAGGGGTTCATCAACGAAGAGTTGGTCAAAAAGATGCCACAAATCACTGTTCAGCCCAGCTGCCTCGAAAAAAAACAGGAACCAGGAAATAAAAAGGGTGCTGCCGCCCCAAAATCAAAATAATGATGACAGGAATAACTATACAAGGCTACCAAATCAAACACAAGCTAGGAGAAGGGGGCATGGCAGAGGTGTACTATGCAGAGACCAAATTAGGGTCTCCGGTGGCCATGAAGGTTCTTAAACCGGAGCTCAGTGCGGTAGAAAGCCTTCGCCTGCGCTTTGAGCAGGAAGCACAGGTCATAGCCAGGCTCTCCCACCCGTCCATCCGTCGGGTTTTGGATATCACGGAGCACGAAGGCCGCCCGGTCATCCTGATGGAGTACCTCTCCGGGCAGGACCTGGTAGCCTAAATATTGGAGATGGAGACTTTTTCTTTGAGAATGTTATCGATTTTTATCTCTAATGAAGCTTGGAACAGATATTAACTTGACTGTAGTTAAAACAATAGTATGGAAGTCCGAATATATTTATCTTTTATTCTCATCACCTTCAGTCTGGCGTTACCAGCACAAAAGCAGGCGGCAGAATCATTTCTATCTGACTATTTTGCCAGTCTAAATAACCTGGGAGATGCAGGAAGTTCCTTTTCTGACCGTCAGTTTTTTGCAGTCGATATTAATAAGTATTATTTTTTACCTGACGACAAATCTATTGTGTTCAACCACTTGAGGAAAGATGGAGCACGCTATATCACCGCAAGAGAATACCTCGATAATTTATTGATTGACTTTCCAAAGGGTGTACAATTTAGTTTTGAATCGCTTGAGGTTATTGATATCCATACTTCGGGCGAGGAAATTGAATTAGCTGTCTTCCTGGAATTATTGAGCCAACCTCATGGTGAGCCGCCATTTAGACATCAATTGAGTTTTGTTATTCTCGTCGAAAAGCTTGGTACGAGCAGGTTATCTGGGTTAATTAAGACAATTGATTCGGGTAAGCTATCGCAAAACGATGCATCTGTTGAATCACCTTCGGTCCTGCCGGGGCCGATAGAAAGCATCCTTGAAAATATGGTTTTTGTAGAAGGAGGGAGTTTTAGCATGGGCTGTACACAAGAGCAAGGAAAAGACTGCTTTGACCGGGAAAAGCCTGTACATAAGGTTAGGGTTTCGGACTTCTACATTAGCAAGTATGAAGTGACACAATCCCAATGGGAAGCTGTTATGGGAAAGGATATTCAGTATTATTATGAAAATTCCGGCAGTGGAGGTGGTATCGTTGGAAAGGGACCGGATTTCCCTATGTATTATGTGGATTGGGAAGACGCTAATGAGTTCATCAGAAAGCTAAATAAAATGACAGGCAAAAACTTCCGGCTGCCCTATGAAGCGGAATGGGAGTTTGCGGCCAAAGGAGGCAACAAAAGCCTGAGGTATAAATACTCGGGAAGCAATAGCTGTGAAAAGGTAGCTAACTCGGGGAGCGCCACTACTACTGTTGGCAGCAAGGCTCCCAATGAACTCGGACTTTATGATATGAGCGGAAATATCATCGAATGGTGCTGGGATTGGTATGGTCCGTACAGCAGTTCAACAGCTTACAATCCAAAGGGGCCTGACTTTGGAGAATGGAAGGTACTGCGTGGCGGTGGATGGGGAGCGAATTCCTGTGTTGCCGCCCGGAGTAGCCATCGTATCAGCAATAACCCTTTGGATAGAAATTATTTTTATGGTTTCAGGTTAGTTTGCGAGGATTGTCATGGTCGGTAAAACATGATGTTCTGATGCTCGATTTGGTTTTATACGCATCAATCTTTTAGTCAGAAATAGCATTCGAGTAAAAAAAAAGAATCTGTCTAAGTCGATTACCTCTACATTCTTGCCAGCATATTAAAGGACAACTATCTGGAATAAGGTTAAAAAACCTTTACCTTAGTACAATGTGAAAGGCCCATGTTTTTGACTCTGCTAAATATTCAAATCAATAAAATGAAAACCAGCCCCGTATTCTATTGTCTTGCACTGTTGCTTCTCAGCGGCACGGCAAAAGCCCAGATCTCAGCGCTCTCCGAAACAGAGCGAAAACAATTGTTTACAGAAAAGACGGAGGAACGTATCCGCGACCTGGAAATCAACATTCAGACCATCAGCGATAAAAAGATTAACCGGGACCTGCGAAGAGAAGCAGTGAATACAACTGTGAACTATTTTGTAGATGAAGACCGTGTTTTTCAGGTATCTTCTCTAAACCAGCCTGAGGTGAAAAACTTTACGGTTAGAAAGTACCTCAGCCGCTTATTGGTATTGCCCTACAGCCGGGTAAAGATCGAATGGTTTGAGACGCGCTGGGTTTCCAAATTCCGGCAATCACCGGATGGGCAGTACTTTGGTACGGTCCGGGTCTTTCAGGTATTCAAAGGGTATGGCGCTGAGGGTAAGCTGAAATACGAGGATATTACATCAAAAGATATCGAGGTGGCCATCAAAGTCACGGAAATGGATCAGGGGCGTACCTCCAAGGAGGTGCTCCACGTCCGCCTTGGGGATATCAGAGTCGTGGAAACCCGTGCTAAGTGATGAGGCACAGGAGCGGGAAGTTTCCAAGATTGACCCGCCCCAAGAGACAGTATATATTTTACAATCCGGATCTTTACAATCTATCTGTTTAAATGTCGAAATTTAGCACGCTGCTACTGGTATTTTGCTTTACCGCTACGCTAAAGGCTCAGGACGGGCCTATTGAGGACTATATTGCCAACTACTACCAGATGCTTAATAATCTCGGGGATGCCAGTTTGCCATTGAGAGACCGCCGCATGTTCCGATCCGAATTATTAAATCAGTATTTCCTGTTTGAGGGGTCTATGATATGGAATGAGTTACGCCCGGAGGGCAGCCGCTACATACCGCCGCGGGAATACCTGGATTTGGTACTTACGGATTTTCCGGAAGGGGTTTCTTTCAGTATTGGTCAACTGGAAGTGCTAAATGTGCTGCCCAAGGGCGGCAATCTGAATGCAGAAATACGCCTTACGGCAACGGTCAATACAGCCGAAGAAGTGCTGGGGCCTTTCCCGCTCAAGTTTATCCTGTCTATCCGGGAATACAGCCCCACCGGAGTCATTGCGCGGATAAGAAGCATTGATAAGTACCTGCCCGAAGAGCCGGTGCCAGAAAAAACAGAGCCTGTAGCTACTCAGGAGGCTCCACCGGAAAATACCGACGAACCGGAAGTGGTGGCGTCGCCGGAGCCTGGTGTTTCTGACCAGGAATTGTCTGAGTCTGTCTTAGTCCCAGTTGAGACAGTTGGAGACAGAAAACCAACAGATAGTACCCCAATGGTATTGGTATACGGAGGAACGTTTCAAATGGGGGCTCAGGATAAAAATATAGATAACCGACCGGTACATACCATACGTCTTGATGACTTTTACATCGGTAAATTTGAAGTTACCTTTAGCGAGTTCTCGCAGTTTATGGAATCTACTGACTATGTTACTGACGCAGAGCAGAGAGACACGAGTCAGCTTGTCAAACAGGGCTTTTGGGGGTTTCATGCCGGCGTCAACTGGCGGCACGATGAGACGGGGCAAATCAGATCTGCTACAAAGCTATTGCACCCCGTTATTCACGTGAGTTGGAACGATGCCATTGCTTATTGCAACTGGCTGAGCGAACAGCATGACCTGCAACCTGTTTATACCATTCTTCAGGACGGTGTCAAAGCAAACTGGAATGCCAATGGCTATCGGTTACCCACCGAAGCCGAATGGGAGTATGCTGCTCGTGATGAAGGCGAAGATGTTAGATGGTCAGGAACCTCTTACAGTTCAAATATGGCGGTGATTGCGAATTTCTGCGACCGGAGCTGTGTTTTCCCATGGAAAAAAAGACTGTATTCTGACGATTATGCACTGTCTGCTCCTGTAGGAATGTATCGATCAAATGATTTAGGTGTTCACGATATGAGTGGCAATGTACAAGAATGGTGCTGGGATTACTACGAGACGGACTTCTATGCACGTTCTCCGGCGATTAATCCTATAGGTCCTCTTAATGGTGAATTCAAACTACTAAGAGGAGGCAGCTGGGGAAGTACCATGGAGGAGGTGGAATGCGCTCATCGAAAGTTTGAGTACCCGGACCGAACAAGTGCTACAATCGGCTTTCGGTTGTGCAGAAACGCAAAGTAGGATAACGGGTAAATACCAAAAGAAGGGGAATCCGACTGGCATCTGCTCTGACCGGGTTCATTAATTTGGAGTGGCCAGGCTAATATTAAAAAGTAAGCTATGTTAAGGCAAATCAGTATCACATTAGTGGTGACCTTTTTGGGGAGCATAGGGCTGTATGCGCAGCCCTACTACGACCTCTACTTTGGGAACCGCCCTCAGGAGATGATGCCCACCTCACTTTTGTTACAGGTCCATTCGCTGGATGATTTTATCGAGCGGTATAATGGCGCTTTTGATGCCTATGGGCAGCCTGTAGATACCGGTTCGGCAGTATATAAAGAAGTGCGTCAAAACGAAGCTTTCTGGGCTAAATACAGGTCATTGATTATTGAGTCCCTGGTGGATCGCTCCCTGTACGAACAGGACAGCAGCAGGGTGCAGCGTTTTGCTCAAAAAGCAGGTGCAGGAGGAGCGCTGGACTTTGTTGACTCTTCCTGGTGGATAGAAGTCCCCCTCAGAGGGACTATTGAAGGGCTTCAGTCAGAGCTCATTCTTCAAATGAAAATACTGGTAGACGACCGTAGGCGGATAAAGTGGATTATTGACGACGTTGTGTTTCCCGAATCTTTGAGGGACTTTCCTGCCCTGCCCATAGCACCGAATATCAGTAAGCATCAATACATTCCACCGAGTGCGCATGACAATGGGTTCATTGCCCTTTCGCGCGTACTAAGTCAGGAGCGGGATATCACGCCTTATATCGAGTGCAGCACAGAAGGCTTGTCGAACTTGCAGTACATCCTGAAGTATTACCATTTCGAGGCAGAGTTCCGGGAGTTTTTTGTTCACTTCCAACCAGATGCCGGCCCTTCTTTTATGCTGGATCAAAATTGGAAGATTATTGATTTTGAGCACTGAGCTCCGTATGGAACAGCTTATCCATTTTAGCAAGGGCATATCCGGTATTGCGGGGGCTTTTGCGTTTAAATTTAAGTATGAAGCGTCTAATAATTTTGATCGGGGTATTGATTCCCTTTAGCATGCCGGCACAAAGCGACCCGGTAGCTAACTATATAGCCAACTATTTTGAGATGCTCAACAATCTGGGGGACGCCAGCATGCCGCTATCGGACCGCAAGCTATTTCAGGAAGAAATCTTAAGCCAGTATTTCCTGTTTGAAGGGGCCCTGGTTTGGAACCACCTCCGGCCGGATGGCAAACAGTACATTAAGCCCCGGGAATACCTGGACAATATCCTGACCGATTTCCCAAAAGGGATCACCTTCGATCATCAGCTTTTGAACGTAGGCAGCTTACAGCCATTCGAAAATCAGCTCAAGAGTATTGTGCAGGTAAGAGTTACAGCCCGATCTGAAGGCAGAGCGGTCGGCACGGATGAGCTCCGTATGGTTTTGATAGTACGGCAATTCAACCCAAGTAGTCTGTCTGCGCGAATGAGTAGCATTGACCAGGCGGAAGGTGATCCACCCCCTGCAAATGAAACCCGTGAAAGGCCGACTCAGCCGCTTCAGGCTACGCAACAACAACCCACGGCTCCGGACCGGTCTTTACCTGAGCCCATTCGGGAGTTAGCGCTCAATATGGTGCGGGTATCCGGTGGCAGCTTCCTGATGGGGTGTACTTCTGTTCAGGAAGGTAGCTGCAACGACGATGAAAAGCCATTGCATCAGATCACGCTGAACGCATTTAGTATCAGCAAGTACGAAGTAACTCAGGCACAGTGGGAGGCGGTGATGGGTACAACAATAGCTGACCAACGAGATAAGGGAAATATAAAGCATCCGCTACGCGGAGAGGGGCCTCACTACCCCATGTATTATGTAAGCTGGGAGGACGCTCAGCTATTCATCAGGAAGCTAAACCAACTCACAGGAGGGCAGTACCGGCTGCCTACAGAAGCGGAGTGGGAGTATGCGGCGGCAGGCGGAAGCCTTACCTATGGTTATCGTTATGCCGGAGGAGATAAATCGGAAAGCGTCGGCTGGTTGGGTGGCAATAGCGGAGGCGCAACAAATCCGGTGGGTAGTAAGCTCCCGAACGAACTGGATTTGTATGACATGAGCGGTAATGTATGGGAGTGGTGTGCTGATTGGTATAGTGCTGATTATTATACCGGCAGCCCCGCCCAAAACCCTGGTGGAGCACCGGGCGGAAAATACCGGGTGCGCCGTGGCGGCAGCTGGAGTGATGATGACCGGTCCTGCAGGGTTACCAACCGCCGGAGTAGCAAACCAAATGTTCGTTATGGAAACCTGGGGTTTCGGTTGGTGGCACCCTAATCAACAAGAGCCCCAAAGAGCCGTCAGATTATCCTTTGAGCCAGGAAAATACAGTTCTTTATGTTTAGTCTTATGAGTTACCCTTACCGTATGAAGGCCATCTGCTACACTTACCGTTTAGTACTCTTGCTGCTATGGAGCGCCGCTCTGCCAAATGGCGGGGCTGCCCAAAGCAGCCCGGTGGCCGACTACGTCGCCAATTACTACGAGATGCTCAATAACCTGGGCGATGCGAGCATGCTACTGTCAGACCGCCGCCTGTTCCGCTCGGAGCTGCTCAGTCAGTATTTCCTGTTTGAGGGCTCCATGATTTGGAACGACCTGCGCCCGCAGGGCAGCCAATACATCCGCCCGCAGGAATACCTGGACAACATCCTGACCGATTTTCCCCGGGGGGCTGCATTTGCCTATTCAGGTTTGGAAATCGGGCCACTTTTGCCCGAAGGGGGGAGCCTGAAAACAGTGGTTACCTTCCGCTCCGAAATCAGCCCCGTTGGGCAAGCCAGGATTTACAATGACTTGCAAATGGTACTCACGATACAGGAATTCAGCGCCAATGCCATTTCAGCACGGATAAAGAGCATCGATAAAGCTGGTCCGGGCGCTTCTACATCGGTTGAGCCGTCGCGGCAGGACGCCGCCCCAACGGCTGCGGAGCAGGAAAGCAGGGCATGGCAGCAGGCCTTGAGCGCCGACCGGATCTCGGGCTATGAGGGTTACCTGTCGGCCTACCCCTATGGGCTTCATGCGTCGGAAGCCCGGCGGCGGCTGGAGGAGCTGCGCAAGCCTGCCCTCCCCGCCCTTATACAGGAACTGGAGCGCAACATGGTGCGGGTATCTGGCGGCAGCTTTACCATGGGGTGCACCCCGGAGCAAAGTAATTGTGATGGCGATGAAAGGCCTGCGCACCGTGTGGAGCTAAGCAGTTATAGCATAGGGAAGTATGAGGTGACGCAAGGGCAGTGGGAGGCGGTGATGGGCACGAGCGTAGCCAATCAGCGGGACAAAGAGAATAAAGACTGGCCGTTACTTGGTGTTGGGTCTAATTACCCGATGTATTATGTTTCCTGGGAGGAAGTACAGGACTTTATCGTTAAGTTGAACCGTATGACGGGTGGTAATTACCGCCTGCCGACAGAAGCGGAATGGGAGTATGCTGCGCGCGGAGGCAGTCGTAGCCGGGGCTATAAATACTCAGGCAGCAATAACCTGGGCAGCGTAGGTTGGTATCGTGACAATAGCGGAAGTAAGCCGCACCCGGTGGGAAAAAAATCGCCAAATGAACTGGGGCTATACGATATGAGCGGCAATGTCTGGGAATGGTGCTCGGACTGGTACGACAGTGATTATTACAGCAGCACGCCGGGTCGTAACCCGAAAGGCCCTGGTAGGGGCTCTTACCGCGTGATCCGCGGGGGCGGCTGGAACAACAGCGCCGGGATCTGCCGGGCCTCGGATCGGCACGACTACGGCCCAGACGATCGCGGCAGCTATTTGGGCTTCCGTTTGGCCGCCGCCCCCTAGAGCGTGGGAGGATATGGGAGGGGCATTGAGCTGTCCGCAGGTTTTTGGCCAGATTGAGGCGGTGGTTCCCGATTATAGCAGCGCTACATGAGGGGTTCACCAACGAAAAGCTGGTCAAAAAGATGCCACAGATCATTGGTCAGCCTAGCTTCTGCCACGCTCAACTGTTAAGCAGTCGGGGTTGAGCAAAAAAAAGGGAGCGAAAGAGCGAAGGCCCTCCTAAATGGGCAGCGGCGAAGCAAGCGCCCATTAGGGAGGAGCCGGAGGGACAGAGCGGCAGAAGGCGGCGCAGCCGCCTCGATTTTAAAAAATTTCAGGATGAAAGGCATCAACATCAACGGGTACGAAGTCAAAAGTAAGCTTGGCGCAGGTGGCATGGCAGAGGTCTACTATGCGGAGAACAATCTGGGCTTTCCGGCAGCGGTCAAAGTGCTGAAGCCCGAGCTGGGCAGGGTGGAGGGGCTGCGGTTGCGTTTTAGACAAGAAGCGCAAGTGATGGCGAAGCTTGCGCATCCAAATATCCGTCGGGTCTTGGACATTACCGAGCACGAAAGCTTACCAGTTATCCTCATGGAGTACCTTTCCGGTCAGGATCTGGGGGCGTACCTAAAAGGAAATGGGGCGCTGCCTCCGGATATGGCAGCCCGGCTATGGGAACAGGCTACAAGTGCGCTGCAGTACGCGCATAGCGAAGGCGTCATCCACCGGGATGTGAAGCCGTCTAATTTCTTCCTCACCGATGGAGGCACATTAAAGCTCCTGGACTTCGGCATTGCAAAAGCCGGTGACCAACTCGTACAGACGATGACCGGGCAGCAGATGGGCACGGTGCTCTACATGAGCCCGGAGCAGATCAAAGACCCCAAGCGGGTGACGAGGGCTACGGACTATTACTCTCTGGGCGTGACGTTTTACCATCTGCTGACGGGGGAGCCGCCTTATGATGTGACCACAGAGTCGAGCTATGCCATACAGACCAAGATCATACAGGAGGAGCTGAATATGTCCAGCGTCCCTGCAGCGTGGCGTGGCGGGCTATCGGCTTGCCTGAAAAAGGAACCGCAAAAACGGGTGCTGTATGAGCGGGTGGAGGACTTTCCCACAGAGAACCCACCCCCAGGCCATAGCGATGAAACGCTGATTGAGAAGCCTGAGCAGGAAATACCTAAAGTAAAAACACCACGGCCAAAACCAAAGACCCCGCTTGAAACTCAAAAGTCACCGCCCAAATCAGCACCCCAAAAGCCCACCTCCTCCAACCGTACCCCACTATGGCTGGGGATAATATTCGCCGCTATTGTAGTGGGTGGAGGCATTTGGTGGGGGCAAAACTCAGATCAACCCACTGAGCAGGAGCCTGGCAAGGAGGAAATGGCTCCAATAACCATAGAAGAGGAGCCCTCAAAGCCCCCGTCCAATCTCCCCGCCCCTATACAGGAGCTGGAGCGGAATATGGTCGAAATAAAAGGCGGCAGCTTTATGATGGGCTGTACTGCTGAACAGGAGAGTGATTGTAGTAAGCGTGAGAAGCCTGTCCACTGGGTAGAGCTGAGCAGCTACCGCGTAGGCAAATACGAGGTGACGCAGGGGCAATGGGAGGCGGTGATGGGGAATAACCCAAGTTATTTTAGCGGCTGCTCCTCCTGCCCTGTGGAAACTGTAAGTTGGGAGGATACCCAGGAATTTATCCGCAAGCTAAACCAGATGACGGGCGGCAGTTACCGCTTGCCCACGGAAGCGGAATGGGAGTATGCTGCGCGCGGAGGCAACCGCAGCCGGGGCTACAAATATTCAGGCAGCAATAACCTGGGCAGCGTGGGCTGGTATACTGACAATAGCGGAAGCGAGACGCACCCGGTTGGTCAAAAATCGCCAAATGAGCTGGGGCTGTACGATATGAGCGGCAATGTCTACGAATGGTGCTCGGACTGGTACGACAGTGATTATTACAGCAGCACGCCGGGCCGCAACCCGAAAGGCCCTGGTACGGGCGCCAACCGCGTGCGCCGCGGCGGTAGCTGGATCTACGGCGCCAGGTACTGCCGGGCCTCGAATCGGTACGACGACAGCCCAGACTATCGCCTCAACTATTTGGGCTTTCGTCTGGCCGCTGCCCCCTGAGCGTGGGAGTAGCTGGGAGGGGCAGTGAGTTGTCCGCAGATTTTTGGTCAGATTGAGGCGGTGGTTCCCGATTAACTTCAGAAAGGGTCCCCTTGAAATCCCCTTTCTTCGTGGAGCTACATGAGGGGTTCACCAACGAAGAGCTGGTCAAAAAGATGCCACAAATCACTGTTCAGCCCAGCTGCTGCCACGCTCAACAGTTAAGCAGAAAGGGTTGAGCAAAAAAAGGGAGCGAAAGACCGAAGGCCCTCCTAAATGGGCAGCGGCGCAGCAAGCCCCCATTAGGGAGGGCCTGATAGAGGGAGCGATCGTGTGATGTATAGCGGCGAAGCCGCCTCGGGAAAAAAATTATGTGCTGGCCTTTCGCCCCTTGGGCTACAGCGGGTAATAATTTTAGCAATAATCGAAATATGAAAACCAAGCATTACCTCAAAAAACTGCTGTTGGCTTTTCTGCTAAGTACCGCTCTGTCAGGCAGTGCCATTGCGCAGCGTAGCCCGATAGCCGATTATCTGGCTAATTATTATGAGATGTTGAATAACTATGGGGATGCTTCTTTACCCGATTCTGACCGGCAGCTGTTGCGGGAAGAAATTCTGGTCCAGTACTTTCTCTTCGAAGAGTCTTTAGTCTGGAACGACCTGCGCCCAAAGGGCAGCCGTTACATCAAGCCGCGGGAATATCTCGATAATATCCTGACTGACTTTCCGGAGGGTATTACTTTCTCCGATTCACTGCTTTGGTTCGGTGACTTGCAACCCTCGGAAAACGGACTGAAAACAGTAGTTCGGCTACGGGTTACCGTAATCCCTGCCGGCGGGCAGCCTATCACCAACGATTTAAGCATAGTTCTGGCGGTGCAGATGTACAGTAAGAGCAGCATTTCAGCACGTATCAAAAGTATTGATAAAGCCCCGTCCGGTTCTGCTCCCGTGACTAATGAGCCAGAAAAAGGCCCCTCAGAAGAAGAAGTAGAGTTATTGGCGTGGGCTTCCGCAGTGGGTAGAGATAATATATCTGGTTACGAGGCATACCTTCAAAAACATCCAGACGGAATAAATACGGCAATCGCTCAAAGCCGCCTGGAAGAATTACGAGATTCGCTGGCGTGGTCAGAGGCGGAGCGTCTGGATGATATACCCGGCTATGAGGGTTACTTGGAAGAATACCCATCCGGTGAGAATTCGACCACGGCTCAGATCCGTCTTGATAATTTACGAGAAAATGCAGCGTGGTCCGAAGCGGAGCGTGTCGGCAGCGAAGATTCCTACGAATTATTCCTTAGTGACTACCCTGAAGGCGCGCATGCTATGGAGGCACGCCGCAAATTGGAGGAATTGCGCAAACCGTCTATTCCTTCAGTGATACTGGATTTGGAGCGCAGTATGGTGCGTGTGGAAGGCGGCAGTTTTACGATGGGGTGCTTCTCGGGCCAGAGCAATTGTGATCGCAATGAAGAACCAGCGCATCGTGTAGAGTTAGGGGGATTCCGGGTAGGGAAGTACGAGGTGACGCAAGCACAGTGGTGGGCGGTGATGGGGACAAGTATATATCAACAGCGTGATAAAGTGAATGAAAACATGGATTTGCGGGGTGTTGGTCCAAATTATCCAATGTATTATGTGTCGTGGGAAGAAGTACAGGAATTCATCCGCAAGCTAAACCAGATGACGGGCGGCAGTTACCGCCTGCCTACAGAGGCGGAATGGGAATACGCGGCCCGTGGCGGCAGCCGCAGCCGGGGTTACCAATATTCGGGAAGCAGTGATTTGGACAGTGTTGGCTGGTATGGTGATAATAGCGGTCGTAAAACGCACCCGGTAGGTGGCAAATATGCTAATGAGCTTGGGCTATTCGATATGACCGGTAATGTTTTCGAATGGTGTGCGGACTGGTATAAGGGCAAATATTATAGCAATTTGCCCTTACAAAATCCCAAAGGTCCTTCTTCGGGTTCTCGCCGTGTGCGCCGCGGCGGTAGCTGGAACGACCGCGCCGGGGACTGCCGGGCCTCGAATCGAGGCAGCAGCAGCCTGGGCAATCGCTTCAACTATTTGGGCTTCCGTTTGGCCTCCGCCCCCTAGTTCACGTAGAAAGGGTTGAGCTAAAAAAAGGGAGCGAAGGAGAGAAGGCCCTCCTAAATGGGCAGCGGCGCAGTAAGCGGCCATTAGGCAGCCGCCTCGATTTTAAAAAATTTGCGCACTGTCCTTTATACCTGGAGTTAAGGCGGTCAAGAACATAGCAATAATCTTAATATGAAAACGAAGTATTACCTAAAGGGCCTTTTGCTGCACATCCTGTTCGGCACGGCATTCTCCGGTAGCAGCAGCGCGCAGCGCAGCCCGGTAGCCGACTACCTGGGCAATTACTATGAGATGCTGAACAATTACGGAGATGCATCTCTTCCCCTTTCCGACCGGCAGCTGTTCCGGGAGGAAATCCTGACCCAGTATTTTCTCTTCGAGGGCTCTTTGGTCTGGAACGACCTGCGCCCGCAGGGCAGCCGCTATATCCAACCCCGGGAGTACCTTGACAATATACTGACCGATTTCCCACGCGGTATTTCATTTACGCATAAGATTTTAGAGGTAGGTGCTATTGAACCTGATGTAAATGGGCTAAAAACGGTAGTCCGGCTGAGGGTTTCCGCCCGTCCCGTCAGTGGGCGAGCTATCACCAACGAACTGAGCATGGTCCTTGCAGTACAGCAGTACAGCACGAGCAGTATTTCAGCACGGATAAAGAGCATCGACAAAGCCGGGCCGGAACCATCTGCCTCGGTTGAGCCCGAGCCGGAGCGGCAAGACGGAGCTCCTCCTCCAACGAGGACAGAGCCTAAGCCAACTCCGAGCCCTGCAGCGGATGAAATCACTGGTGTCAGAGTAATTGAGCATTATTTGGACGCAATAGGTGGCAGGGCCAGGCTGGAAAGCGTAAAGGATATCAGTAAGACGATGAGCACGACCATTCAGGGGATGGAGCTGGACATGGCTCTCCTGCAAAAGGTGCCTGGCAAAATGGTCATGACGGTTAAAATGAATGGCAATGTGATGAACGAAACCCGATTTGATGGGGAAAAGGGCGTTGTCAATGCGATGGGGCAGAAAGAAAGGATCAAAGGAGCGGAAGCGGAGGCCATGAAGGCTGAGGCACTCATTTTCCCGGAATTAGCGTATACCTCCAGTAATTACCAAATCGAATTATCTGGTGTGGAGGAAGTGAATGGGGAGCAGGCTTACAAGGTTCACATTACCCCACCAAACGGTAACATGTTAACTGAATACTATGCAGTAGAATCCCAGCTTAAAATAAGGCAGGTCAGTAGGCAGGAAGGTGCAGATGGAGAAGAAGTGGTTACAACCAATACTTTTTCAAAGTACCAAAAGGTAAATGGTATTTTATTCCCATTTGAATCTGTAAGTGAAGTGGCAACTCCGACTCCCTTTACCATAAAAGTGAAGGAAATAAAAATCAATAGCGGAATTAGCGATAAGGTATTTGAAGTAAAGTGAAAATTATGCGAGTAGGGAAATGGGGGAAACTAAGCTTTACTTTAATTCTGGTGTATGCTTTTGCCTGCATTGTACCAAAAATAGGTAGCGCTCAGAATAATGGCCCGATAGCTGGTTACCTGGCTAATTATTTTGAGATGCTGAGCAACTACGGGGATACCTCTTTATCCCTTGCTGACCGGCAGCTGTTCCGGGAGGAAATCCTGAACCGGTATTTTCTCTTTGAGGGCTCATTATTGTGGAATCACCTTCGGCTAAAAGGCAGCCGTTATATTAAGCCCCGGGAATACCTGGAGAATATGTTGTCGGACTTCCCCGGAGGTACAAAAGCGCCTAATGCACTAGGCCTTTTTGATATGACGGGTAATGTCTGGGAATGTTGTTCCGACTGGGTAGAGTGGCGATTTTTACGGCAACTCGTCCGGGCTTGACCCTCAGGGGCCTCCCGAGGGCGCTTACCGGGTCATCCGTGGTGGCTCCTGGGACCTTCCTGCCGATGAGTGTCAGGTATACAACCGGAGTTATGACCGGCCGAACTACCGGCAGAACAACCTTGGCTTCAGGCTTGCTGCCCCTTAAGTAAACCTCCAACTGCATTGGAGACTCCGCAATACTTGTTCATCAGGTCTCAATTTTTTTAAGCATAGCGCGCTGTATTAAGCTGATCCAGCAGTCCAAATGAGCAGTTGATTACGCGGGTACACGACAGGAAAACTCTTATATCTTTCTGGAACTGGTTACCTTATGCTCTGTATCGGGATATTGGCATAAAGAACAATATGCTTTTTCGATCTGCTTTTGTCTTAAGTCTTCTGTTTGCAACATTCTCATTGTCCTCACAATCCGGCTTTCAATGGCAGCAATCCCTTGAGGGTCATGAGTCGGCACTCACCACCCTGTCATTCGATGGTACAGCCAACCTGCTTGCTTCCGGTGATGAATCAGGGCAGGTATATCTTTGGGAGGGCCAGGACTTTACGACAGTAGCGGGCTGGAAAGCCCATGATGGCAAAGTATCCGGTATAGCCTTTTCTCCCAATCAGGAGTGGCTGGCTACAGCAGGCTTCGATGGGAAAGTGCGGATCTGGGCGTTGCCGGAATGCCGCCTCCTGAAAGAACTGGAAAACCCCGGCATCGGTGCTTACGGCGACTGGCAGGGGAACGAGGTGACCTTCGTCTTGTTCTCTCCCGATGGGCAGGAGTTATTCTACGGAGGGTACAACGCCCAATTGCTGTCCGCCCGCTGGCAGGACGGAGAGCCGCGGGTGCGGTACACCGACACCAAAGGCGGGCTCACCTGTGGCGCCTGGGGCAGCAACGGGCTGCTTTACTTTGCCGCCTACAATCAGTTGTTTGGTATGGATCCCTCAACGGGTGCGATTGTGCGCCAATGGCAGGACCGGTCGCCGTTCTGCGAAATCGTAACCGGTCCGGAAGAGGAGATTTGGGCATGGACCTACAAAGGAGAAATACAACAGTGGAAAGCTGGCGTCCGGCAACGCAGCTTGCAAGTTACCCCGGAGGAAGGTGCCTCTGAATTTGCGGCTGCTCCGGAAGGGCAATTTCTGCTTACCGCCAACCGGGGCAACGATGCCCTGCTCTGGAGCCTTCCTAACCTGAATTTGCAACAAACCCTTTCCCGCCACCAACGCCCGGTAAAGACGGTCACCATTAGCCCGGACGGAAATTACCTTATCACTGGCGATGAAGAGGGGCAGCTCTATGTGTGGAAACAACCTGCAGCCGAGGCGCCTCCCGCAGAGGCGCCCAACGGTCAGCCGGTAGCCGTACAGGAAACCCTGAGGGTAGCCGCAACTACCGTCACCATCGAAATATGGGACGACCGGCAGTTTGATGGAGATACCATTTCCCTGAGCCTCAATGGGGAGTGGATTACCCAACGTACCGAGCTCAGGAAATTCAAGCGCACTTTCCGGGCCGAGCTCCGCCCGGGGCCCAACCTTCTGGTACTGACCGCCCACAACCTGGGGCATATCCCACCCAATACCGCTGCCCTTCGGGTGTACGATGGCGCCCGTTATCAATCCCTGCAACTACATGCTGACTTGAATACCTCAGGGGGGCTTCAGTTGATCGCTCCAGACCCCCGGCTCACTAGGGAAAGATAAAAAAGAAAAAAAATTACGGTTACCCGGTTACCTTTTCCGGAAAGCAGGCATAACCAATAAAATCAATGCTTATGAAAACGATTAGCTTCACCGTACTGTCCTGCTTGTTTGCTCTTCATGCATTCGCGCAGGTTTCAGGCCGGGACAATCCCACTCAGCTCCCTACCCCAGTGGAAGGAGCTACAGTAGAAACGCCAGTGGACACTTACACTACTCCAAACCTGGACAGCCTGATGGCCCCTGAGCTGGCAAGTATGCTGCAGGAAGGAGAAGTCGGCAAAGCTTACCTGTTGGTAGAATGGATGAGCGATACCACCGATACCGGCTTGCTTGGCTTTAAAGTGGCACAATGTGTAGATACCCTGAATACCGCACAGTGCTCTGCCATCACACAAACGCTAAGTAATCCGGCCATTTACGACACTTCAGACGCTCAGAAGCGCTGCGAGTTTGCCCCAAGGCTTGGTTTTGAACTCCGGTACAATGGAGCGCTATACCACGTCCTCGTTGCGACCAATTGTGATTTACTAAAAATTTATGCACCAGATGGGCTGGTTGTCTTTACCGAAGACGTAGACCCCGGGCACGATAACCTGACCACGCTGGGCAATAAAATCTTTCCCGGTAGCCTGACCACCGGACAATTAACCAATTCCAATAACCACTAAACCTTGACAATGATGATGAGTAAAAGATATCTCTTCGCACTGGCCCTAATGATTTTTTCTGTAGCCGCTATTGATGCAGCCACCATCCATTTAATCATGGTCTATGAAACAGAAGACCAAAACATAGGGGCTACCGCCGATGCCACCCTGATGAAAGCACAGGTCAACAACATCGCGCAGATCACCAATATGGAAGTCCGCGTGCATGAATTTGACCGCCGGGACAGCCGGGTAGCTGGGTTTCTGACCAGCTTCCGTGCCGGACAGGACGATGTGGTTTGGTTCCACTATTCTGGCCATGGCGCCAATTCCGGCAATGGTTGGCCTCAGTACACAGATGGCTCCTCCCGCTACGCTCAGACGGAAGTTCATGAACTGCTTATGCGCTGTGGAGCACGGCTTAACATCACCATGTACGACGCCTGTAATATTGGTGCTACTGAAGAGGCATGGTCTAGAACAAGCAGTATGCCTGGCAATCAACTAACGATGCTTTTCAAAAAAGCAAGTGGCGATATTCTGATCTCCAGTGCTTCAGATGCAGCGTATTCCTGGGGAAGTCCACAGACAGGTGGTTTTGCCACCACTTCCCTGGCCCGGGCGATTAATCAGGTCGAATTTACCCCACAGGATACACCACGTACGCTTTGGACGAAAGTACTGAGAGAGATGAAGGGGAAGACCAATAGAATGTGCCAAAGCATCAATAAGTCCCCCCAAAACCCCAAATGGGACATGAACCTTAGCCGGGATCCGGAAAATGATACTGGTTCAACCGTTCACAACACCCCTGAAAGGAGCATTGATATGCGCAATATGGGCAGTGCGTTTGGAAACTAATTGAATAATATACCCCAGAAAGCCGCCTGTCGGGATTCGTTCCGGCAGGCATTTAAAACAAAGTATAATCCAATGAGAACAGTACTGATTTTGATTTTTGGGCTGGGGGCGTTTGTTGGAAAAGGCCAGGTGCTTCACCTAATCCTGCTTGCTGATACTGCTGATGCTGCTATCCGGCCAGCTGTAAAGGTAAATGTAGAAAGAATGCAGAAGCAGCTTGGTGGAATCGCCGAGTCTCTGGAAATCCCCTTAAAGGTTAGCAAAGTTGTGGCTGCGTCTCCTTCTCTAGAAGAGGCAGAAGATCTGGTGCGCGGGGTGAATTGCGGTACAGATGATATTGTGATTTTTCACTATAGTGGGCATGGTGCCAGTAGTGGTTTCTCCCATTGGCCCAGATTTTTGATCAATGATCCTGAAAAAAAGGCAGGACTTATGTATTTTAATGCCATAATAAAGCAAAAGAACCCCCGACTATTGATAAGTATGGCTGATTGCTGCAATATAGGTCCCCGCTTTATTCCAAAGTCACCCCGCAGGCAAGAGCGGTTTCAAATATCGGCGGCTGGTGAAGAGCTGAAACAACTGTTCCTGGAGTCGGAAGGGAACTTAATATGCAGCAGCAGCAAAAGTGGTGAATATGCCTACTATGAAGATGACTTGGGAGGCTATTACACTGCGGCATTTTGCTGGTCACTGTTTAAAGTGTCCCAAGGAAAGCGCATGACCTGGGATGACCTCATGACAGAGGTGAACGAAGTGACTTCAAAGATGACACTGGAAGTCAACAGACGTCAAAATCCGCAGTTTGCCTGGCTGTCTTCTGAAGCATCCTCCACTGCGTCTTTTGCGATGGCTCAAACCAGGGTGTATGAAGTAAAGGATGGAGATACTCTATGGAAAATTGCTCAGGTCAATCAGGTCTCGGTTGAAAACCTGAAGTCATGGAATAGCCTTACAAGCAGCATAATCCGGCCCGGGCAACCTCTCCTGATATGGACTCAAAGTACAAGTGAAAATGGATCAACTGGATCAACTGAGGTCAGAAGACCCAAAAGTGAGAAGAGCAGCTGTGAAGGCGATATATGAGCCTGCTTATTTGGCTATCCTAAGGCACGTTTCTGCCAATAGTGGGCATGAGCATGACGCCAAGGATATGCTTCATAAAGCCTGGGAGGTTTTTGAAAGGAAAATTGCAGACCCCGTATTTAAGCTGACTGTTCCTGCAGAAGGATATCTGTTAGGGGTGGCGAAGCGGCTGTGGCTGAAGCAATTGGATCAAAAGCGGAAAATAAATGTGACCAGCAGTGAAGTACCTGATGCTCCGGAAGAGGAGGTTCAGGGAGACGAGCGGGAAAATGCTATTCGGAGAGTTGTAGAGCTTCTGGCTCAGGAAGCCTTTCAGGTTTGCCGCAAAGTTATTATCAATTTTTACAGGGGATGGTCTATGGAGGAAATCGCTGATGATATGGGGTTCAGCGGATCAGACTCTGCCAAGTCAAAAAAAGCTAAGTGTATGAAAAAGCTGAGGGCTATCTGTCGAAAAGACCCGGTCCTGCTTCAGCTTTTTGATCAGTAAAAAACCCGACTAAAGACGATTTAATGATGAAAAATGAATTAGAAAATATCATAAAGCAAGGTGTTGCCAGAGCCGTGGCACAGGAAGCACTCCGGGAAGAGCTGGATAGCGTTCACGATGAACTGGTCAGAGAGGGTAAAATCCCTCAACAGCATAAAGGAAGAGTCATAGCTATGTGGCCCAGGATTGCTGCCGCTGCAGCAGTCATCTTGTTAGCTATTGGTTTTTGGTGGATGCAAAAGCCAGCTCAGGGCACTGCAATTTATGCGGCACATTTTGAGCCTTTGAGCACAGAAGTGGTTTCAGGTTCAAAAGGGGCGGAGGTCGACCGTAAAAACGGCTGGGTAGCTGCTTATAATCAGGGCGATTACAAGAGGGCATCTGAAGCGCTGAATCGTTGCCTTTCCCGTCAGGAGTGCCCCCCTTTTTACAACGTCTATCTGGGTATAGCTTACCTGGAACAGGGCATGGTAGAAGCGGCGGTTGAGACATTAGTGCCCCTAACCGAGGATAGTGGGCTGTTTATAGCCAGGCGCAACCTGGCGCGTTACTACCTTTCGCTGGCTTATGTGCAGCAAGGCAATTACGCCCTTTCCATTGAGCAACTTGATGCTATTTTAGCCTCTGACAATACCAATAATCCATATTATAAAAAGGCAAAAGCATTGCGTGATGAACTTTCTTAAGACCCGTTTATGGATAGTATTGATTGGTATCACAGGCATTTTTATTCCTGCTGAAAGCCAAACCATTCACGCTGTACTCGTAGGAGATTTGAGTAAAAGTGGAGGTATCGGTGGTGGTGTGCAGCAAGACCTGGACCGGGTGTACAATGAACTTAGATTTATTTGCAACACCCTGCAGCTGGAATTAGAAACCACCATGCTTTCCACAGAAGACCAGTTTGAGCGTGATGTAGTGTTAGGCGAATTGAATAAGATACCAGACAAAGCAGATATTATTTTTTTCTACTATTCCGGTCATGGCTACTGCCAGGAAAAAGATAATCTTCCCTATCTTCAGATATACGGGGGGCTGCATATTCAGGAAGTAATACAAGCGGTAAGAGATAAGCAGTCCAGGCTGGCCATACTGCTTACAGATTGCTGCAACGGACCTCCCCCTCAGCAGTATCATGACCGATCGGACATCAGGAACATACCCTCAAAACAGCAGCGGGCTAACCTGGCTTTTCTGTTTCAATCTTTTCGGGGTGAAATCATTGGTACCGCTTCGAGGTATGGGCAGGAAGCTTACATTGGTCCAAATGGCAGCTATTTTACCCAGGCATTTTTTGATGCGTTGCAAAGCAATACAACCAATGAGATGAAACCGAATTGGGCTATGATCTTCAATCAGGCTCAACAGGAGACTCGCAAAACGGTGGAGCGCATTAAATTTGATCAGCAGGTTCCTTATTATACCATGAGTATCAGCAGAATTAAGTAATAATTAGGTTATTCTGATCTCTGCAAAAGGTTTAAAGAAGGACGAATGCCCGCTCTAAAGTGCCAGGTTTAGTAACGGTTATTATTCCTAAATAACCCGGCATAAGTATCTCCTTCGGAAGAGCCCTTGCTGGGATAGATGAGTACAAAGTCAAAAACACCAACCCTATGGAAAATGGTATTATAAAAGAAGGCGCCTCTTATTCGATTGTGGGCATCTACTACGATATGTTTTACTCGGCAATTGTAGTGGGAGCAGTAGGTCTGATTGTTGGGGTTTTAGTTATGCTTTTCTTTAAAGACCGCAAGGCTTTCATCCGGCCTAATTCCCTTTGGACCTTTATCGCGAAGTTGAATTATTTGTACATACCCGCCTGTTTCGCCGCACTTTTCGGTTTATTTGGTGCGGTGTACAGCTTCCAATCAAAAGTTGATAACCTGGTTGACTTTTCTGCTGAAACATTTATGAGATCCGGGGAGAAGGCGCTCCCTGCTATTGATAGCATGGTACACCAGCTGAATACTTTTTCTGCGTTGGAGGATGAAATTTATAAGTTTGTACAAGAGGTGGAGTCTACGGAGTCTTACTATCTGAACCGTGTATTTGGTTACGTAACGTATCATTATACGAGAATGATAGCCAATGAGCTGGGTTATCCGGATACCGTGGAAGGGGTGCAGCAGATGGCAAAAGAAAACAACTTTTCAGACCCAGATGAAGACCTGCTTCGCCAAATGCCGGAAGCGGCAAAATCCTATTATTGGGTTTTCTTCCGGAGAGCCTATTGGGATGCCTTTTGGACGGTTTTTCCCTATTTTTTAATCCCGGTTGGAGAGTATGGCCTGTTTCGGTTGGTGAGTTGGATCTTTC
This sequence comes from Phaeodactylibacter sp., assembly GCF_040219495.1. Taxonomy (GTDB): domain Bacteria; phylum Bacteroidota; class Bacteroidia; order Chitinophagales; family Saprospiraceae; genus Phaeodactylibacter. The sequence goes on along the minus strand of NZ_JAVJSK010000016.1, from coordinate 3,026 downwards.
GGAAAAGTGCCCCCGGTGCAGATCCTAATTTAGAAGAGGAAACTTCTGAATTTGTTTGAGGAGGGCGGTTCATTAACGCCAGGAGGCTACCTCAGTTGCCATATCTTATTCTTCCCTGGTTTTCTAGTAAAACAGGTGCTTTAGTTAGGCCTACAGTGCTAATGCAATAGCGGATCAATAAAAATTGAACACCAATAAAAAACCCAGTATGGCTAAGTATTTTGTCTATAAAAACGGAGTAAAAGATGGCCCCTTCGATTTGGAGGCCCTTAGACTGGTTCACATCTACGAAACAACTCTTGTGTGGAGGGTAGGAGACGAAAGCTGGAGAAAAGCGTACGAATATGAGGAGCTAAGTGATCTTATTGAGGTGGCTCCACCGAAAATTCCATCGGACAAAATTGGATACGATGTAGTCGAAGATGTTGCAGAGGTAAACTACAAGCCGGCAGCAATCTTGACTTTGTGTTATGCAATAGCTAATATATTATTTAGCGAATTCATGTTAAGGGAGCAATTAGGTATTATTCTGAATGCAGGTCTTCCCTTCTTGATCTGGTGGTATTTCAAGCAGTTTTTCATTCAATTAAACGACCGTACCACTGCCAAGTTTGTCAACTGGGTATTTGCTGGTTATGCGGCCTTCGTACCTCTTCTGGTATACACGTTGTTTAATGGTTGGGATGATAGAATTTTAAGGACGACTGGTGAATTTTTGGTTAATGTTGTTTTTGGTGTCCTCTTTGACAGCTATGAATCTAGTACAGAGGAGCTGGACAGCTTGATCTTTGTCTCGAAATTTGTCTTCTATTCTTTTTTGCTGACCGTAATTTTCCTTTGGATAGCAGGAATAAGGCTATTGAACGTTAACAATCGTTATGATTTTCCGCTCAAAAGAATCGCCCTGAGTACTATGTTTTTTATCCCCATACATATGTTCTACCTGCTGGTGCATGCTGTAGTAAATGTACTGCCCAGCTGGACTGTTATGCATCTGCTGGCGATGGTGCCCTATCTGTTGCTGGCTAGCCACTTTTACAAAGCGGATTCAGAAGACGCGACTCCATAGGTACTGGGTTTCCAATGTATTAATAGATTTTATTAAAGTAAATTTTGTATGCCCCTGAATTGCCTTTTTCGCCAGCTCTGCATCACGTCCTCACCTTCGTAGCTAAGGCTACGAGGTTCCGGGCGTTCTTTGATCTGGCAAAAAATCCTAATCCATGGTCTGTACAAAACCTACATTAATAAAATCTAATGATCAAAAACGATATCGAATGAAATACCTATTTCCCATTGTCATTTGCATAGCAATGACCTTGCTGCTAACCTCCTGCTTTCAGGATTGCCCCCAGCGGGTATTCAATGCACAGGAGATGGAACTAATCGTGAAGGAAGGGAGCAGTAGCCATGAAAAGCTCATACAAGACCTTAACCTTGAAGGTTTTGAAAAGCTAACTGGGGATAAGCTTGTGTTTTTCCTTGACTTTCTGGCCGCTAAGAAAGTCGTCCGGGAAGATGCTTCACTCCAGGTGTATTTGAGCGCTAGTGAATCCTGTGGTGAAACCGGGCAAATTCTTGTCTTTATCGAAAACGCAGGGCCAGAAGATGGTAAGTTTAATCATATTATGATCCTGAACGAGCAGGAAGACACGCACGAAGCCCAGTTAAATGCGCTGACCGAGACCGAGGCAGGCACTGAGCGTTATCCTATTTTGCGCTTGACGTCAAGTGTGAGAAAAGATATAAAAGAACATGCCTACCTAAACTATCAATATCAGGTCCAGCAGAAATTTGAGGATGTACGCTATTTCACTACAAAAAATCGCGGCACTTCGCTAGCTTTCCATGTTATGACCGAATTACCGTTTGTTGCTGATGGCTTTGTGGGAATAGACTTCTATGTCACCAGTATCAGGTTGCCTCATGAAGAGGGTACAGCAGGACTGTCCTGGGCCAAGCAATTACAGGAAGGAGAAACCTCCCAAATATCTGTTGCGGATTATATAGCTGAATTTTACAATTGTCAAACGCCGGGTTGTGTCACTAATTTTTTGGATCGGAGTAAGTTCATTCGAACCGGTTACCGCAGTTTAACTGATGGGGGCAAAGAGTTTGTTTTCATGCCTCTGCCAAATATGCTGAGTTATGGCAATGAACCACAGGACCTTCAGTTTGAAGTTTTAGTTCACCCTAAAGAGCCTACGAGAGTTTGGGTTAGGACTTACGACGAATCCACCAGGAGAGAGGTTGGTACAGACCTGCTAACTGTGGGGTACAATATCAAGCCTCAATTTACGGATGATGGCCTCCGAGACGTATTTACACACGAAGATCCCGGGCGTCCCACTATGACGCTAGTCCAATTGGATCAATCGAGCTTGTACTACAGCCCGGAGTAATAAAATAGGATTTCCTAAAACCCAAAAAAAGAAAGCCAATGAATACATCGTCATATGCTGAAAGACAAAAAAAGCGGAAAGTTATTTTCCCCACTGCCCTAAAACTCGCAGCCGTATCTGTGATTTACTATGTCCTGAGGACGCAGGCACTTCTATCGGGGTCCTTTCTTTTATTCCTGTTTCAGGATGTAGTTGGCTACATCATTGTCTTTGGATTGCATTGGTTTTTTATTTTTCGAGGCATCAGGAGATACTTCAAGGACGATCCTGGCAATACAAAGATTCGTACTGGAATATTCATAGGTTTTGTCAGTAGTGTAATTGGCCGTATTATAAGCTCATTGTTTTTATTTTGGCTGGTCAACTACTTTGATCTTGCCGTCAAGGATACTATTAATGTTTATTCTCCTTTTGCTTTGATTGTTGCGGTTTTTTACGCAGCCATTACCGGAGTGCTTTTTGGAGGGGTTTCGGGCTTCATTCTAAGTGTATGTTTGGAGCAAACGAGAGTTGATAATCAAAGAGTTGTGGTTATGACTAAATGAAAAAATGCGCGTTTGGCGGGTCAAATAAGTATTTTTTCATGACGTCACTGTTCACAAGGCTTTGGTTATCAGCCGAAGT
>NZ_JAVJSK010000015.1:0-34426 GCF_040219495.1 Phaeodactylibacter sp. | reverse complement strand
AGCTTAGTTTCAATCCTAATTGCTCTGGATAATGCGCTCGAAGGCGTCAGCGCGGGCTACCCCAATGAGCCATCAAAGTTTCAATCCTAATTGCTCTGGATAATGCGCTCGAAGAAGACTTCACTCCCTCTCAACTCCTGCCCATAGCTCTGTTTCAATCCTAATTGCTCTGGATAATGCGCTCGAAGGGGGCTAACTTGCTGATTCTCATATGTACGCTTATTGTTTCAATCCTAATTGCTCTGGATAATGCGCTCGAAGCCATCGCCGTCGATGTCTCGCCCGGTAATGTGTTGTTTCAATCCTAATTGCTCTGGATAATGCGCTCGAAGCTACATGCACGCCCTGCTCCCCTGCAGCCCAGGCTTGTTTCAATCCTAATTGCTCTGGATAATGCGCTCGAAGTCACCATCACTCCAAACGCATAATCATGGCTGACAGGTTTCAATCCTAATTGCTCTGGATAATGCGCTCGAAGGTAGGAAGCTATTGAAGTTTGTCACACTAGGAATATGTTTCAATCCTAATTGCTCTGGATAATGCGCTCGAAGCAGTACCTTCTTTACGTCCTTTTCCCACGCCATGCTGTTTCAATCCTAATTGCTCTGGATAATGCGCTCGAAGACCCTGCATTCGGACCAAACTGCCGGAACTATCGGGTTTCAATCCTAATTGCTCTGGATAATGCGCTCGAAGTAAGTGAATTATCGAATAGATTTAACTCCTTTGCTTGTTTCAATCCTAATTGCTCTGGATAATGCGCTCGAAGTAATGCCGCGATCTTGCAGCGTTTTCAGTACCCCCAGTTTCAATCCTAATTGCTCTGGATAATGCGCTCGAAGCCGTATCTGACTGTAATATACTCGCTTTCAGGGAGAAAACCTAAGTTTAAACACCCCTAAAAAGAGCAGAACCAATATGTCAAAGAACGTTTCAACCCACTTTATACACCGTTTTCGAAAACCTAACCAACTGATAACAAGATCTTTACCCAACAAAATCAGCAGTCGGGAAATAAATCAGTGACCGGAAAACCCTATTGAATACAAATATTCCGATAGGTACAATTTACACAACGCCGCTTATATTTGGTGGCTTTGGGGAAAAAATTTTGACTGATAATCCTACTGATTTCATTTGCAGCTTTTTTAACCACCGAAATGTGAGACGGATCGATTGGTACCTCCACAAGTTGATTACGACTCCGGGTGTAAACCAAATAGCCACGCTCCACCTCCAAACCAAAATTTTCCCGGATTAGCCAGGCATAGCAGTACAGCTGTGTCTTGTAGGTTTCATAAATTTTCTCTTCATAGCGAGCAAACTTGTAATCAAGGGGAGCCATTGTACCATCTTTCAACCAAAGTACCTCATCAACCTCCCCCCTTAGCAAATCATTAGTCAAATACTGATTGAGGCGCTTTTCGGTTACCCCAATGCGCCTGCGGAGATACTCCACGTTGTGCCGGGCTTTTTCCATATGCAACTCCCGCCCGCGCATCACTTTATAATACTTCTCCTCGTGTTGCGGAATCTGAAGTACGTACTCATAATAAGTAAAACGTGGGCAGTATAGGTATTCAATAATCTGTGACGGAGTCAGGCTCAGCATAAACTATAGAGATTTCCAAGGTTAAAAGAACAAGGCACGGACCTCATCCGTGACCAGCTTTTTGTCCAGTGCCTGCCCCAGACAGATCGTTTGCTGCAGTGCAGACTGACTCATTGGAAAAATATAAACCTTATCCTTTTCAGGATCAATCTCTTTTTCAATTTGAAGCTCCAGCGTATCTTTCTCATTCGCATTCAGCGTCCCCAGAAAGACAGAATACTGCACCCGGTAAAGCCCGGCTTGTTTGCAATATTTTGCCACACGCGTACGCGCGCGGTCTTGTTCAATATCATACATTACCCAGGCAATCATAGTTATTCGGTTTTGATGAGTTCGTTGGCCGTTTGGTGCGCTTCAAACTGAATAATATTGCCCCGCGTTTGATTCCGGCCCCGGTAGCGGATGCGCTCTTCTTCCAGATGCCGGTTAAGGCGCTCTACCAGCAGTACCTTCCCTTCCTGATTCAGCCGACAGCCATTTGCCAGCTCATCCATATGGTCCTGCCGTACTTTTTTGCCTGAGAACAGCCGGAATACGGGCTCCTCCGCATAAATCCGGAACGGTTCAATAAAGTCATAGACCAGGCTTTTATAATTATACCCATCCCGGTGCAGGAATCCCAGATAGGGATCCAGCCCTGCCAAAATGAGTGCCTTTTCCACCCGGCCATACAACATTCCATAGGCGTAGTTCAGAAAGGCATTGAAAGGGTCTTCTGCTGGCCGGAAGCTACGCCCACTGAATTGATAATGCCTTGGCAGCACAAAGCTCAGTACTTCAAAGTACAATCGTCCAGCTGTACCTTCCAGCCCCCGGATCTGATCTGCTACATCATCAAGGTGAGGCGCTTCAATGGTGGTCAGCGTTTCCCTGATACGCTCCATGCGCTGCTGCCTTTCGCCCAGATAATCGCTGTGCTGAGGCCGGTGGCTACGGAGGCTTTTGACAAAATCAATTTGATTGTCGAGCTTCGCGCCCAGCCATTGCTGTGTGTAAGCCAATGCTGCAGGGCCCAGCGTAGCTTTGAGCTGCTCCTTGCGGATGAGCGTTGTACTGCCCAGCTTAGCATGCCATACCCGGCTGTAGGGCTGCCCGTTTTTTTCCAGAAATACAATATCAATATTGTGCTGCATCGCCAGCTTTACCGCATCTGATGACAACGCGACACCATCCGAAATCCAAATGCTTTTGACCTTGTGCGCCGCCAGTGGCGTCTTCTGCACTTCACCGTCCTCCCGCTTGCGGACTTCAAACATCTGATCCCGCACATGCAGGTAGGTCCCGTAAGTATTCAAATGTATTTGCATAACTATCCTTTTGCCCCCCCAACCTGTCAGGTTTCCCAGGCACCCTCTTGGCTCCTGACAGGTTTAGGAGCCACCTGCAATCAAATTCCCAAATTCAAATCCCAATCCCACGAAGCTCCGGTGCCAGCCCCATCATTCCATCCAATCCTTCACAAGAGATGCATCAGCCCGCCTTTGTCTCCAGAACTGATGATGATATTCCAAACACGCCTCTTTCCCACCAAAAACAGCCCATTCCGGTTTTATCAAACCGTCCAGTCCTTTTTCCCGCTTTTCGTAACACCCGAAAGAGCTCCAGGGATAACTGCCAAAATCATCGCAAATACCATGAGCAGCGGGATTCAAATGCACATAGGCAATAGCATGGCGGAGGTAATCATCATCGTCAATCCGTTTGCGCCGGAAAGGCTTCTGAAACAAACTCCCAATCCGCCCTTCCTGCCGGTTAATAGCTTTTGAATACCCCATTTTCCATAGCCGGATGCGTTCCGATACCGACCAGCAAAGCCAGTCATGCACTGCTTCTTCCCCTTCAGGCTGAACTTTGGCCCATTGCTTTTTAAAATCCGCTGTTGCAACCGGCAATAAAGCTTCCAATGGCCTCACCCGCACCACCAGGTGGAAGTGGTTGGGCAATAAGCAATAGGCCAACGTCTCCACATAGTCCTCCAAATATTGTGCGTATTTACGCAGGAAGTAATCATAGTTGCCTGGCTTATAAAACAGGTTTTCCCGGTTATTCCCCCTGTTGAAAATGTGATAGTAATGGCCCGGCTCAAGAGGCGTACGGATATTTTTTGTAGTGCTCATATCATTTCCATTTAATTGATGCCCCAACCCTGTCAGGTTTCCCAGGCACCCTCGTAGCTCCTGACAGGTTTGGGGCAAATTGTCAGGATCGCCAACCCATCCAAAGACACTGACAGGCTCGGGGGCCTATGCCACAAAGCCCGGGGCCAAACTTGTCAGGATCACGGGCCTTTCCCGGGGAAACCTGACAAGTTGGCCCCGGCGGCGGCAGCACATACTGTCCCGAAACCCCTTGACACCGATTTGCCCAACCCAATGTACTCCGGCAGCCGGGCATTGGTCACAAACTGCCCCCTGAACATCAGCATAGGTTGATTTTTGAACTTGGCCATTAATGGATGTACCTCCAACAGGTTAACCAGAATCTTTTCTTCCTCCCAATGCTCCACACCTTTGTAGAATGCAAGGATATGCCCGGTTAGCAAGCGCTCCAGGAAGGGCTGCCGCTCCTGCACCGGCTTGTCCTGATATTCCTGATAGTTATGCTGATTGAAAGCAAACCAGGGATTTGCAAAACGGTACCGGTGGAGGTTACCGTTAACGCCTACTTCTACCTTCCTGCTCTTAACCTGCTTGCTGTGCACCGGCAGGCGCAGCCCGTCTATCTCCAGTTCCCGGACTTCCAGAAAATGCTCCACCAGCAACTGCGCACCCGCTCCCACCCCAATCAGCATCGGCTGCCGGTCCACTACCTTGTACTGTATAAGCGGATACCGGTAGATGGGCCGCCCGTCAGATTCGTGGTTGTGCCATAAGTCAGACGCTGCCCCAAACAGCCGGCTGAAGTAGCCGCGTAGCTTGTGCCCGTCGCGGGGGGACAGGCGGAGGTCGGGAAAGTGGATGGTGGTTTGGTGCATGGGTTAAAAATGTTGTGGAGTATGGTAATTTGGCAGGACGTTTTTACCGTCCTGTTTGGGTTTGAACTTCAACCCTGTCTCAAAGTCATAGCTTACATCTGCATATTTGAACCATTCATGTTCTTTGTCAGGTATGACTTTTACCTGTTTGAGCCTTTGTCTTCGTACGGCAACCTCATATTTTACTTTTTTCATAGGGGAGGCACCATGCAGTTGTTCTTGAAACCTATCTGGGATGATATTTTCTGTATCAATATTTAATCTAGTGAGGGTCTTCTCATTAGTCTGCATGTCAAAAATTTGATATTGATCCGATTGGATTTCTCGATATCGGCTCAATCCCTTACGGTAATCTTTGTTGGACTCAATCTCAATGTCTTTGTAGACCTCATTGACTAATACCAATAGCTGTTGCTCTGTCAATTTTTGACCATGATATTTTAATAACTGATCAAATGTGTTTTCCAATACGTTGGGCAGTGTGTATATGTATTCTTTCGCTATTTCAGAGTGGTGAAAGACAATGACCTGAGTGTTTTGTTTTCTGCGTTTTCGGTTTACACGGCCAGCCCTTTGTATAATAGCATCAATCGGGGCATTTTCAGTAAAAAGTATATCAAAATCGATATCAAGCGAAACCTCTACAACCTGAGTGGCAATCAAAAGGCAACCGACATCATCGCCTTCAATCTCAAATATTCTCTTTTCCTTTTTAGCTCTGTGCTTCTGTATGAATCTTGAATGGTAACATAAAATTCTATCTTCTTTGCCTGAAAAAACAGGCTTGAATGCTTCATAAGCTTGTATAGCACTATCAACCGTATTTAAAACTAGCAGCACCTTTTTACCTGACGCTACAGCAGCTTTTATTTCGTTGGTTACACTGCTCAAACCTCCTTTTCTCACCTGAAATTGGTTTCTCGCTTTATCCAACAGTTCTTGATCGGGTATAAAGGATGGTGTCTTTAAGTTTTTTTCAAGTAGCGTCTTAAGCTTCTCAGGCATAGTGGCTGTCATGATGTAAAAATGAGCACCAAAATTCTTTTGAAGATATTGGATAGTAGCAACAATAAGACCTAAAGTGTAAGGTTGGTATAAATGAATTTCATCTATTATGATACGAGCATTCAATTGATGAAAAGTCTTAACCTCCCAAAACCCTAAATTAAAACCTTGAGTTAAAATTTGATCAACGGTACAAACGGTAATGCTCTTGAAAAAGGTCTTGTCAATAAAGGCATACTCTTTCTCCTCATAGTTATCGTTGATTTCTTTTCTTAGAAAAAAAGCAGAGGAGTGGACAACCGCCACGCATTCATCACCAAAGTAATCGCACAGCCTTTTGTAAATGGCATTCGATGTAACCCTGGTAGGGAGCAAATACAGAATGTTGTCAAACTCTCTTTTTTGAGACGCCCAGATTAAAGCCGCTTCTGTTTTTCCACTTCCTGTAGGAGCAACCGCTAAAACGTCACCATCCCGATTGCTAGCAGCTTGGAAGTCTCTGTACTTGAATTTTTTAGCAATATCCTCTTTCCCTTCTGAAAGAAGCTTATGCTTTATTTTTTGAGCTAGATACTCCTCATCATATACGACTCCGGGTTCCAATTCTCTATGACCAGAAGCCGTCCAATCCGAAATATTCAGTACTGCTTTATGGAGTATATACTTTTTTCTGTCGGCTGGAGTCAGGTTTTTCCTAAGTTTAAGGAAATGACCATCATAAGCTTCTAGTAACTTCCTGTAAGGCGCATTCATGTAAGACTTTGCCTCTGCCGAAGCTTTGAACGCCACTTCTGGCATCATGCTTTTTATTTGATCAAAAGCATAATCGATAAACTCATCTAAGTCATGTTGATCAATCCTGTACCGTGCATCTGGATTTCGTTTAAACAAGTCGCTGGTTAGCATTTTGTGATGGGAAAACACCGCAAACAAACTAAGAGGGTTAGCCTTGTAAAACTCAATATTGTTGGCAAACAAAAACATGCCACTTATAAATTCATGCCTGATGTGATTATCAAGGCTAAACTCTTTCCGCTTATTAATCATGTCTTGAAAATTGCTTGTGATCTTCCCAAGGTCATGGAAAAGGGCAGCAATAAAACTTTCTTCCCAAAAAGCATCATCCGGGATATAATCATAGTACCGTTCCCTTAATGCGAGCCAACCTTTAAGCACTAAGTCTGTGTGTTGGGCTAGTGATTCTCTTGGGTGCGACTTTGCTATAATATGATCAAGCATAGCGTTTCATTTACAAGTCAAAAACTGGGATGAAGTGATCGTCATAAAGTACCCCCTCCACTTCAAAGTTGAGCTGCATTTCCTGGATTATAATTGAAAGTGTTTTTGTCTTTTTAACTTCTCTCCTGCCATAGGCGGATTTGTAGTTGAAGCGAACAGGCAGATCATATGTAATTGGCTCAGAGGTTTGATAAATCGAAAATTCTGGTTCATCTGAAGCCCGCCTAATCACTTCACCTACAATATCACCTGAGACTAGGCAATCCTTGACCAAATTCGACCTGGTTAATGGAACCTCTTTTTGCATACGCTTGACCCAAACTACTGAGTCGCTGCTCCCCAGTGTTAAAGCAAACTTTGGATACGCTATAGCTTTGAACAGGGACTCTAACTGTTGGGTATTTTCAGATCCAAAAACTAAAGAGTATTTGCTTTGAATCAAGAGTTCACGCTTAATTACACTTCCGTCTTTAAGAGGGTCGTATAGGTGCATATCCTTCGTCTGGTTCCGATACTTCCAGGTATCTGTCGTCCTGCCAGAGTGAACGGCAGATACTCCTGTAACAAATGGGGTGTCATCAAAAAAAGCCTGTGCCATTTTAGGGCTGAGCCCCATCGCCGCCCCCGCAAAACCAATAATTGTGCTGGGAGGCGGCATATCCAGAGTTTTATGAAAGTTTTGAAACTCAGGGTTGCGGAAAGAGGTTGTTTGGGTGGCAATTTCTACACAAAAGCATTGCATAAGATTCAGTTTATCCTTTGTAATAGGCAGTTACCCAATCGGCTAGCTTTTGAAAACCATCCTTTAAGCTTACCATATCTTCCTGTTTGTCAAATACACCTTCCTGTACTGCAAAAACATGCTGGTCTATAAACTTTTCATAATCATTCACAACCGACTTAATCCCTTTGGTGTCAATTTGACCACTTTCGTTGAGGTTGACCGCTTCCAAAAAAATTGGATTCTTGCTCTTCATAAGAGCAGCCGCAAAAAATTTAGGTGAAATATCTGCCAGAAAGCGACTCTGCCTACCCGAGCTCCAAAGCATTTGTAGTGCATCAATTAGCGCATGTACCCGTTTTGCTTTTTCTTCATTACTCACAAGTTCTTTGGTTTGCAGACTGCGAGTTGTGGTTTTCCCCTTTGTCTCTTCGACAACTTCAAACTCCCGTCCTATTCTGTCCAGTTCGATCAGAATGGTACCGCGATATACTCCTGAGTGGATTTCTGTTTCAAAAATATTGGGGTTGAGTCCAATTTTCTTTCCCATAAAGTTTGTAGCATAATCCAAATCACCCTTATAGGTAGCCAAAGCAAGCAAAGACTCCACCCGAACCGGCGAAGTCCTAACATTTGAGGTGCCTGCACCCCCATCTTTTCCAGCTTGGGCATCCATATAACCAAACAAGTCATCATCAATATACTTGATAGGGTCTAAGGCAGTTTTGGGTGCGCCTTTTGACGTACTGGATTCTCCTACGGGGGAGAGTGCATGCCCCAATTCTTCAATTTTATCTCTTAGAGCCCTCCGGATAGCTTGGGAAGACACATAAGGCAGTTCCTCCCCAGACTGTAGGGTTACTTTCTTGATGGGGTTGATATTATCTACTTCTTTGTCACTGCCATTAAGGCTTGCAAATGAAACCTTAGAAAGGTAGGTAATAGTGATGCTGTTAGTGGTCATGGCTTAATCATTGTTTTTTGAAGATGAAAGAATCCAGTTGAGCACATTGAGTGCGCTGATGACAGTATACTGGCGGATGAGCAGGAAATTCTTGTCGTTAAGATTCTCGAGTAACTCACCACTGATAGAGATGTTGTACTTCTTCATCAGTGATATCAATGCTTCTGTAAACTGCTCTAATGTTCGGGCTTTGTGCAACCGAATGATGTATTTCCGACCGCTTTTCGCATTGGTCTTTTGCTCATTGTCATCCTTTGGATGATCAAAATGGATGATGCCATTGCCTAGGCTTTTGCCAAGGTTGATGGCTCTTTGTTGTAATTGCTCATTCATGATTTTATGGTTTCCGAATTTTATAGCTTTTTCATAAAGAGATAAAAAGTCAAGAAGCTTTGTGTAATTCCTAAAGCCTACAGTTTCTTTAGCCAACAAAAGCTTATAGCATTTAAAAAAGAGGCGTTCTATATCATCTACTACACTTTTTCCTTTTAGCACTTTTCTCAAGACTTCTGACCTCGTCTGCCTTTCAGCCGCTACCCCTTTTGCGTAATCTTGTTTTTTTATTGTCTGAGTTTTTGGAGAGCTTAAGCGCAGGCTTTGCCATATAGTGCTGATCGTAACACCTGACTTCTCCAATGCAGAAATCAGTTGAATGACGAATTTGACATGATTATACTCTTCGTAGTAATTGGGACGAAGGGTAGAAGCAAATTTGTCTGCTCTGAAAGTAATAAGGGTGATAGGAACGTTTTCCAAGGGGTGGCTTGCGAATGGATCTGCGTACGTTCTTTCAGATTCCTGATTTTCGGCTTTTTTCCAAAAGTGCTTCCTGTGGAAGGTATAAAGCAGCATAAAAGCAATCTCAGATTCCCAAACTGCATCTCGTGTGGTTTCTATCTTCAAATCTTCAGCACCTTTCCGAGGCACCTTGAAATCGGCCATCCGAAAATTGATCCTGTAATTGATCTGGGCTAATTCGTCTTTGATTCTGTACATATCGGTCTCATGCAGATCATCAAGGTTCTGTAAGGTATTAGAGTTGAAAAAATTACAAATCAGGGTCTCATAGCTGTTTTGGTATGCATATAGGCATAAAGCAGGAGCAAAACGGATAAGGTACATTGCTTTCCAGCTAATTTTCTTTTCCGAGTTGTTCAAAAACGAATTGAAATTGGCTAACCCCGATACAAACGGCGAGACGTTCTTAGCCTCCACTAACGCCTTATAGCTTTCCCCTGTTACAGGGCATACCTGCGTTCCAGGCAAAAGATATTTCTCGTCTACATCAAGCCGCGTAATTTTGGTATAAGGCTCATTGAGATATACTTTGCTGAGTAACTTATGTCCCTTTCGTTCGTAGTATGCTTCTATCCGGCTTGCAATCTCTGGTCGTTCCTTTTTTAAGTTTTTAAATTTAGGGGCATTGTCTTTATGGCGCGTTACCCCTTGGGCATTATTTGTCAACAAGTGCGTCAGTCCATAAGTGTTCATTTTCGGGAAATGCTTAAAGCGGTCTTCCGTTTCGATATAGTAGATATTGGCATTTTCGTTCAATTGCTTTTCAGTTGGTGTGTCATAGACAGCCTCCCCCATAAAGTAGTATAAGTCCTCAAGGAGAGATAGCAGCTGATCGCAGTTGACTTCCAACTTTTTATCATCGAATGAATAAGAAAGTGAGGGAAAACGCTGAGGGTATTTCTGTTCAAATTTTTTGAGAAAACGATGCAGCGCTACTATCCCTATATTCACGAACAGGTTAGCTGTTTGCTGAAACGTGATCGATGTAATGGACGCTTTTTCTTTCATAGGTGATATTTATATCTGCAAAATTACAGCACCTCATTCCCAAATAACGGGAATGTTGCTTCTATGTGTTCTTCCGGTTTTCTTGCTCGTCAGCATTTTCCTTTTTGCCAGATGTAGACTCGATAAGAAATAGCTTTAAAAATTTGAATTTAAAACTGCTTAGCTTATCTGAATTTGAATAACTCCATATCAAATACAATACTATAACTAACCAAACTGTCAGCGCATAGGCTGCACTTTGGGCAAATAGGAAGCAAGAACAAATGCACAGTATCAAACTAGACCCTGTAATTGTCAAATAAAAGTGTGTTTTGTTCATTTTGATAATTATATCGCTCTACAACTTTTACAATAAATATATCCATAAAACAAAATTACACGTTTTGTATCGATAATGCAAGCCAATATGTTATCTTTGTGATGGACCAAGATTAATTTCACGTTCTAAATCTATTGATAATCAGTCTACTACAAGAAAGCTTGAAACTGGATTTATTTTTTGACTTTATCAACGTAATCCACTAAAACAAGGATTGTACCGTTAAAAACTATCCTCAAAAGGCTTTGCGCACCACCCGCGCATTGCCTTTTCTTTTTGCTCTGTTTTAGACTTGCCAGGAGCCAGGGAATGTCAGTTAGAAACCTGGCAAGCCAAGCTTCAATACTGCCATCCCTTCACCCGCTTCCGCAAATATTCCCTAAACGCCTCCGGCTGCACCACCTCAATCTCCCCCGGCAGGCCCAATACAAAACGGCCAATGCCCTTCCAGTTGCGTACCTGACCTTCGAAGAACACCCCGTCCCGCCGCCGTTTGATGTAGGGCCGGCTATGGGAGAATTCTTCCACCAGCAGGTGGTGCGCCAGATTGCTGAGCTTCAGTTTGACATCCATCCATTTGTCGCCGGTCAGGCCGAAGAGGTCGGTGGGGGAGGCTACCCGTTGCGGCTGCACTTTTTGGTCCAGGAAGTGGATATCCGTGATGCGGGCAATTTTAAACTGGCTCTGCCGGTCTTTGTCCAGGTCCCAGCCTATCAGGTAGCGGTAGTCGCTCGTCAACTCGAGGGGTTCTACACGGCGATCGCTTACTGTGTCACTCGAAAGTGATTGATAATTCTTCAATGCTATACAGGAACCGGTCTCAATGCCCGTCCGGATAAGTTGCAAAATACGGCTCGCATGTAGCTGTGGGAGCGCATCCGCTATGGGGATCATGCTGAGGTTCAGGTTGAACTTATGCAAAATCGCCTGCGCCTCAGGAGTATCGCTCGCCGTTTGCTGCAGATGATCTTGCAAGAAGAATAATTCATCCGGCTCCAGTACACTTTTGCCTCCTTTCTCGAACTGAAACTGTAAAAACTTTCGATCATAAGCATCCGTCTCCACGGGGTACCCAAGATCCTCCAGCAGGTCAAGATGCCGATAAAGAGTGGATTCTGAAGTATTTAAAAGCTGTGCTAGCTGACGCGCGCTCCGGCGTGGGGTACTATTGAGCAAACGGATCAATTTGAAGACCCGATAGACTGCCGTTTCAGTGGTTTTATTCATTCAGAGCAGGGCTTTAGTTACCATTTTACCCAGTTCTTTCAGCTATTGACAGAATGGGCGCGAAAGTTATTACGGAAACAATATAAAACAATGTCCCCAAAAAACCAATCCCTCCAATAAAAAACGCCCCTCACTCCCAAAGAGCAAGAGGCGTTTCCTACGCCCTCCAACCTACACCATTGGGCCAAAAGCCCAGCCCCCCTAAACCCTACCCCCTAAACCCTAAACCCCCACTCTACTCCTTCACAAACCGCAGCAGCTCCCACTTCGTCTGCCCATCCCGCAGCCGCACAAAGTATGGACCAGCCGGCAGCCCGGACAAGTCCAGGTCCAGTTGTGTATCGTTGGTTTGGATATACTGCCGTTGCAGGATTTGACCCTGCGCATTAAACAGCTCCAGCACATCGCCTCTGCCAAAGGGCTCCGCCAGGGAGACCGTAACCTGATGGGTGGCCGGATTGGGGAATAGCACGACTTCGTCCAGCAGGGCGACTAAGGCTACTTCGGAATACAGCAGCCCGCCGTCCGGAGTCTGTATTTCCAGCTGATAGCGGTGTACGCCGGGACCGGGGTCGTCATGCAGGTGCTTGTAGTAGCACTGCGCACCGAGGTAGCCCGTGGGCGCATCGTACCAGGCAATGGGGCGGAAGGTATCATCACCGGGCGCCAGATGCAGCACCGTGTAGGTATAGCCGGGCTGCAGCTCTTCCAGCATCCAGTCGACTTTCACGCAGCTCACGCCCTGTATGTCCAGTTCATTGGCACTGAGGGGCAGCGGGGCACCGCAGTAAAACGGGCTCTGTGTGGCTGTGATGCGGCGGGTTTGCGTCGCGGTACAGCCATTGGTGGTGACGGACAGGGTGACGTTGAAGCGGCCGTGGGAATAGGGCGCGGACAGCGTCACTTCCGGGCCCGTAGCTGAGGACGGAGCGAGGCCAAGCCCCATCGTCCATTCGTACAGAGCGCCCGGCCCGGCATCGGCAGCCGTGAAGGTAGCGGGTTCGCCTACACAAAGGACTTCCGGGGCCGTCATTTCGGCTACAGACTCGTTGCCCACTTCTATCGTTACGATGTTGCTTTCCAGGTATACCGTGCAGTTTTCACGGCGGATACAGCGGGCAAAGTAGGTGGTTTCCGACAGCGGGCCGGGGGCGTAGACGGGGCTGTTGGAATTCGGGATTTGCGCCCAGGTCTGCAGGTTGAAGGGGCCCGCCAGGATACTGCGCATCCAAAGGTACTCAAGCGCCCCGCTGCCGCCTTCCGGGCCGCTAAGGCTTACCATTGGCTCCGGGGTATTGCCAGGGCCGCAGAGGTACTGATCCGGGCCGATCTGACCGGGGTCGGTGACATTATCGCAAATGGAGAAAAAGCCGGCATCAATAGAGAGGTCTGCCATGCCTTCCTCAATCACGTACACCCCTGTCACCCGGCCATCGGGCAGCACATCACTGTCCAACTGCGGGTCTTGCCCCTGAAGGGGCATCGTGACTTCTAGTCCATTGGTGGGAATAAAACGGACCCGGTATGCACCCGGAGCTACAATGAAGTGGTAGTAGCCCGCGCCGTCCGTCACGGTGGTGTCTACGGGCAGGAAGGTATTGCCTTCCGCTCGTTCCAGTATGACTTGTACGCCGGGCAGACCGCTTTCTCCGGCATCCTGTAGCCCGTTCTGATTGGCATCCAGCCAGACAAAATCGCCCAGCTCGGCGAAAGCAGCGGATACCGTGAGGGTAAAGGAACAGCTCGCCGTACAGCCGGCAACATCGGTAAAGGTATAGGTGACCACATGGGCTCCGGTACCGGCTGCCAAAGGATCAAATACGCCGTTGCTAAGGCCGGGGCCACTGTAGATGCCTCCTGCCGGTGCGCCTCCGCTCAGTTCGAACGCATCATCACTGAGCGATACTTCCTGATCCGGTGGACAGGTGACGGCGGGAAGGCCGTTAACGGAGATTTCAATACTACAACTGCTGGTGCAGCCACTGCTATTGGTATAGGTGTAAGTCAGCACATGTACGCCCATACCTGCCTCAGACGGGTCAAATACGCCGTTCTCCACGCCGGGGCCGGTGTAGGTGCCGCCAACAGGCAGACTGCCCGTCAGGACGAAAGGCGTGCCGTCTACACAAACCGCAGGTAAGTCCGGGCAGTCCAATTCGGGCAGGGTATCCACCGCTATGGTAAAGGTGCAAGCTGCACTGCAACCGCTGCTATCGCTGAGGGTATAAGTCAGGCTATGTAAGCCGGAGTCGGACAAGACCGGGTCGAAAATGCCGTTCGCCACGCCGGGGCCGGTGTAGGTGCCGCCTTCCGGCAATGCGCCCGACAGGGCAAAGGCCGGTACATCAATGCATACGGTTGAGGAGGGCGGACAGGTTACTTCTGGCAGGGCTGCTACCTCTATGTCGAACGTACAACTGCTTTGACAACCTAATCCGTCTGTGTAGGTGTAGACGATCGGGTGTATGCCTGCGCCCGCCAAAGCGGGGTCGAAGGTGGCACCTGTCACGCCTGCCCCTTCATAAACACCGCCTGCGGGAGTGGCTCCTGTCAGGGGTATGGGGCTGGCATCGAGGCAAACAGAAAAGTCAGCCGGGCAGGCTACCGCAGTGGGGGCGCTCAGCGGCAGGAAGAGCACCGCGGTATCACAACCGCAGCTGGGCGTAGCTTCCAGCCACAGCCCGGTAGCTCCTGCGCAAAGCTCGCCGTCCAAATCTATGGGCAGCAGGCTCCCGATTGGCGCCAGACCGTCGAGCACTACGCTACTAATCGGCATACCGGAAGGCTGCCCGTTAGCACCCGTACAGTACACTTGCAGCGTCACCTCTTCATCTGCTGCCTGCCCGGTACCGCTGACCAGCAGGCTGCCTTCTAACTGGAAGGTGCTATCTGCCCCAACGCACAAGCTCGTCCCCGTAAAGGTGTAGACGGGCTTTTGAATGGTGAGCGCTACGGTATCCTGCCCGGTGGCTACTTCGAGCTCGGTCAGGCAGGGCAAGCCGTTGCAGGTAAGCGGATCGCGGGTGATCAGGTTGCGGAACAGCGCGACTGCGGGGGTTGCACAGGCAGCGCCTGCCTCTTCCACCTCAAAGCTAAATGCGATTTCGGTGCCGGCGAGAAGGGCTTCGGGAAGGGCAAAGCGGATTTCGGCCTGCCCATCGGCATTAAGCTGAATACCCGCAAACACCGGGCAACTGCCAGCATCCGGGCTTTCGCAAATCAGGCTGCCGGGCACGTACCCAATACCGGGGGGCACCACCAATACGGAAGTATCTCTACCGGTAGTCTCGCCGTCCATCAGACTGAAAGCTGCACTGACCCGGACCGTACTGCCGCATCCTTCAAGGGCACCATTTGCGGTGACCTCTGGCGAAGTACTGTAGGGCGCATCCGCTCCTACTACGTTGATAGGGTTGGAAGCGACCAATATTTCCGAACCGATAGCGGGGTCGCTACAGGGGCTGAAGCCACGGGCCCGGTAAAAAGCCACCGTTTTCAGCGGATCAAAACCACAGCCGGTTTCAATTTCAAAAACGAGCCGCATCTGCCGGTTGGCAAAGTTGGGGTTGGTGAAAGTGCCCGGCAGGCTGTCGCCAACGACCCGGGAGTGGGCCGTCAGGTCAAATGTAACGGTATCTCCGTTGATGATGCCCGGCAGGGACTCAAAGACGATACTGCCATCGTTGGGATAGCCTGCGCTCATGGAATTCACCTCCACGCCCGGTGGCAGGATGACATCGAGGACAGGGTTGAGCAGGTCGGCCTGCTGTGCGCTGTTGACCAGCACCTCAATGGTATCGGTACCGCAGAGCTCCAATGGCTCGGAGGGGCTGGGCTGATCTGTGATCTGAAGCTGCACTTCGGCGAGCTGTGGGTTGATGTAAGCCACCAGGGTATCCAGAAAACAAGACTCCACGGGGTTTTCCAGGCTGGGGTAGCCTTCGCAATTCCAACCGTAGACGACGAGGATGCTATCGGGCTGACAGCTCGTCTGGCTCACACAGATCTCAATTTGCTCAGTGGTATTGCTGGCGTGCTGCCCCAGTTGATAGATGCCCGCTCCATCCAGGCTAATGGAGCTGCCCCCGGTCTCACGTATACTTTCCACGGCTACCAAGCCATCTTCGCTGATGACCTCCAGCCAGGTGTAAGGTACGTTGAAGCCACTGCCCACGCCGGTATTGGCAACCGACAAGGTGTAGCAGTTCTCTTCGGTAAAAGCATTATTGACGAGAGGGTTGAGCACATAGCTGAACTGCCCAATAGGGGTATAACTGAGCAGCCTGGTGCGGTCGAGGCTGAACAAGGCACCACAGGAAGGGTCTTCGTATTGTACTCTTGCGGACCCGTAAACGGCACCCTGCTCTGAGGCACAGGAGGGCTGCCAGAAAGACTTCAGAATCTCGTCCCGCGCCTGCTCTTCCCATAATGGAATGGGGCCGCCCCGGTCGCTGTATAAGTTCCGAATATCAAAGTAGAGGCTGTCGGCGTCTTCGGCGAAAGGCTCAACATCAATGGTAAAGACGGCCGGGCTGCGCCGGTACTGCAACCGCCGGAAGGTGTAGCCGGGAATCTTCGCCAGAGCAAAAGTATCAAATGCAAAAACCGGCCGGAATTCATTGGGGAAGAAGTCGATATCGTCATTGATCACACAACCCCGCTGCGTGCGGGTGAAGACCTCCCAGGTCAGCTCCTCACAGCCGGTGAAGCTGCCAGTACCGCCAGAGGCAAAACTGACCGCTGCCGAGACCAGCTGTACCCGGTCGATGGTGACACCGCAGCCATCGCGGGTCTGAAAATCGTTGTTTGACAGGTCGAAGGCGTTGCGGATGTCCTGGTTGTCTACACAGTAGGCCGTGACCGGACTGAACCCCTCCACAGCATAATCGTAAAAATCGCCCTGCGCGAGCACCGGATCGAAGTAATAGTAGGTCTCTATGAAAACACTGTCACCTGGTGCGTACACGAATGTTTCCGGGAAGGTGGGGTCAAGCTCGTGCAGATAGGCTGCCGAAAGGTTGTAGTCAAACAGCGTATCCCCCTGTACATTGGCTACCGGGACATCGTCCACTTCTCCGATCAGGGCCCCGTTATTAAACACCCTGACTTTGGCGCCCAGGGATTTGAAGTAAGGGAAAAGCATGGCCTGCCGGAAGCGCCCCTGCGCCCAGGGCCCGTTCGGCCCGCTGAGTACACCGAGCCCGGCGGTAGTCCGCATGGTATCACAGGGCGCTGCCCGGTCGAGGCGGGCGAGTGCCCTATCAGCAGGTGCATTGTTCTGCCAAACCCGCTCGTTGCCTGGATCCGAGAAACCGACATTAATCCGCTCGGTCGCGCTGTAGGTGACCGTCCCGCCGCCGCCGTCACACCCGCCGCCGGGGCAGAAAAGCAGGACCGGAAAACTGCTGCAGCTGATGCCCAGATAGCAGGCGGCTTCACAACCCGTACCAACCGTTTGGTACAGCACAACGGGCATTTCTACCAGCCCGGCACCCCCACAGCTCCATGCCAGGTCCAGGCAGAACTCCACCGCTCCCCCGGTATAATCCGATTGCTGAATGATCAGGCTTGGCCGGCCGGTGCCCAGCCCGATCAATTCGAAAGGCAGGGGGGCGCCGCTAACATCAAGTACCTGTGCATCACCGGTGAGCTGCAGGTCAAAATCAGCAGGCATGCTCAGCTCTACCGCATAGGTGTTATCCCCGCTTACATTGGGGTAGCCATCCAGCGAAGGGTACTGAAAGCAGTAGGTGGCCGTTTGGCCGTCGAAGATGGTGGCCGGCCCGGAGATGATGGTCGGTGTGGTGCCTAGGCGCGCATTGGCAAAGTCGTGGCTGGCCAGCTCCATACGGGGGATATTGCCACAGGCATCCCGCACCTGGAATCGAGCAATAGGCGTAGGCCAGCTGAGGTTGGTATTGCAGGACTCCCGGCAGCAGTACACGTAGTCGCCCCGAATCTCCAGGCGGTCGCCGGGGTGAAGGGTGAAATTGAAATAGCGGGCTGCACTGACCTCTCCTTTGGGAAGGCCTGCCAGGCAGAAGTTCACCGCTCCAAACACCTCATCGGGCGAGCGGGAGATGTCCGCTCCATTGAGCGTCAATTGGATGGAAGCGGTATCAATGGAAGCACTGTTGGCCGCGTAATCACCAAATACCGGAATACTGGTGCTCCCCTCAAAGCCCAGCTGAAAGCCGAACTGAGCCGTGGTCGCGCCGGTATTCTCAATAAAAAAGCCGAACTGATCGGGCGTCGACCCATCGAGGCAGGCCGGCAGGTTGCGGTCGAACAGCTTACCGGTGACGATAGAAGGCTGGGGCACAATCACCGCCACAGACCCCGTAGCCGGAATGCTGCGCTGGCAAATGTCCGCTCCACAGCCCCAATAGGCATGGTGGGCCACCCGGTTGAGGCCCTGTGTACAGGTTTGCACTTCAAAGCGTTCCTCAAAGTCGATCTGCTCCCCGTTGGAAAAACGGGCATCGCCTCCAAAAATACCGGGCTGCAAGCTTGCACTCAACTCATAAAACAGCGTATCACCACTACTGGCCGAGGGGACGAGGGGGCTCCCGCCAAACCACAGGGCATAGTCCTGCACGTCGCCCAGCACCACGTAGTAGGTTAATGCATCCACAAAACCCAGCCCGCCCTGGGTCAGCCGTACCGGCCGGTTGATCGTCTGCGGCACATCACTGATGATGGTATCCTGGCTGTTGGGCCCATTGGGGTACTGATGGCTCAGGGAAGCAAACAGCAAATTGTAGGTGTTGAGGTTGGGGTTGTTTTCTATGACGATACCGGCGGCAGTTTGCACCATCACCGTATCCTTGAACAAACCACCGTTGACGGCAAAGGCGCGGGCTTCGCACCCACCGGAGCGGATGATGGAAAAATCGACAATATCGTTGGCGGAAACATCCGCAGGGGTCACCGAAAACTGCGGCGCTCCCGGATCAGAGAGGTCGCTCTCCTCAATACTCAGGTTGCCCCCAAGCGCGCTAAGACTACCGGCTTCATACTGCAGCCCCGGAGGTAAATTGATGGTAACAACCGGCACGTCTGCGCTATTGGAGGTAAACCGGAGCCGTACCCGGAGTGCTCCGGGGGCATTGCAGGCCACGACATCTTCGGCTTGCGCCGGATATGTTACTGCCACCTGAGCCATACCTGTTGACAGAACGCCCAGTAGAGACAAACTCAGGAATAGGGCCTGAAGGGTAAGCTTTGTAAAGTGGATCGGCTCAATAGAAACGGATAGTGCATACCGTTTTTTCATAAAACTTGTTTTTAGTGCTTATTTGTTTTTTGCGCTGTGCTGCTTTTCCAACACAAATGCTGCGGTGCCTACTGCATCTATAAAGCAGGGGCACCAAAAAAGGGGGCTTGATCGGCAGGATTGATGGATTTGGGTGCTGGATTGGGAGGAGTTTGTGTTTTTCCAGCCTTGCAAAGGTACATGAATCTGGCGTTTATAGCAAGGAGATTATCCTAAATCGGATTTTTCTAATTTCCACAACACCGTTTACACTTACCCTGTGCCTGCATACATCGTAACGAGTTGGGCGCCTTCCAATGAGCACAGGCTGCAATGAGCAAAAAAAACAGCACTTACGGGTAACCTTTCCGGATGTGGCAAAATAAAGAAGCAAACAATAAAACATAACCCATTATGAAAACGATTTGCATTGCCATCTTCACCTGCTGCCTGTTTACTTTCGCCAACGCACAATACACGGCTCACCTGACTTTAGAAGAGGTCGCCGCAGTGCAAACCCCCAAGGCAGAGCGTAGCTTGAGCGCGAAAATCGCCAAGCGGAATGCCCTCATCCAAACCCATAACCGACAAGCACAGCAAACGCTTATGCAGTACCTTGCTGATGCCATCACCTATCCGGAAAAATTACGGACCATCATGAAAGAAGGCCGGGTTGTAGTTGTCATCTCCGTCGATCAGCAGGGGCACATCAGTCAATACCGTATCACTCAGAGCCCCGACCCTGCTTTTGATGCAGAAGTGGTAAGGGTCATGAACGAAGCGCCAGCGTTGATAGACAACAGACAGGCGTACGTTGGTGCCCGCAGGATGATCATCCCGATTGATTTCTCCATGCGCTAGTGTTTTAGGGGTTGTACACGACCTCCCTGATCTTAAACTTCCCATATACGAAGGGGCCATCCGGATAATGCCAGATGGCCTCTCCGTATTTTGCCAGTTGTGCATTGCCCATTTTACCGTATGCACTGAGGGGCGTCGAAAACCGGTATTTCTGCATGGCGTTGATGTCATAGCGGTCGTCAGACTCAAAATTGATCAGTTGCCCTTCCCTGTTAAAAAAGAGCGTAGCTTCTATAGTCGTCCCTTTGTGGGTAAAAGCAGCCCGCACCGTGTTGCTGTCCACCGGAGTCCATTTAATCCGCTGATCAATCAATGCCGCCGGAGCCATAATGCACATATCATTGAAAAAAGTGACGGTCTCCGCCTCAAACATCTCCGGGCCACTCGCATGCACGATGGGCAGGACCGATAGTAACCGGACATCCATGCTGGCCTGATTCTCTTTGTAGAGGTGATACCCCTGCGCGGGAATGCCTTTTACTTTTGCCTTTAGAAAAAACAACCGCTGACTGGTATCGAAGAAGTTGTGCTGTTCAGCCGTCATCGTCATCCAATCCTGGCCTTTATTGCGCATTTCCACCTCAAAATCAGCCCGGAAGCTATGCACTTTGGGTTGATTGACTACCCCCGAGTACCGAATGTATCGTTGTACAGGGCCGGGTAGATGCTGTAAATCAGCTTCTGTGAGCAGCTCTTGCGTGTGGTGCTCCATACTTTCCAGCCCCGATTGAACATCAGCTTTGTAAACTTGCTCGAAGCGCCAGGCCTGCCAGCTCAAAAAGGCAAAACCCAGAATGATAAGATTGGCGATGGTCCCAAATTTCGCATCCGTCCAATTCAAAATGATCAGGCCCTGGGAGAGCAGGACTGCCGCAAGCGCCACTCCAAACCAAGCCGGGGTATTGAACAGGTAAAACAGCAGTACGCCACCGAACAGGGCCGCGGCTATTAACCACAGTACACCCTGCGTTTTGGAAATCGGTTGAGTCAGCTGTTCAAACTGATAGATATTAAAAGCTTTCAAAAAGCCGAAGAGGTGGATGAGCCCGTGTACCAATAATAAAAAGACCAACAGGATTCGCATATCGACTGATTTTAGAAAGGAAAGATACCGTTGCAGCCATCGTTTTGCATTGATCTTTATCATGAGAAAACGGTTTCCGGCATGAAAAAAATCAGGGGCAAGCCGCCAATTTACTTAGCTGCATGTGAGTAAGAGATGCTGGAGTTTTGCTTTTGGAGCAAACTAGCCTAATTTTGTTCTGATCGAGGCGTGACCGAAGAGCAGGACAAAATTTGGCAAGAGCAGCCCGAAGGGTAAAATCCCAACAAGCTCTAAGCAGCGAATTAGGATTAGTACTCGTATACCATAAGGATAAAAATCACCTTTGCCAGCCGTAAACCCCGAAAGGGCGCAAGCATATCTGGCATAAAAATGGGCACTTCGCCGCACAGCGAAGATACCCGCCACTGTAACTATGAATAAACCGGCACCACCCAACCCGCCTGCCCCGTTCAGCTGTACGTATACCCCTAATGTACCGGAGCTGCTGCAGCAACTTCGATGCACCATTGCCCTGAGCACCTATCAGGCAGGTAAGGTCGTGCTGCTTAGCTCAGTGGACGGCGAGCGCCTTATACAGCTGCCACGCAGTTTTAAGAAGCCGATGGGCATAGCGCTGAAGGGGCCACAAATGGCTATTGCCACCCAAGACGAAGTACATCTGCTCACCAATTCGCCGGGGCTCGCAGCCCACTACCCTTCCAAGCCTGGAACGTACGATGCCCTCTTCATGCCCCGAGCGACCTTTTATACCGGCCAAATTGACATTCACGACCTGGAATGGGGAGACGACGGTCTGTATGCAGTCAATACCTCCTTCTCCTGCATCTGCAAAATCGACGAGCATTTTAGCTTTACGCCTGTATGGAAGCCCTCTTTTGTCAGCCAACTGTCGCACGAAGACCGCTGCCACCTGAATGGGATGGCTATGCAAAATGGGCACCCCCGCTACGCCACCGCTTTCAATCAGGGGGATACCAGACAGAGCTGGAGGGAAAATATTACAAAAACCGGCGTGGTCATCGATATCGAAAGTGGAGAAGCCCTCCTCGAAGGGCTGGCCATGCCCCACTCGCCAAGGCTCTATGACGGACAGCTCTACGTCCTGCTTTCTGCCACCGGCGAGCTGATCAGGGTAGCTCCCGAAGATGGCAGCTACGACGTAGTAGCCCGGCTCAACAGTTTCGTGCGCGGCCTGGGGCGCTGCGGGGACTATGCCTTCATCGGGCTTTCCCGCCTGCGCGCCAATTCCAGCACCTTTGCCAAACTGCCTATGGAGCATCAGGCCCGGCAAGCAGGCATTGCAATTGTACACCTGCCCACCGGAGCCACAGTTGGACAAATCCGCTATCAGACTTCCGTAGATGAAATCTATGACATCCTTATATTGCCCGGGTTGCAACGCCCCAACCTGCTCAATACCGAACAGGAAGCGCACAAACTTGGGCTTTCTATTCCTGAAAAAACGTACTGGGCCAGACCCGAGACGGAATAATTTTCTAAACTCAAGGCTTGAAAATTAAAAGTAATGAAGTACCAACCTTTACCAATTGCAGCGACCTACCGGAGATTTATAGCGCTCAATCAGAAGCTGAAGCGCTTGCTGGCCAGCGGGCGGTTCCAACTCCTGAGCAAACCTAAACAGCAGGCACTACTGCTCCGCCTCCGGCAGTTGTTCCGGCGCCTGAGCCAGGTGGTCCCAATACAGCGCCTCCGGCAGGGCATAGCTGTATCTGCTATTGTAATTGCTGGCGGAAAGGCAAATGCCCAGCAGTTTGCAGCCCCTGAACAAAACCCGTTTGCCCTGGGGTTGGAACAAAATGATAATGAGCTGTTCCCTTTGCCACAATTGGTGGATATCGATGGAGACGGGGACTTTGACCTTCTGCACCGGTCTACTTTTGATGAAAGTACTAACTACGGTACGACGGTTTTCTTTCAGGAGAATGTGGGTACGCCAGACGAAGCTGTTTTCAGTGAGCTGGTAGCCAGCCCATTTGGCTTAGGCGAACTCGGGGACGCTACCATTCTGACCTTCGGCGACCTGGATGGCGATGGGGATTTGGATATGCTGACCGGGCAGTACGATGCCAGTTACGACGCTACCTATTTTGCCTATTACGAAAATACCGGAACGCCAACTGCGCCTGCATTTGGTCCGGCCGTATTAAACCCTTTTGGCCTTATCCTTGAGGATGGGACAGATTCCACCGCACCCCAACTAGCTGACCTGGATAATGATGGTGATCTGGACCTCCTCGTTGGCACTTACTTTTACAATACAGAATTGACGGCAACCGTTTATTTCCCAAACATTGGAACAGCGGAGGCTCCGGCATTCGGCCCGCCTCAGGTTAACCCCTTTGGACTGCAGCTCCCCCTGGAAAGTTACTTGTTTCTGCCAGCCCTTGCCGACTTTGACAATGATGGCGACCTTGATATCGTAAGTGGCGGATCTTACCAGTACGAAGGGGACATGTACCTGCCTTTTCTGGACTACTATGAGAATACGGGCACGGCGCAAGCGCCCAGTTTTGCTCCTCCCCAGCGCAATGCTTTCGGCTTGCAATCTGATTTAAACAGCCTTGTTGTTATTCCCGCTGCAGCTGACCTGGATGCCGATGGAGATGTGGATGTACTCACCTCCGGATTGGCTTACGAAGAAGGAAGCGGTTACGGCAAAGTCATCTTCGAATATTTTGAGAACACGGCCGTCATCAATACGGTGGATTTCACGGAGGCCGAAAACCAACTGCAACTATTCCCTACCGTAGCCACCGATGCCGTTCAATGGCGGGTGGGTTCGGATATCCGCCCGGAGCAGCTTTGGATCACCCTCTTCGACCTCGCTGGCCGGCCTCTGATTCAGCAGGCCCTACAAGGCGAAGCCGGCACCCTGTCAGTATCGGATTTACCCGCCGGCCTCTACCACGCCCGCCTGACGGATGAGCAGGGGCTGCTGCTGGGGGCGGGAAGCATTGTGAAACCTTAGAGCGTGTTGTGGAGTTTTACTGGATCGGGATACTGCTTTGGGCACTGGGCTATATGCAGCGTACCCAAAAGGGAAAAGCAGTGGCAGAAAAGGAAACCTAAACGGGGCTTTACTCATCCAACAATGTGACTTTCTCCTTCAAAAGCGCTAACTTACGGATCTAAACCTTTACCGCTATGAAGCACATTGCATGGCTGTTCCTCTCTATTTGTGCGCTGAGCCAAACCACCTCCCTTTCCGCACAAGACACGCTGATCACCACGTCTAACGATACCCTGCTGGTACGCATTGAAGGGCTTGAAAAAGATAAACTCTTCTACCGCACCTTTGAGGACAGCAGCCAAAAACAGCACGTCAGCCTGACTCAGGTGGCCCGGGTACTTTATCAGGATAAACAGCAGAACCAGGACTTTTCCAACTCAGGCGAAACAACCCTGTTTAACCCAGCGGATACCTCCCGCCTTACGCTGGTCACCACCATTGATGGGAATGAGTATGTTGGGAAAATTTTAGAACAGACAACGGGCACCATCAAGCTCGAAACAGCAGTCCTGGGCATCATCTCCATCCCACGGCAAAACATCAAAAGCATTCAGCCCGTTTCCGGCAACCTGTCGTTCAACAATGGGGAAATCTGGCGCTCCAACCCACAGTCCACCCGTTACCTTTGGTCGCCCAATGGCTTTGGGCTAAAGCCCGGCGAAGGCTATTACCAGAACATCCTGATCCTGTTCAATCAGGTCAGCGTTGGGGTCACCGATCATTTTTCCATGAGCCTGGGCACCGTGCCCTTATTCCTCTTCGCTGGGGCCCCTACCCCGGTGTGGATTGTCCCCAAATTCAGCATCCCCGTGAAAAAGGATAAATTCAATATTGGAGGTGGCGCCCTCATCGGGACGGTCCTGGGTGATACCGGAACAGACAATAATGGGTTTGGGATCGCTTTCGGTGTAGGTACTATTGGCAACCGGGACCGAAACCTGACCCTCGGCCTTGGGTACGGGTACGCTGGCCAGGGCTGGGCGAATGCCCCAACGATTACCATCAGTGGGATGTACCGTATCGGGGAAAAAGGGTACCTGATCACGGAAAATGTTATTGTGGGTACGGCTACGAATAGCCCTATCGGGTTTTTATCCTTCGGAGGCCGTACGGTCTGGCCAAAAGTAGCACTCGACTATGGTGGATATATCCCTGCCAATACCGGAGATGGTAATCTTTTTGTCATTCCCTGGCTGGGCTTGTCTGTTCTTTTCGGGCAATAAACCAGCAATGCTAAATGTAGCATCGGGAAGAATATAGCGAGCCTCCCCTTTGTTTTCGGGGGATTAACATAGCAAAGCCGAACTTAGAGCGTGTTGGGAGGAGCAATTCTGCTGATAATCAAAGTGTTGTGAATCCCGCAAGGATACGGGACGTCATGGAAAAACACTTATTTGACCCCGCAATGCTGTGGGGCAGGCTTCGCCAAACGCGCATTTTCCCATTTAGCCATCACCACATCCCTTTGATTATCAACTATCGTTTGCTCCAAACATGCTCTCAGAATAGCGAAGCTAGCGCTCACCCTACCCGGTTGGTAGAATATAAATTATCCTTATCTTCGGTGAGCATCCAAAACTATAACTATGATCCGCACCTTACCTTCTCTGATTGCACTCTTCGTCCTCTCTTGCTCCCTCCACGCCCAAACCCTACAGGATGGCTTCGAGGGGAATGGCAACATTACGAACTGGGCGGGAGATGACTGCCAGATCGATACCAGCTTTCCCAACCCATTCCCACAGGGCAGCAATAGTTCTGCCACTGTGCTGTCGTATGTAGACTTCGGCGGGCTTTATGCCAATGTCCGGTTTGACGTAGACCCTGCTTTTGACCTCTCCGTCGAGCATACCTTTTCTCTGAAAATTTACGTCCCTTCCAGCGGGCTGACCGGCAATCAGCCCAATCAGGTGTCCCTGAAACTGCAAAACCGCAACCTGGACGCGCCATGGTCTACCCAAAGCGAAATCATCAAGCCCATTGAGACCGATCAATGGCAAACCGTGACCTTTGATTTTGCCAGCGACAACTACATCAACCTTTCTCCTGACTCGCCGCCGCCCACGCAGCGCACCGACTTCAACCGGGTCCTGATACAAGTCAATGGTGAGGACAACACCGATCAGGTAACCGCCTATATTGATGAGGTCACCTTCGAAGGCACCCTTCCTCCCGCCCCGGTTTTTAATCAACTGATCTGGTCTGACGAATTTGATGAAAATGGCGCAGTTGACGACGATAAGTGGTTTCATCAAACCCTGCTGCCGCAGGGCGACAGCTGGTTTAACGGAGAAATACAGCACTATACCGACCGTATTGAGAATGCCCGGGTGGAAGATGGTGTTCTCAAAATTGAAGCCCGCCGGGAAAACTTCACCGATCAGGGGCATACCAAGCAGTTTACCTCAACCCGGTTGAATTCCAAATTTGCGTTCCAATATGGGCGGGTGGAAATCCGTGCCAAGCTACCCACTGGCCCCGGCACCTGGCCTGCCCTTTGGCTGCTCGGCAAAAACATAAATGAAGACGGCGGCTACTGGGACAACGAAGGCTACGGTACCACGCCCTGGCCCGCCTGCGGAGAAATTGATATCATGGAGCATTGGGGCACCGACCAAAACCATGTCACCAGCGCTACGCATACCCCCTCCAGCTTCGGCAACACGGTAAACGTAGGCGGCCAGACGATTGCTACCGTCTCCACCGACTTCCACGTCTACTCCCTGGAGTGGACGGCTGAAAAGCTCGTCTTCGCTGTAGATGATGTGGTGCACCTGACTTACAACCCGGCTGAGAAAAATGCAGACACCTGGCCCTTCGACGCCGAAATGTACTTCCTATTCAATGTCGCTATTTTACCCAGCATCAGCCCGAACTTCAGCAGCAGTGCTATGGAGGTCGACTATGTGCGGGTGTACCAGGAGGGGCCGGTGAGCACTACCTCTGCAGCGGCTCCGCAGGTCCGTTTCTTCCCCAACCCGGTTGAAGAAGCGCTCACAATTGAGCTGGATGAAGTAGGGAATAACCCCGTAAACGTACGCCTGTTCGACAGCAGTGGCAGGGCCGTGAACGCCTCTACCCAAACGGCGAACCAGGGGACTTTTACGCTACGGGGACTGGACCGCCTTACGCCTGGCACCTATCAGGTACAGCTCCAATGGGGCCGGCAGCAGCACACTTTTAGTTTTGTGAAGCGGTAGGGCACTCCGGTAGTGCCTGGTCAAGTTTGAAGCGGAGGTTGAGCGCCTGCGTGAGGGCTTCCTGGTGGGGTGAGCTATTTCCCCCTCCGGCAGACTTTAGCGGCCTCCTTGCAAAACCGAAAGCTGGCAGCAGCGCTCTGCGATTTTTGAGTACATTTACGGCAAAACACTACCTTCTATGTCTAAGAGCTTATTGGGATTTCACACTTCGGACTGCTCACGCCAAATTTTATCCCGCTCTTCGTTGTTCTTTGGTCACGTAGCTAAGGCAGTGTTATTCAAAAACAGGCCCCTTTAATCCCATTCTTGAATGTACCACGCCTTAATCAGAACAAAATTTGGCTGCGTTTGCTCCAAAAGCAAAACCCCAACAAGCTCTAACACGCTCCGGCTTTTTTGTCTTGTATCCTTGGTATTCCTGGCTTCCGGTTGCCACATCGGCCGGTTTTTCCTCTGGAACTTTGCCGATGTCAACGACTATAAAAAATTCCCCTCCACCTCTATTGAAGCCCCCGAAGCCCCCTTTACTTTCCACTATGCCCCGGATAGTATTCAGCAAAAGCTGGCCGAAACCCAGCTGACGGCAGATGACGAGGCGTACACACTCCCGGGGTACGTAGGAGAATATGGCAAGTCACTGGCCTTCCTCATCATCCGCAACGACACTATTCTCTACGAAACGTATTTCGATGGTTATGCCGCAGAGGGCCCGCCCCACCCTTCTTTTTCGGTCGCCAAGTCCTTTGTCTCGGCACTAGTGGGTTTTGCGGTGCAGGAAGGGGCGATTGAAAGCGTAGACGATCCGGTGACCCGGTACTTGCCGGAACTGACAGCACGTGACCCCCGCTTCAACCGCCTGACTATTGAGCACTTGCTCGATATGCGCAGCGGGCTGGACTACAACGAGAACAGCTACTTCAACCCTTTTGCGCCAGTAGCCCGCGACTACTATGGCCGTCAACTGGAAAAGTACACCCTGGAGCGCTCTGAATTCGCTGCTGAGCCAGACACCTACCGGGAGTACCAGAGCGTCAATACGCAATTGCTGGGCCTGATTGTGGAGCGGGCGACCGGAAAAACACTGCCGGCCTACCTGGAAGAGAAAATCTGGCTGCCACTCGGTATGGAGTTCCCGGCCAGCTGGAGCTACGACAGCAAAAAAAGCAAGACCACCAAGGCCTTCTGCTGCCTGAACGCGCAGGCTCGCGACTATGCAAAGTTTGGGCGCTTGTACCTCAACGGTGGGCAATGGCAGGGTAAGCAGCTGCTGAATGCCGAGTGGGTGAAACGCAGCACACAGCCTGAGTACGATAACAATTGCTATCAGTATCAGTGGTACAGCAGCACCTATTGGGCCTATGCGCCCGATTCTACCGCTGCAGCCGCGGCCGCTCCCGAAGGTATTGGGGTAACGCCCTACAAAGACGGGCAGTACGCCTTCAAAAAATGCGGGCCGGACTTCATGGCTATTGGTATTCTCGGGCAGTACATTTACGTGCACCCGGAGAAAAACTTGATTATGGTGCGCCTGGGCAAGGATGACAAAGTGGGTTACCGGCAATTGTTCCGGGCACTGAGCCAGAAACTCTGAAAACCGGCGGGGCACTTCCTGTGATAAAAATGCCCAGCTCTAAGCAAGCCACTTTTTCAGGAGTACGATCTGCCCGAGGTGGTAATGCAGGTGCTCAATGATCCCATTGAGGTTACTGAAGTGGTTCCCGTACTTTGGATCTGCGAAGTCGGCCCACAGGGTAGCCTCAGGCAACTTGCCGGTAAGTGCGATCAGGCGCTCAGCGTCCACCCAAATCCCATCGAGCAGGACCTGCCAGTCTGCCTCAGATTGAATATCGGGAGTTTCCCAACTGTGTTTATCCCGGGCTTGCAGCGGGCCCCCTTCCAGCACATTAGCGATGTGCGGTAGGTAATAAGTGGCGTGGTAGACCAACTGTGCAATGGTATTGAAGCCGGCTACTTTTGTAGTAGCCATTTTCCAGTCCACGTCCGCAAGCTGATCTTTGTAGTTCGAGTCAGACCAGTTACCCCCGAAGAGGACGCCGCGAAAGTGCCTGGCAAGAGAAGAAGGTAAGGACATAAGTAACCGTATTGATCTACGCTAAGGTAGCGTAAATAGCCTGCCAAGCCAAAATTGGTGAATCCTGGCCTTAGTGAGCTAAGTACCTACGTCGCAGGGAAGCCGGGCTTTCCGTTTTAGGCACACGTTCCGAACTTGCGTTGCGGTCCTGATCAAAAGCACTAACTTTTTCTAAAGTCAGTCTTGCCATCAGGTAACTAAGCGTGGATTCAGCGCCCTGATTGAGGTTGATACTGTCTTCCTCTACCCCATCGTAGCAACCTCCTGTACCTGGATTGTAGACGATACGGTTCAAGTGGTTGTTGCCTAAAAACCAATCAAAAGCAATTCTGGCTTTTTGTTTGTACTCGTCCTTTTTGAATACTAAGTAAAATTGCGCTAATGCCATAATCGTGTAGGCTACGTCTATTGGCTGCTCTCCGCCTACTACGTTTTTAGCACTTTCGCCTTTAATATGCCATCCCTTGTTTGATACTACTTTTATGCTGTTGCCGACGAATATTTTTGACAACAGAAACTCGAAACTTTCTATTGCGGTTTCTTTATAATCCTCGTTACTGATGCGGAGGTATGCACAGAGCAATGCTTCAGGCAACAGGCTATTCCCATAAGTTAAATAGTTTTCAAACCAGTGCCAATCGGTTGTGCTTTCGTGCTTATACATTTGCACCATTCGGTAAGCGAATAGTTGTATCAAAAAAAGATTTTCGTCTTTGTTCTGATAGTACAAGCCTTTAATCATAAAAGCCATTGCCCGGGTAGAGTGTATTTTATCTACGTGGGGCAGCACTTTTTGCAATATGCTTTCAGCTTCATTGGACAAATGAATGGGTAATATCTCTTTCAGAGAAATGACGTAACCCAAAGCCCAGATCGCTCTGCCATGACTGTCTTCTAAATTTTCTGAGAAGTTTTGGCGGGTAAATTTCTTTTCGACATTTACATAATTCAAAAACGAACCCTCATCCTGCAAGCAATATGCTATAAATTGAAGATAGGTGTCTATTAACTCCAGGTCATGTTCGTTTTGAAACAATTCATAATGCTGACACATAGCAATCAAAGCCCTGGCATTATCATCTAAAGTATAACCCGAATTCCTATCCGGGATAGAAATTTTGGCAAACTGTATCATCCCAAAATCCGTGGTCATCCTTTTCAAATGGTCGAGATGGATAGCAGGAACTTTATAATTTAACTGGAACGCATTTCCTGTCAACGCTTCAAAAAGTAAAGCATGAGCTATGGCAGAGTTTTGCCAGGCCGTTGACGCCATTTCGTGGAAGCTATTGGACGAAATTTCTGCTCTCCATTTTTCATCATCCAGCAATGCGACAATAGCGGTAGCCAATTGAGCGGGGTTCTCAAAATCAACAATTATTCCATTGTCATCACCCAATACTTCTTTTGTATGAGGAATAGGTGTGGAAATGACAGGGCAGCCCGAGCTGATAGCATACGAAAACGTGCCACTTACAGCCTGATTACTGTCTTTGGAGGTAAATAAATAAACATCGGTAACCTGAAGGTATTCCAGCAGTGTAGGTAGTTGCAAATATTTATTTACAAACCTTACGTGCCCCTCAATATGTAATGCCCTTACTTTTTCTTCCAGCATTTGCCGGTATTGTTCCCCTTCTTGCTTTACAAGGGACGGGTGTGTTTTCCCCAATACTAAAAACAACACTTCCGGATGCATTTTGACCACCGCAGGTAAGGCATCCAAGGTCGTTTCGATACTTTTACCTGGCCCCAGCAAACCAAAAGTAGCAAGTACTTTTCGGTCAGATAGCTGATAGTGCGCTTTTACTTTTTCCCGATCTAATGGTGGGACCAAATGCGTACCGTGCGGGATGATCGCAATTTTACAGGTCGCAACCCCATACTCTTTTTCCAGAATAGCAGCAGCACTTTTAGTCATTACGATTATCGAAGCAGCAGCTGCTGCCATAGCTTGCACTTTCGCTCTCAATGCATCGTTTGGGTTGGGCAATACCGTATGAAAAACAAACACAACAGGTTTGGAAATACGGTTGAAAAAGTATTTGAATTCTTTTTCTTTCTCGGCATAAAAACCAAACTCATGCTGTATTACAACGAGCTTGATGTTGTCGTCCGTATTTATTTTGGATGCTACTTTTACAAAAGCGTTTTGCTGATCGGTATTTAAAATAAACTTGGGTGACTGCTCGTATGTATGTTGCTCTGTATCCGATTCCAATGCACAAATAGAACAAGCAAAAGTGTTTTCAAATTGATTGTTCAAAGCATCTATTAAATCCTGCGAATAAGTAGCTATACCGCATTGCCTTGGCGGAAAAGAAGTAACAAAAAGCACCTCGGGGAGGTTCTTTCGTGATTCAGTCGGCGCTTTACGATCAACCGATAAAAGTGGCGTTGTCGTATTCCGAAGAACAAATCCGGGTCCTGAACCGTATGAGGCACTCTCCGTTGTCATAGTATCTGGTTTTTAGAGCGTGTTGGGACTTTTGTCTTCTAGTCGAAAACTAACAATTTTTTGATTAGACGAGGCACGAAAACCGGAGTTTAGCCTTAGCTAAATAGCCTGTCCCGCAGTTTGCGGGAAGGATTTTCGGGACGAAGTATAAGCAAAAAAGTGTAGTTTGCAGACCGATTATTAAAGTCCCAACACGCTCTTATTTAATGCCAATTCCCTCAATAGCTCTTTTAGAGATACTGAAGCCACTGCGATGCGTTCGTCAGCTGCGCCATAATAAATATAGAGCGTATCGTTTTCCAGCAAGGCACCCGTAGGGAAGCAAACATTATTAACCTCTCCTTTTAGCTCCCATTGTTTTTCGGGAAAAAACAGCGCATAAGGCAGGCGTGCAATTTCTTTTTGCGGATTTTTCAAGTCGAGTAAAGCCGCACAGGCAGAATATACGTAGCCTTTTACCGTATCGTGCACACCATGATAGATAATCAGCCACCCCTCGGCCGTTTCAATAGGAGGACAACCACTACCAATATAACTTACCTCGTGATCGTACCTGGGTGCCAGAACAACATATTTGTCAAAATTTAAAAAATAATCCCGCCAAAAATCAATAGTTAAATCTTCCAATTTATCTACAAATACTACAATTTGAATATCTGGCTTAATGCGGTGTAAAAAGCAGTACTTATTATTAATCTTTCTGGGAAAAAAAACCAGATTTTTATCCCATAAAAGGATTTTCCGATCTTGCTTTTCGTGGCTTCTTTGGTAGTCATTGAACCGAATGTACTTTTTTTGCATTGTCCCTTCCGACTCAATAAGATGCCTAAACTCCTCGTACGTTATTTCCGGCACAATAACCCCATGCTTTTCCCAATGCACCAAATCAGTGGAAGTCGCCAACGCCCCCAATGCATTAATGCCATCATAAGCCGTATAGGTAAGGTAATACGTACCGTCAATTTCTACAATCCGGGGGTCTTCCAGCCCCTGAATCTCGTATGCTGCTTGTGGAAACAAAACAGGCGCCTCACCACGGCTTTGCACCACTGTCGGTGCTGATAATTGACAATAACCTATGGTAGAAAAGTTGCCTTTGGCAACCGCTCTGTAAAACAAATGAATGGCATCGCCCACTTTTATCACAGCAGGATTAAGGACACCTTCGCTTTCAAAGCTATTGTCCGTTTTATAAAGTATAATGCCTAGCTTATTTACTTGGAGCATTGTATTGCTTTTAGCGCATCCATTGAAATGGTTTCGTCCTGAAAACAAGCCTACCCGCAGGGTAAGACCAGGCAGGCATGGCGCTCCCCATGTTTCCTGTGGCGCATTTGACAAGCCACAAGAAGCAAGTTTGAGCTATTCAATAGCTGATTTTTAATCAAAAACGCTGAAAATGATTAGAGTTTATTAAGGTAAGTTTTGTACAGGGTATGGATGAGTATTTTTTGCCAGATCAAGACCTGTCCCGCCAAAATAGCGGGAGAACGCCCGGAACCTCGTAGCCTAAGCTACGAAGGTGAGGACGAGATGCAGAGCTGGTGAAAAAGACCATTCAGAGACATACAAAATTTGCGTTAATAAACTCTATTTTAAGTAATCAATTTTTCACCGCCATTTTTCTTAAGCTTTTTCAATGCTTTCATGGCTTTTTTCTCCTTAGCTGTTTTGGCAGGAGCTGTTTTGTCTGATTTCTTTTTACCATCTTTTTGCTTTGACATTTTTTTTGTTTTTAAAGGTTTTTGAATTACGAGCCAGTGCTTTGTCAAGTATGAAAAGCTGAGTGTCCATAGATAAGCAGAAGTAGTATTTCCCCTTGGCTGGATATAACATGCAACTTCTCCGAAGTCGATCTCAGGTGGTGTTGCCAAGGTTACAAAGGTTTGACTTCTCCGAGTCTTGCAGCCTATGCGGTCTGCACTGCCCGTTGTTCCATACTTGACAGGCGGACTAGTGCCGGCGGCATTAGTCTTCGTATCCACTTTTAATTACGGTAGTAATCATTTTAAACCGCTCATTGGCAGAAAAACTATGCTTGGCATGTGCAGGAATGATGATGCCTTCGCCCAGCTTTAAGGAAATAGTTTTATCATCAATAATCATTTCTGCAGCCCCATCAATGATCTGCACATACGTATCAAATGCGATTGTTTTTGCACCCACTTCTTCACCAATAGCCATTGAGGTAGCGGTGACATTCCCCGTAGTCTTTTTGATAATAGTTCTACTGACTACGGCATCGGGCACATACTCAATAATTTCGATAACAATATGTGGTTTTGATTTCTCTACAGATTGGTCGTGATCCATGCTTCGATTATTAGACGCCTGTTTGACGTGGTTTCTTAATTAGAGAATCAAGCCCTTGTGCCTGCCCGCGAGGTGCAGCTGAGCAGGCAGGGTGCTAACGGTGTTTCTGAAGGTGCCTTTGGCAGGTCAAAGAGGCAGCCTGTAAGTGTATGTTTGGAGCAAACGAGAGTTGATAATCAAAGAGTTGTGGTTATGACTAAATGAAAAAATGCGCGTTTGGCGGGTCAAATAAGTATTTTTTCATGACGTCACTGTTCACAAGGCTTTGGTTATCAGCCGAAGT
>NZ_JAVJSK010000014.1:0-19635 GCF_040219495.1 Phaeodactylibacter sp. | reverse complement strand
ATCCCCGACCTGATCATATCGGATGTGATGATGCCGAAAAAGGACGGCTTTGCCGTTACCCAGGCCTTCGAGGCGGCTCTCCAGGGAGGCCCGGGCGGTCAGCAGGATAAGAGGGATGTGGGAGGTGCTGAGGTTGCTGCGGATGGCCTGGGTAACGGCAAAGCCGTCCTTTTTCGGCATCATCACATCCGATATGATCAGGTCGGGGATCAGGGCTGTGGCTTTTTGGATGCCCTCTTCTCCGTCGGCGGCTTCGGTGATGTTGTACCGGGAAGGGCCGATGCAGTAACGAATGTATTCCCGCATTTCGGCATTGTCTTCAATGAGGAGCAGTTCCAGTTGCTCTCGCCCACTCGAAGCGGTAGCTTGCGCACTGGGGGCAGTATTTGAGGAAGTTTAACAGGCCTGCCCTTCAGCAAATGTGTATAGGATAGTCATGCCAGCTCATTCTCCTCCATCCACTCGTCGTTAAAAACCGTGCTCAGGTAATTTTTACCAGAATCGGGCAACAGCAGCACGGCTACCGCGTCTTCGCCCAGCTTTTTGGCGGATTTCAACGCCCCGGCGATCACCGCTCCGGCCGAAGACCCTACCATCCAGGCTTCCTTCCGGGCCGCTTCCCGCGCCATCCCATAAGCCTCTTTATCAGAAACCGTGATGACTTCGTCAACCAGGCCGAGGTCGATCGTATCCGGCAGAAAATCCTGACCGATGCCTTCGATCTTGTAGCCTTGCGCTTTGCCCTCCGTGCCCTCGTAGAAGTGGCGGTAAAGGGAGCCTTCGGCGTCGATGCCGATCACGCGGAGATCCGGGTTTTGCTCTTTGAGGTATTTTGCTGTACCCGTTATGGTCCCGCCCGTACCCATGCCCACCACCAAGTGAGTGATCTGCCCGGCCGTATCCCGCCAGATCTCAGGCCCGGTGGTGCGATAATGGGCCAGGGGGTTGTTGAGGTTCGCGTATTGGTTCGGGCTGAAGGCATTGGGCGTCTCTTCCACCAAGCGTTCGGCCACTTTGTAATAACTCCGGGGGTCGTCGGGGGCGACGCCGCAGGGGCAGACGACGACCTCCGCGCCATAGGCCTTAAGGATATTGCGCTTCTCCCGGCAGACTTTAGCGTTCATGGTGAAAATGACTTTATAGCCTTTCACCACCGCCGCCTGCGCCAGCCCGATGCCGGTATTGCCGGATGTGGGCTCGATGATCGTCCCGCCGGGTTGGAGCAGGCCCAGCCGCTCGGCCGCTTCGACCATAGCGATGCCGATCCGGTCTTTGCCGCTGCCGCCGGGGTTGAGGAATTCCATTTTGGCCAGCATCAATGGGAGCAGGCCTTCGTTGAGCCGGTTCATCCTGATCAATGGCGTATTGCCGATGGTGTGGAGGATGTTTTTTTGATAGCTTAAATGAGTTTGTTTTTCAGGCGAATGATCCTGCTTATGGGAGGCTGATGGTATCATGTGGATAGTTTTAAATAGGAGTGAATCAAGATGCTACTGCGGCGACAAGTTTTTCAACCTGCCCTTTGGCATGCTTTGTTACTTCTTGCGAAGACAGGCAAAAACGATAGAAATCCGAGGCGATGGCATTCCAAATAGGCTGGGATGGGGCGAGTTCGCAGAATGATTTCACCAATTCTAAGAAAACCTCCTGCCCTTCATCAGCAGAATGAATTTTTATTGCCAGAAACAGATAAGCTGATTCATAAATTTTAAACCCTTTCAGGTCGTCAGCAGAGCGATAACCGTTGGCATTTAAAACAGCTTTGACCCTTTCATGTCCTAAGCCTTTTGTGAACCAGATGAATTCGACGATGATCTGGTCGAGCATTCTTCTGATCAGATTAAAAGACAAAGCGGAAAAATCAAGCAGGAATCGGCTGTCCATTGGGCTTTGGCTTGCTTCATCCGTTTTGTATCCAAATCTGGCGACAGCTGTTCCATAGACCTTATCCATTGGCAAGAAGCTCGCGTCCGGCCCTATTGCCACAGGAACAACAGGCGTAGAAGCATACTTTTCATTGAAGGGCCCAACCGTATTGAAAAAATAGGGCGCCGGAAACTCCGCCCGGTTTTCAAAGCATCGGATCAGGGGAAACAACAACCGCAACGCCTCCTCCCTTTGCCCGGTGGCCATCTGTATCCGGGCCAGGTTGACCAGTTGCTGCACCCGGTGCATTTCCAGAATGTCATATCCATGCTCCTGAATCAGATAGTTGTCTATGGCCAGGGCCTGCAGGCTCAAGGCGTCTGCTTCTTCTGGCCTGGATTCCTTTAGTCTCAGATACGCCAGGCCGGAACTGTAAAAGGCGGCAATGAGCAGTTTGCATTGATAGGAAATTCTGGCCGAACCTAGAATGACCTCAATTTTCCTGAAATATTTCAACCCTGCTTTCAGTCCCCGCCCTCTTGCCAGTTCCAACCCACGGTTGATCGTTTGCCGGCATTTTTCATATAAGTCGGTTTCCGATGCCTCCAGGTTTCCGCGTATATTTTCAAGGAGGATTTCATTGAAAAGGACTCTTTCTTCGTAAAACCCCTCTTTGCTATTCAGCTGATTTCTGTTTTGAAAAGCCGATAATGTTTCCTGTATCAGTCTATTCATGGCGTATTCTTGAATTTTGGAATTTTGAATTATTTACATTCATAATAATCTGGCGGCATCCCGGCCAATGCCGCTTCGCCCTTGACCACCATGTTGCTTTCCATCGTGAACAGGTTGTGCCGGTGCATTGCTTCCGGCGCCTCCAGGCCATACGTTAAAAGAACATGGCAGACAATCGTATGGATAAGCCCCTCAAAGGCCTCCATCGGAGTGTAGCCCGGGAAGCAGGTGAAGCATTGTTTCACCATCAGGCCCTCCGGAAAACAGAGCGCCGGCAGGCCATTGACGTCGAAGAAGCGCAATGTCCCGCCCTTATCCAGCCTGCCGTCAACGCGGGTGATGCCCCGAATGCCAAGGGCGGCAGCTATCTTTGGCATACTATCCCTCAGTTGATCATGGATGGCGGCATCCGCGACATAAGGCATTATTTTATCATGCCCGTCCCAGGGGCGCAGGCGTTCGTTCCGGCTGAGAATATTGGTTTTGCCGGCTGCGCTTTTGACGATGTAGGTCGTGGGCAGCAGCATCACCTCCTTGCCCAGTTGCAGAAAACCGCAGGTGATGTCGTCGCTGGGCAGGAATTCTTCGATGATGACGTTGCTGAGCGGAAAATCCGACAGGATCTGCCGGGCATGGGCCGTGGCATCCGGGATGTTTTTTGCCATTGCCACCCCTACGCTGCCCGACTCAGCGGTGGGCTTCAGCACCAGCGGAAAGCCGATATCGCTCTCTGAAAGAAGCTGTGCCATTTCCGAAACATTTTCCCGGCTAATGACCTTGAACGAAGGGATAGGCAGCCCATTTTCCCGTAGTACGGCCTGGCAGGCGTCCTTTTCCAAAACCGTTCGAAGCGTTTTGGCGCTGGAGCCCAAAAACGGCAATTGCCGCTCCTCGATGTAATCGTTTAACCAAACGGCTTTGCCCGCGCCAGCATTGACATAATAGGCGTTGGGCCACAGAAGGGTGTCCGGTGATATTTCATCCAGTACTTTTTCCAGTTGAGGAACGCTTTCCACTTCGGTGGTTTCCACCTCTATGCCGGCTTTACGCAACACGTCGGTGGCTATTTGCAATTCTTCCGGGCTGGTGAGCCAGCCGTTGTGCCAGTGGCCGCGGCTGTTAATGAATAATATTTTCATGGTCAACTGTTTTTAAGTTCATTATTGACCCAAAGATGCGGAGCCCGGTTCACAACGGTTTTCCCTCCTGTTTCAATGATTTGACACCTCGTTTCAGCCTTGATTAAATGCCCAGCGCCTTCTTGATCTGTGAATAGTGGGGCTACACCTCCGAAGGGCTCTTCCCATACGCCTTCTTGAACGACCTCGAGAAGTGGCTAAGCGAAGAAAAGCCGGCCTGATAGGCGATTTCCGAGACATTCAGCTCCCCTTCCCGGATCAGTTCCAGGGCTTTCTGCAGGCGAATAGAGCGGACAAAATCCGTGATAGGTTGCCCGGTGAGCGCTTTAAGCTTGCGGTGCAGGTGGGTGCGGCTCATGCCGAAGTGCCGGCCGATGCGGTCGCCGCTGAGGTTGGATTCGTCAATGTGTTCGAGGATGTATTCCCGGAGGTTGACGATGAACTCGTCCTCCTGCCGGTAGGTGTCGTCAGTTGTGGAAATAGCCCCATCCTGATACCGCTGCTGCAGCAAACGGCGAATTTCGATGAGTTTTTGAATGCGAAGCGCCAACTCCTGCGGGCTGAAGGGTTTGGTGAGGTAAGCGTCGGCCCCGCGTTGCAGGCCTTTCAGGCGGCTTTCCAGGGAGGCCCGGGCGGTCAGGAGGATGAGGGGGATGTGGGAGGTGCTGAGGTTGCTGCGGATGGCCTGGGTAACGGCAAAGCCGTCCTTTTTCGGCATCATCACATCCGATATGATCAGGTCGGGGATCAGGGACTGGGCTTTTTCGATTCCCTCTTCTCCATCGGCGGCCTCGTTTATGTTGTATCTATCTTCGCTAATGCAATAGCGAAGATACTCTCGCATTTCCTCGTTATCCTCTATGATGAGCAATTCCTGCTTTTCTCTTTTTTCCAATGCAGGAGCTATTGCGGTAGATTCATTCCCTGCTTCCACGATCTCCGGATCGAATATGGCCTCTGGCGCCGGGCTGTTGGCCAGCGGCGTAGCTGCTTCCGCCTTTAAAACAGGCAACAGGATCTGGAACAACGTCCCCTTGCCCGGTTCGCTCGACACTTTTATTTGGCCGCCCTGCAATTCTACCAGCTCTTTGACCAGGGCCAGGCCAATGCCCGTACCGCCCTGGGCACGGGTGGCGGAGCCGTCTATCTGGTAAAAGCGGTTGAAAACATGCCTCAGTTGATCCTTTCCAATGCCCATCCCGGTATCTTTGACGTCCAGGCGGATAAATTCCTGCTTGTCTTTACAGGACTTGCTCACGGCCAGCTGTATGTCGTTGCCCGGTGGCGTAAACTTAATGGCGTTGGATAGCAGATTATAAACGGTTTTATCCCATTTGTCCTGGTCGAAATTCGTCTCCCAACGGTCCTGGCCGGCCACAAAATACAGCTTCAACTCCTTTTTCTCAACCAGGGGCTGAAAGCGCATCGCCAACTCTTGGGTATAAGCAATAATGTCTCCTCGAGTCGCTTCCACCTGCATCCGCTTACTTTCAATTTTGGACAGGTCGAGCATCTGATTGACCAGTTCGAGGATATGCCGGGTATTTTTCAAAACTCCTTGAACCCTTCTGCGCAGGATGGTTGGCGGCGGCTGTTCGGAGAGTATTTGCTCCAGCGGCCCGATGATAAGGGTCAGAGGAGTACGAAATTCATGGGTGATATTAGAAAAAAAACGAGTTTTGGCTTTGTCTAGTTCTTGCAGCGCTTCGGCTTGCGAGGTAATGACCCGTTTGTCTTTTTCTATTTGGCGGGTCCGTTTTTGCACTTCAGCTTCCAGTCGCTCCCGGTCTTCTTTGAGTTTGAGGATCCGCCACTGTACAGCGGCCAGCGTGGCGCCTATTATGCCGGTTATCACCAAGGCGGTGAACCACCACTGCAAATAGAAAGGCTTTAACACTTTTATCTTCAATGACAGCATCCGATTTGACCATCCGTCGCTGGGATTCTTTCCTCTGACCCTCAGCGTATAATTTCCGTAGGGCAGCTTGGTGATGCGAAGAAAATTCTCATTGATGATTCTCCAGTTATCGCTGTAGCCTTCTATTTGATAGCTATAACGATGCCGTTTGGAGTCGTCGTAATCCAACAGCATGAAGTGTAGTTCCAGGAATTTATCGCTGGGGCGGATCGTAATAACGTCTGTCTGTTGAAGCAATTCGGTTTTGTCCGTCATGTTTTCGGCATCGCCTTCCAGTAAATAGCAGGCGATAAATTCAAGGGGCGTATTATTCTCCCTATCACCGGTAAATACCCTGGGGTGAAAAGCGATCAGGCCGCCCAAGCCGCCAAAGTAAAGCGTACCGTCCTTAGCCTGGTAATGCGCCGTCGTATTGAATTCGTTATGAGGCAACCCATCCTTCACCAGAAAAGTACCCAACTGGTAAGTGTACTTATCCATCCACATTAGCCCTTTGTCGCTCGGTATCCAAAGTTTGCCGTAATCATCCTCATAAACGGCATAGGTAAAGTTGTTGGACAAACCTTCGGCAGTGGTAAATTGCCGGCTCTCCGAGAGCTGCTTCGCACCGGGAGCGGGGCGCCACCTGATAACACCGCCGCCTCGCGTAGCCAGCCAGAAAACGCCGTACTGATCCCGATCTTCGTGCATGTGCTGAATATAATCGAATGGCAGATCGCCGGAAGCAGTAGTGAAATGCCGGATGGGGGCTTCCTGTTCGTTCATCAGAAAGACGCCGTTGTTAGTCGCCAGCCATATTCCCGTATTGTTTTTGTAGATGTGATTGACTTGACTGGTTTGAAGCTGTGCAAAACGGCCGTAACCCTTGAACGGAATTACCTGCTTATTTTTCAGGTCGATGTAGGCAAGTCCCTGGTGCAGGCCCGCGAGCCAATAGCCGGGCCGGCTCGTTTTTAGTACGGAGTAGGCCAGATGCGCCTTCGGGTCCGCCACTTCATACAATGTTTCCTTGTTATTTCTCAAATCTAATTCATACCCCAGGGAGGTAGTCGTATAATCGCCCGCCCACAATAGGCTGTCCTGATAAGCCAAGGCAAAAGCACCGTAACTATCGGACAGCTTTTCACAAGCCTGGGTTCGCGTATTCCAGCGGTATAAGGCTTTATTAAGGAAGTAAATATTACCCGCCGGATCTTCGGTGATGCCCCGGCAATCCGAAGTGCCTAAGTTTCTTTGGTGAATCAGGCGAAAGTTGTTTCTTGCGACACTGGTCTTGAGCAAACCGTCAGGGGTCGCCAACCACATATAAATATCGTCTTCAAAATAGTTGACAAAATTCGTGCTGTAATTATCTCCGATCAGCGTATTAAAATCGTACAACCAGCCTCCCTGCTCATCAAATACGTTTAGTTCCTCGCCCATTTGCACATACCAATATCCTTTTTGCGTGCGGTAGAAAAAAAAACTACCGGCCAACGCTACTTCAACCGGGCGCCCGTCCCGGGTAAGGAAAAAAGGGATCGGGTTCTCCTTGTCGGCCTTACTCCAGAAATTTAAATAGTCATTGCCCTGTAGAGTTGCTAACCATATCATCCCATCCGGTCCGGGATAAATACCACAAATCCGGCCGGGCAAATTTATTTCCTCCTTTATTGTTCCCAACGAGT
The DNA here is from genome assembly GCF_040219495.1 of Phaeodactylibacter sp. Classification (GTDB taxonomy): domain Bacteria; phylum Bacteroidota; class Bacteroidia; order Chitinophagales; family Saprospiraceae; genus Phaeodactylibacter. The sequence continues at coordinate 12,310 of NZ_JAVJSK010000014.1, read as the reverse complement.
CTATGCGGGCCAGGCTTTCCCACCACCCGATCCAGGTATCGCCGCTGCTGTCTCTGATGATATAACTTACCAGGACGCCTTCCCTCTCAAATATCTTTTTGAATGCGCCGTCATACAAATAGACCTCGCCCTTATTGGTACTGATGCATGGAAGCGCTCCCGGGATAATGGATTTCGGCAAAATTACCTCGGCGGATTTGACTGGGGCTTTGCCTTCAAAGTACGCATCGAAGGGCGTCGCCCGCCCGGTACGGGGGTTAAAAATATCCAGATTTTCAATTGCCTTGCCGTCCGGAATATCGCCATAGGCAGTAGGAGAGTATTGATTCTTGTAAAAGAGCCATAAGTTCCCTTCAGCGTCTTCGCTGATCTTTAGAATGTTCTGGCTACTGTTTAGCGCACCATTTTCCTTCGAATACAGCTTAAATGAATCCCCATCATACCGGTTCAGGCCATAGCGCGTCCCAATCCAGATAAATCCCCGGCTGTCTTTGAATACGGCCGTGGTATAAAGGTTAGCCAGGCCTTCTTCGACAGTAATGAGTTGGGCGTCAAAAAGATGCTTTTGTGCGAAAAGCGATGAAAAAAAGAGAAAAAGAGAAAAAAGCACGGCAAAAGCTCTCCGAATGAGAAAAACGAAAGCCCTCCTGCCACCCTGAATACCGGATGAGCACATTAGGATGCCCCCCCCATAACAGAACGGGAAAAAAAAACGGGCCTTGTGCTTCTTTGATAACTCATAGGGCATTGGGAAGTATGTTTCTTCAGGCAACAAAAGTAAACTAATCAGGTAGTTTAAATACTGCCGACATAGGAAATATTAAGGTACTCCATTTTCGTAGGCTTACTCCTCATCCTCCACCCTCAGCGACAACAGCCCCGCCAGTATCATACTCCCACCACCCACCATCAGCGCATAAACCGCCAGCCCATCGAAGAAGAACCCGACAATAAAGCCCAGGATGGTCGCTGCCACAATCTGCGGGATGACAATAAAGAAGTTGAACACTCCCATGTAGTAGCCCATCTTGTCGGCCGGCAGAGCACCGGCCAGCATCGCGTACGGCATCGACAGAATACTCGCCCAGGCAATACCTATGCCAATCATCGGCAGCAAGAGCAGGTCCGGGTTGTTCAGGAAGTAGATGGAAATGAGGCTGAGGCCACCAATCACCAGACAAACCATATGCGTGAAGCGCCGGCTTGTCCGTTTGGCCAGCCAGGGCAAGCTAAAAGCAACGATGGCAGCAATACCGTTGTAGACCGCAAACAAGAGGCTCACCCAGTCCGCTCCTTCGTTATAAGCGACGGAAGTGGCATCCGTGGCTCCGTAAATGTGGTGCGTCACGGCAGAGGTCGTGTAAATCCACATGGAAAACAACGCGAACCAGGAGAAGAACTGCACTACAGCCAGTTGTTTCATAGTAGCTGGCATCCGAAGCAGGTCACTCATAATGGTCACAAAGCCATTTTGGTAACGGCCGCTTTTCATCAATCGCCCGGCGGTAAGCCAAAGTAAGCCTACCACAATAAGCATAGCCGCCAAAACATACAATTCCTTGTTCAGCTGCGCCTGTGTGAGGCCCACGACGGCCGCTATCCCCAGCCCCGCTGCGATTCCGCCCACCCGGTTCATTGTACCCCCTCTTTGCTGAACCTCGCCTGTGGAGAGTTCCTCGATGGGCACTTCGTCTTCCCCCGTATCCTCAAACTTTTGCAACTGCTCCGGCGGGTACTCGTGGGAGCGGACTACCGTCCAAAGTACAGCGAGCATAAAAACCAACGCGCCCAGGTAGAACGACCACTTTACCGAATCCGAAATCTCCCCTTCTCCGGCAATATTGCTCACGCCAAACCAGTTGGTCAGCACCCAGGGCAGCATTGAGGCAATCACCGCACCAGTGCCAATGAAAAAACTCTGCATGGCAAAGCCGGTGGTGCGCTGCTCCGAGGGGAGGTTGTCGCCCACAAAGGCCCGGAATGGCTCCATGCTGATGTTGATGGAGGCATCCATGATCCACAGCATGCCGGCAGCCACCCATAGCGTGGGCGAATTGGGCATAAAGCACAGGGCAATGGAAGCCAGAATCGCCCCCACCAAAAAGTAGGGCCGGCGGCGCCCCAACTTCGGATGCCAGGTCCGGTCGCTCAGGTAGCCTACAATTGGCTGCACCAACAGCCCGGTCAGCGGTGCTGCAATCCAGAGGATGGGGATTTGCTCCACATCGGCGCCAAGGGTTTCAAAAATGCGGCTCGTGTTCGCATTCTGCAAGGCAAAGCCAAACTGAATGCCGAGAAAGCCAAAGCTCATGTTCCAGATTTGCCAGAAGGTGAGGTGGGGTTTGGAGCCGCCCTTAGTCGCCGGGCTGGGTGTGGTCGTTGATGCCATATGTTTTTTGTTTGATTGTTTCGTGCGGAGCTATGCTTCCGGTAAGGTATTCAGGAGTTCCTTAAGCCCTTTCCTGACCCGCTTCAGGCGCTTGAGGGCCTCTGCCTTTTCTTCCTCCCATTTCAGGTGCCGCTTGATCTCCTGCCGCGCCCCGTCAATGGTGAAGCCCCGCTCCTTAACCAGCTCGTAAATCAACTGCAGCTGCTCCAGATTCTGGGGCGTGAACCGCCGCTCACCCTTACTGTTTTTGTGAGGCTTCAGAAAGTCAAACTCCCCTTCCCAAAACCGGATCAAAGATTTGGTCACTTCAAACAGCTCTGCCACTTCACCGATGGAGTAGTAGCGCTTTAGGTTGTCCGGATCATCAAAAATGGGCAGCTTTTTCATATTCACCTTTTTGCTCTGGTCGCGCTATCAAGATAAGAAAAAAGCCCTACTTCGCTAACTTTTCCCGGAGCAACTGATTGGTCAGCTTGGGGTCGGCTTTCCCCCGGGAGGCTTTCATCACTTCGCCCATAAAAAAGCCGATCAGGTTTTTTTTGCCTTTTTGGTAACGGGTAGTCTCTTCAGGGTTATCGGCAATCACCTGATCTATGATGCTTTCGAGCGCACCGGCATCAGAGGTTTGAATGAGGTTGAGGCTTTGAGCCAGCTCAAGCGGCTTTTTATCCGGTGCATTCAGCATAGCCGGAAATAGCTGTTGGTAAGCTGCGGTGTTGGATACCTTGCCGGTTTCTATCAATGCCAGTAAGCGTGCCAGCTGATCGGCCCCAACCGGAAAAGCAGACAAAGATATTGAGGCCTCGTTACAGTGAGGCAACACCTTATTGATCATCAGATTGGCCGCCGCTTTGTATAGCTCCGTGTGCTGAACCAACTCCAGGTAAAACAGCGCGGCTTCCTGCTCTTCCGTCAGCAGGTTCACATCGTAGGCAGGCAGGTCGTACTCCTCCGCCAAACGCTCGCGCAGTTGCCAGGGCAGGGCAGGCAGCTCCTGATGATAACGCCGCAAATCGTCGGCACTGATCACTAAAGGTGGCAGGTCGGGCTCAGGAAAATACCGGTAATCGTGCGCATCTTCCTTATCGCGCAGCGGAGAGGTCCGTCCGGTTTCCGGGTCAAAGTTCAGCGTTTGCTGCCGTACCTCGCCTCCACTTTCAATCCAATCGATCTGCCGCTTCACTTCGTACCGGATCGCCCGCCGGGCGTAGCGCATGGAGTTGAGGTTCTTGATCTCACAACGCTCCCCAAAGGCTTGCTGCCCTTTTGGCCGTACCGAAACATTCACATCACAGCGCAGAGAGCCCTGCTCCATATTGCCATCCGAAACCCCCAGGTAGCGCACGAGTTGCCGCATGCCACTCATAAAGGCATCGACTTCCTCCGCTGAGCGTAAATCCGGCTCTGAAACCACCTCCAGCAACGGTACACCTGCCCGGTTGAGGTCAATCTGCGAATAGGGCCCGGAGGTCTCATGAATAGACTTCCCGGCGTCTTCCTCCATATGTATATGGTGGATACGGATGGCCTTCTCCCCCGATTCCGTTGTTATCTTCAACTGCCCGCCAATGCAGATCGGCTTGCGGTCCTGCGTGATCTGATAGCCTTTCGGCAAATCGGCATAAAAGTAATTCTTGCGGTCAAAGGCATTGACCATATTGATCTTAGAACCCAGCGCCAACCCCAGCTTGATGGCGTATTCCACCTGCTTTTGATTCAGTCGGGGCAGGGTGCCGGGGTGCCCCATTGACAACGGGCTGATGTGCGTATTGGGCGGGGCACCAAAGGCAGTGGCATCACCACAAAACGCCTTGCTTTGAGTGGCTAACTGAACGTGGACTTCCAGACCGATGACGGTCTCGTACTGATCGTAGGGCATAGGCTAAAGATTGACTTGGTCGTAAAAGTACAACGGTAAGCTCAGAACGTCAAAGTGGTCACGACCATAGTGAAGATCAAAAAGAGCGAAAACAGGGTTAGATAAGCAAAATTGATGATGCAAAACTTGATAAACGTCTTGAGCCGGCCCTGTTCGTAGAATCGCCGCATCGACTTATACAAGTAGAACAAAATGGCCAAAAACCCCAGCGAGATAACGATTCCCCCAGCATCCAACCTGTCCGGAAACCAATAAAACCCAAGCATTAACAGGGTAACCATAAGGAAAGTAAAGGCGTGGTAGTGAAAACTAAAGACCAGGTGCTCAACGTAATAGCGGTTGCGCCGGATATAGAGCAGCTTGAGCACCAGCGCCAGTGCCGGCATCAATAGCACAACCATCCAGATCAATTTACTGAGTGCAAAACGGGTAAAGTTGCCCCCTTCCCGGTTGAGCTTGGCGATTTGCCGCACCTGCAGACTGTGCCAGAAGCCTTCCACCCCGTAAGCGGCGGGCAGGCTGTCCAAAGGCATCTCAATCAGATCGCGCTTGGTGACCGCCAGTTCCGTAGACTCTACTTCGCCAAAGGACCTACTGACCAAGTATACCAAATTAAAGCTGTCCTGCCTGGGGTCCTCCAACCTGGCTTCAAGCGTATCGAGGGCTGCCGAAAGTTGGGGCACCTCGTCGAATTTTGCTTCCACCTCTGCCCGGACGGTGTCCAGATCAGTCCGGAAATCACTGTAGTGTGCCTCATACCGGGTCCCATCAACCAGCTCATCCATACCAGCTTCCAGCTGTTCAGAGACAATAAAGCCCAGTACCGCAAAGTGGATCACCGCCATTATAAAAAACAGTCGCATCGGAGGCACATAGCGCTTCTGCTGCCCCCGGAAGTAGGCTTTGGTAAGCTTCCCCGGAATAAACAGCGTGCCCAGCGTCGTAAAGATTTTAGAATCGATATTGAGTACAGACTCAAAAAAATCGCGGATCAACACCCAAAAAGTCACCTTGCCATCGGTATACTTCTGACTGCAATGACCACAGTACTCTCCGTATTCGGATAGTGGGTAGTAACAGTTCGGGCAGTATCGCTTGGACATGGCAACGGGGTTGAAATGTATCCTGCAGGAACCCTAAAGCTAACAATTCCCTGCAAATCTATCCATGCTTTTCGACAAATGCCCGCAAATATCGGGTTACTACTTTGGGCTGTTCAATGACTACCGCATGGCCGGCTTTGGGTATTTCTTGGTACTGTGCTTTGGGTATATGCTGCTGCATTGCCCGGCTATAGGCGGGCGTTTTGAGCACATCCTCCTCTGCTGCCATCAGTAGTACCGGACAATGAATCGATGCCAGGGCTTCCGGAGACATACCAAAGGTCAGGAAGGCATCGCACAACCGTTCGAAGCCGGTAAAGAAATCGTCTGGCAACTGCGCGAAGGCTTCCCGGCGGCTGTCAAAAAAAGTGCCCGTTCGATCAAGGAAGGCACCGGAATAAGAACAGGTGGCAACGGCTTCATACAACAAGCCCCGATCTACGCCGGCAAGGTCCCGCCAAAGCTGTACCTGCCGCTTCAACAGCGCATCCGACCAGGGGACAGAAGCTATGACTGAAAGCGATTTTACGCGCTCCGGGGCTGCTTGCGCAAAAAGCAGGCCGACTTCTCCCCCGTAGGAAGTACCAATCAGGTGGCACTGTTCAATGCCCAATCCGTCCAGTAAGCCTTTTAAATCAGCCACGTGCCCCGCCATCTGCCAATGTTCCGGAAAGCCTTTGCTGCTGTAAAGCTGCCCGCGGAAGTCATGCGTCAGGCAGGGGTATACTTTCGACAACGGGCCCGACTGCCCCTTCCAGGAACGAAGGTTCATCAGTATGCCGTTGAGGAAAACCAGTGGCGTGCCCTGCCCTTCCGGCTGCCACTCATAGGCCAGGCGTGTTCCATCTGCCAGGGTCAGGGTGTTCATTAACAGGGGGTTATTGTCGTTTGCTCAGTGTGCCATCTTCGTCCAAAATCAATGGAGATTCCGGAAAATCGGATACATTGAGGCGCAGCAGGGTTTTGATGGCCCGCTTTTGCGGATCCGCCTTGGGGCCGTGGTTATAGCTCTGGTACACCGGCACAACTGTACCACCCACGAATTGCCCGTCAGCATCCACTTCCACCTTCACCAGGGGCGCGATGCCTGCCTCTCCGCTCAGGTTGAAGCGGCCGTAGGTACAGAAATTGCCAAGGCTGTAACAGATGAGCCGGTCTTGGTACAACTCCATTGCCCGGGTGACGTGCGGGCCATGCCCAAAGATGATATCAGCACCGGCATCTACCATGGCGTGGGCAAATTCGTACACATTGCCCCGGTTTTCACCGTAGTAGGTTTCGCGGGTACGTGGCACACGCTGATGCTTGGCCCCTTCTGCCCCACCGTGGAAGGAAACGATGACGACGTCACATTCTGCTTCCAGTTTTTGGACCAGCTCCCGGGCTTTGGTATAGTTGTGAATGCTGACCGTCCCGGAGTTTGGGGCAAAAGCCACCATGCCGACCTTAAGCCCGTTGCGCTCAATGATGGCATATTCATCCGACCCCGCAAGACCGGCATAGGCAATCCCTGCCTCGTCCAATACGGCCTTGGTGCGCTTACGGCCTGCCAGACCGAAGTCACCGGAATGATTATTGGCAATACTAAGGAAGTCGAAACCGGCTTTTTGAAAGTGCTTCGCGTAGCTTTCCGGAGACCGGAACACATAACAGGCTTTCGGATTGTTGCAACGCTTGGCGGTGCCGCCTTCGTCCAGTATCGTACCTTCCAGATTGCCAAAGGTTACATCCGCTCCCCTCAGCAGGTTTTCCATCTCTGCCAGCATCGTGGTACCGCCCTTTGGAGGCAGGTAGGAAGCTGAAGGGTAGTTGGTGCCCAGCATCATATCCCCTACCCCGATGATGGTATAGGTGGTTGGCGCTTCGGGCTCCGGTGCCACTGAAGTGGTATCAGCGGGGATCGTATCTTTAACCACCTGCGCACGGGCGGCTATGGATTGGGCATAGGTATTCGCTTCTGCCTGACAGCTGCTCAAAAACAGCAGGGCGAGCGCACCAATAAACTGTTGGGGTGCAAAGCAAAAAAGACCTCCTGGAAGGAAGCCTTTTTTGCGGCCTGATAATAGTGCCATTAAAATATGTTTTCTGAATTTTAATCAAATGATTGGTTGGGCATTTCTGCCGCACGTACCAATTCCTGATACTCCTCGGGGCTCAGCCCGTCCATGCAGTAGTGGATGGGGTTGACCTTTTCACCGTTTACCGTTACTTCGTAGTGACAGTGGGGCGCAGTAGAAGCGCCGGTATTACCGACCAGTCCAATTTGGTCACCGCGGACGACGGTATCGCCCTCTTTCACATCGATGCGTTTCATGTGCGCATAGAGTGTCTGATAGCCATAACCATGATCGATAATCACCCGGTTGCCATAGCCTGTGCCACGGCCAGCCTTAATGACTTTGCCTGCGCCGGTAGCCTGAATAGGCGTACCCCGGGGAGCGGTAAAGTCGATGCCATAATGCATCTTCGGAATCTTATAGATCGGGTGGATACGGCGGCCGAAACCGGAGAGCAGGCCTACTTTTCGCTTCAGCTTGTCAGAGCGGACTGGCTTGATAGACGGTATATGCGCCAGCATGTCCTCTTTCTTCTTGGCCATACTGATGATGGTATCCAAAGAATGGGACTGCAAGTCAAGCTGTCGCTTAAGCTGATCCACACTTTGGGATACTTCTACCATCAGGTCGCTGGTGGTAAACTGACGAAGGGCTTCGTACTTGTCGTGCCCTCCGACACCACCTTCCCAAACGCCCTGATCGATAGGATCCATGCCGAACACCATCCGGTGGGCATAGGCATCGCGCTCTTGTACACTATTAAGGACACTGCGTAGTTGTCCCAATTCTTCCTGAAGTTCCTTGTAGTTTTCCTCCATAAATTTAATCTCCTGATGGAGCGCCCGCTCTTGCGGGGACGGAAGCCACTTATCTGCGGCTACTTTGAGGAAAAATGCAGCAACAACGACTGCACAAGTAAACCCAAGCCATCTCAACACTTTCTGAGTAGTCGACTCCTCTACCTTTTCGTACCGGAGCGTCTGAGTGTTGTAAACAAATTTTTCTTTTCCCATGCGTGTTATGTCTTAGCCAAATGAAACCAAATGTCAGTCTTCAAAATGTCGTGCGCAGTGGCACGGCTTTGAGTAAATAGTCGCTGAAATTTAGGTTCCCCCCGCAAGCACACCTAGTGTTCCCTCCTAAAGTGGCTTTACGTAGCTTGTGTTCGTTCTCAGTACCTGACAGTTTCCTGCCGGGCAGCGCCAAATGTAACTGCCGCTTTCGGCATTACAAAATATAGGGCTCTACTTTTGCGCTTTTTGTAATCAAATCACGAACCCCCGGGCTGGTTATCATCAAAATGATGAACATTAATTCATGCTCAAAGGCATGTTTTTAAAGGCAAACAGGGGTTGAACTTATGTTGCAAATTGGGTATTTAAAGGATTTTTATCCTGTTCATGGGTAGGATCCGGCTTTGCCGTAATGCAAATATGCGCATTCAAGTTAGGAAGTCATTCATTTTTAATAAAATTTAACATTTCCTTTGCCCGAAATAAATAGGTAAGGAGAGCCTTCCAAAACTGCGTACTTACTGCTATCTTCGTCCCTTCTAAAGCAAGCTATACATGACCGCACAAGAGATCAGACAAGCCTTTTTGGATTTTTTCCGCTCCAAAGCGCACAAAATCGTCCCTTCCGCACCTATCGTCAGCAAGGATGACCCCACCCTGATGTTTACCAACGCGGGGATGAATCAGTTCAAGGATTACTTCCTGGGCAACCAAACGCCTGAAGTACCCCGGATAGCGGACACCCAAAAGTGTATGCGGGTCTCCGGCAAGCACAACGACCTGGAGGATGTGGGCCGGGACGGTACCCATCATACGATGTTCGAAATGCTGGGCAACTGGTCCTTCGGCGACTATTTCAAAAAGGAAGCCATCGCCTGGTCCTGGGAGCTGCTCACGGAGGTCTATAAAATTCCGAAGGAAAATCTCTACGCTACTGTCTTTGGTGGCGATGAGGAAGAAGGCTTGCCTGCTGATGAAGAAGCCAAGGCGTTCTGGATGGAATACCTGCCGGAAGAGCACATCCTCTACGGCAACAAAAAAGACAATTTCTGGGAAATGGGCGATACCGGCCCCTGTGGCCCCTGCTCTGAAATCCATATCGACCTGCGCAGCGACGACCGCAAGGCAGAAAAGCCGGGCCGGGAGCTTGTCAACATGGACCATCCTGAGGTTGTCGAGATCTGGAACAACGTCTTCATTCAATTCAACCGTAAAGCCGACAGCTCCCTGGAGAAGCTTAAGCACGCTCATGTGGATACGGGCATGGGCTTCGAGCGCCTCTGCATGGTACTACAGGGCAAAACCGTCACCTACGACACGGATGTCTTCACCCCGATCATCAACAAGATCGAAGCACTAACGGGCAAAAAATACGGCGGCCGTTTCGCACCCGACGCACAATCAGATATGGCTATGCGGGTCGTGGCCGACCACCTCCGTGCCGTGGCCTTTACCATCGCCGATGGGCAGCTACCGAGTAATACCGGGGCGGGATACGTGATCCGCCGCATCCTTCGCCGTGCCGTGCGTTACTATTATTCCTTTCTCGATGTGAATGCGCCCCTCATCTACCGCCTGCTGCCAGTAATGGTAGAGGAAATGGGCACCTTCTTCCCGGAACTAAAAGCCCAAAAGGAGCAAATCGCCAAAATCATTGAGGCGGAGGAAAAGACCTTCCTCAACACTCTGGACAAAGGCATCAGCCGCTTTGAAAGTATTGAGGCGAAGGACGGCGTCATTCAGGGCGAAGACGCCTTTAGCCTTTACGACACCTACGGCTTCCCCATTGACCTCACCCGCCTGATGGCTGAAGAGCGGGGGCTGAAAGTAGATGAGGCGGGCTTTAAAGCTGCCCTCGCAGAGCAAAAAGCCCGCGCCCGCGCCGATGCCCACAAGAAGGTAGGCGACTGGCACATCGTACGCGATGGTGAAGAAGTGGCGTTTGTGGGCTATGACCACCTGACGGTAGAGGGCGCACATGTACTCAAATACCGTACGGTCGATATCAAAAATAAAAAGCAGTTTCAGGTTGTCCTGAACCGCACGCCTTTCTACGCCGAGAGTGGTGGACAGACCGGCGATACGGGCTTGCTTTTCTTCGGAGAGGAAAAAGTGCCGGTCATTGACACCCAAAAAGAGAATGAACTGATCATACATATTGTCAAGGCTTTTCCTCAGGAAATGGAAGCTCCGGTGCGTGCCGAGGTGAATGCCGGCAAACGGCAAGCCACCTCCAGCAACCACTCTGCTGTTCACCTGATGCACGCTGCCCTGCACGAAATTATTGGCGAGCATGCCCTGCAGAAAGGGCAGAATGTAGATGACAAGCGCCTGCGCTTCGACTTTTCCCACTTTCAAAGCATGACAGCTGAAGAAGTGCAGCAGGTAGAGGACCGCGTCAATGCACAAATCCGGCGCAATATTCAACTGGAAGAAGAGCGTGAAGTCCCGATTGAAGAAGCCAAGGCTTCCGGTGCACTGATGCTCTTTGGTGAAAAATACGGCGAGAGCGTCCGTATCATCACCTTCAGCCGTGACTTCTCCCGGGAACTGTGCGGGGGCACCCACGTTGCAGCAACCGGAGAGATCGGCCTGTTCAAAATTTTATCAGAAGGGGCTGTAGCGGCAGGTATCCGCCGTATCGAAGCGGTTACGGCTGACCACGCTGCTACCTTTATACAGAAGGAGCTGCATGAACTGCAGGAGGTGCGCCAACTGCTAAAGAGCCCTAAGGATGTGGCCAAAAGCGTTGCCGCATTACAGGACGAGAATAAGGCGTTCAAAAAAGAAGTAGAACGACTGCGTGCCGAGCAGGCCAACGCCCTGAAAGGCGGGCTAAAGGAAAAAGTAGAGGCCATTGGCGAGATCAACTTCCTCAGTGCCAAACTTCCATTAGACGATGCCAATGCGATTAAAACGCTGGCCTACCAATTGGAGGAAGAGCTGGGCCATGCCTTTATTATTTTTGGTGCTGTGGCCAATGACAAACCGCAGCTGACCATCGTCATCAGCAAGGCACTCACAGAAAGCCACGGCCTGCACGCCGGTAATATGATCCGAGAGCTGGCCAAAGCCATCAAGGGTGGCGGTGGCGGACAGCCCTTCTTCGCCTCTGCGGGGGGGAAGGATGCCGCTGGGCTGGACAAAGCTTTGGCAAATGCCAAAGCAATGCTTACGAAGTAAAAAACGAAGAGACCGGAATTTGGGCGCCTTCCCAATTCCGGTCTCCTATTTCTATTTTTTAATACCGCCAGGAATCCAAATCCGCACCCTCCGGCGCAACCTTTGGCATATCTTCAGCCACCCACTTTTGGATAAACATACGGTGGTAACGCAGCCGGGAAATATGGTTCGGCTCCTCCGGGTCGCCATTCCAGCAGTGCTCAGCGCGGTCGCCGTAGGCCACTTCCCCATCGTAGTAGGGCATGGCTTCTACCGGATAACCGTAGGCTTCCCGGCCTACCCGCTGTACAACGCCGGGCGCCCAGCCTTCCACATCAATACCAAACACCTGCTGCGTACCTGAATCGTCAGTGATCTGAAAACGGGGCTCCTGATCCGGGTTGGTGGAAAGGAGGATCAGCAGCCGGCCATCCACCGTTTGCTGATGCAGGTCTGGAGCTACGCGGACTGCAAATTGAGCCTGCTGAGCCAGCAGGAAAATGGGCAGCAGGAACAGCCCCGATAGTATGTTTACTTTATTCATCGTCGCTAGGAGCATGTTTGGAGCTCGTTGCTATTGCAAATCAACGCTTTATGAACCCCGCAGAAATGCGGGGCAAGCTCTGACTTCCTCACTAAATTTTCATTTAGCCCGCTAAACTCAAATTTAGTGACTTTGCCAGAACCATAAATCCTTGATTTTCATG
>NZ_JAVJSK010000013.1:0-3759 GCF_040219495.1 Phaeodactylibacter sp. | reverse complement strand
TCTGAATGGTCTTTTTCACCAGCTCTGCATCTCGTCCTCACCTTCGTAGCTACACGAAGAAAGGGAATTAAAGGGCTCCCTTTCTGAAGTCGAGGTTCCGGGCGTTCTCCCGCTATTTTGGCGGGACAGGTCTTGATCTGGTAAAAAATACTCATCCATACCCTATACAAAACCTACCTTAATAAACTCTAATGAATGGTTTTTTTGTACTACATGGTGCGGTTGGAAATCAATACGTTGCACAATACTAAGGTTTAACAGAAGCCGTGTACCTGCCGTTGCCGGCAGGCAGGCGAGGACCGTACGCACGGTAATGTGATGAGGGTAAAGCAGGAGGGCGTAGCGTCCTGCTTTATCCCTACTCAATTCAAGCTGTACAATGCTCGTGGCAGATCTCTACTACTCCACCTTCACCACCTTCTCCTGCTGCAACACCCGCCCGGCAGAGGTATACTGCAAAATGTACAGCCCGCCCGGCAAGCCGCTGGTGGACAGTTCTGCCGATTGTGCCCCGCGCTGTAAGCGCTGGTGCAAGACCTGCTGCCCCTGTAGATTGAATAAGCGCAGCGCTGGCTCCTCGTAGCGGATGGCATTGAGGAACTCCACTTGTATAGGGCCCCGAGCCGGGTTGGGGTAGGCTTTAAAGAAGACTTCTTTGAGCGCTGTTTCTCCGGTGCCAGGGATTTCTTCTACACTGACGTAAAGGATACTGTCCTGACAGCCGGGGGTGATGCAGCCATCTGCATCGGTTTTGACCAGCCAGACGTCGGGGTCGGGAATGGGCGTGGCGTAGGTATCATGGACATAACTGCAAGCAATTAAGCCTCCATCTGAAGCCTCCGCTACTGCATTAAAAGGACGGGTATCTGAAGGCAGGTCAAGCCCTTGATAGTACCGTTTCCATAACAATTCCCCATCTCCAGAAACCCTGGCCATCCAGGCTCTGTCTGAATCTTCTGAAGAAGGGCCTGCTCTAGGGGCTAATCCACACATGACAATATCCCCATTCTCTGTGACCGTCATATTCATGATCCCCGCGCTGCGCCAATCCAGGTATTTATACTCCCATATGATTTCCCCATCGCTGTCCAATCGTCTCAATAAAGGCCCTTCATCCGGGTGTACAAAGGGCTGCTGTATGGTATCGAAAGCCCAGCCCGTGACGAAGCCGCCGTCCGGGTAAGGAGCAATAAGGGCGGGCCAGTCATCCGATCTATCCACCTCATCGTAGGTGCGCACCCATTCCACTTCTCCTTCACTTGTTAGTTTTGCCACATGATAAGCTCTTCCGTAGTTTGACCACTCCAGTCCTGAATAAAAAGCAAGCATAATAGAGCCGTCGTTTAATATGGCTAATCTTCCCTCGTAGGCATAATCTACACTGTCTTCGATAGCGGTACTCCAGAGCATTTCCCCGTTAGAGTCTGTTTTGATGACTGTCCAATTGCCAAATTCGCCAAAACTCCCACCATTGACACTTGCCACAAGGTTACCTTCTTGGTCTTGCTCAATATCAAAAGCAGCATCCCAATATTCCTCATAGTAGGTCTTGAGCCAGAGTGTATCCCCCCAGATATCCATTTTAGCAATGAAGGGCAATTTGTCTTCATTTTCAATCCTTCCGCATGCATAAAGGTATTCCTCATTAGAATCAATGATGTAATCAAAAAAGGCAAAATCTTGAATGTCGTGGTCATATTGCCTATGCCACAGGCTGTCCCCGCTATTATTGATTTTGAAGAGTATGGGGCAGAAAGTGAAGTCTTCATCGCACCAGGTTCCACAATTTACGTATATCCCATCTTCTGTGATGGTCATATTGTAAGCATTCTCGGAAGCCCCATTAGTGAGGTCGTAGGTGCGGTGGAAGGTGGACTGAGAAAGCAATAACAGGTTTGGCAATAGCCAAAGAGCTAGTATTGTGAAATTTTTCATGCTTTAGCTTTATGATAAAGCTCCGCATTGAACCTCTCGGGTTCGATGCGGAGCGTAGTTAACAATTAAAATTTATCGTACAATTAAGCGCTGCTGTAATTGGAGCGGTTCCACTTTATTAATGGCTTTGACCACATAAAATCCGGCTGGCAGATTTTCCAGCTTAAGTTCATGCTGATTGGAGCCAATCTCAAACGACTGGACAGCTACGCCGCTTGCATTCCAAACCTCTAACCGCCATTCAGGGGCCGCCTCAGCGGGAAGAGTCACCGTGACCTGCCCTTCTGCAGGATTAGGGAATAATACCATTTCCACCGCCCGGGTTTTTGATTGCTGGGAAACTGCTGTACCCTGGTTTTGTTGCATCAGCCCCTCCACTGTATCATCCGGCGCAATAGGCAGGTGAAATTGTGCGCCGGTCATAGTACTTAACAATGCGCGGCTATACGTATAGGTAGCCGAAAGTGTATCCTCTGCCAGAAGTTGGAGGAAGGCCTCGTCTCCGTCCGAAAGCGTGTAATCTACAGGATTAGAACGGTAGGCTACTTCCAACGCTAATAAATCAGCGATTGTAGACTGGTCATCCGTCTCTGTGGGCAGTGCCTGTACGTAGGCATCTGCTGCTTCGTAACCTGTTATACCGGAGGCGCTCCAATAGCTAAACATAAGCAATAGCATTGTCAGAAAAAGCCCGCGGGGGGGGGGTGAAAAAGCGTAAAAGATTCATGTTAAAATAGTTATTAAGGTAAAATAATAGGTTGAGCGGTGTAATTGAGCTTTTGCGTAGGCTAAATTGAGCGCCCTACTTTCTTTTCCTTAAAGATACATAAATGGCATTGGCGTTTACAGGAATGAACCGTATTAATTTTCCCCAACTAGTGATTTGTCTCACAAATGACAATGTTGAAAACCTCATTTGTTGTAAAACCCACAGTGATGGTCTGATTTTGACTGCTATTGTACACTCACCAAAAACACAATAGCGCCCTCTCCAATTGAGCAATAGTTTTCTGTATGCTTCACATCAGCGGCAATGAGGCCCTGCAAGCACAGTACAATGCGGAATAGCGGAAGGAAGAACAAGCTCGCGCCCAGGCACAGCAAACCTATTCCGAAGGGCAGAAAGCCAATGCGAAGGCAACTGCGTTACCGGCAACGGTAGGGTGGGAAGGAAGCTTCAGACCTAATCTTAGTCTATGCTTGTCGCCTGTTGATCGATTATCATCGCATCTGATCCCCGGGCTTTCCACTTTTGCATCAACACATGATCACCCAAGACATTTTTTAATCAAAACCCGACTGTAATGATGAAATGGATTAAAACGGGTGCCCTGGCATCCTTGTTTGCACTAATCACGTTTGCCGCCCAGGCCAACACCGCAGACAACAGCCCAATGCGGCTGCTTTCCAAAGTGATGCCTGACCAAACCCTGCGTATTCAGCTGGTCAACCTTCAGCAACAAACCGCTACGGTGGAGCTGACCGATATGAACGGTAAGACCTTGCACCGCGACCTGATCAAAAACCACAATGGTTACGCCCGACTCTACGACCTCAAAGAGGTGGGAGATGGGCGCTACCTACTGACTGCCAAACAAGGCGATGATGAAGTGATTGTGGTGGTCCGCATTAAAGACGGAACCATTATGACTTCAGACAAGACCCGGAAATAGCCCTGAAATTTAAGAGCGTGTTGGGATTTTACACTTCGGGCTGCTCTTGCCAAATTTTGTCCTGCTCTTCGTTGTTCTTCGGTCACGTAGCTAAGGCTATGTGATTCAAGAATGGGCCCCTTTAATCCCATTCTTGAATGTATCACGCCTT
>NZ_JAVJSK010000012.1:0-59686 GCF_040219495.1 Phaeodactylibacter sp. | reverse complement strand
ATTTATGGTTCTGGCAAAGTCACTAAATTTGAGTTTAGCGGGCTAAATGAAAATTTAGTGAGGAAGTCAGAGCTTGCCCCGCATTTCTGCGGGGTTCATAAAGCGTTGATTTGCAATAGCAACGAGCTCCAAACATGCTCTCAGTATTGGGGCTATTCATAAACTCTAATAAATGTTGTACATTACCCCCTGCTGCAGGCTGCTCTATCGCGGCTGCCGGGTACGC
Source organism: Phaeodactylibacter sp. (assembly GCF_040219495.1). Taxonomy (GTDB): domain Bacteria; phylum Bacteroidota; class Bacteroidia; order Chitinophagales; family Saprospiraceae; genus Phaeodactylibacter. Next base: position 59,460 of record NZ_JAVJSK010000012.1, on the reverse strand, counting down.
CCGGCAGGTGAGGAAAGTCCGGACAACGTAGAGCGCCACGCCACCTAACGGGTGGGCTCCGGCTCCGGCCGGGGACAGAAAGTGCCACAGAAAGCTATACCGTCCCGGTGCAAACCGGGATAAGGGTGAAAACGTGCGGTAAGAGCGCACGCTCTGCTTTGGCAACAAAGCGGAGGGGTAAACCTCGTGGGTTGAAATGTCACGTACATCCCGATCGGGCAGCTGCCCGGCTGAGTTGCTCGCTCAGCTCACTCCGGTGATTCGGGAGGGGTAGGCAGATGGACCCTGCTCGTGAGGGCAGGGCTAGATAAATGATAGAGGTCCCGGTCTGACCGGGATACAGAATCCGGCTTACAGGCCTGCAGCAAAAATAAAAAAGCCCGGTACTTCGTGTGAAGTGCCGGGCTTTCCTTTTTACAAATGCTTCTGAAGTGCTCCTCCAAACATGCTCTTATTCAAGCTCGCCCATCGAGCCAAAGTCAAACAGCAAAGAGAATCGCAAAGTGTTATCCAGTGGGTTCCGCTGATTGGTGGTCGGTACGAGGTAGGAGAAGTTAAGGCCGAAAATATTGTACTTCAAACCCAACCCTACGGTCAGGTACTTACGTCCACCTTTTTGCAGGTGTTCATTGAAATAACCCGCACGTACGGCAAACTGTTGGTCATACCAGTACTCAACACCGAAGGAGTACATCAGCTCTGTGAGTTCTTCCCTAAATCCTTCCGGGGCATCGCTAAAGGAAGAGAAAATACCACTGATAGAAGACTGCTCCCGGTAGTCGTCGATGCCGATTTCGCCAGTCTCATCACAACCATCTCCCTGACAAGGGGTGGGCACCATCAGCTTGTTGATGTCGGTGGTAAGTGTCAGCGTATTGTACTCGTCCAGCTCCATGGTATAAGCAGCGCCCAAACCAATGTTGGCTGGCAGGAAGTCGCGGACTACGGAGTTGGTATAAGTAATGCGGGAGCCGATATTGGTCAAAGCAAGGCCAACAGTCAACTCAGAGTCGCCACGGTCCGTATCGATATCTGTACGGTAGGTGAACGCTACATCAGCAGCACCGGCTACGCCAGGCTCGATGGTTTCACCACCTTCCACCTGCTGTCCGGCAGCCAGGTTGGAGTAGATGAACTTACCCGTAAGGGAGGCAGAGAAGTTGTCCGTCAGTTTACGGGCATAAGCGGCAGAAACTTCAAATTCGTTAGGCTGCCCGATGGCCAGTGGCTCACCGTTTTGGTCCGTAAACTGAATGCTGCCCAGGGAGAAATAACGCAGCCCAAAGCCGAGCGTCTGCAAATCATCCAGCTTGTAAAAGCCGGTCAGATAAGCAAGGTAGACATCATTCAGCCCCAGGTTTTGCAGCCAGGGCGTATAGGTTGCCGACATGGCAAAGGTTTCCTCGGCAAAGACCAGCTTGGAGGCATTAAAGTGGATGGCATTGGCATCCGGAGATATGGCAATACCTGCATCGCCCATCGCGCCGGAGCGGGCATCCGCTACGATGCGGAGAAATGGGACGGCAGAAACAACGGTATTCGTACAGGGCGTACCGTCAAGGTTGTAGAACCTGCCTTCTTCTTCGTAGCACTGTGCGTCCGCTTGCCCAACGAAAATGAACAGGGCCGCTACAGGCAGAAGGAGTTGTTTAAAGAGTAAATTTTTCATGAGACGCTCACGGTTTTTCCAATTGATGTTGCAAATATACAAGTTTGTAGACTAGTAGGAGGTGTTTCTTGACAAGACCTTATCATGGGAGGGTTGGGTCTCATTTCAATACATACTACAAACGGCGTACCAAAGGATGCATTTCAGGAGTTAAAAAAATTAACATATAGCGAATTATTTCAAAATAACGAGCTTCTCGAACTCGCTCTCCCCAGTCCGTGCCTGCAGGCCAGCGCCTAGTGCCCGTACCTTCACCTTGTACAGGTAGACGCCCCGGGCAAGTTGGTCGCCGAAGTCGTCCCGGCCGTCCCACTCAATGCAATCGTCCTGCCGCAGGGCCCCATCGGTGACCATCGTTTGTTGCAGGGTTTTTACCAGGCGGCCCGATACGGTATAAATCTGTATGAGCACATCCACTTCCTGATTGGCCAGGTTGTAGTCAAACTGAAAGCAGGTCCGGTCGGTGAAGGGGTTGGGATAGTTGAGTACGTGCTGCAGGGCCACTTCTCCGGATCCGGCGACTACAAATTCGGTATAGCCGGTTGCTGAGTTGTTGGCAACATCCCAGGCTTTTACTTCTATCCGGTGGCGGCCTTCGGGCAGTTCATTTAGGGGGTAGCGTACCGTCCCTTTGGTGTAGTCGTCCAGCTCTGACTCGTAGAAGTCGTTGAGCAACAGGGCGTTTTGGGTGTCCTCGTTGAGCACGCCTTCCAGATCGTGGCCGATGCTGTTGCCTACCACGTTGATCCCGTTGTCATCGCTGAGCTTCACCAGGAGGGTGGGCTTGGGGTCGACCACACTGCCAAAAACGAAGTCTTCGGTATTCATAAAGACCTCCACCTGCGGCCCCTGATCATCAGCGATAGCATTGGGGTCAGTGCCGCCGATCTGAATGGCTTCGTAAGACCCAGCGGCATCGAGCATCCGGCTTTCGTCGGCTGCGTAGTAGCTGATTTTGCCACTGCCCAGCTCGTAATTGATGTCTTTAGGCACCACAAAGGTGAATTCAAATTGCCCGTTAGTGACCGATGCCCGGCCCCGGAAAATCACATTATTCTGAATGCGGTAATTGAATACGTTGTTCTCGCCTTGCCCCAGCGTACTGACCATCTGTGCTTTGTCGAACAAGGTAGGATAGACGATGCCGTTGAACTCCGTATCGATGTTGCCGCTGTTGTCGAGCACCACCCCTTCGATGGTTACTTTTTGCAACGCCCGGAGGGTATCACTACGCAGTGAATCCAGCGATGCAATAGCTGCGCCGTTGATGGCGGTGGTAGCGACGTTGTACTGTGGCAGCGCCAGTGGCATAGCCGGGTCACCGATGAGGGTGAATTTCCGGGTATTGTCGGTATCGTCAGTCTGGTTTTTCCCAAGCAGATAGGCTTCTCCAACGGTAAGCGGCCGCCCATCAGCTGACTTGGACAGGATGTACTCCAGAGCATTAGCGGTCAGCCGTTTGTTGCCTCCGGTAAATACAGGGCGTACCGTAGTCATCAGTGCCGGGGCACCGCCTTGTGAGTTCAGGATAACCTCTTCCCCTGCCGAAACAAAACTAGGGTCATCAAAACCGGTAAAAGTACAGGTGGCAGTGATGAAAATAGGCATGTTGTTCTTGTTGTCCCAGCTCAGGATATCCGAAATATTTAGGACCCGCTCCTGCGCCCAGCCTTTCGGGCCACCGTGGCCCAGATAAGCGACGGCAAAGGCACCTTTGAATACCGAGCGGTTGAGTTGCTCCGTAGCCAGCGGGTAGCGCTCCCCCCCGGGGGTGGATTCCTCCGGGAAGGCATCGAGGTAGATTTTCTCCAGGTTCATAAAGGGTACCTGGTTTTGGACCGTTTCGGCTACATCATCCGCATCTCTTTGGTGGGTGTTGCTGTCGCCATCATCAGCCACAAAAACCAGTTGGTTGCGCCAGTCGCCCAGGGTGCTGGCATTTTCGTTATAGTTGACGATTTTGGCGGTTATGTTTTCGAGCTCTTCATTGCTTTTTACGGGCAGGCGGCCGATGGAGATGTTCAGGTCTCCCCGCAGAGGGTCATTGGGGCTGCTGCCATAAAGGACACCGTAGAGGTCATCGGTAGGGTAAGCGAAGACCGGGTGCAGGCTGTCATCCTGATAAGAAGGGATAAAGTTGCCACCCAGCCCATAGATATCACGGTTGTCGAAAGAGGCATCCCCGATCAGGAGCAGGTAGTTGAACTTGTCAGAGCGGTCATAAAGCATGCGGCAGAAATCGCGGATAGCGGTTGGTTCTGCCCGGCCTCCGCCAAATTCATTAAAAATCTGTTCCGGAGTCACTAGCTCTACAGAAATATTATTGAACCCCGCCCGGTGTTCTGCCAGCCGCAGTGCTCCCGTTTCAAAGTCGGGATGATAGATGATGACCATATCAGCATCCGTAATGCCGTGCACGTTTTGGTTGGGAACAGCACCAACGGCTTCAGGCGTTAGCAGGTTGCCGTTGGGGTCGAATGCTACGAACTCACGCAGGCTGTTGGTCTCGGCACCAAACCGCAGGGTGTTGCCCGAAAGGCTGTACTGTTGGGCGCGGGGCTGAAGGGGCGCGGTGACGTCCCAAATTTGCAGGTTTTCATTGGCATTTTGAAGCTCAAAGGTGGCGCTGCCATAATTCAGGGTTTCGATATCCCGGAACGCTGTTTGAGCACCGGTAAAACTATAGATGAGATTGCAGCGCACATTAAACTGCACCCAGTCTACCCAGCCTTCACTGTCATCTCCGCTGCCTTGTGGGAACGGGTAGCGGAGCCTGACATTACTGCTGTTGGTGCTGACAAAAACAGAGTCTGAGACCTTGGCATATCGTGCATACTGGGCCGTATTATCCGAAGCGGTATTGATCGCGGGTGTGGAATCTGCATCATTGCTTTCGAGGGTTTGCCCGGCTACATCCATAAAAAAGGAGGAGCGGATGCGGGCACGCAAGGCCAGGCGGGCTTCCACATACACAGGCTCAGACTGGATAAGGTTGTCAAATTGGAAAAGATCAGTATAGGTGTACTCCCGGGCCACCTTGAAATGATCACCAAACCATTGTTTGCCGGCCCCCTGCGTCTTGGACCACTCGTGCAGGATATTGATTTCTTCCGGCTCGAAGCGGCTGTAGTTGTTGTAGGAGGTAGTGGTATATTCGGTGCTGCTGAGTGAGGATTGCGCTGTAATGCGCTGCCCGTTGTTGCCGCTCACCTTTATAAAGTAGTAATTGGCCACGTCGTAAGGGTTTTGCTGCCAGAAGAACTGCCGTTCGGTTTCGTCATAAGCCCAGATGCTTGCCCCCTGCCCGTAGAACAGCAGGTAGTCCCCGTTGTCGAAGCTGCCATCATTGCCGCCTTCTATCCGGATCGGGAGCTCCGCCAGGTCATCGGTGCGGGGGTCTTCTGAGTAATAAGGCAGTTTACCGCCAGGGATGCCCAGTAGTTGAATCCGTGCGGGGTCGATATTATCGATATCCATGCCCAGCTCGTCTTTAAGAAAGCTATAGGTCAGTTTGTGCATGCCCGTTTCCGAAACGGCAATTTTGTAGATAGCCCCATCGCTGAGCTTGGAAGTTTCGGTATTGTTGGGCCCTCTGAAGGCAATGCTGTTGCCCGCATCCGGCCGCAAGGTGATGCGTATTTTAAAACTTTTCAGGCGCTCGTACCGATTGCCTTGCCTGATGATCGGCACAAAGGCCACCCGGCCGTAGTAGCCCTCCCGGTGGCGGGTCATAGTGGTTTCGAATCGCAACTGTTCTTCGAGCTGCTCGGCAGCGTCGGGCGTTTTCTCCCAGCCGAAAGCTTCGTATTCGGCTTCCAGTACTTCCACCCGGAGCTGACCGGCCCCTTCCACTTCAAACCGCCGGGAAAACAAGGGGAGTACCTTATCGCTCTGGGTGGCTCCTTCAAAAGCCCAGTAGTGGTTTACCCGGCCATCGGCCAAGACTTCTTGTGGCGCTGCCGCCCAGTCGAGCGATTGAGTGAACTCCAAAGGGAGTTGTGCCAGCAAAGGCGTGGTCAGGGCAAGCAATAAACAAAGGGTGTTAAAACTTTTCATAGTATACTTCTTTGAGGAGTTGGGCAGTTCTTTGAACAGATCTGAAAATGACAATTCCGGTCATTGCAACTTATTTTTAGCCCTGTTCTTTTGTCAACCAATTGGCTAAGGTTCAAAATTAACAGTCCCGGACCGAACCAGTTTCGAAAAAATTGGTATGTTGCTCAAGTCTTTTAGACAAGTTATGGATAAAAGTATAACGTTTGAAGACAAAACGGCGGACCCTAAGGCGTATTGCTTGTTAAGAAAGGCCGAAATGTCGCCTCCACATGATTTCTCCTGTCTGGGAGCCCATTGATCCAATTGCAGCCTAATGAGAATACTACTCACAATACTTTTTTGTTCAATGCTGATGGCCCAATCCCTGCAAGCGCAAGACCCGGTGTTCAGCCAGTTTTTTGCTGCGCCTATGCAGATCAACCCGGCTTTTGCTGGTACTACTTTTGCGCCGAGGGTGACGGTCAACTACCGCAATCAGTGGGCGGATTACGAGGGCGGTTACGAAACCTACTCTGTGGCTTACGAGCAATCGCTGGAGGAATTGAACAGTGGCTTTGGCGTGGTGGTCCTCGGAGATGATGCCGGCAACGGCATTTACAATACGACCCGCTTCCATGGCGTGTACAGTTACCGGGTGAAAATCAACCGTACCTCTGCCGTGCGTATCGGGGTGGAGGCAGGGATGATCCAAACGAGCCTGGACTGGGATCAGTTGATCTTCCTGGATCAGATTGACCCCGTCACCGGCCCCATCGGCGGGGGCGGTGTGGCCAACCCGACGGAAGAGCAGCGCCCGGTCAACCTAAACAATACTGCGGTCGATATAGGGGCGGGCATCCTGTTTAACAGCGAGAACGCCTACGCCGGGTTATCGCTCAAGCACCTGAACAGCCCCGACGAAAGCCTTTTGGATATCAACGAAAACCTTGGTGCGGGGCTGCCCCTTCGCATCACCCTGCACGGCGGTTGGCAAATCCCTTTGATTGCAGGCAATAATCGGGAAAACAGTGCGTTTGTATCTCCGAACTTTCTTATGGTAAAGCAAGGAGAGTTTGCACAAATCAACGGAGGTGCGTATTTTGGGGTCGGAAGTTTTTTTGGAGGTGCCTGGTACAGGCATACCATTAATAATGCTGATGCTGCGATTGCCCTTTTTGGCGTCCGTTACGGCGTCTTCCGCTTCGGTTATAGCTTTGATCTCACGCTGAACAGCCTGACGCTTGGCAATACCGGAGGCACCCACGAGCTTTCCCTCACTATTAATTTTGAGGACAGTAAGGAAGCTCAGCGGCGGCGCAAAACGTCCCGCTACAACAATTGTTTTAAGATGTTCAACTAGCCTCAGGCAGTTGGATAAGAAGGAAAACAGTGGCTCGCCACTATTTAAAAATTTTCGACATCCGGCAGCGCCAAATTTGGCGTAGCGGCATACAAATGGCGTTAATTTGTAGCGTGCATTTCCCTATGCCATCATAAATTGCTAATTTCCCGCCTTCAAAGGAAAATGTGGTGGTCGGATTTTAGTAATGAACTACGCTCCAATGCCTGAGTGCCCGCCGCCTTATGCTTAAAAGAGTAGCTTGAGAGAGCTATCTTAATGTTTAATGTATTTGTTGGTCGATTCTCAAAAACAAATTTTCTACTAATGAAAAATCTGCTGAAGTTTAGCGCTTTTCTTTTTGGTGCAGCGCTCGTGCTCAGCTCCTGCGGCGGTGGGGAACGCTCTGCCACAACAGGCTGGAAGTACAACGACACTAAATGGGGAGGCTATGAAAAACTCGATTACGAAGGGCAGGCCGCCGGGCCCAACCTCGTACTGATCGAAGGGGGCACCTTTACTATGGGGCTCACCGAACAGGATGTGACATACGACTGGAACAATATTCCACGACGGGTTACGGTCTCTTCTTTCTATATGGACGAAACGGAGGTATCTAACACCGACTACCGGGAGTACCTCTATTGGATCAACCGCGTATTCGGGGAGTCTTACCCTGAAGTTTACCGGAATGCTCTGCCTGACACCCTGGTTTGGCGCGAAGAACTGGCGTTCAACGAGCCTTTCGTGGAAACCTACTTCCGCCACCCTTCTTACGATTCGTACCCGGTAGTGGGCGTTAGCTGGGAACAGGCTACAGAATACTGTAAGTGGCGTACGGACCGTGTGAACGAGATGATCCTCGTTGAAAAAGGCGTGCTCAATTTGAACACGGAGCAAAAAGATGAAGACAACTTTGTAACGGAGTCTTATCTGGTTGGACAGTATCAGGGAGAGGTTCGCAAGAACCTCAAAGACCTGCGTACCGGCGGTGAGCGCGCGGTCCGATTCGAAGATGGCCTTATGCTGCCAGACTACCGCCTGCCTACAGAAGCAGAGTGGGAATATGCAGCTTTGGCTCTGCAGGGCAACCAAACCTCCGAAAAGGACGAGCGGATTTCTGACCGCCGTTTCTACCCCTGGGATGGTAACACTATACGTTATCAGAAGCGTGATAAGTATCAGGGTGAAATGCTGGCTAACTTCAAGCGTGGTAAAGGTGACTATATGGGTATGGCTGGCAACCTGAACGATGATGCGCACATCACCGCGCCGGTTCGTTCCTTTATACCAAATGATTTTGGCTTGTACAACATGGCAGGCAATGTGAACGAGTGGGTCCTTGATCTGTACCGCCCGCTGACAAGTGCCACCCTTTCTGATACGGAAAACCATGACTTGAACTCTTACCGTGGTGGCGAATTCCAGCAAATGGAGCTGGACGAAGATGGCCGCCCGGTTGAAAAAGATAGCCTCGGGCGTCTGCGTTACCGCTACGTGACGGACGAGGAAGCCGCTACCCGCGATAACTACAAAACGGGTAAGGTGTACAACTACCTGGACGGCGATAAGCAGTCGCAGGCTTACTATGCAACCGGCGAGCATACCCTGGTCAGTGATGAGACCCGCGTATACAAAGGTGGTTCCTGGGCTGACCGGGCATTCTGGCTCTCTCCGGGCGCACGTCGCTATCTGGACCAGAAAAAATCCTCGCGTACCATCGGTTTCCGTTGTGCGATGACCCGTACCGGTTCACCTAGTGGCAATGAAGATGTTGGAGGGCACCAATTCAACACTAAGCGCAAACGCGGCAGCAGAAGATATTAAACAGGCTACTAGTGCTTGTGTCAATACACGATTAGCTAAGGTATAATAAAAGCCTTCATCCCGGTCAGTTAACCGGGGTGGAGGCTTTTCAATAGACTTGATGCGTCGGGTCAGTGCAGTGGGAAAAATGAGCTATTTTAACCCTGTAATGATCCCCGACGTATCAAGTCTAATACGTCTGGATTAACATGAATTCAATCGAGCAACTTTATCAGGTTTTTAGTGCGTGCAGTGGAGTGACGACAGACTCCCGGAAAATCAAAAGGGGCGAGCTCTTTATCGCGCTGAAAGGAGACCGTTTTGACGGCAACCGGTACGCGGCGCAGGCCCTGGAGCAGGGTGCCTCCTACGCTGTGGTAGACGACCCGGCTGTAGCAGACGGACCACAGTACCTTTTGGTTGAGGATACGCTCAAGGCTCTGCAGGGCCTCGGGCGGCATCACCGGCGGCAGTTTGATATCCCCGTCCTGGGTGTTACCGGCAGCAATGGCAAGACCACAACCAAGGAGTTGGTGGCTGCCGTGCTGGCCCAAAAATACAAGCTCCACTTCACGCAGGGCAACTTCAACAACCATATCGGGGTACCCCTGACCTTACTGGCGATGCCCGCCGATACTCAATTCGCGGTCATAGAGATGGGCGCTAATCATCAGGGCGAAATTGATGAACTGAGCCGCATCGCCGAGCCTTCGTGTGGTCTGATCACCAATATTGGCAAAGCTCACCTGGAGGGCTTTGGAGGTATAGAGGGCGTGAAAAAAGGCAAGTCAGAGTTGTACCGTTTTCTGGCGGAGGTCAACGGCCTGGTGTTTATCAATCAGGACGAGCGCTTTTTGGAAGACCTGGCAGCCCCCTGCGAGTGGCAGACTGGCTACGGGAGCGGGGCGTGGGACGCTACAGGGTACATTCCGGTCGAACTGACCGCCGAACAACCCTTTCTGACTTTTGCATTCCGGGACCCGGTCTCCGGTAAAAGGGTGGAATCGGGCAGTAAGCTGATCGGGCGCTACAACTTCAACAATATCATGACAGCGGTAGCAATGGGTGTCCACTTTGAGGTGCCGGGCCGTAAAATCAAAACGGCGGTAGAAGCCTACCTCCCTGAGAATATGCGTACTCAGATTTTGGAGCGGGGTGGCAATACCTACTTTATGGATGCCTACAACGCTAATCCCACTAGTATGCAAAACGCAATGCTGGCTTTCGCACAAATGGACGCTAACCGTCGCATTGCTATTCTGGGAGAAATGCTGGAATTGGGCGCCGATAGCGAAATGGAGCACGAAGCGATTATTCAGCTAGCCCTGGAGCAGCCCTTTGAGGCTACCTTGCTGGTTGGAAAGGCTTTTGAAGCGCCCGCTAAAGCAGCTGGTCTTCCACATTTCTCCAACGTGGAAGCACTGCGCGCCTGGTTCGACGATCAGCAACTGCAGGGGGTGCACATCATGATCAAAGGCTCCCGGAGCAATAAACTGGAAGGGCTGCTTAATTAAAACGCTCCAAAGCCTTTAGAAGGCGCTCGGGCAGCTTACCCTGGCAAGCCTCCAGGTAGTCGTTGTAGGAGCAAGGCACGAGCCGGTGCCGCTGAAGTTGGTGATGGGTTTTGACCGGCACCTGCATCCACCACCGGTTGCTCCGTTCGCTGCGCCAAAAGGTGATCTGGTAGTCGTGGTCTTTGAAGTCGACGATATATTCAGCCAGGCCTTCCATCGTTGCCGGAAAATCGCCCTTGCGGTGGCAGTACCCATCAATAAAGTACCAGATCATTTGCGCAACGAGCTGTGCAGTCTGCTCCATAAAGTCCATTTTCGGCTCGAATCCATAGATCCCGAAAGACTTCAGCTTGTCGCTCATGCCGGCATAGCGGGCAATCTGGCAAGCTTCGTCACTACTGAACCCATTGGGCGAAGGGCGGGCCTGCCCCAGGGCTTCTATTCCCTTAATCGCAGAAAGGTTAAAGCTGAGCAGATCGCCGTCCCGGATGATCGGTTCGAGGTCAGGCAAGTCTGCGCGGGCTTTTCCCAGGCGCACATAGTCGAAGTGCCGTTTTTGCAAGGCCTGCAGGGTGGCGGGGGAGAGGTAGTGTGCCTGCCCGCCGATGAAACTCAGGTGGAAAAGGCTGGACCGCGGGCTATCGATGATTTCCTGAAGGTAGTAAGCGGCTTTGTTGCGCACTTCCGTATCGTAGGGCACCTGCTCATCCACTACAACCAGGTTTACAAGATACTGCAGCTCCTGATAAGCTTTGTACTGCGCCAGGGCTTGTGCCGGCTGACTACCAATGAGGATGGGCATGACCTCGCTTTCCAGCAGTTCTTTGATCAGGGGGATGAGGAAAATGCTTTCCTGCTTGCGGGCATTGCCAAGATCCGTAATGGTCACCCCTTCAAACGGGGATTTAAGGGCGTACAGCGTTTGCCGTATGACATCCGCCTGTTCGCCACCAAGGCCGAGAATGGCAATTGTGCCTTTGCTCAGTGCTGGGAAAGTACCTTCGTACCTTCGGATCGTGCTGCCCAGGCAATCGTCAGGGTAGGCTTCTGTCAGCGGGCTAAGGGGTTGCAACCAATTGTGGAGCATAAGAAAAAATAGGTTTTAGTCGTACGTTGGGCAAAGATAGGGCGTGGTTTCTATATTTGCGCATGCTAACGGAAAAGGAGCCACTTTACACTACACAATTTTGGTTGTTGTGCCTGAGCCACGCTTTGTTTGCCGGGAGTTTCAATATGATTATTCCGGAGCTGCCGGCCTACCTGGAAAGCATGGGTGGCGAAGACTACAAAGGGCTGATCATTGCTTTATTTACGCTCATGGCGGGGCTGTCCCGCCCTTTTAGTGGCCGGCTCACGGATACCGTAGGGCGTGTGCCGGTCATGGTATTCGGTTCCCTGGTCTGTGTAATCTGCAGCCTGCTTTATCCGCTGGTTACGGGAGTTGCAGGTTTTCTTTGGCTGCGCTTTTTTCATGGTTTTTCCACCGGCTTTAAGCCTACCGCTTCCTCTGCCTTTGTTGCCGATATCGCGCCCCATTACCGGCGCGGAGAAGCCATGGGCATTCTGGGGGTCAGTATGAACCTGGGCTCTTCCATCTTTCCTCCGGTTGGTAGCTGGCTGGTGATGGCGTACTCCATTGATATCATGTTTTATGTATCCTCGGGCCTTGCGCTGCTTTCGATTGTCATCTTAATGGGGATGAAGGAAACCTTACCCGACCGGCAGGCCTTCCGCCCTGGTCTGCTGAAGGTAGGGTGGAAGGACTTTTTGGAGCCCACAGCGGTGCCGCCGGCCATCATTATCGGGCTTTCCTACGCCTGCTTTGGTGTGCTTCTGACTATCGTGCCGGATCAGGCCGATTACCTCGGTATGGCCAACAAGGGGTTGTTCTTTACCAGCTTTACCGCTATGGGCCTGTTGTCCCGCCTGATTGCCGGGCGCTCTTCCGACCGGTTTGGGCGGGAGCCTGTGCTGGAGGTTTCGCTCGTGCTGACGGCCGGGGCTTTGATCCTGCTGGGCTATGCCAATAGCCCGTTGATGCTGATGGTAGGTGCTGGTGCACTCGGCTTTTGTACCGGCGTGCTGGGGCCAACGGCTTTTGCCTGGGTGGTAGACCGCAGCGACAGCCGCTACCGGGGGCGGGCTATGGCTACTGCCTATATCGCACTGGAAATTGGGATTGGAGGAGGCGCGTTATACGCTGCATGGGTCTATGACAACACACCTGCCAACTTCGCAGAAGTCTTCATAGCTTCAGCCTTGTTATGCCTGCTGGCACTGGGGTATCTGGAATGGAGAAGAAGGGTGAAACCAGATAGTTAGTATACGAACTATTTTGTAGTTTTGCACCGCCACGTTAACCGAGAAAACCAAAGTTCATGCAAAATCTACTCGAACAGTATAAAGGGAAGCAACCGGAAATTGTCTTTGAATGGAAAGACGCGGAAACAGAAGCAGAAGGCTGGATTGTCATTAACTCATTGCGCAATGGCGCTGCCGGCGGGGGCACCCGCATGCGCAAAGGGCTGACGAAGGAAGAGGTGGTTTCGCTCGCCAAAGTCATGGAAGTCAAGTTTTCCGTTTGCGGCCCGGCGATTGGCGGTGCAAAATCCGGCATCAATTTTGACCCGGCTGACCCACGGCGGGACGAAGTCCTGCAACGCTGGTACGCTGCTGCCCTGCCTATACTTAAGGCTTACTATGGTACCGGTGGCGACCTCAACGTAGATGAACTCAAGGATGTCATTCCCATTACCGAGCGTTTGGGGCTGTGGCACCCGCAGGAAGGCATCGTTAACGGGCACCTCAACTCCACCCGTGGCGATAAGGTGAAAATTATTGGGCAGCTGCGGTACGGCTGTGCAAAGATTGTGGAGGACCCGCGCTTCGTGCCCGATGGGCATCAATACGCTGTTGCTGACCTGATTACCGGCTTTGGGGTAGCCGAATCTGTGCGTCATTTTTACGAGGTTTATCACGGTACCTCTTTAGAGGGCAAAACCGCAATTATTCAAGGCTGGGGCAATGTGGCTTCCGCCGCTGCAAGTTACCTTTCGCTCTCAGGGGTACGTATTCTGGGCGTTATTGACCGGGACGGTGGCGTGATCAGTTCAGAGGGTATGGGAATGGAAGAAGTCAAAGAACTCTTTGTCCGCAAACAGGGCAATAGGCTGGTAGCGGACGATTTGCTGCCCTTTGAAGAAGTAAACAAACGGATTTGGTCGCTGGGAGCGGATATCTTTATTCCCGGAGCAGCCTCCAAACTGGTTACCCGCGCCCAAGTCGAGCAATTGGTTGCCGAAGGGGCGGAAGTGATCTCCTGCGGTGCAAATGTCCCCTTTGTAGATGATGGGGTTTTCTTCGGCCCAACGGCGGTTTGGGCAGACGAGCAGCTGAGCCTGATCCCTGACTTCATTGCGAATTGTGGTATGGCACGGGTATTTGCCTACTTCATGAAAGCAGAAGCAGAAATGACAGACGAAGCGATCTTTAGTGACGTATCGGCTACCATCCGTGGTGCGCTGGAAAACTTACGGGCGGAAAACCCATCCAAAAACTTTATTGCTTCCAATGCTTTAAACGATGCACTGAAGCGGTTGATAGAAAGTAAGGAAGCGGTAGCAGTTTGACGGATAAGGCAGGGCAGCCTCTGAACGGGACAGGACGCTGTGGATTTTACAAGTCTGTAACCCTTGCTGATACAGAGTTTGCAAGGGGCAGGCACCTATAGGCCGCACGGAATAGAGTGGCGTATGTCCGGCTTTTATGCTCCGGATTTGCTGGGCTTTTACGTTCATGTATTTCCTGGATAACTCAGTAGGTGCAGCAAAAAGTGCAGGAAACCAGAATTATTACTATTTTTAAGGTGATTTTAAGCAAAGAGATGCAACCCCAAGGTTTGGACTGCGTAGAAAAATGCAGTAAGTTTGCATTTCGATCTTTCAAGGCGGCAGGTATGCGCATGCACTTCGGTCATCACACCCTGGCGGCAGTTATTGATCACTTGCTACCGATTTAAGTAATAAAACGAAAAGAAAAAGATGTACAATTGCCCCCCAAATGGCGGCAACGTTAAAGGTTTGACAGGTTTTGCCTATCAGGCCTTTTCTGTTATCTCATCTGAAATTAAACATTAATCCCTATGACTATGACAAAGAGAAGTACCCTTCTACTAGCTCTTTCCCTCTTTATTGGAGTTGCCGCCCTCCATGCTCAGGAAGAAGAAGACAGCAGTACCGATTATGGCACACCAAGAGACATGATTGAGTTCGGTGTACACGGTGGCTATTTTTTCGTTGGCGGAGACGTGCCCCAGCAGCCAGGATACGGCGTGGGCCTGCACGTTAGAAAATCGCTGGACTATGTGTTTTCGCTGCGGCTTGATGGCTTTTATGGCTCAGCCCGTGGCGAAGAAGGTGATCCTGTTGATGATGATTTCTTCAAGCACGAAACGACTTATATCTCCGGGACCGCTTTCGGCATCATTTCTGCCAATAACCTGCGATGGAACCGGTCAACCCGCAAAACTAACCTCTATGCCCTTGTGGGGGTAGGTGCTGCAGCTTTCCAGCCCCGCGTCAATGTTGACCAGCGGAGTGGTGATTTGACCGACCCTGCTTTTTCTGTCGCGCCTCACGTGGCAACGGGTGCTGGTATCGCTTTCCGTTTGGGAGACCGTATGAACATTGGCCTGGAGCATCAGATCTTCTTCCCGATGGGGTCACTGGGTGACAACATTGATGGGCAAACGATTCAGGGTGGTGGGAGCCGTACCCTTTCCCGGGATATGCTCAACTACACTAGCGTGCGCCTAAACTTCAATATTGGCAATAAAACCAAAGCTTCCATGCCGCTCTATTGGGTCAATCCAATGGAAAACGTGATGAACGAGCTGGATAACATCAAGCAGAACCAGGGCAAAGCATTGCAAGACTCCGATAATGATGGTGTCATTGATGCCATTGATCAGGAGCCTAATACACCACCTGATGTACCGGTGGATACCAAAGGGCGCACACTGGATAGCGACCGCGATGGCGTAGCGGATTACAAGGACCGCGAGCCTTACTTCCCACCACGCCCGGGCGAGCGTGTCAATGAGGAAGGCGTAGTTGTCAACCCTACATCTGTTCCAGGTGGTGGGGTAAGTGAAGACCGGGTTCGGGAGCTGATTTCAGAAGAGCTGCAAAATTATCAGCTGCGTCAGGGCGAAGGCGGCGGTGGCGGTGGTGCTACTCAAATGACCGAGTGGTTCCTGCCCATGATCCACTTCGGTACAGATAGCGACCGCATCAAGTACGCTGACTACGGCACACTGGCTTCTATCGCACGTATGATGAAAGGCAACCCTCAGTTGAGAATCGTTGTGACTGGCTTTGCTGATGCTTCTGCTCCTGAGTCTTATAATGACGAATTGTCTTACCTGCGGACTAAAGCCGTGGTAGACCACCTGGTGAATAATCACGGTATCGGCCGTGGTCGCTTTGTCATTCAGTGGAAAGGAGAGAGCGAGCTATTGGTACCCAGTGGCAACAGCTACATGAACCGCCGCGTCGAGTTCCGCGTCGCACAGCCTGATGATGTGGAAATGGATCCGCCAGCCGGTATCAAAAAAGATGGTGAGGATGGTGGGTTTTAAATAACCTGTTTTCTAGTACCAAAGCACGCTTTAAAGTGCTTTTTCAAAAGAAGAGCCCTTTCGCAAAACAGATGCGAAAGGGCTTTTTACGTCAGAGAGGAAGGGGAGTGTGAGCCCTAAATAGCGAGGATTCTATGGAGAAATAAGGGGGAATCCTTTATGATCAAATAAGCTTCCTTCACTGCTTTGGTCAAACACTCCCCCGAATTCTACAGTGAACTTACTCTGAACAGGAGCAAATATAGAGGCGACCGGGCGATAACTTTGTAACACTTTTTCAAAAAAAAGACAGGTCAGATTTGAATAGAAAAAAGTATATTTTTTGCATAAATGTTTGATAATGAGTAAAAAGGATACGCTGAATTATAACTCATCAAGATCGTCGATAACGATCGTGCTCTCATAATATTCCTGCTCGTACTCCTGGATTAGCGAGGGGGTAGCTTCCTGAGCGTTTGAAATGATCCCGATGGCGATAAGAAAGGCAATAATTGCAGTCATAGTTTTGAATTTATTGATTTGGTATTCAAAACTATGGGTAGCCGCTTACAGTATTGGTAACACTTTTTCAAAAAAAAGACAGGGCAGATTTTATCGATTATTTGAATCTTTCAGGAATAACAATCTAAAAAACAGTAACTTGAAGGGTCTGAAATCTGTATGTGAATGAGGTTCGCTGAGTTAATAAGTTTGGCTAAAGTGGTCTCCAGGAATAAAATCAAGCAAGTTGATGTCTTGGGGAAGACCCCTGTCGAGCACTCAAACATCGAGCAACTGTACCGTGAACTGCAGCAGGATAAATACAAAACGGAAGAAGCAGCGTCCTCCGCATTCTTTGGCAAGTCGAGATACCGCAGGCACTATTTTAACCGTCTTAAGCGCAAGCTTAGGGAAAAGCTGGTCAACGCCCTTTTTTTGATCGACCTCAGCCAGCCCGGCTTTTCGGAATACCAGCGTGCTTACTACAGTTGTTACCGGTATGCGGCAGCCGTACAAATACTGATTACAGGGTATAGCCGCAAAGTAGCGATATCGCTGGCGAATATGACCTTGCGCAAAGCCGTCAAATATGAGTTTACCGATATCATATTGCAAATGGCTAAAATTCTGCGCTACCACTACGGTGCAATGGAAGGCGAAACCAAGCGGTTTGCTGAGTTCGATAACTTAATCACCGTACATCAGCCCATCTATCAGGCAGAGCTGGAGCTTGAAGGGAAATATACCGAGCTGGTCATGTACTTCAATGCCCCCAAGTCTGATAAGGTCGACTTTTATACCAAAGCCCGGGCATATGCCGAAATGGCTGAGCAGCGCTTAAGTACTCATGATTCCTACAAAATATTTCTCTATGGCTTCTCTATTATTACCATTCAGCACCAGATTATATACGACCACGAGCAACTGGTAAAAAGTTGTGACCGTGCAGTTGCTTATTTCAGGAAGAAGCAATCTCGGTCGGCATCAGTGGCGTTGTCTACTTTTTCATTCAAAAAGATCCCCAGCCTCATCGCCTTGAAAGCATTCGATGAAGCAGAGGCGGTCATCCAATACTGCCTGGGGCTGACCAAAAAAGGGCGCAACAATTACTTTAAGGTGTTGGAGTATGCCATCATGCTGTACTTTCATTCGCAGCAGTACGAACGGGCTCTGGCCACCCTGGAAACGGCTTATAATACAGAGCAGTTTGACTGGCTGCCCGAGCAAAGCCTGGAAGCCTGGCGTATTTATGATGCTTACCTGCATTTGTTCTATGAAATTGGCCTTGTGAGCAACCGGCCTTCTCTAAAGAAAAGTTTCAGGCTGAACCGGCTACTGAATAACGTGCCTAAGTACTCCAAAGACAAGCGTGGGGCCAATGTGACTATCCTGACCATTCACGTCCTTTTCTTACTGCAACAGGGCAAGCATGCCGAAATCATAGACCGGATGGAAGCCCTCAAAACCTACACCCACCGCTACCTGAGAAAGGACGCGCACTTCCGCAGCAACTGCTTCCTGAATATGCTGCATAAAATACCGGCTTGCAGCTTTAACCGGAAGGCGGTGCTCCGCCGGACTGCACACCTGCGCAAGCGGATGAATGAAGTGTCTTTTTCGGAAACCCGCCAAAACCTGGAATCGGAAATCGTCCCCTACGAACACCTCTGGGACATCGCCGTACGCCTGCTTCACTAAACTTGACAGGTGTGAGCATCCCTGTGCAGGTTCAAAAGGGCACTTTCCTTCCCCTCCCGAGAGCCTGTGGGGGGCTTTTTTGTCAGGCTAAACTCCTGCAAAAAGTCTAAGTGTGGTTGGAAATAGGTCATTTTCCCACCACACTGCCCCAACGCATCAAGTCTATCGGGTCTGTCTGGGCAGCTGAATGGTGAATGTCGTGCCTTTACCTTCTTCTGACCGCTTTACGAAGATTTTACCGTTGTGGTACTCTTCGATGATCCGCTTGGCCAAAGACAAGCCGAGGCCCCAGCCCCGCTTTTTGGTGGTGTAGCCCGGGCTGAATACGGTCTTGAATTTTCCGTCCGGAATACCTTTGCCTGTATCGGTGATATCCGCGTATACGAAATCCTGGTCCTCGTATATTTCAGCACTGATAGAGCCTTTGCCATCCATAGCATCGAGGGCATTGCGCAGCAGGTTTTCCACCACCCAGTCAAACAAGTGCGGATTGATGTGCACGGTTTTGGGAGCAGTATCAGGTGAGGGGAAGTGGAATTCGACTTTGCGCGAGGCCCGCCGTTGCATATACGCCCGGCATTGCTCCAGCTCTTCATAGATATTGATGGGCTCGAGCTTGGGGGCAGAGCCGATCTTTGAGAAACGGTCAGCAATGAGTTCGAGCCGGCTGACATCGTTGCGCAGTTCTCCTACAACTTCCTGTATTTCTTCATCCTCTTCCCGGATGAGCTTCAGGTGCTCAATCCAGGCCACGATTGCTGATATAGGCGTGCCCAGCTGATGCGCGGTCTCTTTGGCCATCCCTACCCACACCCGGTTTTGTTCGGCACGGCGGGCAGAACTGAAGCCCATATAACCAAAGGCTACAAAAGCAGCGATCAGGATAAACTGCACAAAGGGGAAGTACCGAAGTTGGCGCAGCAGCGTAGACTCCTTGTAGTAAATCTGGTGTGCTGTGCTCTGAATCGGCTCAAAGCCATCGGCCTGCATACGGGCGATTTCCTTTTGGAGATAGGCCTGGGAAGTGTCCCGGGTATTTACACTAAAGTCAACCCGTCCCCTGTCATTGATCGCAATTACCGGAATCGTATTATTGGCCTGCAGAATATTAAGGTGCAGGGTGAGATCGGGCTGCGGGCAGCTATCGTTGATCACCGCTGCGATCTCGTCCATGTTGTTGAGCCGCTCCTGTGCCATCACATAAAGAGCCGCTTTGTGGCGTTCTTCTTCCGCCAGCTTGTTGGAAAGATAGGAGGTGTAGGCCATGGAGATGGCCACAATAATGGCGCCGGCAGCGCCCAGGTATATTTTCCAGCGGGATTTTCGGTTGTAGATATCCATATGGGGTATCGGTCCTTTTTGACTTGTTTGCGGGGGCAAATTAGCAATAATCTGCCCGGTGACCGCTTTTTAGGAGATTAGCTTTGGACTTCGTTCTTTAACGATCGCACTTCTTGTTCTGGTTTGCAAGAGGTTAGAGCATGTTTGGAGCTCGTTGCTATTGCAAATCAACGCTTTATGAACCCCGCAGAAATGCGGGGCAGGCTCTGACTTCCTCACTAAATTTTCATTTAGAGCGTGTTGGGACTTTTGTCTTCTAGTCGAAAACTAACAATTTTTTGGTTATACGAGGCACGAAAACCGGAGTTTAGCCTTAGCTAAATGAGGATTTTCGGGACGAAGCGTAAGCAAAAAAGTGTAGTTTGCAGACCGATTACTAAAGTCCCAACACGCTCTTAGCCCGCTAAACTCAAATTTAGTGACTTTGCCATAACCACAACGCTTTGATTATCAACACTCGTTTGCTCTAAACATACACTAAGAAATCCAACGCAATAGGGTGCGGCTTTTTAGAAATCCCTACTTTCGAGCATCAAAATGACTGAAAATGAAATATTACGCCTTGTTTTTTCTGATGGCCCTCGTGCCCTTTTGGCTCACCGCCCAAAACAGCCAGGAATGGCAGGCTGTGCAGCAGCCCATTCAACAGCTCTTTGATGGCATGCGGGCGGGGGACAGCAGTGCGGTGCGCAACGCTTTTCTGCCCGATGCAGGCCTGTACACGGCGGTCAGGGGCAAAGATGGCCAGCCGGTCTTGAGCAAAGGCAGCCTCGACCGCTTCGTGGACTATGTGGGACAGGTCGAAGCCGGGGCGATGGATGAACAAATCTGGAGCTACGATATCCGGGTAGACGGGCTGCTGGCAACAGCCTGGACCACGTACACCTTTTTTCGAAACGGCACCCTTTCTCACTGCGGCACTAACGCCTTTGAGCTCTTTAAAACAGGGGCGGGCTGGAAAATCTCCCACATCACAGACACCCGCAATACTGATGGCTGCCTGACCGAAGCACCTAACGACCCGGCCCTGATTGATACCCTCCTGAATGCCTGGCACAAGGCCGCAGCAACGGCAGATGCAGAGGGCTTTTTCAGCAAAATGACGCCGGATGGTATTTACCTGGGCACCGACGCGGCTGAGCGCTGGCTGAGAGATGAACTCAGGGCATGGTCTGAAAAAGCTTTTGACCGGGAAGTGGCCTGGCTTTTCCGGCCCTACGACCGCGAGGTTTATTTTTCCAGGGATGGTCAAACAGCCTGGTTTGAAGAAATGCTGGATACCCCCCACATGGGTATTTGCCGGGGCTCCGGCGTGCTCAGTAAAACGGCTGAAGGCTGGCAAATCCGACACTACGACCTGGCGCTGATGGTGCCTAATGAGAAAATGGAGGCTGTTCAACAGGCGCTCGGGAAGTAAGCAGTGTGGAAAACTATTTGCCTCAAACTGGATTTCAATGAAATTTATCTTTACCTTGCCATTAGTGGTCCTTGTTTCCATTCACGGAAGTAAAGTCTAATGGATAAATACATTAACTACCTGCTCGCTGATATCGCAGCAGCTACTGTCAACCTTCCTGTTCATGTGCTTTCTTTTGACGATGAGGAAGATATTCCTTTTATCACAGCTGAAGAGGAAGCCAAAACGGCTTCCCGGAAAGCGCTTGCTAGTGTTGTCGGTCTTAAAACAGAGTGGTTTCCACCAGTTGAACGTCTTTCTGAGACCCAGATCCAGCAAGTAACGGAGGCGTTGACAGATTGCCTGGATGCTCATTCCTTTATCGTCAATTTTCCGGCAGGGCTTCCTGCGCCTATCCGGTACCGTGTACTGCTGGCGGAGCTGAAAAAGGAGGTCCCCGTGCTGCAGTACAATATCTGGCAACTAGACTTTTGTGACTATAAACCCAAGGGCTGCCCCTTTGGCGAGGCTTTCTGTCAGTGCCAGATTTACGAACGCTGGCTGGACCAGCTAAAGAGTGACGAGCCTGATGCAGAATCTGCAGCGAGCCTGCCCGCATTCCTGTTCGAGCCTCAGGAAGATGATTACTCCCTGGAGCGCTACCGTGCAGAGTGGGAAGAAATGGAAGAAGATACCTGGGAAATGGAAGAGGACAGTGAATCCGAAGATGATCTTTTTCGCCGGTTAGACGACTTCGATTTCTTTTTCGATGATGATGAAGATGAGGTCCGTTGGAATTAAGAGCGTGTTGGGACTTTAGTAATCGGTCTGTCCCGGTGCACCCGGGACACTTTCCTGCCTGCCTGGCAAACCCGTTTGGCAGGCAGGTCGTCTAACCAAAAAATGGTTAGTTTTCGACTAGAAGACAAAAGTCCCAACACGCTCTAAACCTTCCTCCCCGCCCAACATACTCTTACTCCAACCGCTCCTTTAACTCTTTCCAATCCTCTTTGAGGCCTTTGGCCGCATCGTCGAGCAAAGCATCAGGGTCTTCAAGAATAGCTGCTGCTTCCTCCTGAATTTTGCGAAGGGTGCTTTTGTCTTTTCCTTTGAGCTCCTTCACAAGCCCATCGCCATAGCGCTGATAATAGTACCGAAGCGACTGCCTCCAAAACCGCCGCTTTTCCCTTCCTGTCATTTCCGGCTCGTGCAGGTCATAGCATTCTTCAACATAGCTGCGGAAGGCCGCATCGTATTGGGACCACCCGGGGTCAGAAGCAGGCAAATCAGCCGACCTGGCCTCTTCCAGTAACTCGTAGTATCGGTCCAGAAAAGCGGCTTTATCTGCCCCGCACGTACTACGGGTGCAGGCGCTAAACAGGAGTGCCGTCAGCCCGGCAATACAAAGGTATCGGCATGTTTGTGCCAGCATAGGAACTTTTTTATTTGGTAATGTCGACTCGAAAATAACGGGCTGCCGATTTAAAAATTACGCTAAAAACAGTATTTTGAGGCTTCATTGTTATTTGAGGCGCTATTAAACCCCTGAAAGCCCGCTTTCTGTTCCGCATAAATAAAAAAGCTGTTACCAGATAAGCATGCCAGTAAGGTGACCGCGCTGCTCTTTGAAGTTGAATTATGAAAAACAAAGCTCTTTTTACCCTTAGCTTTTTGGGGCTCTTTGTCGCCATCCGTATTTCTGCACAGTCCGAAGTCCGATTTGGGCAAATATCACCGGAAGTATTAGCCATGAAGGCCTTTCCAGATGACTCATCGGCTGCGGCAGTGGTTTTGCACTCGAAAGCGAACTACGAGATATTCCGTTCCGCAATGTATGGGAGTGAACTCGAGATGCAGGTCTACGAGCGCACAAAAATCCTGAAAGAATCTGCTTTTGATGTGGCAGACTTAAGTGTTTATCGATACAGTCATAAGGAAAGGCCTGATCATCTTGTCTCTCTGAAAGGACGGATTACACTTCCAAACGGGCAATTCTTTGAAATCAGTAAAGCGGATTTCTTTGAAGAGGAATACAGTGAATATTACACGATTCATAAAGCCCCACTACCTAATGTAGAAGTTGGAGCAGTGGTCGAGTTAGAATACGAGATTTTGTCCCACCGTATGTTCCGGCTGCCCGCCTGGTATTTCCAGGGCGAATATCCGGTAGTCCACAGTGAATTGTCGATCGATAATCAGTCGACGTATTCCTATGCGACACTGCTGGAAACAGGTACGGAAATGAATAGGTACGAATTAGACGACGGCCGGAAGCTCTATAAGTTGGGCGATATGGAGCTGTTTGCCGGCAACGGCCACTTCGAAATGAAAAATGCACCCGCTATTCAGGAGGAAGAGTACCTGACCACCATTAATGATTACCGCGCTCGTATCCGGTTTCAGCTGAGCGAGCAGCGTGACGGCGTAATCGTAAGAGAAGTTTTTACAAGCTGGGGTGAAGCTGCCAGGGCTCTTGAGGACAGGGAGGAGTTTGGCAGAAGGTATCTCAAGAGGCGTCATTACAAGAAATTGTATGAAGCATTACAGCCGGAAATAGCTGGAATAAATGATCCGCTTGAAAAAGCAGAAGCTATTTACCGGTTTTTAGGCAGCAAGGTCGCCTGGGATGATGAGTTGAGATATTTCCCGGGACAATCGCCGGACGAACTGCTGGAAAAGGGTAGTGGAACAAGCGCTGATTTAGGTGTTGCTTTGACCGCATTGCTGAAAGCAGAAGGCTATGAGGCCTATCCGGTCCTGCTCTCTACCCGCGGTCATGGGAAAATGACACAACAGTATCCGATAATGGATCAGTTTAACCATATGTTGGTCTATCTGGAAGTTGCTGACCGCGTACTGTTACTGGAAACGCCTGTGGATTATCAGCCCTTTGGAAGCCTGAGGGGATACTCGCTTAATGGTTACGGATGGATTGTCAATGAGGAGCAGCCAGTATGGATCAATATCACACCTGGCAATGATGAGTTCAAGCTTTTCTGTAGTCTCGACCTGAGTGGTGAGGGAGCGCTGCAAGGGGATATGGTAGCTACCTATCACGGAATCAGTGCACCGGGAGAGCGTTCTTTGGCCCGGCAGTTTCCTGAAGGGAAGTACTGGAACAGCCGTCTGCCCGAAGGTGCGGAGTTTCAAAACCTTCGCCGAAAGGACCCCAATAATGCTTCCCTGTCCTACGCCGAGCAGATCGAAGTGCGCCACGAAACGGCTGGCAATGTGGTGAACGAATACCTCTATTTTCAGCCAGTGCTGTATTCCCGGTTTATTGAAAATCCATTTAAGCTGGCAAAACGGCACTATCCTATTGACTTTAGCCGCCCGATCAGGGAAGTCACGATGAACACCATCAATCTACCCGAGGGCTGGGAGGTGGACTTCATCCCCGAATCCCAGCATCAGGTGTTGGAAGGAGAGGGTGTGGTCTTTGAATATCATGCCGAGGTCAGTGGGCATCAACTTAAAGTAGAGTCACGAATAGAAATCAATCAACTCACTTTCCAGCCAGAGAGATATGCTGAAATGAAAGCCCTCTTTGATGCCTTTTCAGAAAAGCTAACTGCGCAGGTCGTTCTGCGCAAGCCATAATTTTTTCTTTTCATTAAACCCTGGATGATGAACCATCTACGTTTCGCGCTAGTGTTACTAGGTATAACCGTTTTAACCACCTTAAATGCTCAGAAGCCCCCAATGAAGTGGGGGCAAGTGGACCTGGAAGAGCTGAACATGACCACTTGCCCGGAAGACACCACTGCCGCTGCTGTAATTCTTGGGGATTATGCCACGCTGAAGTTTGACTTTGGGCAGGGCACCCGCTATATTTTTGAACACCACCGCCGCATCAAAATTCTGGACAAGTCGGCCTTTGACTATGGTGATGTGCAACTTTACCTCTATGGCGATGACCAGATCAGCGGGCTCAAAGCACAAACCATTTCACGGGGGTCCGGGCAGACTTTCCGGCTCAAAGGCCGGGATTTTTATGAAGAGGAGGTTGCGGATGAGGTGAAAGCCCTAAAGTTTACTTTTCCGAACCTGGAGGAAGGAGCGGTCATTGAGTACACCTACACCATCACCTCTGACCGGATCGTACAATTGCGCCCCTGGTACTATCAGCACGATATCCCGGTCCGCCGGAGTGAACTACATGTGGATATTCCGGTCTGGTTTGAATATTTGTTCCTGACCAATGGCCGCAGCCCGGATATTAACGAGCAGGAGCGGCTTACGCAAAACTTCCGTGTGGTACAGTATAAAACGAAACAGGCGGGTATGTCGGGCACTGTAAAGCAAGCTTCAGGTACGACTACGATGTCCGGAGAAGTGATCCGTTACCGCTTAGTTATGGAAAATATCCCTGCACTAAAGGAAGAAGCCTTTATTACAACAATAGATGACTATCGGGCCAGCCTGCGTTTTCAGTTGCAGGCTGTGCGATTTCCGGACCAGCCCGTGGATCAGATTCTTTCTTCCTGGCCGGATTTGGCTAAGCGTCTGCTTACCTCTACTTCTTTTGGGCTCCAATTCGACAAAAAGCGTAATCAAAAACAATTGCTGGAAGCGCTCGCTCCCTACCTCCCTGAACCGGGGACGACCTCAGAAAAAGCTCTTGCCGCCTATTATTACCTGCAGGATGCGTTGGAGTGGGACGGATCGTATTGGTACGATGCAGAGGAGAGTGTCCTCGAATGCTTTGACCGGAAACGAGGCTCCAGCGGAGAGCTGAACCTTATTTTGATAACCGTACTGAAAGCGCTGGATGTGGAGTGTTATCCAGTGCTGCTAAGCACCCGCAGTCATGGTAAAATGATACAGCTGTATCCCATCGTCCGGCAATTCAACCACATGGTCACGGTGGCGAGGATCAATGATCAGCTGCTTATTCTGGATCTCAGCAATGATGAGCGCCCGGCAGGTGTGCCCCGCAAAGCCTCCCTCAACAAAGTGGGCTGGCTGGTCAGCGAAACGAACCCACAGTGGATAAATATCGTTCCTCCCGGGGCAAGTACGGCTAGGATGTTCCAGATGAGCCTTTCTGAAAACGGTGACCTGTCGTATCAGCTACAGACGAAATCTGAGGGCTACCACGCTGTAGACATCCGGGCCCTGGTCTCCGGAGCAGAAGGGGAGCAGGCGTTAGCAAAAGAACTACAAAAGCGCTTCCCGGAAAGTCAGGCGGAGGGAATGCAGGTTGCACTGCCTGATAACCCTGTGGATGCAGTGAAGTGGGGCTACACTGCACAGGTGCCGGGTGCGGCCCAGGCCTTCAATGATTTTATTTATTTCTCGCCCTGTATCTTGCCTTATTTTGAAGACAACCCTTTCCAGAAAGCCGAACGTAGCTATCCGGTAGACTTGGCCTACCCCTTCGACGTGCGGGATGTATTCATTGTTGAAATCCCGGAAGGTTATGTGCTGGAAGAGATGCCGGAATCTGCTAGTTTTGCGCTCCCCGGCAAGGCGGGCAGTTTTGAGTTCACTCCGACCGAGACTACAGGGAAAGTCAACCTGGTGTACAGCCTGCGCCTCGATAAGACACATTTCGAACCCGAAGAATACGTGGCGTTAAAGCGGTTCCTGGATATTGTCATCGAAAAGCAGGGCGAGCAATTCGTATTCCGAAAAAAGACCTAGAACCATGAGAGGATTGATACTGGCAATAACCCTGGCTTTTGCGCTGCCTGCTGCTGCACAGCACTATGCCGCCTTCACTATTCCCGACAGCCTGACAGAGGGTGCTAATGTGGTAGTGCGGGACTATAACGTTGACCTGGATATCCGGTCTGAGAAAAAAGGCTACCTGAAAGTGGAAAAAACGGTGACCCTGCTCAATGAACAAAGCAGTGCCAATGAGCTGGTCATTTACTATGATGAGGGGACCCGGGTCTGTAAAATTGAAATTGTGCTGTACGATGCATTGGGCCGGGAACTGCGGGCAGTGGATAAGGACGAAGTAAAGGACTACTCCGCCGTTTCGGGAGGTACCCTTTATGGTGACCGCCGTATAAAGCATGTGGAGGTCAGGCATAGCACTTACCCCTATACGATTAGCTACCGCTACGAGCGTGAGCTGGAAGGCATTGACTTTGCTGCAGGGGAAGAGTGGTACCCGCAGCACTTTGGTTACAGCGTAGAGGCTGCCCGTTTTTCCTTCCGTGCACCGAAGGATTTCCCAGTCAATTATAAGGGGTATCGGCTTCCGGTTGAACCAACGCTGTCCAGCACCAGTAATGAATGGTCTGGTAGCTGGCAGGTACACCACCTCAAAGCCCTGCATCATGAAGCGTATGCCCCACAAGCTGAAGAGCTCCTGCCCAAGGCCGTCTGTGTGCCGGGCCGGGTCAGCATAGAGGGTTACGAAGGGGAATTTTCGAGTTGGGCAGCCCTCAGTAAATACATACACTCTCTTTGGGAAGGGCGGGGCGTATTACCAGAAACGGTAAAATCAGAAATCCAACAGCTGACTGCCGGGGCCATTTCGGATGAAGAGAAGATTGCCCGCCTTTACCGCTACCTTCAGCAAAACATGCGCTATGTCAGTGTACAGTTGGGCATTGGGGGGTGGCAGCCCTTTGATGCTGAATACGTAGCAAAAAACAAATACGGTGACTGTAAAGCCCTGACCAATTACATGTGGGCCATGCTCAGGGAAGTGGGCATTGAAGCACACCCGGCACTCATCAGGACGGGGGGGGCACCGGCCAAGTTGGATACCGCCCTGGTCAAGAGCCAGTTTAATCATGTTTTATTGTACCTGCCCGGGCAGGACAGCTGGCTGGAATGTACGGTCCCGGTTGGGCCGCCACAGTACATCTATTTCGGCAACCACGACCGGAAGGTACTGCTTGTGAAAGAAGAAGGTGGAGGTTTGTACCATACGCCCCATCTGGGGTATCTGGACAACATCCGGAGTGGAAAGACCACCGTGCAGCTCAGTGAAGCCGGAGATGCCCGCTTAAGCCAGCACATTCAGATGGTCTCCAGGGATGCAGAACGCTGGCGGGCTATGGATTCCTACTATTCTGAAGCAGAACTAAAGGATGCTGCCCGTGAAAAATTGCTGGCTGCCCCCGGGCTGCTCATAGAAAAAGTGGAGGTACTGCCGGAACCAGACAACGCGGCCTGCCAGGTATTTTTGGAGGGAAAATCCGAAAGGTTCGCCTCCAAAGGAGGAAAGCGTTTGTTCCTACCGCTGCTACCAGTGGTTCCTGTTGGCGCTGCACCGCCTCCCTGTGAAAACCGCCGCTGGCCGGTAGCTTTGAGGGAAGGTTTTACCTACCGCGATACAGTGAGCTACCAGCTACCTGAGGGTTATGAAGTGGAGAGCATCATGGAAGAAGCGGCTACCCTTGAGCATCCTACAGGCTACTATCAGCTAAAAATTGACCATCAGCCGGGTACTATAACCGTGGTAAGAGTGCTGCAGCGCAAGATGGCAGAACTGCCCCCTGCTGCCTGCGAAGAATTCCGGGCCTTCTGGCTGGAAGTCGGAAAGCTGGAGCGTTCGATGGCGGTGCTGGTCCAAAAACGGACTTGAGCGGAGTAGGGAAGACGGACTGTAAAATTATTTTATCTTAGCAGCCTAAGCCGCAATGAAAACATGTCTAAGCCGAACTCTATTTATCAGCAAATATGCCAGGCAAAGTCGGAAGGCCGAAAGTGCTTTGCCTTGCTCATTGACCCCGATGAGGTAAGTATTGACGGATTGCCTGCCTTGGCAGAACTGGGAGAACAGACGAATGTAGACTTCCTGTTTGTAGGGGGCAGTTTATTGGTGCACAATACTCTTTCGGCATGTTTGCAGCAATTACGGGCTTCCTGTAGCTTACCACTTGTCCTTTTTCCGGGCAGCCCGTTGCAAATCGATGATAATGCAGATGCACTGCTTTTCCTGTCCCTCATCTCCGGTCGCAACCCTGAATTGCTCATCGGGCAGCAGGTTATTAGCGCCCCCTATCTGCACCACGCCAACCTCGAAGTGATTGGCACGGGCTATATGCTGGTGAACGGCGGCGGCGCCACCACCGTATCTTACATGAGTAATACGACTCCCATTCCTGCAGATAAGCCTGATATTGCCATGGCAACAGCTCTGGCGGGCGAAATGCTGGGGCTAAAGTTATTGTACATGGATGCCGGAAGCGGCGCCCGCTATCCCATTTCTGAAACTATGATACGTAGGGTAGCCACCAATACAAAAACCCCCCTGATTGTAGGCGGTGGCATCCGTACCCCGGAAAGAGCCTTTGAGACCGCAAGTGCCGGCGCAGACGTGATCGTAGTGGGCAATGCTATCGAGAAGGACCGCCGGCTGCTCCGCGCTATGGCCGAAGCTGTGCATGCCGGGACTAGCTAAGCTGGTCTTTCGGGAACCTTCTCCCGTTGCGCTTGGTTCCACTACTGAAATTCAAAACCAAACAGATTTGGAACAAGGAATCGTTGTAAAGTCTACAGGGAGCTGGTATCAGGTTCGAATGGAAGATGGCAGTGTGCTCGATTGCCGTATTACAGGGAAATTCCGCCTGGAAGGCAAAAAAATTACCAACCCGGTTGCGGTAGGAGATAAGGTGGAAGTGGAACGCAGTGAAAAAGAAGACAACGGCACCATCCGAACCATCCTGCACCGCCGCAACTACGTGATCCGGCAGTCGCCCCGGCGGCGGCATGACTTGCATTTACTGGCAAGTAATGTCGATCAGGCTGTTGTGATCATGACGATCACGCAGCCCGATCTTAAACAAGGTTTCATTGACCGGTTTTTGTTAATGACAGAACCTTATGAAATACCCGCAATCATTGTATTCAATAAAGCGGACCTCTACGATGCCGGCCACATTGGGGTGTTTGAGTACCTGCGCGAGACCTATGAGCATATCGGCTACAAAGCCATCTTGGTCTCTGCCCTCGATGGTCAGGGAATCCCAGAGTTGAAAGCGCTGCTCAAAGACAAAACGACACTCGTCACCGGGCAGTCCGGAGTTGGGAAGTCCACGCTGGTCAATGCGGTAGAGCCCGAGTTGGAATTGCGCACACAGGAGCTGAGCGATTACTCCGGCAAGGGGCAGCATACCACGACTTTCGCCGAAATGCACACCCTGAGCGACGGTGGGGCCATCATTGACACACCGGGCATCAAGTCTTTGTCTTTTATCCACCTGGAGCCCATGGATGTGGCGCACAATTTCAAAGAGTTTTTTAAGTATTCCGAAAACTGCAAGTTTGGTGCCAACTGCCTGCACCGTTCTGAGCCCGGCTGCGCCATACGGGATGCGGTGGAATCAGAAGAGCTGAGCGTACTGCGGTACGAAAACTACCTGACGATCCTGGAAGAGGTGGAAGACCAAAACTACTGGGAGCGGCATAAGGGCATTTAAAGCGCCGGGCAGGAGTAATCAGAACGGAAAAAACCGCACCTTTGCGGGAAAAAGAAATGGGATATCAAAGCCGTAAACGAAACTTCAGGAGCCGGCGGGAACGCTTCGAGGATACCATGCGCAAAACGAGGCTTTTCTTTTTGTTCCTGTTCCTCGCCATTCTGGTGTACCTTTTCATGAACCGCTACGAATTCTGGGCCTACCTGAAAACTTATTTGTATTAATAAACGCTAATCAGGCTCCTATCAGCAGGGGGGATTAGCAGGAAAGAAAGGCTTTGGAAGAAGACTCGTTAGGCAGGCGCTACAGAGAGGAAGCGAGAAAGCTGCTGATAAAAAAACGGGGGCAACATCTTGTGCTGCCCCCGTTTTCTGTTTATGCATGTTGCGATTTACTCCGGCTCGAAGCCCAGGATGATATTGAAGTTGCCCAGTCCCTGAAGCGTTTGTTCTTTATTCGGATTATCAAACCCGATACCGTAGTCGAAACCAAGGGTACCGAACATCGGCAGGAATACCCGCAGGCCAAGACCGGCAGAGCGGCGAAGGTCAAAGGGATTGTATTCCCGGGTAGAGTTCCAGGCATTACCACCCTGCGCAAAGGCCAGGACAAAGATGGTGGAGCTGGGGTTGAGCGAAAGCGGATAACGCAGTTCTACGGTAAACTTGCTGTATACCGGTGTTGCGACCGAGCCTCCGGCACTACTGACGTTAGCAGGCAGGTCTTCCACCTCATAGCCCCGCAGTGAGATGATGTCTACACCAGCGAAGCCAAACTGCTGGTTGTTGATACCGTCACCACCCAGCTGGAACCGCTCAAAGGGAGAGGTGCCGATCTCTGAGTTGTAGGACCCCAGAAGACCAATTTTAGCTTGAGCTTTAAAGACAAGGTTGCCAACGATTGGCGTATACCAGTCAGCGTCAAAACGCCACTTGTGGTATTCTACAAAGCGGTAGCGGTCTTCAACTGATTCGGAAGCATAGTCCCGGTCTGGATTGAAGAGTGAGTAAGGTGGCGTCAGTTGAACGGAAAGGGAGATCCGTGACCCGTCCTTCGGGAAAATAGGATCACTGACGGTAGAGCGGACCAGAGACTGCGTAATGCTAAAGTTGTTGAAGTTACCGTTGTCTACGCGTTCATTTTGGTCAGTGGTAAAGTTCTGTGCCCAATCATCCAGTGAAAGGGTTTGCAGGTTGAGGGAGGTACTGGTGACAAAGTTGTCATCGGGCCACTTCAGGCGGGTACCGAGACTAACCGTAGCCTGCCGGATGCTCAGGCTGCGATAGGATTCCGTATTACGCTGACCAAATGCGAAGCGGTTGAAGAACCCGGCTACAGTCAGGGAGTTTGGCTTTCTACCGCCCAGCCAGGGCTCTGTGAAGGATGCATTGTACGACTGGAAGAAGTCTCCGTTAGTCTGTGCGCGCAGCGATAGGCGCTGTCCATCACCCTGCGGCAGTGGCCGCCAGGCCTCTTTGTTGAAGATATTCCGCAGGGAGAAGTTGTTGAACGAAACCCCCAGTGTGCCAATTACGCCCTGAATACCACCCCAGCCAGCTGAAAGCTCCAGCTGATCAGAAGGCTTTTCCTCCAGGGCATACTCGATATCCACCGTACCGCGCTGCGGATTGACCGGCGTGTTGATGCCCAGGGTCTCCGGGTTGAAGTAGTTGAGGTTCATCAACTCCCGCTGCGAACGGATAATGTCGGAACGGCTGAACTTCTTGCCTGGCAGCGTTCGGAGCTGACGGCGGACCACGTGCTCGTGCGTACGGTCGTTGCCCTTGATGACTACCTTATCGATAGTGGCCTGTGGCCCTTCAAAAATACGGATTTCAAGGTCAATCGAATCTCCTTCTACCGCCACTTCGATGGGGTCTACCTGGAAGAAAAGGTAACCGTTGTCCATATAGAGCGTACTTACGTCCCGGCCGTCCTGACTAAAGCTCAGGCGGGTCTGCAGTAATTCCTGGTTATAAATGTCCCCTCTGGAAATGCTGAGGATGTTGGCAAGTGTCTGTTCATCGTATATCGAGTTGCCCTTCCAGCTGATGTTACGGAAGTAGTACTGATTGCCCTCATCAATATTTACCTGAATATTGAGCAACCCATCCTCATCCCGGTAGAGGCTGTCACTTTCAATTTTGGCATCACGGTACCCCAGAGTGTTGTAAAAGGCAACAATCACCTCTTTATCCGCTTCATATTCATCTTTGATGAACTTAGAAGAGGCGAAGAGGCGGCGTCGTTCTTTAGTATCTTCCATCTGCTTACGCAGTTTTTTGCTTTTGACATTATCGTTGCCCACGAAAGTGATGTTGCGGATTTTCACCTTGTCCTTCCGGTCGATATTGAAGACCAGGCGCACAGAGTTCGGGCGGATGGAATCGGGGATTTCAGTGACGGTGGCCACGGCATCAAGATAGCCTTTACCGATGAAGTAGTCTTCGATGGCTTCCCGGGCATTGGTTTTGACGTTTTCGGTCACGATCCCGCCTTTGAGGAGGTATTTGTTGACATCATCGTTGAGGTCATCGTGTACGGACTTTTTCACGCCCTGATAGGAGTGGCGGGTCAGGCGTGGCCGTTCCTGAACGTAGATTTCGAGGAAGACGATGTCGCCAATTGTTTTTTCCTTAACGATTTTGACATCAGTAAAGAGGCGCAGTTTCCAAAGGGCCTTGATGGCTTTTTGGATGGCCGGGCCCGGAATACGGATTTTATCCCCCACACGGAAGCCCGCGATACTGATGACGGCGTTATCGTCACTATAATCCGCTCCGATGACTTTGATGCCACCGATTTCATATTCGATCGGTTCTGTGTATTCAAGTACAGGGATGGTGTCTTGTACTTCTTGTGCAAAGAGCGGGAAGCTCAACGCAAAGAAAGTCAGGCTCAACAAGGACTTGAGAAAAAAGGCTTTGGTATTCATCTGCATAGAATCGCTTTGCAGGTATGTCAATTGTTTCATGTGCTTCTGTTGCAAGTTGCTGTGCGTTGGTCGCGCTCCAAAAAATGGGCACAGCTGGCGCCAGGAATTTTCTGAAGGGAGGCTTTTTGCTGACCTTCAGCAGATTCGCCCGCAAAAATAAGTGTTGTGATTAGCAAAACCGCATATTCTCGGGGCGGATTAGAAAAAACTACCCTAAGGGGACATTAAGGCAGGGACTGAGGTTGTATGAGGATGCGGGAAATCTCCTCAAATGCAGGTTATTTACACTAATTGTTCACTGGTCTTCCCAAACCGCCGCTCCCGCTGCTGATAGTCTATAATGGCCTGGTAGAAGTGTGCTTTCCGGAAATCCGGCCAGAAGGTAGGCGTGAAGTAGAGCTCAGCGTAGGCAATTTGCCATAGCAGAAAGTTGCTGATCCGCGTCTCGCCACTGGTACGGATGAGCAGTTCAGGGTCGGGTATACCTTGTGTGCTGAGGTGTTCGCCGAGCATACTTTGGTTGATGTCTTCCGGCGACAAGGCACCGGACCGGACCTTTTCGCAGAGGTTTCTGGCGGCCTCTGTTATTTCCCAGCGCCCACTGTAGTTAAGGGCCAGTACCAGGGTCATGCGTTGGTTGTTCTGGGTCTTGGCGATACCGTCCAGCAGTGCCTTGTGCGTGATATCCGGGAGTTTGGAAAGGTCACCGACTGCCTTGAGGCGGATATCGTTTTTGTTGAGGGTTTGAATTTCCTTGGATAGCGTTTCGACGAGTAAGCGCATGAGCGCGCCCACTTCCAGCTTCGGGCGTTTCCAGTTTTCGGTGGAAAAAGCGTAGAGTGTCACGTATTCCACGCCCAGCTCAGCTGCCGCCTCTGTCACTTCCCGTACAGAAGTCACCCCATTTTTGTGACCAAAAACCCGGGGTTTGCCATGTTGCTTGGCCCAGCGGCCGTTGCCGTCCATGATGACCGCAATATGGCGGGGAAGCTTGTTGAGATCTATCTGTGATTTTAAGTCTTGCTGTTCCACATCATCGCTTTTGTTCCGGCCGGCTGCCACTTAAACTTTTCATATTGCTGCCTGTTAAAAAGCAGCTGTGCAAAAGTAATCAAGGCAGAGCCAAGATTGGGGAAACAGCCACAAATGTACATACTTTCCACCCAAGTAAAGGGAAGTTAGCCTGTAAATTGTCTTATCTTTACTGTCCTTTAGCGACGGACAAAAAATTAGCAGAAAAACTTTTGGGGCTTCAAAATTTGACCAGCTATGGACTGGAAAAGCGTTGGTGCAAAATTTGTAAGACGCTCTGAAAGAATGTTTTATAGGTTATTTCCGTCCAGCTACTTATAAACCTTATCCTCTTGTTTTTTCCCTTCTTTGGAAAAGTACGCTCTAAAAAGAGCCTTAATAGAGTTTATGAACGTAAATTTTGTATGTCCCTGAATCATCTTTTCTGCCAGTTCTACATCACGCCTGTCTGTGTCTCGTCGCCTGTGGGCTCTGACCACCGGAGACCGAAGTATCGACACGCAGGCAGGTCCTCACCTTGGTAGCTGCACGAAGAAAGGGAATTAAAGGGTCTCTTTCTGAAGTCTGGGTTCCGGGCGCTCTTGGATCTGACAAAAAACCTTGATCTATGACCTACACAAAACCTACATTCATAAACTCTAATTTGTACCCGTCTCATTTGCACAGATCTTTAAATTTGCAAGAGAATCGTTTTTTTACATTGAAAAGCAACCGCTATGCAGACCTTAGCCGTAAACAAAACCTTTGATCAGTTTGAATACAAGCGCCCGGATTTACAGCGCTTTGAAGAAGATTTCCTGACTGCGCTTGATGCCTTTGAGCACGCCCACAACGCGGAGGAGCAACACGAGGCCCTGCGCCATATCAACGAGCTGCGGAACACCTTCTCCACCATGTACAACCTTTGTATGATCCGCCATACGATGGACACAAGGGATGAATTCTACGAAAAAGAAAACGAGTACTTTGATCAGCAGACCCCGGCTTATCAGGGCCTGGTGAATAAATTCTACGATCAGCTGCTGAAGGCGAAGTACCGCGAAGCACTGGAAGCCCGATGGGGCAAGCAGTTGTTTGCCATCGCTGAGCTGAGCTTAAAGACGTTCGACGATTCCGTCCTGGAGCTGCTGCAGGAAGAAAATAAGCTAAGCAGTCAGTATACCAAAATCAAGGCGGGCGCGAAGATCGAGTTTCGTGGAAAAGAGGAGAACTTGTCTTCTATCTTCAGGCATGAGACCGATAAAGACCGGGAGACCCGTCGGGAGGCACAGCTCGCGAAGTGGGGCTTTTTCGAGGCCAATACCGATGCCATAGAGGGCGTGTTTGACCAATTGGTGAAAGTGCGCCATCAAATTGCCAAAAAGCTGGGGTACGAGAATTTCATAGGACTGGCCTACGACCGGATGCTGCGCGCCGACTATACCCCGGAGATGGTCGCCAACTTCCGGCAGCAGGTCAAAACGCATATCGTCCCGATTGCCCAGCAGTTGTACGAGCGGCAGCGCAACCGGCTGGGGCTGGATAAGCTCCGTTTTTATGACGAGGATCTCCGCTTTGCTTCCGGCAACCCTAACCCTAAGGGCGAGCCAGGCTGGATCGTAGAGCAGGCGGAACAAATGTACCGCGAACTGTCGACAGAAACGGATCAGTTCTTCCAGTTTATGCAGGACGCCAAACTCATGGACCTGGAGACGCGCCCCGGCAAAGCGACGGGTGGGTACTGTACTTTTATTGATGGCTATAAAGCGCCTTTCATTTTCTCCAATTTCAACGGTACGAGCGGTGATATTGATGTGCTGACGCATGAAGCTGGCCACGCCTTCCAGGTCTACAGCAGCCGTGATCAGGGCATAGGAGAGTACGCCTGGCCAACCACGGAGGCCTGCGAAATCCACTCCATGAGCATGGAGTTCTTCACCTGGCCCTGGATGAAGTCCTTCTTCAAAGAAGATACCCAAAAGTACAAATTTGGCCACCTCGCGGGGGCTATCCTCTTTCTGCCCTACGGAGTAGCGGTAGACGAGTTCCAGCACTTTGTGTACGAAAACCCGGGCATCACACGGGAGGAGCGTAATGCCGGCTGGCGCCGGATTGAGCAAAAATACCTGCCCCAGCGTGACTACGACGGGTATGACTTCCTCGAAGCGGGCCGTTTCTGGCAGAAGCAAAGCCATATTTTTAATGTCCCCTTCTATTATATCGACTACACGCTGGCACAAATCTGCGCTTTCCAGTTCTGGAAGAAAGACCAGGAGGGGCACGAAAGCGCCTGGAGCGACTACCTGCGCCTGTGCAAAGCCGGCGGCAGTCAGTCTTTCCTGGAGCTGGTACAACTGGCGAACCTGCGTTCCCCCTTTGAAGACGGGTGCGTAGCTTCGGTGGTGGATGTGATCAAAGACTGGCTGGAGCAGGTGGACGACCGCTCGTTTTAATTGTTATTGATCCGGTCCCGGACGGAAGGGGGGAGGTTTTCCAGATTGCGCAGGGAGTCCACGGCGGTGCTGTCTACGGTCGTTGTTATAGCCGTCAGTTCGGGCGTGGTACGGGGCGGTTGGCGCTGCTGCCGGGCTTGCTGCTGTAGTTGGTTGAGGATTACCACAGACTCGAGGTCCCAATTGGCACGGAGTTGTTCCAGATCCCGGCTGTACATCAGTTCCGGTTGCAGGGCAGCGTCATAGTTGCCCGTATCCCAGCGGCCATTACTATTCCAGTCCTCAGTGACTCTAACGGTAAAGGTAGCCGGGCGGAGGTACCTGAGTTCCTGCTTAAAGGTGGTTTGGCCGGCCACTTTGTAGGTTTTAACCACTTTCTCCCCATCCATCAGTTCAATCACATAAGCCGAATCCGCAGAAAGGCTGTCGACGGTAAGGAACAGGTTACCGTAGTTTTTGAGCAAATCCACACTGATATCCTGAATGATAGTGTCAGACTTCAGGCTGTAAATATCGGTGATGGCCTCAGGCATCAGTTCGAGGGCATACGGCTTGCCGGACTTCCATTTGTAGTCCAGAAGTAAGGTACGCTGCCCGTTTGTGTCCAGGCTATAGACCGGTTGCACGAGGGTGCGGGAAGTATCTTCATACAGTCGGATGAGCGCCGTATCGTAAGCCAGAATGGGGTGGTTGAAGTTGAGGGGCAAAGGCTCCTTCGGATGCTGTTTACTGGCGCCGCCCCGCCCTTCAAATTCCAGGCTGGCTGTTGCCAAAAAAGCTTCCCGGTCACGCGGCCGTACATCAATGGTATCGTAGAAAACGGTATCCTGCTGAATATAAATCTGCCAGGGTTGGCTGGTCGTGATTTCGTACCAAATCTTGGCCGTATCCGGCTGGTATTCGTAGATCAATTTGCGT
Source organism: Phaeodactylibacter sp. (assembly GCF_040219495.1). GTDB lineage: Bacteria > Bacteroidota > Bacteroidia > Chitinophagales > Saprospiraceae > Phaeodactylibacter. The sequence continues at coordinate 21,841 of NZ_JAVJSK010000012.1, read as the reverse complement.
TGGCTGATGTTCTCGTGGGTGATGGAAACGTCCTCCGGCCTTGGCTGATTGAAAGCGATGCGAACTTTCCCATACTGACTGTCGTCCCCTGTGGTAAGGCGAAGGGGGAGCGCCTCGTTAAACATTCGGATAGCAACCGAAGGCTGCAGGCTGTCGCTGACTACAAGCAGGCTATCGGGGAATCCAATTGCTTCCTGAGCCTGGTCAAAAAGATAGTTCAGGTTGTTGTCCAGCAGCGCAAAGCCCTTAAAGGTGGCTGCCTTTACATTGCGGATGATAAACTGCCCGTCTTTATCCGTCCGCCCGAAGTAGAAGGGGCGCTCGGTCCGCACTACCGAGTCCGCGATATTTTCATACAAGAGAAACAAAGCCCCTTCAATCGGCTTAGTGGTCCTGGCATCCACCACGATACCCCGTACATTAAGGGAGTCGATGTAATCACCGGTAGAGAAAACATAGCGTACATCCTGAGCTGGGTTACGCTCGGTAATATCCTGAATGGCTTCTCCAAAATTAATGGTATAGGTAGCGTTTTCCCGCAGTTCTTCCCGCTCATCAAATTCAAAGATGATGGATTTACCTTTGATGGAAAGCTCATATTTGTACTGCAACGGAGGGGAAATAATCACCTGGTTAAAGGCATCCCGGATTTCGACCCATTCGCTGAAGCTAAGCTCAATGGGGGACTTTTCGTAGTTGATTTGATAGTTGCGGGACGACTTCTCCGGCACGAGCTGTGGAGGTATCTCGTCTTTAGGGCCCCCTTCAGGCCGTCCCGGATTGGCACATTGCCATAGCAGGAAACAGATTGCGGACAGCAGCAAGAGCCGCATCAGTACAGTGATTTGCATAAAACAGGCAGGCTTTTAGCGGTCTTCTTCCACCCGGGTCACATCGGTAAGGGCGTAGATCAGGCGGTTGATGTCATCGGCGTTCAGTTCCAGCTTACCGCGGATAGTGATTGGCTCAGCCGTGTATTCGATAGACTCATTCGCAAAAACCTCCATGACCGTCTCCGGGCCGGCACCACCACAGAAAAAGCACATATTGTAAGGATAGGCAGAGAAGATAAACTCTTTATGGCCTTTGTAGCCCTCTACGGGTATGATGTAGCCGCGTACATCTACAATTTTGCCTTCCATCGCTAATACATCTTCACTGAAGACGGGCACATCTACTTTGAAGCCCATCATCTCGTTGTATTCCTTCTTGAAGGTGATTTTGGCGAGGGTCTTCCAGGTCGTGCCCTGCGCATGTGCCTGAATGGCGGCGCTGCTCAGCAGCACAGTAGCTATGGCGATAAGCAAGTTCTTCATAACGGGTATTGGCAGATTAGTACGGGCCCGACGATATTGCCGGGCTACAAAAGTAACGTTTTGGCGGGGCAAATGTGTTTAAACATAAAGTTAATAATACGAACAGACACTAAAATGGCAGCTTGTCTAAATCAACATTGCCTCCCGTCAGGATCACACCGACCCGCTGCCCCCGGAAAACGTCAGGCTGCTTGAGGATGGCAGCCAGCGGTACGGCACAGCTGGGCTCGATGATGATTTTCATGCGGGTCCAGATGAGCCGCATAGCCTCCAGGATTTCAGCCTCCGAGACGAGGAAAATATCGTCCAGTTCGCGTTGCAAAATATCGAAGGTCTTTTCGCCCAGATTGGTCCGTAGCCCATCAGCGATAGTGTCTATGCTCGTATTTGATAGCAGCTGCCCGTGTTTCAGAGATCGGTAGGCGTCGTCAACAGCCTCTGGTTCGGCACCAAATGCCTTAACGCCGGGCGCAAAATAGCGGGCGCTCAGGGTGGTGCCACTCATTAGCCCTCCGCCACCAACGGGGGCAATCAGGATATCCAGGCCTTCTACGTCCTCCAGCAATTCTTTGGCGCAGGTGGCTTGCCCGGCGATGACGTCATAGTCGTTGTAGGGGTGGATGAAGGTCGCTCCGGTTTCTGCAACGACCTGTTGGAGCGTGCTTTCCCGGGCGGCAAGGGTGTTTTCGCAGGACGTGATGCGGGCACCGTATCCTTCAGTGGCTGCCCGTTTGGCTGCCGGGGCATTTTCAGGCATCACGATATAGGCCGGTACGCCCAAAAGCTTTGCGCTTAGGGCTACGGCTTGAGCATGGTTGCCCGAAGAGTGAGTGGCCAGCCCTTTTTTGCGGTCGGACTCATCGAGCCGGACCGCAGCATTACTGGCACCCCGCATTTTGAAGGCCCCTACTTTCTGGAAGTTCTCACACTTAAAGAACAGCTCGGCCCGGGCCATCTCGTTAATAGCCGTACAGGTAAGTACGGGCGTACGGTGGATGAGTGGTTGGATGGCCAGGTGCGTCGCTTCAATGTCGGTCCGTGTCGGGAGGGAAGTTAGTGGTTGCATAGGTTATTTTGGTCCGTTTTTTTGTGATAACCGGTAGGTGCGAATGATCACCAGCAGGGCGAGCACGAAAATAATGACAAAGGGCAGCCAACTGCCAATTTGGTAGCCAATCTGGTACGCTGCGGAAGTGGTGTCCGGCGCTTCCTCCTGACCGAATACCGGGAGGGTGCATACCGTCAGTAATAAAAGCGGAAGGGCCAGGCGGGAGAAAATAGGTATCATTAAAGAGTACAGGTTTGTTTTGGAGTGTAAATATAAGTTTATAGTCTGCCAACCCAAGATTTATGAGTTCTGACTTGGCAGGCACGATCTTTCGGGCAGAAAATTACCCCAGCTTGATGAGTAACGTTAAAGAAAAGCCAAAATAGCTGTATCTTTCTACCATCGTAATCCTTTAAACCGTTTAATGCTCAAAATACAACCATGAAAAACCTCAAGATTACCTTATCTCTTTTCTTCGCTGTTTTGGGCCTGCACACCGCTTTTGCACAGGGGCCTCTGGAATACTGCAACAATCGCTTTGGCTTTTGTGTGGAATACCCGGGCGAGCTTCACCTGGCACAGGACCGCCCGATCAACGGTGACGGTATCCTGCTTGAAGCAGAAGATGGCGACATTCAGGTGGTCATCGCCGGCTCTCATAACGTTATGGACTGGGCACCGGAAAAAATCTACAGCTTCGAAAAAGAAGCTTTCCAGGAGTCACATCAGGGCATCGCCAAAGAGTTGAAATATGAAGCGGATGCCAGTGGTTTTCAGGCCATCCTATCGGCAGGTGCAGATATGGAGGCCATTCGGATGTGGGGCCGCAACGGGGTCTATGTACTGATCAGCATCACCGGCCCACAGGCGAAGACGAAGCATATCGAAGCACTCTGGAACAAAATTAACGTGAAGTTCAACAGCTAAACTTTTATGGACTTTCTGGTTACGGGAGACCGCAGCATCTTTTTTTACTTATTGCTTTTTTTTCTGTTGGTCGGAGTCGTACAGGCGCTTTTTATAGGCGGGCTGTTCTTCTTCAAGCGCTCCGGTGACCGGAGGTCTAACTGTTTTTTTGGGGTATTGCTCATTACTTTTGGGCTTACCCTTATTCATAATATTTTCAATTTTATAGAGCTGTACGAAGTCTGGCCGGAAGGGAAGTTCCTGCCACTCTACTTCACGTTGTCTTTTCCGGTCCTGCTGTTCTTCCACGCCAAGTTATCACTTTATCCTTCCTATCAAATCCGGTGGACGGACGCCAAGCATTTTGTTCTGCCGGTTGGGCAGTTGCTGTTCTTTGTGGTGGTGTTTTTGCAGCCAGTTGCCGTGAAAGCCGCCCTGGGCCGGGTCTATTACAATCCCTTCTATGGAGCCTTTGAGCAGGGGCTTTACCTGACTTCTTTTTTTGCCTATCTCTACTTTGCTTACCGCTATATCCGGCAGCGCCGGCTGGAAGTACGGCGGGAGCGCAATCCACATGAATGGCGGAAAGTACTCTACCTGCGCACCCTCGTCCGGGTATTGCTGATACTGTACATCATCCACGCGGTGTTTGTAGTGACTGATTTTGTCTATTACGAGTTTCTGGAGATCAACCTGCGTTCCGTGAAAACCTATGTAGCCCTGGGGATGCTGTCCTTCGCTGCATTGGGTTACTGGCTGGGCACCTATGGTTTTCAGGTCCTGATATGGGGGCGGAAAGTATTTGGCAGGAATGCCTAGCGACCTGTCGGAAACAGGTTGTCAGGCTCTAAACATAAAAGTACAGCAAAACCAAAGCTTCCAGGCGTGAAACACGCCCAACTGATTCGCACTATTGGTCGCCGTCTTTCTTTTTGAAGTCGCCGGCTTTCCAGGAGTCAAAGAACCGCTTCCAGGCAATGGGGTTGAAGATATTCATGGGCGGCTGCTGGCCAATATGATAAAAGTCGCGTGACTGCTGGCGCAGATAGAAATCTGCATTTTCCCGGCCATCCGGAATGACCTCATTCCGCATGCGGCGAAGGGCATCGTTGGCAAGGTTTTCCTGTGCCCGCGCCTGCAGCTCCGGCGTGACATCCATCGCCAGAAACTCCAGTTTGAAGTGCTCCCGGCTAGGCCAGGGGAAAACGACCGTTTCGGGAAGGTTGATGGCATCTTGTGTCATGAGCTGCACAATAGAGTAGCGGTTGTCATCCAAATCCACGGGAATCTGGTACTCCACCGTCTTGTACCCAATAGCAGAGAATATAATCACATCTCCTTTTTCAACTACAATAGAAAAGAAACCGCGCAGGTCGGAATAAGTACCCCTGCCTTTGTCTTTGACGAGAATATTGGTGTAAGGCACGGGGAAAAGCTGGTCGTCGGTCCCATCAAGGATCATCCCGGAGAATTGTACCAGGTTCTCTTTTTGCTGAGCGCTCAGGCTCAAAACACCTAGTAGAAAAAGGGTAACTATGGAAAATCGGATCTTCATATTTTGCTCGGCTTTGTCTTTGAGCGCAACCGTGCGCTCTGCTGCATCTCACTATATAAGACTACTTAGGGCTATTAAAGGTTTGTTAAGCCTTTCATAATCCCAAACGAATGTAGAAAATATTTGGCAGTTGGAGGGCAGAAGCCGGTGCGACTTCGTATAAAGCTCCGTTGGCTAGAAGAAGGGATAGGTTGGAAAAATTCCGAATTCCCGCTGCTCATTTCTGATTTAAAACCATCCTTTCTTACCTTTGTTTAGATTTCAAACGAAGATACATGAAGATAGCGATCGCACAACTCAACTTCCACATTGGCAACTTTGAAGGCAACCTGCAAAAAATGCTGCAGGCGGTCGCGGAAGCTAAAGCTCAACAAGCCGACCTCATCTGCTTCAGCGAACTGGCAACCGTGGGTTATCCGCCCCGGGACTTCCTGGAATTTGAGGACTTCATTGAATTGGCGGAAGCCACGGTGGCGCAACTGGCGAAAGCGGCACAGGGCATCGCTATTGTGGTGGGCTCACCAACCAGAAACCCGGTGATTGAGGGCAAAGACCATTACAACTCCGCCTTTTTTCTGGCTGATGGCAAAGTACAGCAGGTGCAGCACAAAACCCTCCTGCCAACCTACGATATCTTCGACGAGTACCGTTACTTCGAACCGGCTTCGGAGTGGAAGGTGGTGGAGTTCAAAGGCAAGCGCATTGCCCTCACGGTTTGTGAGGACATCTGGAACATCGCCAATGAGAACCCGCTCTACACCATCTCGCCCATGGATCAGCTGATGCCGCAACAGCCGGACTTTATCCTCAACCTTTCCGCTTCGCCCTTCAGTTACGTGCAGGCCGCGTCGCGCACGAAAGTCGTCCGGGCTAATGTGGAGCGCTACGGCATTCCAATGTTCTACGTCAACCACAGCGGTGCGCAGACGGAAATCCTTTTTGACGGCGGCTCTATGGTCGCCTCCCCAGATGGCAAAATCTTTGATGAACTGCCTTACTTCACAGAGGCGGTGCGGGTGTACGATCTGGACGAGGTAACCAAAGGCGGGCGGGAGCAGCTGCAGGTCCGCGAGAAGATGACCCTCATCCACGATGCGCTGGTGATGGGCATTCGCGATTACTTCCGGAAACTGGGTTTCAAGCGGGCCATCCTGGGGCTTTCCGGTGGGATAGACTCGGCTTTGGTGGCCGTACTGGCGGTGCGGGCGCTGGGAGCGAAAAATGTCCGCCTGGTCCTGATGCCCTCACAGTTTTCCTCCGACCACTCGGTTGTAGATGCCCGGAAGCTGGCGGAAAACCTGGGTGCGCCCTACGACATCATCCCCATCGAGCCCATCTACAACAGTTTTATGGAAGCGCTCAAGCCCCACTTTTGGGCCACCGAATTCAATATCGCCGAGGAAAACCTGCAGTCCCGCTCCCGGGGCAACCTGCTCATGGCCTTGTCTAATAAGTTCGGTAACATCCTGCTCAACACGTCCAACAAAAGCGAGGTGGCCGTCGGGTATGGCACCCTTTACGGCGACATGTGCGGCGGCTTGTCCGTCATCGGCGACCTTTACAAAACGGAGGTCTTTGAGCTTTGCCGCTATATCAACCGGGAAGAGGAAATCATTCCCGACAACATCATCACCAAGCCCCCTTCCGCTGAGCTCAAGCCCGACCAAAAGGATACCGACAGCCTGCCCGAATATGAGGACCTGGATGAAATCCTGTTCCAATACATCGAGCGCCGCCTCAGCCCGCAGGACATCATTGAGAAAGGCTACGATGAAAAGCTGGTCCGCCGGGTGCTCCGCCTGGTCAACATCAACGAGTTTAAGCGCCACCAAATGGCTCCGGTACTGCGGGTATCCGAAAAGGCATTTGGCATGGGGCGGCGAATGCCGATTGTGGGGAAGTATTTGGCGTAGAGGTTTTTCAGCATTGATTTTTTATGTCATCAGAGTAATTTAGCTAGCTTATAGACAAGAAAAATTCGTTTTTTTGAAAAATCATGAATACCTCTTAGATTCACAATATCGTTAAACGCTCTAAGACATAAAATTATGCTACGCTCTACGCTTGCCCTACAAGCTTAACTGGATATTTTCTCAAATTTTGATTTTTGGATTTCAGAGATGATAAGCTAACCAACTTGGAAACTTAGCAGCTAAATTTATCTTTATGCGCAAAGTGTTGATCCTAATTTTAATACTAATGGTAAACCTGGGCTGGGCGCAAACCCAGGTCCTCCCTGTGAGCTCTGATAACCCAATCTGGCAAGTGCGCCAAACGCCAGCTTTAGAAACCGAACAACTGCTCTATAAGTACGGTTCGGAAATCCAAATTTGCGGAATGCTCTGGCAGATGATCGAAGAATATACTGCCAGTAAACAGCACCGGATTGCAGGCTATTTTAGAGCAGAAGGTGAGAAAGGGTACTTCCGGCGCAGTTTGGACTGTGCCGCACCGGAGTATTTGATTTATGACTACGCGCTTGAGATCGGGGATACGATGAAACTACATTTTGGGCTACTTGAGGCCTTTCAGAATGTATCTCCTGCCACTTCATTTGATTATGTAGTTTATAACACAGATAGTGTGGAAATTGCAGGGACGTACCATAAAACTATATTTTTAGGCAGTACCGATCTACAGGCAACGGTTCTTGATTTTACGATATGGACAGCTGGTTACGGAGACTATCGCCACCCCTTTTATTTACTTTATCCAGCAAGTGGTGATCTCTTTAGTTTTTTGCTGGGCTGCGTCTGGACTAATGAAGGGCTTGAGTATGATGTCAATTGTGACTGGGAACGCCCCACTGCCTCGATATGGTATGTTGATACAGATGTACAAGGTGGGCTAAAGAATGGTTCAAGCTGGTCTAATGCTTTTGACAACTTACAGGAGGGGCTGTTTTATGCTAATCCGGGGGACACTATCTGGGTGGCAAATGGCACCTACCTGCCCACTGATTTTACTTTTTTTAATAGTACTGACCGCTATTCTTCGTTCTTGTTGCAGCCTGGCGTTACCGTACTCGGGGGATTTCAGGGGATCGAGCTTACCTCAGAGGAGCGTCAGCCTTATCTCTTTCCTGCTATTCTTTCCGGTGATATTGGTATACAAGGAGATAGTACAGACAATGTATATCATGTCGTTCAGGCTATTGGAACGGATAGCCTCTCCCGGTTGGATGGTTTTACGATAGAAGGAGGACAGGGCTTGGACTCTACTCAACTGCTTGGCCCCAATAGTTCGGGTGGGGGGCTACTGGTATGGAGTAATGAAGCTATGCCTGCCAATATGCCCATGATTTCACACTGCGTTTTTCAAAATAACCGTGCCCGATTCGGTGGTGCAGTGCATGGAGAAATCCGAAATGAGGCTATCGGCTGGCCACGCTTACAGGATTGCAGATTTGAACAAAACCAAGCTTTCTTTCAAGGAGGAGGGCTAAATCTAAATTCGGTGAATACGGATATCTTTCCTGATTACGGGCTGTTGCGTGATACCTTTGTGAATAATCACGCGCTTAGCGGAGGCGGATTGTCAGTGACAGGTACCGGTCAGTTTAGGGTTCAGGATGTCATATTTGGTGATAATTATGCCCGGGAAGGCGCCGGAGCCATAATTAATAATTCAAATGGTACAGGGCAAATCACTTTTCAGGATTGTGTATTTCAACGTAATGCAGTTGCTACTAACGGAGGAGGTATCTTGTTGTATAGTACCAGTGTTATGGCAGATGCGGGGGATAGTTTAGGGTTTGCTATTCGAAATTGTTTGTTTCAGGAAAATATCTCTGATACCCAAAAAGGGAGCGCTCTTCATCTGGGCACCGGGAGCAGTGTCTTTTCAGGTCGGGTAGAAAACTCAACATTCGACAACAACATTGGACAGGCTGTTTCTCTTACTTATCAAGGCAGCAATCTTTCTGATGTTATTGATGACTTTACTTTCGAATCTTGTCAGTTTTTAGAGAATAAGGCACCCACAAAAAAATCCGGAGCTGCAATTTGGGCGTTTGTCTCTGGCTCCTCTGTGGGGGTGGATATAGGCAATCTCAATATCCGCAATAGTATTTTCGATCGAAACGAAGGCGCATTAGGGCTTTATATCCAGCAAAATGCTGAATTGTACACTACTGTCAACCATTGTACATTTTTCAATAACGGATTAAATCCCGTCATTAAAAACTGGAAGGCGGAACCGGGACCGGACACCTGGATTAACAGGCTTCAGGTACGGAATAGTATTTTCTGGGAAGAGCAAACGGCTATTGAAGAGCCAAAAGGTATTTTTTACAACAGTCTTGTAAATAATGTCGGCTTGGAAAATTACTATGACTTTGACATCGACTATACACTCATTAGCTCCCCGCCCTGCGTTGGGTTATTAGGCTGCCCGGAAGCCTTTGGAGATCAGGTTATCCATGAGGTCTACCCCCATTTTCTGGACACTTTATCAGGAGACTTGAGACTGTCGGCTTGCTCACCTGCACTCAATACAGGGCAAAATGAGGTCGTGACTTCTGACACCGACCTGGAAGACAACAATCGGATACTGGAGGGTATCGTAGACTTAGGCGCTTATGAACGCCTGAGCTTTGAACTTTCGGTAGATTCTGTTGCTGCGCCTCTATGTGCCGAAGGAGAGGATGGGGTAGTTTTCTTTGCTCCTACCGGAGAGGCTCCGCTCACCTACTCCTGGTCAGGGAATGGAGTTTCAGGAATACGGCCTGACAGCCTGCCTGCCGGAAGTTATCAATTCACCATTACCGATGCCAGCAATTGCCGGGATACACTAACCGTTACGGTCCCTGAACAAATGCCTATTCATGTGGAATCTATAGTGACTCCTGCCAATGAAACAGTGGGAGGCAGTATTTTTCTGCAAAGTGTTTCCGGAGGTACGCCTCCGTATAATTACAACTGGAGCACGGGCAGCAACATGCCTTCCCTCAGTGGTTTGCCTCCTGGCATTTATCAACTCACCATCACCGATGCCAATAATTGTGAAGAGACCTGGCCTTTTGAAGTAGAATTTGTTAGTGCTGATATCACGGAGGAACGGCCTCCCGGAGTACTAAAGCTTTTTCCAAATCCGGTAGCATCCGGTGCTCTGGTGCATTGGTCTTTGGCTGGCTTGGACCAGGAAAACGTGCAGGTGTTGGTCATGCATGCTACAGGGTCAATTGTCAGGAAGACGCCCTTGCATAGTGGCGCACCCTTGCCTACTGAGCATCTACCCGCCGGACTGTACGAAGTTCAAGTGCTTGATGCTGATGGGCAGGTAGCAGGGCGTGGGCGGCTTGTGATTTCGAGGCAGTAAGGGCCTAAAGCCCCTCACTTTCCCACGCCACCACCGCTCGTTCTTCCGAAGAAAAATTCATCCCTACTGCGATACGCTGTTTGGGCGAATCGGCATAGGGCTGCAGGTAGCCTTTGTCAAAAACCTGCTGCAGGGCTTCCGTTGCGCTTTTGTCAAGTTTGAACTCCAAGGCGTAGATGCGATCGGCCGTTTCCACAAGGGCATCGCAGCGCCCGTTAGCGGTATGCACCTCCGAACGGATGTAAGTCCCCAACAGGTCAAAAGTGAGGTGGATAATGGCGTGGAAGAAACGCTCGGTTTGCTGCTGCGGCCAAAGATCATAGGGCATGGAGGCAAACAGCGCATTGATGATGCGGACCATGCCTTCGATATCGCCTTCCCGCAGTGCATTGCGCAGCCCGGCCACCCTTGCCAGGGGGTCTTGTATCGGGCCTTCGAGGTATTCGTGCAGCAGGCTTTGCTCCATTGATTGGCGGACTTCCATATTCGGGTAATCCAACGTGTACAGATGGTCTTCTGGCTCGTACTTCAGGATGGTCAGGTAGCCGGTCTGGAAAAGTACGGAAATGGGGTCCAGGCGCGTAAGATCAAAGGCATTGATCTTGTTTTGCGAGACCTCGATGCGCTCCGGGAAATAGTAAGCCCGTTTTTTCATTTCCCGGATCAGGAAAGTAGGCGTGCCGGTTTCAAACCAGAAATTGCTGTACTCTCCCCCACCCTGGAAAAAGCTGAGTATAGAAAACGGGTTGTAGACTTTCTCCGTACCACCCCAGGAATAGCCGTTGTACCATTGCCGGACTTTTGCCTTATCGACACGCGCCAGAGGCTCCGCAAAGTAATGCTCCAGCTCATCCTGCGTGATGCCAAGCAAGGTGCGGGCAGCGGCTACCAGGGAAAGATTGTAGAGGTTGTTGAGATCAGAAAAAATACTGACTTTGCTGAAAGCAGAAACGCCGGTGATGAAAACGAGCTCCAGGTAAGGGTCGCTGTCTTTTAGGATGGAGTACAGCCACTTAAGGATATCCCGGTTGGCCTCAGCCTGTCCGGGCTCATCCAGATAGTCAATAATGGGCTTATCGTATTCATCAATGAGCAGGACCACTTTTTGACCGTACTGATTATGCGCTTTTTGGATGAGGTCTTGCAAGGGGTTGACAAACGCACCGTGATCAAGCGCAATATTCAGACCTGCTGCAACTTCTTCTATTCCTTCCTGTATCGCTTTTTTCAGGTCGTTGCCTTTATACTTGAACGAGCTGAACTTCAGCCAAATCACCGGCCGTTGCATCCCTTCCCAGTCCCAATGATTGTCGATCCATAAGCCTTCGAACAGCTCCCGGTTGCCACGGTATAGCTCATTCATGGTGGATAGCAGCAGGCTTTTGCCAAAACGGCGGGGGCGGGACAGGAAGAAATAATCCGCTCCTTGCAAAATACGGTAAATGTGTTCCGTCTTGTCTACATAGACATAGCCACCTTCACGAATCTTGCGGAAATCCTGTATGCCAATCGGATACTTCATGACTGGAAAGATAAGCAAAAAAAGCCGCTATTCCTGCACCTTCTCCCCGTAGCTGAGGTCGCCGGCATCGCCCAGCCCGGGCACGATGTAGGACTTTGCAGTCAGCTCTTCGTCCACCGCGCCAACCCAAAGGTGGGCTTCCGGCATCACCCGCTGCAGGTGCTCCACACCGGCGGTGGCTGCCACTGCGGTGATCACGTGGATTGCGGCAGGCTGTCCGTGCTCGAGCAGGGACTCAATTGCCAGGGACATGGAAGCGCCGGTCGCCAGCATGGGATCGGCAATGATGAGCGTCTTATCTGTAAGGTCAGGGCAGGAGATGTACTCCACGTGCACGTCAAAGGAGCCATCCTTGTGGTGTTTGCGGTAAGCAGATACAAAGGCGCTCTCTGCATGATCGAAGTAATGCAGCATGCCCTGATGCATCGGCAGGCCCGCCCGCAGGATGGTCGCCAGCACCACTTTCTGGTCGCTAAGGGCTACTTCGGCTTCGCCCAGTGGTGTCGCGACGTTATTTGGTGTATAATGAAGCGTTTTACTGACCTCATAGGCCAGTATTTCGCCCAGGCGTTCCAGGTTGCGGCGGAAGCGCATGCGGTCGGCCTGTACATTGACATCCCGTAGCTCGGCGATGAAGTGATTAGCGATGGAAGGCGTTTGGCTTAGATTGAACATGTGGGTCGTTTTTGCTGCGGCGTCCAAAATAGGGGTTATCTGCCATAATTTAGCATATCCGTAACTGGAAAATCTCAGCTTTCGGCTTTCCCGTACTGCAAAAGCGTCTCATGCACTTTGTCCCAGCCTGCCCAGCCGTGGTGCTTAGCAAAAGAACTGTTATGCCAAAGGGGGATAAATAGCCCTCCGGTAGCTTTGATCTGGCTTACAAGAGCCCGAATTTCTGCTATCGCTCCTTCAGATGACAAATGAAGGTATTGTTTCAGTGTTACGTCCATCAGTACGAATGGGTAGAGGGTAAGAGGCTGTTCAGATTCTGCTTCCAGGTCGTACCAGGGGTAAGGCACCGCAAGGCCCGCCCGGAAGCCAGTGGCATCAGCGTAGCCCATGGTGTAGTCTTCCTGTATCCCGGCCTGTATCAACTGCCTGTAGGTAGCCGGAAAGCTTAGCTTGAGAAAATGCTGACGGCTGCGCAGGGGAGGCTGACCGGTGAGGCGGGCAAAGTGCTGTACTTCGGCCTGCAGGGCTTCAGGATGCTCATTGGAACGGTAAGAGGGGTGGAGCCCGGTATCAGCCTGACGGGCTAAATCTGCAATCAGTGCCTGCATCGGTTGTCCTTCGGGCGGCAGGTTTTTGTCGTAAGGGCCGTGCATGCCCAAGAGGACGAAAAATATCGGGTGGAGATCATATTCTCTATGCAGGCGCTCCAATTCGGCGAAGGTGTAAAAGGGGTCATTTGTTTTGCTTCTCAGTACACCAATCCGCTCGCGGATAAGCCGGGTGTTGCCGGTCAGGGTGTCTCTGGCAAGCCCCGCAAGCTGTCGCCATAACGGCCGGTACCGATAAGCCCAGGCCATATCTACATCGTAAGTAGGCCGGAACTGATACCGGGGGCGATGGTCAGGCAGGGTAGGGTAGTGGGCCTTGAGCCGCTTCCAAAGCTCTGCCCCCCATTCCTGCAAAACCGGGCGGTGGAGGAAGCCGTATCGGTGGGCAAGGCTGGCAGTTGCCGGAAAACGCCCGTGCTGATCGCTCTGAAAGGGAAGGTATTCTTCGTAGCGGGTGACCAGCAGGAACGTGAAGGCAAGCAGGTCAAATGGCAACAGGGCAGATGCGCTGTCGGGCACGAAGCAGGCAGCCGGGCGTTGGTCGAAGTCTCGTACGGTGTAGGGAATAGGGTGGACACCTGTTTCGCGCAGTAGCGGTACACAGGGGAGCCAGGGCAGGCCGGATCGGGCAGGTGGGCGCCCGTATATCATCCTGAGGGTATCCGCTGACAAAAAGCGGCTCCAATTATTGGTCATTTCCACCGGCATGCCCAGGATGCACTCAAAGAGGACCCTACAGGCATAAGAGGCCCGTTTGGTGGGCTGAGCGGTATAGACCAGTAGTTTCATAGGGCAAAAATAGAGGAAACTGTATGAAAATCGGACAAAGGTTGTTTTTATAAATATGGATTGGCTACCTTTAGAGCGTGTTGGGACTTTTGTCTTCTAGTCGAAAACTAACCATTTTTTGGTTAGGCGAGGCACAGAAACCGGAGTTTAGCCTTAGCTAAATAACCTGTCCCGCAGTTTGCGGGAAGGATTTTCGGGACGAAGCAAAAGCAAAAAGGTGTCCCGGTGCACCGGGACAGGCCGATTACTAAAGTCTCAACACGTTCTTAAAGGCGAATTTTGTATGATGGTCACCCACAAATAAACAGCCAAAAACAATGCCCCCTTCCACCATCATTAACTAGTATGCCTATACTGCTGCTTGTGCAGTGGCAAAAAACAAATCCTAATGGCTGAAACAAAAACACCGACTTTCGGAGAGATCAACACCATCCGGGACATCCTGATGGGCGAGCAAATGACCGAGTACAACGCCCGGTTTAAAGACCTTCAGGCTGCACTGGATGCCCTGGAGCAACGGCTGGAGCAACGTATCGATGACTGGGTTGCCAGGCAGGAAAGTGCTCAGGCTGCCCTCGAACAGCGCATGAACGGCCGCCTTCAGGCCCTGGAGCAACAACTGCAGCAGCAAGGTGCAACGCTGGGCGAGAAGATTGAAACGGTAAGCAGTGCAGACCGCGTACGCCTGGGCCATATGCTCAGCGAGCTGGGCCAGCAGATCAGTCAGTTATCCGAAGAAGCCTGATGCCCGTGAGTCAGCAGCCTGAACATCAATCGGACCCCCTGCAGCAGCTGCGCACGATCTTGCTCCGCCCGGAGCAGGAGCGGATTACGCATATCCACAACATACTCGAAGAGAAAGCGCCTCTGGCCGAGCGGGTTGTCCCTATCATCGAAGAGCAGCTCACCGAATTTGAAGCACACTTCCCCAAAACCTATCAGCTGGTGGTAGACCGGATGGTGGAGCGGAAGATCAAAGAGTCGCAGGAAGAAATGATTGATATGCTGTACCCGGTTATGGGCACGATGATCCGAAAGTACATCGCTCAGCAGCTTCAGGAACTAAGAGCGAGTGTGGAGCAGCAGCTACAGCGCAGCTTCCTGGCGCGTTTGCGTGACCGTTTTTTCAGGGCAGCGGGCGTTCAGGAGGCAGATTTGGTGCTGCGCAACGCGGCTTTGCCCAAGGTTAGGGAGGCTTATATAATTGAACAGCACTCCGGGCTACTGCTCGGCAGCGCCTCCACACAGCAGGTCGTGGACAAAGAGCTGATTGCGGGCATGCTTACGGCTATTAAGTCCTTTGTAGTGGATGCCTTCCGGCGAGGTGCCACACAGCTTGAACTCATTGAATATGCAGGGTATCAAATCCTGATCCAGGATTTCCACACTTATTACGTTGCATTGGCGGTAGAAGGCAAGATGACGACAAAAGAGCAGGAAGAGTTATCTAATCAGATTACTACCTTCGTTCAAAACGAACTCGCCCGGAAGATCAGGGTGGATGACGCCTCTTTGCATCTTCATTTGGGCAATGCCCTGAAGGAATACTTCATGAAAACAACGCCCCTGAGTGCCTAGCCGTGCCTGAATGGGTTTTTGCAATAGCAGCTGGGGGATAAAATGTATGTTAGATGGTCAGCAGGAAAATCCTGGTTACGGGGAGTTTTGCAGTGGGGAAAACATCTTTATTTCATCGTTTTGTCTACAATACGTTTAGTGAGCAGTACCTGACCACGATAGGCGTCAAGGTAGACAAGCGGGTGGTGGATGTCAATGGGGAACCGCTGTCATTAATTCTTTGGGATATTGCCGGGGAAGTATCCCAAAAGAAAGTGCCCCGCACGTACTTTCTGGGCGCAAGCGCTGTGATTTACGTCTTCGACTTGTCGAGGAAACAAACCGCCGATAATTTGAAAAGTGACCTGAAGCTGATCCAGAAAATATTACCAGGCTGCCTGATTAAAGTAGTGGGCAACAAAAAGGACCTCATTTCTGACGAGGACCTCGGAATTCTGGAGCGTACCTTCAAACCCGATTTTTTAACCAGTGCAAAAACCGGAGAAAACGTAGAAGCCCTTTTTATGGACATTGCAAAAGAGTTGGTGACGTATTGACAAACCCCACCGGCACAGACGCCCAAAAACGATTATATGTCACAGCAACAAATCCTAATCCTGTCCCGTCAAGGGTATTCCCTGCAGGCAGATGGCGCGCTTTTTCCGCGTCATTGGCTCCTGCATCACTCTATGCGCGACGACTTCCCTTTATTGGACAGCATCTGGGACGCTTTGATAGATTTGCCCCCGGATCAGTTCCCGGTGTCCTTTCGCTTTGTCGATAGCCCCCATCCGGTTTTGATCGGCTATTACCACCTTACCGTACATCTTGTGCCACAGTCGCCCTTTCGGCTCCGGCTTACGATTGAGCGTTGCACCTTTGAAGCCCTCAGGTTGCGAAAAAAGCTGCAACTCGAAAATACAGCCGCCCTCTATCAGCAACAAAGAGAATTTGCCTTCTTGCACTGATGCAACTGGCATTATTTGGCATTTTTGTATAAATTGAGACAAATTAAGCGAGAGGGGCAGGTTTTGCCGACCCTCCTTCTGCTTTATAGTCCTTTGACCAATGCAGCATCGGTGTAAATGAGGCCATTAGGAGCAATGCGGCCCAATAGCGCCTGCTTCCACCTCGTTTGTTTCCCATTGCATTTGCCAACGCAGACTGTACTCATCGGTTTTGCCCATAAAGGGCATTGAACCTTTGGGGCAAAATAATGTAGTATTTATACCGTTTTCACCTCCAATGCCGTTGGGCGAGCGTACTATTGCCTGCTACCTTTCGGACCAAGGACTACTACAACTGATATGCTGAAGTTACGATCTGTTACCTTTCTGTTTTTTCTGCTAAGTTTTGTGCCACTCTTCGCACAGCAGACCTTCGAGACCAATCAAAATATTTATGATGAGTCTGAAGGGATCGTATACAACCGTGAGGTTACGGCTGACCTGAAGCTCCTGCAAACGAATGGGTTTGCTTTTGGCGTCAATTTTGCCCGGTTGAAGACCTATTACCTCACCCGGTACATCAATATTGAGTTTGGAGAACTCAAACACCCTAAAGAGTACCGCCAAAGCTTCGACTTTCAGCGGCAGTCGGCCCGGGTCTCCCGTGCTTTTGTCTTTGGGAAGCAAAACAACTTCTTCGTCCTGCGTGCAGGTTTTGGTGAGAAGCGGTATTTCTCCGAAAAAGCCAAACGGCGTGGTGTTGCGGTAGGTATCACCTACGAGGGGGGGGCATCTCTCGGCCTGCTTAAGCCTTACTATCTGGAACTTATCAGGTCGGCGGAGCCAGGAAGTCCTGACAACTTCGTGGTGCGGAGTGAAAAATTTGAGGAAGCCAACGCTAATACTTTTTTGGAAATCAGCCGTATCTATGGCTCTTCAGGCTTTGCGCAGGGACTCGCTGAGCTTAGTGCGATTCCTGGCCTGCATGGCAAATTTGCGCTACATTTCGACTGGGGCGCTTTCGATGAGTTTGTTAAAGCCATTGAAGCCGGTGTTATGGTCGATGTCTTTACCCGCACCGTGCCTATTATGATTGAATCTCCTCAGGTGGCGAATACAGAGAACCGCCCTTTCTTTATCAATCTTTACGTAAATTTGCAACTCGGAAAACGCTGGTAGGGAACCGATCTTTTGCTGAACGGTCAAGCTTGAATACTTAGCAGGCAATCCATCAGGGCAGTGAAATGATCCGGCTCCACCTGAAAACTATCAGCCGGTTTCGGCTGTTGACTGAGCGAAAATACATTACCGCAAAAGCCTGTATTCAGATTTTGCGAAAGCCATAAAAACGATTCCCCAATGCTGGAATTACCTGTAGTAGAAAGCAAAGAACAGCGCCGGAAAAAGCCGGATTGGCTACGTGTAAAACTACCCATCGGACCGAGCTATAAAAAAGTCCGCAACCTGGTGGATGATTACAACCTGAACACCATTTGCCAAAGCGGCAACTGCCCGAATATGGGTGAATGCTGGGGTGCAGGTACTGCTACCTTTATGATATTAGGCAATACTTGTACCCGGTCCTGCTCCTTTTGCGCAGTGAAGACCGGTCGGCCGCCGGAGTACGACGAGGATGAGCCCCGCCGTGTAGCCGAGGCTATCGACCTGATGCAGGTCAAGCATGCTGTAATCACTTCTGTCAACCGGGATGAGCGCAAAGACCGTGGAGCGGAGGTTTGGCATCAAACCGTACGTGCGGTCAAAGCGCGTACGCCTGAGGTGACTATCGAAACCCTGATCCCTGATGTAAGAGCCACTTGGTGGGCATTGGAGCGCATGATCAGCGCCGGACAGGAAGTCGTTTCACACAATATGGAGACCGTGGAAGCCCTTTACCGAAAGGTACGGCCGCAAGCGAAGTACCACCGTAGCCTTGAACAGATCAAGCGTACCAAGGACTTTGGCAAGCGCACCAAATCAGGCATTATGGTGGGCCTGGGCGAAACCGATGAGCAGGTTTACCAAACGATGGATGACCTGCTTGAACACGGTTGTGATGTGATGACGATTGGTCAGTACCTGCAGCCGACCAAGATGCACCTTGATGTAGTGGAATTTGTCCATCCGGATAAATTTGCAGAATACAAGGAAGTCGGCCTGTCTAAAGGCTTTGACTTTGTGGAAAGCGCGCCTTTGGTACGCTCAAGCTACCACGCGGAGCGGCACCTGTAAAGGAAAGCGCCAGGAAAAACACGATAACCGGAGGCTTGCAAAATGCAGGTTTCCGGTTTTTTTATGGGCGTTTACAGGACTCCACCTTCTCAGGTCGACGTAGCGAAGCGTAGCTGTCAACCTTGCCTGGGCTCAGCAGCTTATCCGTTGTTTCAATCTTGACAAAGCACCTAATGCCTCCATGGCCAAAGCCCACAGGTGCTCGTAGGGCATATTCTCCACCTCATGTGGCGTATCCGCAAACTGCAGCGAGTGCTGCCCCATTTCCCGGAGCAGGTCCGCTGCGGCTTGCTGTGCCGCCTCCGGGTTATAGTCAGAATCCGGGATTTTAGAGAGCGCTTTGATGAAACAATAGGACCGGAAGTTGTCATCAGTCGCTTTGAGGTGCCGGCCAGCGTATTTTTCCAGCGCCTGCATACGGTCGTATGCCTCCTCGTACCGGCGCAGGTGGAGCAGGTAAATGGCGTGTACGATCAGAATAGGAATATTCAGCCCCCGCTTGTCTTTAGAAAACAGCGGCACCTGATTAAGCAACCGGGCCGGGCGGAGTTTCAAACGCTTTTCCTCCGCCTCTGACCGCTTAATCTTACCCATCGCAATCAGCAGATGGACATAAGCTTCAAAGAGGTACCATTGCTCCTGATTGGCTGCCGAAAGATGAGAGAACCGCTTGTGGTTCCGCGCTTGTTTGAAGACCCGGTAAGCTTCCTGATAGTTTTGCTGGTGCAGGCGGAAGAAGACGAGCACCTCCATGCCTTTGTACCAGTTGTGAGAGCCGGGTAAATTCAAGCCTTCGAGTTGGGCAGCGGCAGCTTCTGCTTTTTCGTATTGGCCGAGCATAGTGGCGGCGACAATCAGGGGCTGCAGGAATGTGGCAATGGCTGGAGGCGTTGCAGCTTTTCTTTTTTTCAGGTCAGCAATCGCTTCCTTACAAACCTTCATGGAGCCCCGGTAGTCGTGACGGGTAGTGCAGGCTAGCTTGGCAATGACATAATAGAGGTACCTAAAAAAGTAGGCATCGGATTTCGGAAGATCAGCTTTGAGCTCCTCAAGGTAGTTGCCTGCTTTGGCAGCGATCTCTGGTTTGCTACTTTTGGAGAGGGTGTAGGGACTAAGTAATTCATAATATATGCGTTCGGCTTTGAGTATTAATTCTAAGTCCAGAAGTGTTTTTGAAATCAAGGCTTCATACTCTAGTTGTTTTTCTATATCAGGTTTATAAAATACATATTTTGTCCGGATGATTCTGGCAAGATCTAATATTTCGTAGAAAGACTCGTACATAATTGCGTGCTTTATTGTCTTTTCAGCTACTTCAAATGCTGCCCATTTAGCACCTTTTAATGCTAGTATTCTTGCTGCTGCTGTGCTTTTCTTGCAATTATACATAGCAGTTTGCACCTCACTAAACATCGGCTTCTTGACATCCAGCAAAAAGACAGCATTGACCAGCCTCCGGAAGAATTTATTCCGGAAGTTGCGGTATTGGGTAAAGGAAGCGGACTTGTCTTGCCCAAAGAAATACTGAGCCGCATCTTGGTCTGTGGGTAGTTGCTCAGTAACGAGCAGATCATAGAATTCATCGTAGCGGTTCGGGCTGTCTTTGTCCAGTCCGATCACTTCCATTTGCTTTTTCTTGTGCTTAGTAACAATGTCAATGAGTTCACGTAGCGCTTTCATATTGGCGTTAGTTGGGGCACACGGGGCACCGGGTTTAGCATATTGAGAGTTATGGAGTTTTGCGCAATTGTCATTAAGATAGGCATAAATCTCAAAAAGCGGAAGGCATGAAGTGTTTTTTATTTTGAAAATGAGGTGTTAGGAAATGGAAAGTTTGTCCTTGAGCGGGAAGGTCAATGGTGATAGTTTTGTTCTGTCCAATTAACCATACAAACATTTTGAACCATGATACCCGCAATTATCGCGCTCCTTCTGTCGCTCAATCTGATGGCCTCCGCTGCTGAATGGGATATGCTTTCTGATGCGGAGCAAGAAGACTTAATTGAAGTAGTTGAGACAGATGTAGATATGTCTTAGCTGAAATGGGGTGTTAGGAATGGGAGGTTTTGTCTTTGACTGGGAGGGGCAAAACCGGTAAATTTGGAAAGTGTACAAATTGTACTGAGCATTAGCCACAGGCGCCTTGCTTTTCTGCTGTAGCTAAACTTAAAAAAACCTGGAATATGAAGTTGTTGCCACTATTTATGATCCTGATGGGCGTGCTCCTGTTTGCTGCTTGCGAGAAAGACTGCCTTGACCCTGCCAACCCGGAATGCGCCAACTATGACCCCTGTTTAGCCTACGAACCGGCAAATGCAAGTTTTAAAATGCTGATTATTCCAATATCGACGTACGACTGGGATTGTGATGGGGGTGAGCCCAGAGATCTTGAGTTTGAAGTCGACACGGTTTTCGCTACCGGTGGGGATATCTACTTCCGGGCCGATCAGTCCGAGCTGGAAGCGAGTAATGTCTCTTACGAATGGAGGGTAGGTGCAGACCCTCAGGTATGGACCACGCGACAGTTCAATCTGGGCTTTTTAGAGAATGCAGTCGGGGATGTACCCGTCACGCTGATCGTAGAGAAGATCAATCCTGATTTATGTGGTGGCACTGCCTATACCCGCGATACGGTCACAAAGATACTTCACGTAAGGGAACCGCTGGACAACACATACACAGATGGCAGTTGGTCGGCCGTATTTGGCAAATGGGAGGGTTATAATACAGATGATGAATCCAGGACTTTTCAAATTGAGTTCAAACCGGGCTGGCGTCTGGAAGGGCTGTTTGAAGGGTGCATTGTTAAGTCCCCAGACCTTTCTATTGGCCTGAAACAATTTTACATCGCTGCCCTGGGCAAGCCTGACTGTAACCGGGTATGTGGAGTAGGAGCCCTGTCTCCAGACCGGCGGGAGCTCTCAATGGACTACAGTTATGATAGTGCCAACGGGGAGCGTGTGTCCAGGACCTTCAAGGGGGTGAAGGTGGAGTGAGAGATGTTAGAAGTTGGTACGATCAAAATCCTGCCCATCCTTATTTTGCTTAGCAGGCTAGCATTTAAGCATTGATGAGGGGTAAAGCTTTTTCTACATCTCATCGAAATGGATACACGTTTGAAAGACCTGTAGCAAGAGAACACCCGGCTTTGCAGGTTTATAGAGAAGAAAAAAGGAGCAAATAACCTCAAAAAAAGATAATACCATGCAAAAAGCAATCCATCCTGCCTTAATCCTGGCACTGGCCCTACTGCTGGCAAGCGGCTGCAGGAAGGAAGACGAAGAATGCTATGACCCTACAGATTCATCTTGTGCCAACTACGACCCCTGTTGGGAGAAAGAAGCGGTTTCTGCTGCCTTTGCTATGG